>JAYYRA010000024.1:0-86949 GCA_036127675.1 Verrucomicrobiota bacterium
TTGATCAAGCTCAGTAATCTTAGCTTTTTGATCTTCGTTCGGAACTTTCATGAATGGAGGAGTATTAAATCCATTTTTTCCATTTGCAGCCAAGACGCCTGATTCTTCATTGGAATTGAAGTATGCAAAAAATTCAAAAAACTCTTTCTGTGAGATTGGGTCGTATTTGTGGTCGTGACAACGGGCACAAGTCAAAGTCAGAGCCAACCATGTAGTGCCAGTGGTTTCCACACGATCGATTACTGTTTCGACAAACCATTCCTCAACTATTCTTCCACCCTCTCCATTCAGTCGGTGATTACGATTAAAACCAGTTGCAATAATCTGTTCGTCCGTAGGGTTTTCCAACATATCCCCAGCCAATTGCTCGATAGTAAACTGATCGAAGGGAAGATTTCGATTAAATGCATTGATTAACCAATCTCTCCACAACCACATATCCCGACTCCCATCACTTTGAAAGCCGTTGCTGTCGGCATAGCGGGCTAAATCCAACCATTCCAAAGACATGCGTTCGCCATAATGAGGTGAAGCGAGCAACCGATTGAGTACTTTTTCATATGCAAGATCCGTCTTATCCGCTAGAAAGTCATCGATTTCCTGAAGCGTTGGGGGCAACCCAGTGAGATCAAGACTGGCTCTTCTAATCAGAACTTCTTTTGATGCTTCCCCCTGCATCCCCAAGCCTTCTTCAGCTAATCGATTCTGAAGAAAGGAATCAATTGGATGGTCAGCACCTTTTATTTTGGGTACTTCAGCCCGCTCTGGTGAAATAAATGCCCAGTGTCCTTGGTATTCGGCTCCCTGATCAATCCACTTTGCTAGAATTTTCTTTTGTTCTTCAGTCAATGACTTTCCACTTTCAGGAGGAGGCATATGCTCAGAATCATCTTCAGGAAGATGAATCCTTGTGATGATTTCACTATCTTTCGAATTACCACGAATGATTGCCTCAAATCCTGATTTACCAGCTTTGTATGCATGACTCTCAAGATCCAAACGAAGACCACCCTTTCGCTCTTTTTCATCTGGTCCATGGCAATGAAAACAGGCATCTGAGAGTATAGGGCGGATATCCCGATTGAATTCTAACTTTCCTTTAGCAATTACCTGACCAACGAAAAATGCTGATGATAAGAGTATCATAAGAATTTTCATGTTATGTAATGACACAAAGTAAAACATTGTTACTAAAATTTTATAACACAGCTAATTTAAGACACGGACAACAGAGCATACAAGTTTTACACGATAGCTAGCTTACTTTTAACGGAAAGATCAAAAAAAACTCTTTCAGATACTTTTCATAGAGCCTAAAACTACAAATGCCGGAAGTGATTTTGAGAAATTAAATTTACTCGACAGTTACCGACTTTGCTAAATTTCGAGGTTTATCGACATCCAACCCGCGCAATCGGGCGAAATGATAAGCAAACAATTGCAAGGGTAGATTCGCAAGAATTGGACGGACCACCTCATGGGCATCTGGTAGACGAAAAACATCATCAGCTGACTCTTCTGGGATTTCCACACTATGGGGAGCAATCGCCAGTACAGGCCCCTTGCGGGCTTTTACCTCCTGCATATTTGCAATAGTCTTCGCCGACAACTCACTTCCCTCAACTATGAAAACAGACGGGCATTGAGGATTTATTAGTGCAATCGGCCCGTGCTTTAATTCAGCTGCAGGATATCCCTCCGCATGAGCGTAGGAAATTTCCTTTAGCTTCAAAGCTCCCTCAAGGGCAACAGGGTACAAACTCTGCCGACCAAGGAAAAGCAAGTGTTCCGCTTTTGAATACTTTATGGCAAGTTCTCGAATCTGCTCCCCTTGCTGCAATACCTGAGCAACCAAATCTGGAAGTTGATTTAATGCCTCAACAATGGACTGACCATCCATGGGTGAAAGATCACGCATTCGCCCGAGAGCTAAACCTAGCATTGCACATAAACATGCCTGCGAAGAAAAGGCCTTAGTTGATGCGACTCCAATCTCCGGACCAACGCGTTGATAAACTCCTCCGTCTGTTTCTCTCGCTAAAGAGGAGCCTACGACATTAGTGATTCCCAGAGTAAGTAACCCTTTTGTTTTTGCTTCACGTACTGCTTCAAGCGTGTCCAATGTTTCACCAGACTGACTAACTGCAATAACAAGCGATTTTCCAGCTTTCGGTGAATTTCTATACCTAAATTCAGATGCATGCTCGACTTCCACAGGTACTCTTGAAAGTCGTTCGATAAGATATTCGCCCACCATGCAAGCGTGACGAGCTGTGCCACAGGCCACAAAAATAATTCGGTCCAGATCACGTAAAACATCCTCATGGCCTTCAAGTCCTCCTAATTTTGCCGTAGTCCCATCATCTCCGAATCGCCCCCTTAGAGTGTTCTTTAAAGCAGTCGGTTGTTCGAAGATCTCTTTTTCCATGTAAGAATCAAAATCTCCGAGTTCAACCTCCTCTGAAACTTGATCAACTGGATGGGTAACAGCCTTTGCTTCCTGCCCCTCCAAAGTGGTAATGCGAAAATCACTTCCATTGAGAATTGCTAATTCACCATCGTTTAAAAAAACAGCTTCTTTGGCACGGCCAACAAAAGCAGAAGCGTCACTGGCAATAAAGTTTGCATCATCACCAAGACCAACAACCAAGGGGGAACCTCTACGAGCCCCGATCATTGTGTCCGGATAATCCAAACAGAGGACAGAAATTCCATATGCCCCCCTGCATTGAGGAAGTGCACTTCGGATGGAATCGACAAAACGCTCTTCACTCTCTGGTAATTCAGAATAATGATAGGCAATCAAGTTGCAGAGAACTTCAGAATCCGTCTCAGATGCAAATTCTATTCCCTTGCTCGCAAGAAATCTTTTGAGAGTTCCAAAGTTTTCGATAACACCGTTATGCACCATTACAAACTTTCCGTCGTAACTGACATGGGGGTGGGTATTTGAAACAGTAACTGCTCCATGAGTGGCCCAACGAGTATGGGCAATTCCCAGGGAGGAGGAGGATGCACTTTGTTGAACCGCTTGGGCAAGGTTTTTTACCCTCCCTGTTTCCCTAGACAAAGAGAAATTATCACCTTCATGAAAGGCAACACCGGCCGAATCATATCCTCTATATTCGAGCCTCTTAAGACCATCGATCAGAGAATCTTGAGCCTGTCCTTTACCTAAGTAACCAATGATCCCACACATAAAATTTCAGATATAAGATAAAATATTTACATTATCAATTAAATTGCCTTCCAGATTATTTGATAAACATTCGATTCATCATAATTTCCATCTAACATTTGAAATAGATAATTATAAACAATTTCTTTATTTGAGATTTTATCTCGACCTGCTCGATGTTCTGGTAAAGATAGACCACCTTGGAAAAATACTTCAATTTTGGTTGTAACATTTTGACCTTGCTCTGCATTTTTACCGGTAATTTGAGAAGCAGGGAGAGTATTCTTCTCTGTCTCTCTCAAGAGCATTCAGTTTCCACTATCCCTTCTTACAATGGTACTTTCAACGATTTGGAAATTACTCCAAATCTTATGCGAATCTCTCAGGAAGGGACTTTTTTTACGAATGCATTCTGTACAACAAGTAGTCTAGAACTAGGAATAGATTCCCTTTTACATGGAATACATTTTCAACCCAATACTCTCACAGGTGAATTGGTAAAAGATATCCCTAGCCTACAAAGCATTTTCAAGAAAAGGGGCTACAGAACTGCATTTTTTGGTGTATGGTCTCAAAAAACACCGCCTAAAGATTTTGAATATTGGGAGATTCAGACTACGGAAAGTTTGTCCTATAATCCCGAATTCATTTCTCCTGATGGAAGTCGTAAGATAGAAGGACACATTTCTGACATTATTGCTGATATTACATTGGATTGGATGAAAAACCATTTAACCCATGCTCATCCAAATTTTATTGTAGTACAATTTCCCGGTGCACGAAGACCATGGGTACCTCCAATTAGGCATTTGTCATTCCTCAATGACATTGTCTTGCCCGAACCCGAAACCTTAAGGTCGGAAAAGACGAGCAGAGCTCCTCCATCTAGATACCAAGCAGTTGAAATTCAATTTGATTTGAGTGAAACAAAAGATCTTTTCCTCGAAGATAGTTTTGGGGGGAATATGAAATCTAAAGAGGAAAGTGGCCACAAATTATTCAGTCGAATGAATGGAGAACAATTATCAGCATGGCAACTTTCTATACGACCCCAGAATCAGGCTTTAGCAAGAGCAAAACTTGAAATGGAAGATAACATTTCGTGGAAGTATCAACGATTTGCAAAGAATTATCTTAGGTGTATCCACGCAGTCGATGAAAATGTTGGTCGATTATACGACTTTGCTGAATCAAACCAAACCGATGGAACTTGGAACTTTGTTTACACAGCGTGCAAAGGTAGTTTTATCGGAGAGAATGGTTGGTTTGGAGACGGTTGGATGTATGAACCCGTTATGAGGATACCTCTAATTTTAAGTGGTAAAAACTTTCAGGATAGAAGTATTAATGAATCATATGTTCAGCTGATTGATTTATTTCCAACGCTTACCAACTCGAAAAAAGAAAATGTTCATGGCTTAAACTTTAATTCCGATCTAACTCATAATTCAAAAGAGAGATTTCTACATTTTGAACATCACCATTTTCCCGACGAAAGAATGGTTGCTAAACACTATGGAATAAGAGGTAAAAAATATAAACTGATTCACTACCATCAGTTTGACGAGTGGGAGCTTTTTGACCTAGAAAATGACCCGCTAGAGCAAACTAATCTTTATGATGATACTCTAGATTCGTCGATTCGAGAAAAACTTAAAATCCAATTAATGGAAAAAAGAAAATTCCTAGGTTTTCAGTCTTTTTCCAATCCGATGCCAGTTGAATGGAGAAAAATCTACAGAGGTCCAAACGCTCGAAAAAAAGAATTGATTGAAATATTGGAATGACAAGAAAAGTGTCCAAAATTTAAAATTTCAAATAAAAACCTAAAAAAAACATTGAAAGTGATCAGAAAAGTAATAGTAAATTTGACATATAGGAATGCATATCCTGAGAGGCACCGTTTGGGAGGACGGTGCCTTTCGTCTTTAGATTCATCCAATCCAACTTTTAAATAACATGAAATTATGCCTTCAAAAAACGTTTTTCCTTCTATTATCCACCTCCCTGTTTGGAACCGAAAATAAGAAGCCAAATATTCTATTTGTCTTTACCGATGATCATGCACCTCACGCAATTGGTGCATACAATGGATGGTTGAAATCGGTTAATCCGACTCCGGTTATTGATAAACTGGCCAAAGATGGGATGATTTTCGTAAATAGTTTTTGTACGAATTCAATCTGTGGTCCTAGTCGTGCAGTTATTCAAACTGGCAAGCATAGTCATAAAAATGGCTTTATGAACAATGGGAACACTTTTGACTGGAATCAACAGACTTTCCCAAAACTTCTACAGCAAGCAGGCTATCAAACAGCTATTTATGGCAAAAGTCATTTGAAAGGAAACCCCCTTGGTTATGACGACTGGGCCGTTCTTCCCGGTCAGGGCTTATACTACAATCCAGACATGATTTTTCCCGATGGTAGAAGAAGAATTGAAGGTTACTGCACGGATATCGTAACAGACCTTGCTGTTGAATGGCTTAACGACAAAAGATCCAAGGATAAACCATTTATGCTTATGGTTCAACATAAGGCACCCCATCGTAATTGGATGCCAGCCCTCAGGCACCTTTCACTATATGATGACATCGACATACCAGAGCCTCCCACTCTTTTTGACGAATGGAAAGATAACGCTCCAGGGGCCCGCTTTCAGGAACTAGAAATCGACCGTCATATGGATTTGAATTATGATTTGTTTGTAGATTTGACTCCGGACTTTAATCAACCCCCTTCCCAAAAGAGACAAGACCGCTCAGCTTGGAATAACATGAAAAGAATGTCAGCTGAACAACTCAAATCATGGAGAAATCACTATGCTCCTAAGGATAAAGCTTTTCACGATGCAAAACTTACAGGCAAAGATCTTGTTCGATGGAAATTCCAGAGATATGCGAAGAATTATCTCCGGTGCGTAAAAGGAGTTGATGAAAGTGTGGACCGCCTTCAAAAGGAACTGCTAAAACTTGGTTTGGATAAAAATACCATTGTGATTTATTCGTCCGATCAGGGATTCTACATCGGAGATCATGGCTGGTATGATAAAAGATGGATGTATGAGGAATCCCTCAAAATGCCATTTATTGTTAAGTGGCCAGGGATAGTAAAAGCCGGAAGTAGAAATACCGATCTCGTTCAAAATTTGGATTATGCACAGACCTTTCTTGAAATTGCCAGTGCTCCACAACCAAAAGATATGCAAGGCTTATCTTTAGTCCCTCTTTTAAAAGGTAAAACTCCAAAAAACTGGAGAAAGGAAATATACTACCATTATTACGAGTATCCCAGTGTCCATATGATTCCGAGGCATTATGGAATTCGAACAAAAAAATATAAGCTCATGCATTTCTACCAATTTGGCAATGAATGGGAAATGTATGACCTGAAAAAAGATCCTGATGAACTCACAAATCTTTACGGGAAAAAAGAAACCCTAAATGTTCAGAAGACCCTTACTAATCGACTCAAAAATTTACAAAAGTATTATGATGATGATAGTGATGTCTCTATACGTCCCGATTACATTGAACTTTACAGAAAAGAATCTTAAGATTTTAAAAAAATAGCTTTTTGTCATCCGACATCAAACTTAAGCTGTTTGGATCTACCCAGTCCCTAAGCGACCACTTCATTGTGAGAACTCTGTATAAATTCGGATTTTTCCTAAGGGTTGGTTCATAATCTGTATAAAAAGCAGTAAGTAGTGTTCCTTTTTTATCTAAAGCTACAGTTGAGGGATATCCAATATCTTTTGCCTCGCAACCAAACTGATGAATAACCCATGGTGATCTCCAAGTTTTCCCCGCATCAATACTCAGACGTGCACCAATTCCCATAAGTCCCTTATTGCGAATACCATAAGTCATTAATAGACAATTATCGGAAAGTTTACAAAGGTCTGCAGGATGTTGCATCGGTAAAGTTAAGGGTCCTTTTTCTTTCCATCTGCTAGTACTTAAATTGAATTCGCACAACTTTACATGATGATCAAGATGGGTTCGAACCAGGGCAATGATTCGCTTCTCGGAAAGATGACATAGCATTACTTCATTTGAGTCGTTCGATCCAAGTTTACTCACATTTTTCCAAGACAATCCATCATCATCGGAAAGGATCATCCAGCTATGGCTTGGATTACCCCTACCTTTGGAACGATAAGCAGAATAAACCAATTTTCTATCATCAATTGAAATTACGCGTCCAAAAGGTATCGTAGATTGTATAAATTTTGGGATTTTAGGTTTTTGGTCTGTTTTCCAAGTTCTTCCTCGATCTGCTGACCTTGAAAGCCAATGTCCTGAAAATCCAATTATTTTTTTGTCCTTCACAAAAAAACCGCTGCTAAAACAAAGCAAGTCTCCGTTGCTAGCCATACCTACGGCTAAGTGTATGCGATTTCCTCCTTCTGGATGTTTCGCGACAATACCTCTTTTTCTCCAATTCAAACCATTACGATCGGAAATGGAACAAACTAAATCACCCTCGGTTAGACCATGACTGGGGGCATTGAAATAAGTACATAAAACCTGGCCATTTTTTAGTTTTGTCAGATTTGGCCAACCGCATGCATTGGACGCAACAACGGATATCTTTTTCTTCATTTATTTAAGTGTCTAGCAGGTTGAATATACTTCAAGATATAAAGCCAATATAATTTAATCGATAAACAATCATAACCGCCTTGATTTCCACATGTGGAGTAAATACCATTTATGGAAACCATTAATAAATGAGTCTTTGCACAAACATAGCATATTTTGCAATTCTTCCTACTTTAGTAGTTACAGGAACGACAGAGCTCGAATTTTTTGAAAACCGTATTCGTCCCGTCCTTGCTGAAAATTGCTATGAATGCCATAACAGTATCAAACAAGCAAAATCCGGATTAGTATTGGATCATAAAGATGGAATTCTTAGGGGAGGTGAAAGAGGTCCTGCAATCTCATTATTAAATCCCAAATCCAGTCTTCTGCTTCAGGTTATGAGGCACGAAATAAACAATCTTAAGATGCCGAAAGGTGGTCCGAAAATCTCTAATGAAATTGTTAAGGATTTTGAAGATTGGATTTCTGCAGGAGCCTTTGACCCACGTGATAAACCGCCAACCGCAGAACAGTTTGCCCAAGAGACATCATGGGAAAAAATTCGTGAAAAAAGGAAAGAATGGTGGAGCTTTCAGCCTGTAACAAACCATGAGGTTCCCTCTAGCTTAAACAGTGAGATTGATCACCCAATCGATAAATTCATTAGAGATAAAATGGATGCAGCTGGCCTGTTTCCAAATAAACCAGCCGATCCATTCACTATTTTACGCCGACTCACTTTTGCTCTAACCGGGCTTCCCCCATCCATTGAACAACAAGATAGATTTAGTAAACTTGTAGAAAACGGATTAGACCAAGCTGTCTCTGAATTCTCTGATGAACTACTAAGCAACCCGCATTTTGGTGAAAGGTGGGCAAGGCATTGGATGGACTGGTTACGCTATGCAGATTCTCATGGCAGCGAGGGTGATCCAATAATTCCCAATGCCTATCGCTACAGAAATTATTTAATACGGGCTTTAAACGCTGATGTTGGTTATGATCAATTGCTAAGAGAACACCTAGCTGGAGACTTACTTAAAAATCCACGTGTAAACAAAAACCTTGGTATCAATGAGTCTGCAATTGGCACTTCACACCTTCGTTTTGTTCTTCACGGATTTGCTCCCACTGACGCGTTAGATGAGCATGTTCGTTTTACTGATGATCAGATCGATGCAGTTACCAAAACTTTCCTCGGGCTTACCGTTTCCTGTGCCCGTTGCCACCATCATAAGTTCGATGCCATTAGTCAGGACGACTACTACGCGTTGTTTGGAATTTTTTCAAACGGAAGACCTGCCCAGAAAGTGATCGATGATCCATCTAATTTATCGCTCTACGATAATCAATTAACTGAGCTCAAAAAAGAAATTAAGCATTTGATATCCAAACATTGGCAATCAACGGATTTTACTTCAAAAATTCTGGACAGAAAAAGCAAAGAACCATCAAAAGACCCACACGATTTTCTGATGGTATGGGACAAATTAGAATCGCATAATGATAAGAATTTTAGTGCTGGGTGGAAGAAACTCGAAGCCCAAGTCAAGGAGAGCGAAAATCGCCTCAAAAATTTTGCCGAAACGAACTTCCACGAATCTTGGAATATGAGTAATCCTAGCACTTATAATTCTTGGAAAAAAAGCGGCACAGGCTTGAATGATAATCCATATAAAGCAGGAGAATTCACTCTAAGTTTAACAGGTGATAAAATCCTCGAGCAGATATACCCGTCTGGAGTTTATACTCATATATTAAGCACGAAAAAGAATGGCACCTTATCCTCGCCAAGGTTCAACTTTACTGGAGGTAATTTATGGCTAAGAGTCATTGGAGACAAAGAATCTAGCTTTCGATATTCAGTGTGGAATTATCCGAGAAGAGGCACGGTTTACCCAAAATCCTCTCCAGAACCGTCTTCCTTAAAATGGTATCGTTTTAATACTAATTATTGGGAAGGTGAAAAAGGATATCTTGAAATTACAACTAACCGGGATCACCCAGTTGAAGCTGGGAACAAGGAACGATCATGGTTTGGAATAACTGAGGCTGTACTAACTAAGCCTGGTCAACCGAATCCACGAAATGAAATAGCAGAAGTCCTTTCTTCCTTATTTTTAAAACCGATCAAGAAAATCAATCGATCAAGTCTTGCCAAGAGATACTCAGAAGTAATCAAGCAATCCATTGATGCTTGGATATCAAATACAATATCTAACGAACAATCACTCGTCCTCTTATCGCTTTTGAAACATGATCTACTTACCAACAGCTTGATTGAGATTCCATCCATTCGAGAATCTCTGGAAAAATACCGAGATCTCGAAGCTAAGGTTCCGGTCCCTAGGCTAACCCCGGGCATTATTGATGGAGAGCCGTTTGACCAAGCACTTTTTGAGAGAGGAAATCATAAAAAACCTGCGCACAAGGTTTCGAGACGTTTCCTTGAAGCCATAGACGAAACCCCCTACCCCAAAAATTCTTCGGGCAGACTAGAGCTTGCTGCTGATCTTCTTCGCGAAGATAATCCTTTTACTACACGAGTCATTGTAAATCGAATATGGCATCATTTATTCGGGCATGGCATTGTTCGAACACCAGACAATTTTGGACGTCTCGGGGAAAAACCCTCTCACCCGGAATTACTGGACTACTTAGCTAGTAAATTTCGCGAAGATGGCTGGTCGATTAAAAAGATGATAAAGTTTCTTGTTACCAGTGAAACTTTTCGTTCTTCGTCAACCCCTAATTCCATAGCAAAAGAGATCGACCCGCAGAACCTTCTCCTTTCTCATGCTAATCTCCGACGAATTGAAGCTGAAGCCATTCGTGATTCAATACTGCTGTCTTCTGGACGGCTTCAACTAGATCGCATAGCAGAAGGCAAACCCGAGGGTAAAAATAGTCACCGTAGGGCAGTTTACAGACAGATCAAAAGAAATTCACTGGACGCATTTCTTACAGTTTTTGATGCACCTGTTCCCTCCTCAGCAAAAGGGCGAAGAGATATTACCAACGTACCTGCACAGTCTCTAACCCTAATGAACGATCCTGCAGTCACAAAAGCTGCAAAAGAATTTGGCAATCTTTATAGAAGTGGCAATTTATACGAGAATATTTCAAAAATGTTTCGAATCGCACTTGGCAGGCCACCATTAGAGCATGAAATTTTGAGGTCACTCGAATACTTGGATAAAAATGATAGAAATTTCCAAGAAATTGAATCCAAGATAGCAAGCTTTCAGCAAAAGTTAGAAGAAGTTGATAATCATATTTCCAAAATTACTGGACCTGTTCTTAAACAAATTCTAAAAGAAAGAAAATTGCCCGAAAGCAACTCGATTAGCTTTTCTCTTAAGCCATCCCTTAAGTGGGATTTTAGTCAAGGATTGGAAGATTCAATTCTAAGAATAAAATGTCATTTAAAATCAGGTGCAAAACTTGAAAATGGGGTCTTACAAATTAGAAATGGTGGCTATGCATTAACTGAAAAAATACCTTTTGGTATCACGGAGAAAACCCTGTCCGCTTGGGTAAAGCTTGATAATTTAAATCAGCGAGCAGGTGGACTGATTACTTTACAAACTCCAAATGGCATTGTCTTTGATTCGATCGTTTACGCTGAGAAGACACCTTATTTATGGATGTCAGGGAGTAACGGGTTTAGTAGAACTAAGCCTTTCTTTATGGCTAAAAAAGAAAAACAAGCAGATAAAGAATTCGTACACCTTGTTATTACTTATTCAAAAGATGGTAAAATTACCGGATACCATAATGGCGAGCCTTACGGAAAGTCTTATCAAAAAAGCACTTTCTATTTTAAACCGAATAATAGTGTTATCTCATTTGGTTTGCGCCATCTACCTGCAAATCCTCGACGTATGCTTCAGGGTGAAATAAGCAAAGCCTCTTTATTTGACAGAGAACTATCACATGCTGAAGTTAAATCTCTCTTTAATCCCGAATCTCATATTGCCCACCAAGAGTTAACCAAAAGGTTTTCAACTGAAGAAAAAGCACGATTCGATAAACTGTCTGCAGAGAAAGTGGAGATTATAAAAATAATTCAGGGATTTGAAAGTCAAAGAAACGCTGATAAGCCAAAACTTCAAGATCTTGCATTAGCCTTATTCAACATGAAGGAATTTATTTATTTAAGATAAAAATGAACATGAACTATTCCATGAATCGTAGACAAATGCTCAGCAAATGTTCAACTGGTTTTGGACTGCTCGCTTTGCAAGGACTAGTTGGGCAAAATCAACTTATTGCTAGACCTCACTTTACTCCCAAAGCCAAGAACGTAATATTTTGTTATATGTCAGGTGGGGTATCCCATGTTGATACCTTTGATCCAAAGCCGAAATTACAGGAACTTGCTGGTAAACCCATGCCTGTTAAAGTTGAACGAACACAGTTCAATCAAAATGGAAATGTCTTTCCTTCCCCTTTTGAATTCAAACGATATGGGAAAAGTGGAATTCCCGTAAGCTCAATCTTTCCCCGAACTGCCAAGATGGTGGATGAAATCGCTGTTATTCGCTCCATGACCAGCAAGGTCAACGAGCATGCACAAGGCAACTACGCGATTCATACAGGCTTCCCGTTTATGGGTCATCCTTCAGCGGGTGCATGGATCAGTTACGGCTTAGGCAACTTAAACCAAAATCTTCCCGGATTTGTCGTCCTGCATAGTGGAGGTTCGGTTCCTCCCCATGGAGGAGTTGGCTTATATGGAAGCGGATACTTGCCCGCAAATAACCAAGGTTCGATCTTACAGGTAGATCAAGATGAACCGATCCAAAATGTAAAACCGAAGGAATCCTTTAAACACCAGCGAGACCGTCTAAATTTTCATAAGTCATTCGACATGGATTTTCTTTATTCCACAGGAAAAAACTCTCAAGTGGAAGCCGCTATTCGAAATCACGAAGTTGCATACAAAATGCAAGCTGCAGTTCCAGAATTATGCGACTTGAAGGGGGAAACGGAAGCCACAAAAAAGTTATATGGACTAGATTCTACCGATGTTCAGACTTCGGGATATGCAAGACAATGCCTTCTTGCCAGAAGACTGGTTGAGCGAGGAGTAAGATTTGTTGAACTAAGTTGCCTGAATGAAGGAATCGGTGCAGGAAATGCACCTAATCCATGGGATCAGCACGGTGCCCTTGAAAAAGGACATGCCGCCATGGCTCACCAAGTGGATCAACCAATCGCTGGCTTACTCCAAGACTTAAAGGTACGTGGTTTATTAGATGAAACCTTGGTAATTTGGGCAGGAGAATTTGGTAGAACACCTTTTTCTCAAGGTAGCAATGGTCGCGACCATAACCCTCACGGCTTCTCTATTTGGATGGCTGGAGGTGGAATTAAAGGAGGCACAGTATATGGCGAGACGGACGAATTTGGGTACCATGTTACCAAAGACAAATGTGATTTTTATGATCTATGGGCAACCGTTCTACATCAGTTAGGCCTAGATCATGAGAACTTGACCTACAGACACGGAGGTAGAGACTTGAGGCTTACCGATGTGCATGGCAGAGTGCTGCGAGCTGTACTTGCATAAATCTGATCAGATTTCCTTACCCATCGAACGGCAAAATTTTATAAATTGTTGAGCCTGGTCCGTTAGTCTAGTTTTCAATTCTTCATCAGTAATTCCACTCTCCTGCGAAGCAACTTGGTGAACTGAAGAAACAAATACTCGCCGTGGGAAATTATACGCATTACGATACCCAAACACTTGCTGCAAATGCTCTACCGGACGCAAACCAGCAAATTGACCAGATGCGATGCCTACATAACAAACTGGACGACCTTCAAAGCTATCAGGGTATGGTAAAAGATCGATGAATAACTTCAGTGCACCTGGCATACTTCCATTGTATTCAGGAACAATTATTACAAGTCCTGATGAGTTTAATACATGCTCGGTAAAATCTAAAACTTTGGCAGGTTTATCCGAATATGCATCAGGAGAGAAAGTTTCCAAAGGTAAGTCTGCTAGTTCCAAAACATTGGAATGTAGATTCAGACTACTATAAATTGAAGCAATTTCGTTCGCAAAGACAGAGGACAGACTTCCTCTCCTGTTTGTACCAACAATAATTGTGATCATGCTAAGAGGGGTTGTCTATGAAAGACATTAGTTGATTGTAATCTCTTCCAACTGGCATATCCGGGTATTCTTCAATTAATTGATTAGGGGGATTGAACAACATACAATAATTTGCAGTTTTCAGCATACCAAGATCGTTGTAGCTGTCTCCGGCAGCAACCACTTCGAAATTCAATTTTTGCAGGTATTGAACACTTTTCCTTTTATGATCTACCAAGCGCAGCTTGATTGCATTAATCCGATCATTGGCAATTTCTAATTCATGACAGAAAAGAGTCGGTAAGCCTAATTTATTCATTAAGGGACCTGCAAATTCTCGAAATGTATCGGAAAGTATGATTAGTTCATACTTCGATCTAAGTTCTTCGGTAAATTCAAGTGCTCCAGGTAATGGATCGAGAGTATTGATCACATCTTGGATTTGGCTAAGTGTAAAATTGTTTTGATTTAGAATATCCAAACGGTAACTCATTAAAACCTCGTAATTAGGTTCATCTCTTGTTGTACGCGTCAACTCGGAAACACCAGTTTTTTCAGCAAAAGCAATCCAGATCTCAGGAACGAGAACTCCCTCGAGATCTAAACAAACAATACGCACGGTATAGGATTTAAGGGAGCGAAGTCTCGCCCATTAGGTATCTATCGCACTCTCGGGCTGCTGCACGACCCTCGTTAATTGCCCATACCACAAGAGACTGCCCCCTTCTTACATCGCCAGCAGAAAAGACGCCGGCAAGGTTTGTGGTAAACTTACCGTACTCAGCTTGAATATTAGATCGACTATCTCTGTCCAGTCCTAGTTCTTCGGCGATCACATCCTCTGGTCCAAGAAAGCCCATCGCTAGGAACGCAACTTGAGCAGGTATTTCTCTTTCCGTACCAGGGACTTCGATTGGTGAGAAACGACCATTTTCCTGTTTCCACTCAATCTCATGAATGAGCAAACTTTTAAGATTGCCATCTTCATCCCCAATAAACTTCTTGGTTGCAGTAAGATACTTTCGTGGGTCTGAACCAAAAACTTCTTTAGCTTCTTCCTGCCCATAATCCATTTTGTAAACTTTAGGCCATTCCGGCCAAGGATTGTCGGGAGCACGTTCATCAGGCGGACGAGGCATAATTTCCAGTTGAGTAACGCTTTTGCAGCCATGACGAATGGATGTGCCTACGCAATCTGTTCCTGTATCACCACCACCAATGACTACCGCATCTTTGCCTTTAGCTGCGGTTTCGAAAGCAGTTATATCTTTTAATTCAAGTAATCCTTGGGTATTCTTTGTCAAGAATTCCATGGCAAAGTGAACCCCATTTAGTTCCCTTCCTTCAATCGAAAGATCTCGAGGCTTGGTTGCCCCGCAACATAGAACTACAGAATCAAAATCCTCAACTAATCTTTTAGCGGGAACATCTTTTCCAATTTCAGTGGAAATAATGAATTCTATTCCTTCTGCTTCCAGAATATCTACTCGTCGCTGGACATATTTTTTATCTAGCTTCATGTTGGGGATACCATAAACAAGAAGTCCACCTATTCGGTCTGCCCTTTCATAAACGGTTACCAAGTGACCTGCCTTATTCAACTGATCAGCTGCAGCTAAACCTGCGGGTCCAGAACCTACAACCGCTACTTTTTTACCAGACCTTGACTTGGGAGGGTTAGGTTTTACCCACCCCTCCTGAAAACCTTTATCAATAATCGCACACTCTAAACTCTTAATAGTTACAGGGGGCTCGATTACACCAAGAACACAGGACCCTTCACAGGGTGCTGGACAGACTCTTCCAGTAAATTCAGGAAAGTTATTCGTCTTGTGAAGACGATCGAGCGCATCCCTCCATTTACCTTGATAAACCAAGTCATTCCACTCGGGAATTAAATTGTTTATCGGGCATCCACTTGCCATGTTACTGATCGTCATCCCAGTATGGCAATAAGGAGTCCCGCAATCCATGCAACGAGCACCCTGCTCTTTTAATTTCTGCTCCTGAAAATCTTCGTGGATCTCATTCCAGTCTTTGATCCTGTCGAGAGGAGCACGATCTGGAATAGGTGATCTTGTGTGTTCTAAAAATCCTGTAGGTTTTCCCATAGTTGAAATCTGTTAAAATTAGTGACCTGCAGCCACATTTTCTTCAAACGCAGCTTGTATCGCATCATCTCCCTCTAATCCACGTTCTTCTGCTCTTTTGAGAGAGTTAAGGACACGCTCGTAGTCTTCAGGCATGATCTTAAGAAATTTATTTAAGTATTCATCCCAGTTTTCGAGAATGTTTTGTGCTCTAGCCGAAGATGTGTAATCAAAATGTTTAGCAATTTGATCCTTCACATCATTTATTTCCTGATCATTGCATTCAATAAGAGGATAAACCTTCACCATCTCGGCGTTCAATCTTTTGGAAACAAAATCTCCGGCCTCATCAAGTATGTAAGCTACTCCTCCAGACATTCCGGCTCCAAAATTCCTTCCAGTATTGCCCAAACAAAGTACAGAACCACCGGTCATGTATTCACAACCATGATCACCAAGCCCTTCTACAATCGCATTAACGCCGGAATTTCTAACACAAAATCTTTCGCCCGCAACTCCTGCAATGTAAGCATTTCCTGAAGTAGCTCCATAAAAACAGACATTACCCGTAATGATGTTCTCGTGAGCTACGAATGGTGAATCCTCTGGGGGACGAACAATTACCTTAGCTCCGGATAATCCTTTTCCACAATAATCGTTGGTGTCGCCGGTAACCGTAAAAGTCATGCCCTTTGGGCAAAAAGCTGCTAGGCTCTGCCCGGCTGAACCATTAAGATTTATGCGAATGGTATCTTCTGGAAGACCCTCTGGTCCATTCCGACGAGATAATTCCGCTCCAGTGATTGTTCCTACAACACGATCAGTGTTAACAATATCGGAATTAATTACTACTGACTTACCATCCTCAATTGCAGGCTTAGCAGCCTCCAAGATTAAACGCTGATCAAGAGATTTTTCCAATAAATGATCCTGTTTCATCTGACAATAAGTCCCAACCTCGGGTCCTACCTCTGGTTTGTAGAGTATTTTAGAATAATCTAAACCTTTAGCCTTCCAATGATCAAGGGCAGTATTTAACTCAAGTTTGTCGACACGACCTACCATCTCGTTAACTGTTCTAAAACCTAATTTAGACATAGTTTCTCGCATTTCCTCCGCCACATAGTTCATAAAATTAACGACTGCATCAGCCCCACCACTAAACTTTTCACGCAAGCGAGGATCCTGAGTAGCGATTCCAACAGGACAAGTATTCTTGTGGCATACTCTCATCATTAGACATCCGAGAGTAACAAGTGGTGCTGTAGCGAATCCAAATTCTTCTGCACCAAGAAGACAGGCAATTGCAACATCACGACCAGTTTTCAATTGTCCGTCTGTTTCAAGAACAACTCGACTACGAAGATCGTTAAGCAACAGTGTTTGATTAGTCTCGGCGACTCCAAGTTCCCATGGTGCACCAGCGTGCTGAATTGAAGAACGGGGTGAGGCTCCTGTGCCACCATCGTATCCAGATACAAGGATTACATCGGCTTTAGCCTTGGCCACACCAGCGGCAACAGTACCGACTCCAACCTCAGATACTAACTTTACATTTACTCTGGCGTTAACATTAGAGTTTTTCAAATCGTGTATGAGTTCTGCCAAGTCCTCAATCGAGTAAATATCATGATGAGGAGGAGGGGAAATCAATCCGACTCCAGGGGTAGTCCCTCTGGTTTTCGCGATCGCAGGAAGAACTTTATGACCGGGGAGTTCGCCACCTTCTCCGGGCTTTGCACCTTGGACAATTTTAATTTGAATTTCATCAGAATTAACTAGGTAAAAACTAGTTACACCAAATCTACCACTTGCAACTTGCTTGATAGCCGATCTTCTTGAATCACCGTTTTCATCAGGGGAAAATCGGTCTATATCCTCCCCACCTTCTCCGGTATTGGACTTACCCCCGAGGCGATTCATGGCAACAGCTAGGCTTTCATGAGCCTCTTTAGATATAGATCCATAAGACATCGCACCGGTCTTAAATCTTTTTACAATCTCAGAGGCAGATTCCACCTCATCCAATGGAATCTCGTTTTCTTCATACTTGAATTCCATTAGCCCACGCAATGTGTACATTTCTTTCGACTGATCATTGACCGCATTAGAGTATTCCCTAAAAACCTGATAATCTCCAAGTCTGGTAGCTTTCTGCAGAGTATGAATGGTAGTTGGATTGAAAAGATGCTTTTCACCTGAAGCTCTCCATTGATAAACACCACCCGGATCAAGAGGTAAGGCACGTTCGTCGGGACGCGGAGAAAAAGCAAAGTTGTGACGGTGTCTAGCTTCAGAAGCAATCGTATCTATTCCAATTCCTTCAACTCTGGATGCGGTTTTGGTAAAATACTGATCAATCAAGTTTTGGTTAAGACCAATAGCCTCAAATATTTGTGCTCCTCTGTAAGAGGCAATTGTGGAAATGCCCATCTTAGACATAGTTTTGATAACACCGTTGAGATTTGCTTTAAGGAAATTTTTGCATGCTGCTTCCGGAGCAATATCAAGATTATCTTCCGTAATCATGTAACGGATGGTTTCCAAGCTCAAATATGGATTAATCAAATCTGCACCGTATCCGAGTAGTAAAGCAAAGTGCTGAACCTCTCTGGGTTCCCCAGACTCAATAACTAAAGAAACTTTGGTTCTGGTACCTTTACGAATCAAGTGGTGATGGAGTCCTGAACAAGCGAGTAAGGCAGGAATTGCCGCCTTTTCATTTGAAATGTTTCGATCAGAAAGTATTAAAATGTTTGAGCCCTCTTGGATATGCTTGTCTGCTGAACTGAAAAGCCTATCCAATGCATCAGAAAGATTTTTGCCTCGAACATCGTCTTGGGTAGGATCAAAAACAGTTTCCAATGTACACGATTTAAAGCCTTCGGGTAGAACCTCCTGAAGTTTGGTAATTTCAAAATCATCAACTAGTGGAGATTCATATTTAATCATACGGCAACTGGAGGGACCAGGTTTTGTCAGATTCCCTTCCGATCCGATAAAAGTAACAGATGCTGTTACAATTTCCTCGCGGATAGGATCTATTGGGGGATTGGTTACCTGAGCGAACAATTGCTTGAAATAATTGTAGATGAGTTGTGATTTGTCGGATAGTACCGCAAGAGGAGAATCATTCCCCATGGAGCCGAGCGGTTGCTTCCCTGACTGAGCACTTGGACCGATCAGAAAGCGTAGGTCTTCGAATGTAAATCCAAATGCCTTTTGTCTTTTAGTTATAGAATCAAAATCATCTGAATAAATTGATGGTGCATCAGGCAAATGATCTGAATCTAAAAGACTTTGATCAAGCCATCCGGAGTAGTCTTGTTCGCTTGAAATTTTACTTTTAAGTTCTTGATCACCAACGATTTTTCCTTGTTCCATGTCCACCATGAACATTCTACCGGGCTCAAGCCTACCCTTCTTAACCACTTTCGATGAAGGAATATTCGAGAGCACACCAACTTCAGAGGCAAGTATGACCTTATCATCAGAGGTCACATAATATCTCGAAGGACGCAATCCATTCCTGTCTAATACGGCACCGATTTGCACACCATCGGAAAAAGCTATTGAAGCTGGACCATCCCAGGGCTCCATTAGGCAAGCATGAAATTTGTAGAAATCATGCTTAGACTGTTCCATATCTTGATGCTTCTCCCATGGCTCGGGGATCATCATCATCATTGCATGGGCGAGGCTTCTTCCAGAAAGAATTAGAAATTCCAAACAATTATCAAATTTTTGTGAGTCCGAACCATCTTCTCGAATAATGGGAAACAGTTTTTCTACATCAGCACCGAAAACTTCACTTGCAAGTTGCATTTGTCTGGCGTAAAGCCAGTTTTCGTTTCCACGAACCGTGTTGATTTCCCCGTTGTGGCATAAATATCGGAAAGGTTGTGCCCTGGGCCAACTTGGGAATGTGTTGGTGGAAAATCTCGAGTGGGTCAAAGCTAAGGCAGATTCCATTTCAGGATTAGACAAATCCGGAAAATAATCACTCAACTGTTGGGTTGTGAGCATACCTTTATACACAATCGTTCTAGAAGAAAAAGAACTTGCATGAAAATCACTCAAGTGGGAACCCGAAGAATATCGAAGACGAAAGGAAATCATACGCCGGGCAAGATACAATTTTCTCTCAAAGGGCAAACCCGCAGCACAATCTGCAGGTCGTGAAACGAAAAACTGTTGCATTTTCGGTTCACAATCTGCGGATGCTTTACCCAAGATAGAACTATTTACAGGAACATCTCGTAATATTAAAAGTTCCAGGTTTAGTTCTTTGAAAACAGAATGGATAGTTTGTATTTCTGTAGCATATTTACCCTCATCATTTGACAGGAAAAAGAAACCAACACCATAATCACCCGAGTTTGGAAGTTGGATGTTATGTTCTTCGAAAACTGTCGAAGAGAAAAATTTGTGGGGCAGTTGTAAAAAAATTCCTGCTCCATCACCGGTAATCGGATCGCATCCACATCCACCTCTATGATCTAGATTAACGCATATTTCGAGTGCACCAGATACAATGTCATGGGACTTTCTTCCCTTCATATCAACGATCAATCCAATGCCGCAGTTTTCATGCTCATGGCTTGGATCATACAGACCTTGTTTTTTTATTGGAGTAGTCATTACAGCTAATTAACTTAACAAATTTTCTTTAAGGTACAAACGGGTAAAGTATCTATTTTGCTCTATGAAATTTAGCGGTCAAGGCTATTAGCAGAGATTTAATTGTATGAAAATTGTAAAATACAATGAATCTACATGAATTAAATCGTAATTCCTAAAGAGTATTCAGAACTTTGATTAGACTCACTTTAAAAATACTTATAATGATTTTAATATTACAGGTTTGTACCTTATATTTGCATTTTCTTGAAAAAGTTAGTAGGCATCTGGACATGAAAATTAAAGCTTATCTCAAACCTCATTGCGGATGGAGCATGGGAGTTCGTGCTATTATGGATAAATATGATTTAAAGTACGACGACCTTGATATCATAAATAATCAGGATATTTACGCTGAAATGGTTGAAAAGTCCGGACAACCCCTATCTCCCTGCGTAGAAATAGACGGAGTTATGTTAGCAGATGTTAGTGGTGAAGAAGTCGAAAACTACATGATCAGCAACAAACTTGTTCAAGAATCAACCAATCAAACTTCAGTTCCTACAAATTCACCTTGTTCAGATGAAGAACATGAAAGACAAAGAACTGAGTCACAAAATTCATCTCCTGTAAGATTTTTCTAATTTCTAAATAAAATATATTATGACTTATGTAGTAACTGAGAAATGCGTGGATTGTAAATTTACAAGCTGCGTTTCTGTCTGTCCAGTTGACGCTTTTCACGAGTTGCCGGATCGTCTTTACATTAATCCTGAAACTTGCATTGACTGTAATGCTTGCATGGATGAATGTCCAGTTGAAGCAATTTTTCCCGATATGGATGTTCCTGAAGAATTACAAGAGTGGATTGAATTAAATGAAAAGGCAGAGGATTATCCTCAACTGGTTGGTCAAAAAGAAGCATTAAAAGGTCCTAAGTGTTCAGATCCTGACGCTGATCAATAAAGTTTTCTACTTTGTCGTATAAATTCAAAAGGTGTTTTTTGGAGCACCTATATTTTAATTGACCAATCCTTCTGAGTGCGTTTTTTGTGTAATATGAAAATTCGTGTACTTTCTGTTAAATTAGAGGAAAAAGTAACAAAAACAAGCAATATTGATACACAAAAAGGGGTAGGTAGCTACAACCTATTTGTATTTAAATCATCTGGGTTGATCAAAACGAGTATTGGCTTAAGCGATTTTAATCCTGGGGACTGCATTTTAATTGATCCAACTTTTCCTCATTACATCAAATGCAAACATCATGACATTGAGTACGATTCAATTTCTTTCAAAGGGTCGGATGCGACTCGATTAATTCAGCAAATTGGCATTGAACTTAATGTTATTGTTACTCCATTACAAACCTACTTTATTGATTCGATTTTGGATAAAATAATTAAGGAATGTAGAGCCTCTGATCTTTTATGGGAGCGAGTAGTATCCAGCTGCATGGATGAACTTCTAAGTAAGATCTTTCGATTCTCAAAACAAGATTTTGTTCTTTCTATGCCAGATCACGCACAAAAGCTTCGTGATCTCAGATCTGAAGTTCATGAAAGCTTCTCTAAACCTTGGACGATCGGTCAAATGGCTGGCAAAATGGGCTTGAGTCCTAGTCGCTTTGCATCACTTTACAAGAAAGAATTTAATACCAGTCCTACGGAAGACCTGATTCGAACCAGAATTGATCAGGCTAAGAAAATGCTTTCTACCACTAAAGTAAGTGTGAAACAGGTCTCAGTTGCCTGCGGATTTGAGAGTGTTCATTACTTCCATCGTGCATTCAAAAAAAGAAATAATATTACACCTAAACATTATCAAAATCATAAACTTTCCATGAAAGGTTCCATCCCCACTGATGAGAAAAAATTTACTCTTGATGGCCTCACTTTGGAATCAGACTTTCTAGGAACCATTGAAATTATAGATGGTGAAATTTTTCTACAAGGCAGTGATCAGCAACTAAATGAATTTCTTGGCTATGATTCAGACACTCTTGGAAAAAAACCTTTCCTTAACATTGTTGCTCCAACACATATAGAAATAGCACAGGAAACCATAAAAAATATTTTGGATGGAAAAAATGTCCAGGACATCTCATTGGACTTAATTACTTCCAAAGGAGAAATGACTAGCATCGAATTCTCAGCTTTGATCAAAGGAAAAGTGTTATTTTGGTTTGCTCGAAATTCCGGTATACTTGTCTAATTGCCTAATTTCATACAAGTTTTTACACTAGCAAACACTATATTTGCTTGTTTTCTTTACTCCTCGTCACCTTTTTATTCTGACTTAAGCCAACTTACTTTCTCAGGGAAGCGTTCTGGTGAAGGCTACTTCTCCTATGATGATCGTAAAATTGTCTACCAATCTGAAGGTCTATTCGATAATCCATTTTATCAAATCTACACGCTTGATCTTATTAATGGTGCTTCAAAGTTAGTCACCAGCGGTATCGGCAAAACTACTTGTGCTTGGATTCATCCTAACAACTACGAAATCCTTTATGCATCTACACATCTTGATCCAAACTCAATTCAGAAGCAAAAGGATGAATTTAAGCAAAGATTGAATAACACTGGCAAAAAGTATTCATGGGATTACGACGAAAACTATGATCTTTTTATCCAAAATACAAATACCGGTTCTGTCAGAAGATTAACTTTTTCAAAAGGGTATGATGCTGAGGGATGCATTTCCAATAATGGCAAAAGCGTGGTCTTTGCATCTAATCGTAACTTATATGCCAGCGACTTTGATTCAACACGATCAGTTAAAGATTTGTCCTTCTACTGCGATTTGTATTTGTTGGATCTAGAAAATAATTCTACAGAACAAATTACTAATACAAAAGGGTATGACGGAGGGCCTTTTTTTAGTCCTGATGGGTCTATGATCTGCTGGAGAAGATTTTCTGAAAACGGACATCAGGCGGAAATATACACCATGAATCTGGAGGATCGAAAAGAACATAAAATAACCAGTCTGGGTGTTATGTCATGGGCTCCATTCTTTCACCCATCAAATGATTACCTTGTTTTTTCGACAAACCTTCACGGTTTTAATAATTTTGAGTTATATATTGTTGACCGAAATGGGCGGGGAAAGCCAATAAGAGTTACAGATCGCGATGGATTTGATGGTCTGCCAAGTTTTTCAAACGATGGGCAGACAATTACCTGGACAAGTAATGCCACTACTGGAGGGAATTCGCAAATTTTCACTGCTAAATGGAATCATGATGCAGCAATTCGTGCACTTAAACAAACAATGCATCAAACTGAAATTGAAGAAAAATATCGAGTAACCTCACAAATCTCTCAATTTGATCTTTCTTATTTTA
The DNA here is from genome assembly GCA_036127675.1 of Verrucomicrobiota bacterium. Lineage (GTDB taxonomy): Bacteria > Verrucomicrobiota > Verrucomicrobiia > Opitutales > Seribacteraceae > Seribacter. The sequence continues at coordinate 23,932 of JAYYRA010000024.1, forward strand.
CAAATGTTCTCAGTGGACAGCGATTCGATGGTAGAATGACTGGGTCTAAAGGAATGAAGAGTGCACATGAATTTGTTGCTGAAAAGATGCGTTCTTTTGATCTTACACCTTGGAAAGATGATTCTTGGTCTCAACCATTTAATTTCTTACAAAAATTTTCGATCGCTACAGAAAGCAAACTATCAGTCTTAAAACCTAATCGAGATTCTTTAACTCTTGGTCGTGATTGGTCACCAATGAATTTTTCGGAAAATGGAAAACTCAATGTAAACGAAATTATTTTTGCTGGATATGGTTTACAAATAAGCTCAAAAAAGAACTTAGAAAGCTATGACTCCTACTATCATTTAAATGTCAAAGACAGTTGGGTAATGGTTTTAGAAGGAATGCCACCTCACATTAAAGATAACTCACTTATCAATTATTATTCCAACCCTTCTCAAAAAGCATCCATTGCCAGAAATCTTGGTGCTAAAGGTATCATTTTCGTAAATTTAGATGAAAACCAAACGAGCAAGCAATTAGCCCCAAATTTAGATCACTCCTTGACCATACAATCATTCGCTCTTAACAAAAAATTTGCACATCTGTTTTTTGATACAAACGGGAAATCTTTTGATTCAATCGTCGAAAAGTTAAGTAAGGGAAACGCTCAAGGATTTAAGTTAAAAAATATAAGTATTCAGGGTGAAATTATAATCAAAAGAGAGAAAGGTATCTGCCAAAACACCATTGGTTGGATCAAGTCAAAAAAGAAAAACTCAAGCACTTTGATACTTGGAGCACATTTAGATCACCTCGGCAGAAGTGCACGATTCTCAAGAAGAAGTAAGGGAGACAATAATCCTTTTCACCCAGGGGCAGACGACAATTTATCTGGAATCGCTGCACTTCTCGAAATTGCTCACAAAATTTCTTCCATGAAGAAAAATGGTAATCTTGATCTCGCTTTTGATATTCTTTTCTGTGCTTGGTCCGGGGAGGAAATCGGTCTGCTAGGGTCATCTCACTTTATGAAGCAATGGAAGCAGAATAATGATTCATCTAAAATCATTGCTTACTTGAATATGGATATGGTTGGTAGATTTAAGGACAAACTTACCTTGCATGGAATTGGGTCGGGTGATAAATGGTCTGCGTATATTCAACAAGCTAATTTCCCTGTAAAGTTAAATTTGAATCTTCAGAAAGATAGTTATATTCCAACTGATACCACATCATTTATTACTAACCGAATCCCAATTTTAAGTGCATTTACCGGCTTACATGAAGATTATCATTCACCCAGCGACACTGCTGACAAGTTAAACTACCCTGCCCTCGCAAAGTGCTCTCAATTATTTACAAACATTGTCCTAAATATTAATTCCGACAGTTCAATAAAGTATATAGCACAAAAAGAACCTAATAAAACTAGGTCGCGACTAAAATCCTATCTAGGCACGATCCCAGATTATGGATCTAGCGATGTAAAAGGAATTACTATCTCTGGGGTCACCCCGGATGGACCAGCTGATAAGGCAGGTCTACTCCCTAATGATATCATCATACAACTCGGAAGTGAAAAGATTGAATCAATTTACGACTACACTAGAGCCATCGGCAAGACCCTACCAGATAAAGAAACAACCATCATTCTTCTAAGAAATAATAAAACTTTATCTCTAAGTATAACTCCCAGTGCCCGTAAGTAATCTTTACTTACTCCAACTGAAGTTTCCAGAACCCATGCCATCAGCCTTTTTTTCTGGACCATCATCCACAGCAAACCGCAAGTTTTCAAGTGATGAACTATAGCATCTAAATGATTCCTTAAATTCGACTGTTTTTTCCCAACCGGATGGCAGATTGCTAAATTCATGATACTTTTTGGGGGTTACTCCTTCGTCACAAACAATCAAACGATCAATTGGACCAATAGCTGCAAGCTTAAGTTGGTTACTTTCAATTTTAACCACTGGATTTGCAGGAACTTGGTCTGGAGCATCCTTTTTTTCAGAAATTAAAAGTTCACTTGGATCAATTTCAACGGGATCCTCTGCACTATTAAATAATTGGTAAGCTAAAGTTACAACTAAACTTAAACCCACTCCAATTATCACTAGAACTACTAGGATCTTTGCCAAACCACTACCTTTGGAAGCTCTCGAAACTGACTTTTTGTTAGTAGGAATATTTTCCTTATTTTCAGATAATTCACTTGTTGTGATAGAGCCAAGCGATTTTCTCTGACTTTGAGATGAAACTCCAAGTTCAACTTCAAGATCGGCTACTATGGCTTCCTGATCTAATCCAAGGAAGCGAGAATAAAGCCTTACAAAACCTCTTAAATAAACTTCTGGTAAATTGATATTGAAATCTCCAGATTCGAAAGAAGACAAATAATCACTCCTTATTTTAGTACTCTCAGTTGCTTCACGGATTGAGATCCCTTTTCTATTTCTTGCTTCTTCTAGTTTTTGTCCTAAACCCATTATTCAGATACCATTTGTTTGAAAATATATTTTTGCAAGAAGAGTTTTTGCACACCGTGAAATAATTACAAGTCCATCAGAATTTCTCGGCCCTGACCCGGCACATCCGGACCCACCAATCCCCTATCCTCTAAATCGTCCATTATGCGGGCGGCTCGGTTATAGCCGATACTTAATTTTCTTTGTAAATTTGATGTTGAAGCTCTTTTCGTAGTGCGTATTACCTCAATAGCCTTACGTACCATCGGATCCTCATCGCTATCTGAATCACCATCGCCAAGAATGTCTTCCTCCCCAGCAGATTCTATTTGTTCTCTTACTTCTTCTATAATTTGTGGTGGACCATTAATTTTCAAATAATCGACAATTCCATTGATTTCGTCGTCACTTACAAAAGCACCCTGTGCACGGGTGAATGTGGAACTACCCGGTGGAATAAAAAGCATATCTCCTTTTCCAATCAATGCTTCTGCACCTTTTCCGTCCAAAATAGTTTGACTATCCCTGTACGAGGCAACCCTGAAGGAAATCCTACTTGGCAAATTCGCTTTGATTACTCCGGTAATCACATTAACTGAAGGCCTCTGCGTTGCAATTATTAGATGGATTCCGGCTGCCCGTGCCAATTGAGCTAATCTTGCGATACCAGTTTCCACATCTGCTTGGGCAACCATCATAAGATCCGCAAGTTCATCGATTATGCAAACAATGTAGGGAAGCTTATTCTCAGGAATTTCCAGAACTGAATCATCTCTAGGAACCTCAATATTAGAAAGTGCAGCTCTCTCCTCGGCAGTCATTTCACTATCCAATATCTGAGCTTTTTCTTTTTCTTCCTTATCTTTCAATATTTTTGCATTAAATCCAGCTATGTTTCGCACCCCTACTTTTGAAAATATTTGATATCTCCTTTCCATCTCGACTAATAACCACTTAAGAGCTCCAGGAACCTTCTTGGGTTCAGTTACGACTGGTATCAGCATATGTGGCAAATCGTTGTAAACTTTCATTTCAACGATTTTTGGATCAACCATGATGAAACGCACATCCTCTGGACTGGAATGATAACACAAGGACGCAATAATGGCGTTAATACAGACAGTTTTTCCAGACCCGGTTGAACCTGCGACCAAAAGATGAGGCATTTTGGTCAAATCAGCCACAAGTGCCTTTCCACTAGCTTCTTTTCCAAGAACGATAGGAATTTCAGCACCTGAATCTGCCCATGCTTTGGATTGAAGGATCTCCTTAAGGCAAACGGCAGCAGGGTTTTGATTGGGCACCTCTATACCCACGCATCCTTTTCCTGGCACAGGTGCAAGAATTCTCACGCTATCTGCTCGAAGTGCCATTGCCAAGTTCTTGTCTAGGTTAGAAATTTTCTCAACTCTTACTCCAGCAGCCGGATGAACATCATACCTTGTAATAACCGGTCCTGTATGGACTTCACCGAGCTCAATATCTACCTTAAATTCAGCTAAAGTTTCCTTCAGATTTCGAGCCTTAATCATATGATCTTCATCCTCATTTCCATTCTCTTCGGGAGGCTCCATTAAAAGATCAAGGGAAGGAAAATGATAATCACCTTTTCTCTCTGGAAACAGATCACCTGCCTTTTCAGTTTTTGCAGCCCTCACGACTTTAAAACCGTCCATTTCAACTTCCTGTGATTGATCATCATTATTTAAAGGAACTTTTTCCGTTTCTTTCCTTTCATCATCAAGAGAGTTTATGGACTGCTCTTTTTCCAAATCTGAGCCTTTTCCTAATTTTTCAGAAACCGAATCTGCTTGTTTATCATTTTCATTTATTTCCTTTCCGCTAGAAATATCTTTTTTTGAATTTGAAGAAGAGACGGGCTCTGGCTTCGGGGCTTCATTCTTTGAAACATCACTAAAAAGAAAATCATCTTCTGAATTTCCGGATTTGAAAATATTCTTCAACAGAGTCCTCGCTTTAGACTCATTTTTTTGGGGTTTAGATTTTTTTTGTACGACAGGGTCTTTCTCGATATCTGATTCCTCTGTTTTCCTTTCTTGAGTAATCTTTCGGGATAAGAAACCTAAAACACTTTTTAAGAAACTGATCGATGATGAGAAATATAAGGATAAGGATAATACTATTCCTGTAATGCAAATAAAACTTGTACCAAGAGGACCCAACAAATTACCCAATAATCCACTTGGTAAGATAGAGTTATTGTTTAACGGAAGCCCTGAATAAAGATATGCTCCCAGATATCCTCCAAATCCAGCAATATAGTTTTGTAAATCTGTTGATTCATCGAAATTCACATTCGCAAGTGTCGAAATTGAAATTATGATAAGTATTACAGAACCAGTTTTTTTGACCTTTTCCAACTTTGGAGAACCAATGAAATAAACATATGAGATTGTCATAAGTAAAAGAGGTATCAACCAAGCCGATATTCCAAAAAAGGAAAAATTATAAAAAGCCACGAAGTTTCCCATTTGACCAAACAACGGAATCGTTTCAACGGGTTCTTCTTTTACTTCATTAAGTGATCCTGCACTATGGAGAGCTGTCGGTTCAAATGTAATTTGAGATATTAAAAAAAAGATTGAAAAGACGGCAAAGCATATTCCGATAAAAATGCTTTTACCTACCTTTAATTCAACAATACCCTTTTTTTCCCTTAATTTAGAATTTCTTTTCGCCATCTTCCATAATTTGAAGTAAGGGAATAATTTGTACTCCTCACCATCACCAAATTAATAGAATATAACTTTAGGATGATTTTCAAGTTTGAACCGATTTATCAAGAAAGAGTTTGGGGGGGCAATATGCTATCGAAACATCTTGGTCGAGAAATTCCCAATCATTTAAAAATAGGTGAATCCTGGGATATTGTTGATCGAGAAAACCTTTCTTCCAAAGTTTCTAATCATCCAGAAGGTAAATTTTCTTTGCGCGAACTTATAGAAAGATTCCATGAAAATATTCTTGGTCCTCAATGGAACAAGAATAGAAAGTTTCCCATCTTGATAAAATGGCTCGATTGCTCTGAAAGACTAAGCCTTCAAGTCCACCCTCCCACCAAAATTGCAAAATCTATTAACGGTGAACCCAAGACCGAAAACTGGTACATTGCTTACGCTACAGATGAGGCTGCAATATTTGCAGGACTTAGAAAAGGGACAACTCAAGCAGAATTTGAAAAAGCAATCAAAACAGGTACCGCACAAGAACACTGCCACAGATTAAAATCCGAGACTGGTATGTCTTTACTTGTTGAAAGTGGAAGGCTCCATGCCATAGATGCAGGTAATTTAATTCTAGAAATCCAACAAAACTCAGACACAACATACAGAGTCTTTGATTGGGGTCGCAAAGATTTGAATGGAAAGTCTCGTGAACTTCATATCGAAGAATCTATCAAAAGCATCAATTTTGATGATTTTGAACCAAGTTTACTGGAAACAATCGAACAGAACGGAAATCAGACAATCGCTGAATGTGAAGAATTTAGAATCCGGAAATATAATCTGAATGTTAACGAAATCCTAGACATCAAAAGTGAGAATGAAGATTGTATGTTGATTCATAATGTAAAAGGTCGCATTCTAATTGACGATTTTTCTATTTCAATGGGAGAACATGGTCTAAGTCCCTTTTCTGATTCCTGCTCGGTAAGAGCAGTGGAAGAGTCGACAATCCTAATAACTGATAAATTTACAAGATATTCAGATTTGAATTAAAATGAACAAAAATAGCGAACAGAAAGACAACGAAGAGATTGTTAGTGAAGATAAACTTGATGAAGATAATGCTGAACAATCTTTCAAAGTAGAAGAGAAACTCGAAAAAGCCTATGCACAGAACGAATCGATACAAAATAAATATTTACGGGCCGTTGCTGATCTTGAGAATTTGAGAAAAAGAATGATTCGAGAAAGGGACGACGCTATTCAAAGGACTAAAATCCAGATTTTTAATGACTTACTTCCAGTTTTGGACTCATTCAAACTCGGACTTACTGAAGCCCAAAAATCTGATGAAGGGAAAGAGGTTGTCCATGGTTTTTCTCTAGCAATGAATCAACTTGAAGAAACCGTGGGTGAATACGGTCTCGAGATTATTGAACCTAGTGAAGAAAAATTTGATCCAAATATTCACGAAGCGGTTAGTTATGAGGAATCTACTGAATTTGAGGAAGAACTGGTAATCAAAACGATTCGAACGGGTTATCGTCTTAAAGGAAATCTTCTCAGACCAGCATCTGTAATTCTTTCTAAAAAACCAGAAGCAAATTAACCCACAGGTAAAATTATGTCTCAGAACGATTTTTACGACATTCTTGGTGTTTCAAGGGATGCTTCCGAAGCAGAAATCAAGAAAGCCTATCGAAAACTTGCTATCAAATATCATCCAGACAAAAATCCCGGGGACAAGGAAGCAGAAGAAAAATTCAAAGAAATTTCAGCCGCTTTTGAAATTCTAAAGGATGAGGAGAAAAGAAGGAAGTACGATCAGTTTGGTCATGATGCATTTCGCGGTGGTGGTTCTTCTGGTCAAGGAGTTGACCCATTTGATCTTTTTCGAGATGTTTTTGGTGGTGGTGGAAGCGGCGGAAGTGGCTTCGGTAGTATTTTTGAAGATTTTTTTGGTGGCGGACAAAGCAGCAGTGCTGATACTGGTAAAAGAGGGTCCGATTTAAGAGCAAATATTAACATAACACTGGAGCAGGCCGCTTCTGGTATTGAAAAAGAAATTAAGTATCATCACTTTGTTGAATGTAAAGGTTGCAAGGGGTCAGGTGCCGAAAAAGGATCAAGTAAAATCATGTGCTCAACCTGTGGGGGAATTGGCCAAGTGGCTTCAAATCAAGGGTTTATAAGTATTAGGCGCACATGCCCAACATGTAGTGGATCTGGCGTCACGATTGAAAATCCATGTAATGAATGTAGGGGAGAAGGCAGGAAAAGGATCTCTGATACTATCAAAATAGATATACCCCCAGGTGTTGATGACGGAAATCGACTTTGCTCAAGAGGTCGAGGAGATGCAGGGGCTTTGGGAGGCCCCCCCGGGGATCTTTATGTAGAAATCAGTGTTAAAGATCATAAATTGTTCGAAAGAGATGGAGATGATCTATTCCATGAACTTGCCATTCCGTTTACTCTAGCCGTCCTGGGTGGCACAATCGAAGTTCCAACCTTAAACGGTAAAGTATCTCTAAAAATTCCAAGTGGAACACAATCTAACAAAACTTTTCGGATCAAGGATAAAGGTATGCCAAATCTACGATCCAATAATCGTTCAGGGAATTTGTATGCACGAATAAACATTGAGGTTCCAACAAAATTAACCTCTGAACAACGAACCAAACTGGTGGAATTTGCAAAAGTATGTGGCGAACAGGATTTGGACCTTGATGAAGGTTTCATGGAAAAAATGAAAAAAATCCTTTAATGAGGTTATGATTCCAAAATGTTTCATCTCCCTTGAGGAAGCAATCCGTAAGAGAATAGAAATTAAAGATAAGGGAGAAACATTGGTTCTTACTAATGGGTGCTTTGATTTGCTTCATGCAGGTCACTTATTCGGTCTACAAAATGCAGCGACATTTGGTAATCACCTTTGGGTTGCGATGAATTCGGATGCCAGTGTTAAAAAAAATAAAGGCTTAAATCGACCGATCGTTAACGAAATTGATAGAGCCTACTCATTAGCCTCATTAAAATATGTTAGTGAGGTGATTATCTTCAACACTCAAACTTTAGAAAAAGAAATTAACTCACTTAAACCTGATGTTTATGTTAAATCATCTGATTATGATATAGATACTCTCGATCCTCAGGAAAGAAACGCTTTAGAAAAAGTTGGTTCGAAGATTTGCTTTGTCGATATTCTTAAAGGAATGAGTACGACAAATTTGATTCAAAAAATTCAATCAGGGAAATTAGATTAAAAGGCTTTGAAAATTGCGATTCTTGGTTCTGGGAAGGGTACGAATACAAAGTCCATATTGGAAGAGTTTCGTAAGGGAAATCTTGGAAATGTAAAACAAATTCAATTGTTTTCGGATAAATCGAATTCTGAATTTTTAGGTCTTGGTAATAAATATGATTGCAAGACGGAATTTGTTGAGGCCGATGCTGGTACAGCAAGAATTCGTGGGAAATTTGAAACCCAATGGATTCGAAAACTTAAAAAATTTAATCCTCAACTAGTGGTTCTCGCAGGATTTATGAAAATTTTGTCTAAGGATTTTATTAATGTATTCGATGGTAAAATTATAAATCTTCATCCAAGTTTATTACCTAGTTTCAAGGGACTAAACGCGATTGAAAAAGCATTTAACCATGGTGTTAGAGTAACGGGTTGCACGGTTCATTGGGTCGATGATTCTGTTGATTGTGGCAAGATAATCTCTCAAATGCCGGTACGCATCTTTGAAGATGATGATCTAATGACGGTTTCCGAAAGAGTACATGCTGCAGAACATTACCTTCTCCCTAAAGTAATTAAAGATCTGTCAAAAAACATGTAGTGATGATACGAGTAAGTGCACCTATTGATAAAATACAGGTAGATGAGTTGGACGAGTTACTTAATGAAATCGCTCCATCTCCATGGTTAATTAGACAAGAAACAAATAACAATAGATTTTTCTTAGAGGGGTTTTTTGAGAACTTAGAATCGTTCAAAAAATTCAAAAGAATTGGTGTCATAACTCAGATTTTGTCTGAGGAATCAAATTTGGAATTTCAATCCTTGGAAGATTGTGACTGGACAAACGCATATAAGAAACATTTTAAACCCTGGAGTTTCAAGAGTTTTCATTGGATTCCGGTTTGGATGAAAAATTCATATAATAAGACTAAGGGTCATAAATTTTTGTATCTTGATCCAGGCATGGCTTTTGGAACAGGAAACCATGAAACGACCCGTTTGTGCTTGGAAGAATTACTAAAGCTTGAAGTAGATTCTAGAAAATGGACAAGCCTCTTAGACCTTGGTTGTGGATCGGGAATTATTTCTCTAACCGCTGCAAAAATAAGTTATCAGCGAATATTAGGAATTGATATTGATCCAGATTCTATTCGTATTTCAAAAGAAAACGCAGAGCTAAACTCTGTAGATGAAAACCTGGAGCTTCGAACATGTTCCATCGAATCTCTTCAAAATTTGGAAAAATTCAATGTTGTAATTGCCAATATTCAAGCAGATATATTGACAAGTTTTGGAAGTGAAATACTTAACCAATTAGGTGTCAACGCTACTCTAATTCTTTCAGGAATTCTTGCTTCTGAAGTAAAAGATGTGAAAGAATATTTCATCAATTTGTCAAAAAGGCTAAGTTACAACTTGAATGCAAAGGAAAGAACACTAGGTGAGTGGGCAGTTATAATCTTAACCTCCTCAGTAAACACCGAAGAAGAAAGTTAAAGTTATTTTATCCTCCTAGATAAGTAAGGGCTCGAGGAATGGGCAGGGTGTAGAATGCGAAACGATCAATACCTAAAGCTGTTATCTTTTCGGAAACCGCTTCACGCAAAGAATCGACGTCATTAGGTCCGACAGATGTGTAAACAAGAGCCCATTCCTCATTTTGTTGCTGATCGCTTTCACTTGAATCAGTATCTAGCATAACCCCAAAGTTGGTGCTTACCCCTGGTGCTCCGTTATCCAAAATTGCATCGTACACATCGCCATAAAAATCTCTGGGAACAATACAATACAAACCAATAAGATTTTTAAGGAATGTGGATTTAATAGAATTAGACTTGTTTGTTTCCGGATTCGTACGCCAATCCTTACCCCCCTTCAAATCATCAAGGGCGGAGATAATTTGCTCCATATTCGCACCATGAGCAGAAGAAGAAACCGTACTAGAAACATTGATCAGACCAGTATGGACTGGTATGGAATACATGAATCCTCTACCGGGCTCGGTGATTTTGCCAGCACGGGCCATATCTCCAAAAACTCCGTCAGCATCAGCTTTCTCAACAACACACCAAACAAACTCCTTTTCAGGACCCTTGGTAATTCGTAGAAGAGGAATTTTATCTCTGACGCCTCCACCTTCACCAAAAGTAACAGTTGGTCCGGGAGCACCACTTTGTAGGGCTGCCTTTGCAATGTCGTCGGCAATACCCTTTTCACAAATGCAACATATCGCTTCTAAGTCGGCTTGACTAGAGGAGTTTTCGCTGTTGTTGGATTCAGATCCAATGTTTGCCGGGAAGGCACTCGAAATATGAGCGTCATTACAACTCATGCTAAAAACAGCACCAGAACCAACTTTATCAAGATTGCCGGACTCAATAGCAGCTTGGGTGACGGATTCGATGTTATCATCAGATATCAGGGCTTGTACCAAAACCTGCTCAGGAGCAGGCGGGGGGAACATGCGTTGTAACAATCCTCCTTCATTTAGTACAGAGCCTCGAGCGGTTATTTGAAAAACTCCACTTGCACCTGCTTTTGCGATTGAATCCGTCACTCGAACAACGGATTCCTTTGGCAATATAAGATTGAGTAAGGAAACTCCTTTAGAATTAAGTAAATCCGTCATTTTATACCTTCTCCATTTCTAATTCTGATGAATCATCAACCTTTGGTTTTTTTCTAACCAGTAGACCGACGGTCAGTACTGTGATAATTGGACCGACGGAAGCGAGTGAAAGAACTCCAAAACCGTCGATTGCACCTGTTTTTGCTCCAATTCCAAGACCCATAGCCAAAACGAGTGGAACAGTTATGGGGCCTGTGGTAACTCCTGCACTATCCCAACCGAAATTAACAAAATCCTCACTAGAAATAAAAGTTAGGATGAGTAGCAAACAGTAAGGTGGAATCAACAAATACCAAAGCTCTAAATTAAAAGCAATTTTCGCAACACCTGTAGCTATACCCAAGGCAACACCAGTTGCAACAGCTTGCATAAGTAGATTTTTCTTAAATGCACCAACCGTTATTTTTTCTACAGTGGAGCCAAGAGCGTTAAGTGCTGGTTCAGCTAAGGTGGCACCGTATCCTAAAAGAAAACCAAATAAAATCGCCAAGCATTTTCCAGCGGTGGAAGATTGGAATAGAGGTTCTACAAATCCTTCGCTTTGCCAAGGTTGAATTGAAGCGAAACTTGATACCACATTCCCTCCCAATTGTTCACCCAATGGGGTAAGTCCTAAAGCGATTCCTAGATTAAAGAGACACATACCAGTGACTGCACAAATAATACCAATGATAAGTTCGTCCATGTATTTGGGTTTTTGACGAAGCCCTCCAATAAGAACAGCCAACAATATGGAACAGAGAGGAACGATAGCCCAGATTGCTCCTTCCAGTGCTCCCCTGTCTTGATCTGGACCGTCTAACTCACCATTTCCCTTACTGTAATCAATTTTACCGTCAGGACTTATCCCGTAGAAATCTTCACCTGGGTCTAAGACGCCATTTCCGTTTTTATCTTCCTCAGGTTTGAAAGTATTAGGAAAAAAATCTAGTTTATTGGTAAATGCGGGAGAGATTTCTGTACTGGGATCCCAAACACCTTCCGGAGTTTTATAACCTTCTCGAACAACATAAGTTTTTGCTCCCTTTACCTCAACATTTTCCCTAGAAGACTCAACCTGAGAAAGAGCAGCAGGCACAATCTCCCCTTCTGTTATTCGTGTTTTTAATGAATACCCTTCTGGTAATTTAGAATTTTCTTTCAAGTATTTATCAACTGCCACTCTTTCATCTATTGACAGTGACCAAGCAAGTTCTGTTTCATCCAGACCTGAAGCCGCTGCCAGTCTCTCCTTAGCAACATTGTCACCAAATTTTTGTAGATCCTGAGGATAATTTTTACCATATTCTCCAGCAGATTCATGCCAATCAGCCTTTGAGTAGGTCGCATAATAATAATTGTCACCTTGAAAAAGGTAGGTTGCATAGCAGATAACCGCGAGAATTGGAAACAGGGATGCAAGGGTCACAACACCAAATCCAGTATTGCTTGAACCTCCAGTAGAAACGATTCGGCAGACTCCAATACCTAATGAAAGCACCAATGGGACCGTAACTGGACCAGTGGTAACTGCACCACAATCCCAAGCAAGTCCAAGAACATGCTTTAATCGATCATCAGAAAATTGAAAGTATAAGGTCAAACATGACAATACGATCACACCGATGTAAATGAATGGTTTTAATGACCATCCTTTGTAAAAACGTAATACTCCTAGCAGCACGGCGATACCAACACCAACACCAACACAATTTACTAGCATACCAGCTCCCGTGTTTAAAATTGTCCAAAGCAAGGGTGCTGCAGTGGGATCAACACCTGATCCCGCAGCTCTAAGTACCCCGATTGCAGGTTCGGCAAAAGTAGCGAAAGCACCTAGTACAAAACCAAACGCAAGACTAGTCGGCAAACACGGAATTCCTGCTATTTTCTTCCTTGGTAAGGTAGATCCCAGTGATTCTCCTAAGGGCATTAGTCCAAGACGCAGTCCCTCCATAAAAAAAGCAAGACCGATGATTACAATTATTATACCTACAGCAATCATGAGTGAATAAACGATCGGCAAGCCTAGAACCAAAACCTGAAAAACAATTAAATAAAGAATAATGAACCATACACATTGGATTTGCTCAACTACCTTGTCTTTCGAGAAGGATAATAGGATGCTTATCTTTTGCTGCAGAGTAAGTTGGAGTTTTTTGCTATCAGACGATTGTTGAGCACTCATATTGTCAAACCTTTCAGGTAATTTAAGATAATGTTATAAAGTATATAATAGAAAATTTAGCCAAAAGTAAAAGCTTATTGTTAGCCGATTACTGACTCCAAGATGCGTTTGCCAAAGTCAATGATACTTTGTTGACTCCTGAATCTAAATTCACAGGTACATTCCAAGTAACCCCTACTTTGCCCAATGCAGCACAACCAATGATAAAATAATTCCCTGGTTTAAGTTCTACAGATGCAGCGCCATTGATATCTGTGCGAACTCTTCGACCGTTACCACCTTCAACCTGTTTCATCAAAATCTCTCTTATGGATTTTAGCAAATTTGGAAAAAGAAATGAATTGTTTTGGGACTGAGCCCAAAGCTCTGAAAAGCTCTCAACGCCACTGTAGTTTACCAAGGAAAGCCCTCCCCTATTGAGAAGAGAATTCAAATCCGAATTAAGAATGAAAAACTCTGTGTAGAAGGCTTCTTTACTTCTACCACTGTAAGAGGTAACCACTGCATCAAAATTCAAAACGCTTAAATTTGACTGGAAAGAAGTTTCGAAATCAGGTGCTAAGGGTTGTTGAATTGTACCAGAATTAATGACTGGGTCGGCAAGGACGACTTTAGAAACTGGAGATTTTTCCAAACTGGAGATTCTAGCTTCCAACGAATCATTTCGATTCCTCAAATCTTTAATTTCTGAGGATTTTAGTAATAGACTATTCTTTAAGCTCTTAATTTCATTTCGAAGGTCACCGTCTACTCCGGAGTTGCTTACGACAACTTTCTGAAATTTCTCAAATTCATTAGACGCGTCTCCTTTAATCCTGCGAATTTCCTCTAATAGCTCGTCATTAATAATGGAAAGTGAAGCAATGGTTTTATCCTTATGTTCGTTGATTTTTCTCAAATCCTCGATACTTCTTTGATGCTCCAAAGCTGAAACCTCCAGGCTTTGCAGTGCTTTCTCAGCTTCCATGTTTTCTGAAATAACATCGCTTGCGGACTTTGGGAGATCTCCTGAATCCATTGATTGAGATTTTTGCAAAGATTTATCTATGTTGTTATTCGTCGATTTGACAAAAGTTTTTTCAGCCTCATTTGCTCCAGAAACCGACTTTGCCATTGTAGTATTTCCTTCACTGAGCAATGCTTCCAAATCATCAATGCTTGTGGTAGAACTCGATAACAAATTTAGGACTCCTGCATCATCAGCTTGATTGGAGTAATCAGAATTGTCATCCGATGATCCACAAGATGATAATAGAAACACCAAGAGAGACACCAAAAATGCTGAGTGAAACTTTTTTTGGGATAGGGTCATGTTTGGGTTTACAAAATTAGCAATTCTGTTCATTGCAAGCACAATAATTGGCATAGCAACTTGTTATTTACAAATACTTAAATTCTGGAATATTAAGTTTCATGTCTCACCCTACCCCTGAAGAGGCTGAATTGTTAATCAATGAGAATCGTTTTTTGAAACAAACGATTATTACCTTGCGTGAAGAGCTTACTAAAAAAGAATTCGAAACACAGGATATCATCGACGGGAAACAATCCGATTTCCAGAAAGAGAGTAAGGTATTAAAGTCCATTATTGAAAAACTAAGGTTGGATATTGAGAACAACTTATCGATCCATGAAGAAGAAAAACAGGACATAAACAAAAAGTTCCACAACGAACACAAACAACTTAGAAAACTCGTACTTGATCTTCGAACCTCCTTGGAAAAAACAAAATCGGACGCCGAAGCAGAAAAACAGTCGATTTCCTCAAACCATATTCTCGAAGTTAATGACTTTAAGTCTCAAATAGAAATTCTTCGCCTTGAGCTTGACCGGAGTAACGCTTCAAAAGAGGAGGTCAGGCAAAGTACAAGTCGAGAATCTGCCAGAGAAATAAACCAACTAAAAGATTCTATCCTAAATCTAAGGGAGAAAATTGATCGAATAAAATCTGACAATCAAGAAAAGTTGCAAGAAGCTGCAAGAAAAGAGTCATCTGAGGTTAAGGACTTAAGGAAATCACTCAAGCAACTTAGAGAGGAATTAGATAAACAAGAAGCCATTAAGCAGCAGGAAGTACAAGACGCTTTATCTTCGAGTATTCGTGAAATAACTAGCCTTAAACAAACCATTCAAACGACAAGAGAAAAATTAAATCGAGCAAAAGAGGAGGAGCAGGTAAAAATACAAAAAATAAATTCCTTACATGTTCAGGAAAACAAGGGCTTGAAAGAAACTGTTGAAAGAATGCGGGAAGAGTTGGATTCAAGAAAGGCAAAGGAAATGGACTCCATACAGTCCGCAAGAAGAGAGTCTTTTGAAGAACTTAGGCAACTGAAGGAAACATTGGGTAAAACAAGGGATAATCTAGAACTTCAAAAAATGCGTGAGCAGGAACGAATTCAGAAAATGAATGCGCGCCTAGAAAGCGACTTAGAGGCTTTCAAGAACACAATTAAAGAACTTCGAGGTGAGCTACAAAATGCAGGCTTTCAGAAGGAAGAAGCTGTACAAAAAGTTGAAAATACTTACCGCTCTGAGATTACATTACTTAAAAAATCTCTTGGGATTGCTAGAGAAAATCTAGAGAATCTTAAATCCAAAGAAGAAGAAAAAATTCAGCGGGCAATAGCTTCACTCCATACTCAGAACCAATCTTTGCAAAGAACAATCGAAGAGTTGAGGTCAGAAATTGAAAAAGAAGTTTCGGAAAAACAAGAGATTTTACAACGAAACGAATCAAGTCAAAACAACGAGATCAAACAATTAAAATCTGCTTTGGCAAAAACAAGGGAGAATTTAGATCAACAGAAAATAAGCAGCGAAAGCGACATTCAAAAAATTGAGTCGGCGAAGGAGAATGAAATCCTTTCCCTTAAGGGATTGATTCGTAGTCTAAGATCTGAGTTAGAGGATACAAACTTTAAGATTGAGGCAAGAATTCAAAAAGCTGACAGCTTACGCCAATCAGAAATCAAACAGTTAAAAATATCACTTGAACGAATGCGTGAGAAAATTCAGACATCAAAGGAAAACGAAGAAGACAAAATTCAGAAAATTCTCGCAAAATCTGAAAACGAAAACCAAGGTCTTAAGGATACTATCTCCAAATTAAGGAGTCAGTTTGAAGAATCCGAATTTAAACACAAAGCCGAAATCCAGAAGGCTGAATCTACAAATTTATCTGAGATTAATTCTTTGAAAAAGAATCTTACATCCACCCGACAAAAACTTGAAAAAGCAATTATGGACAAGGAAATTGCCGTGCAAGAAATGGTTTCATCCAAGGAAGGGACAATCAATGACCTGCAGGGCAATATCCAACATTTGAGAGATGAAATAGAAAGCCAAAAAATACAAAAGGAAGATGCTATACAAAAAGCTGTTTTTAAACTAACAAACGAAAACTCACAACTTAAGCTCTCCATCGCAAACCTTCGAAATAAACTGCAAGTTGAAAAAGATAGACGTGACGATGACATTCAGCGGTTTCAGCAACAGAACCTTAATGAGATAAAAATTTTGCAAGAGAATTTGCTGAAAATTCGTAGGGAATTGGAACAATTTGAAATAAAAAAAGATCAAGCGATTCAAAGTGTGGTTAATTCGAATCAAAACGAATTAATTCATTTCAAAAGGATGGTTTCCAACCTAAGAGATGAAATGGAAAATGAAAAACATAATTTTGAAGAATCAAGACAAAATGAACTCCTTCTAAAGGAAAAGGAGTTCAAACAACTACAATCAACCATAGTGGAACTTCGCACAAAACTAGAAACAAAAAATGGCAGAAAAAAAAGATCCCCGAAACAAGTCTAAGAGAACTTCTAGGTTTTCAGATATGCTTCTCCAGGTGACGAACGACCTGGCCAAAACGAAATCATTAGACGAAGCACTCGAAACACTAGTTAAAATCACTACCTCAACGATCGGTGCGGAACGCGGTACCATTTTCCTAAACGATGCTTCTACAGGTGAATTGTACTCAAGAATTGCTCAAGGAAATTTCAGGAGGGAAATTAGAATTCTAAACACCAAGGGAGTTGCAGGTTGGGTATTCTCCCACAATGAAGGGGTGATTATTCACGATGCTTATAAAGATGATCGATTTAATAAAGCAGTCGATGTAAGAACTGGTTTTAGAACAAAGAGTATCCTCTGCGCACCTTTACGCACTGTGTCAGGTGAAGAAATAGGAGTTTCCCAAATCTTAAATAAAATTGATGGCGAGTTCGAACAGGAAGACTTGGATTTACTTGAAGCAATGACTGAACAAGCCGCAATTGCCATTCAAGGAAATATTATCGTCGAACAGATTGAAGCGGCAAGAAAACAGGAACTGGAGTTTTTAGATGTAGTTTCTCAGGTGTCTTCTGAATTGGAACTTACTCCTCTTCTGCAGAAAATCATTACCACTATTTCCACAATGTTGGATTGCGAAAGAGCAACTCTGTTCATTAATGATGAAAAAAGTAATGAACTATACACTGAGGTCGGAGAAGGTTTAGATGAAAAATCAGTCATAAAATTCCCCAACCATCTTGGGATCGCTGGAACGGTTTTTACAACTGGAAAACCGGTTAACATACCGCACGCGTATGCTGATCTGAGATTTAATCCCAGTTTTGATAAGCAGACAGGCTTTTTCACTAGGTCCATTCTTTGCATGCCTGTTTTCAATAAAGAGGGAAAAGCCATAGGTGTTAGTCAAGTACTGAATAAAAGAGGTGGTGCATTCAATGCCGAAGATGAAAAAAGGCTAGCCGCTTTTACCTCGCAGATATCAATGGGGATTGAAAATGCAAAACTTTTCGATGATGTCCAGAGTCAGATGAATTACTCGCAAAGTATACTCTCAAGTATGCATGATGCGGTACTTACTTTTGATGAGAATCATGTAATCAAGACCTGTAATCCTGCAGGTCTGAGGATTCTAAAATTGCCGAGCGAAGATACGGTTTTGGATAAAGAAGCAAAGATATTATTCGGCGGACCAAATGAATGGCTTCTACGAAAGTTGGAGGAAGTGAAAGAGACCGAGGAATTCCTTGATGCAGAAATTAAAATAGAAGGTGAAACACTCTCCGTGAACATCACATTGACTCCTCTTCTTGGTAAAGAGTCAAATTCCGGTAGATTTGATCATGAAAACGATAAGAATACCAATAAGAATTCTCAGTCTGGAAATAATCTCGCAGGAAAGGTAGAGAGAGAGATCATCGGTGCTATGCTTATGATTGAAGACATAAGTTCAGAAAAAAGGATGAAGTCAACCATGTCACGGTATATGGACCCTGAACTTGCCGACCAGTTGATGGCTACTGGTTCAGAAAATGAAGACATAATGGGAGGTAAGCAAAGTGTTGGAACTGTCTTATTCTCAGATGTTCGAAGCTTTACTACAATTACAGAAGAACTAGGTGCCCAAGGAACAGTTAAATTATTGAATGATTATTTTACCATTATGGTTGACTGCATTACGGATGAAGGGGGAATGCTGGATAAATTTATTGGTGATGCAATGATGTGTATTTTCGGCACTCCAGTTCCCCATGATGATGATCCAGACCGAGCAGTTCGTGCTGCTATTCGAATGATGACCGATTTAAAATCATTCAATGATAAGAGAGTCTCCGAAGGCAAAATGCCGATAGATCACGGCATGGGAATCAATACTGATTCGATTGTTTCAGGCAACATAGGTTCTCCCAAAAGGATGGACTACACTGTAATTGGAGATGGAGTTAATCTTGCTGCCAGAATTGAGAGTGCATGTAAGCAATACGGTGCTCATATTTTGATAAGCGAGTTTACCTATAAAGCAGTAAAAGCAACTTACCGAACCAGACAAGTAGACTATGTTATAGTCAAAGGGAAATCAGAACCTGTAGGTGTGCATGAAGTTCTAGACTTTCATGATGATGAATCCTACCCTAATCTGGTTGAGGCACTTGGACTCTTTAACGACGGTTACAGGTCCTGGAATGAAGGAAAGTGGGATCAATCGATCAAACTTTTCAAGGATGTTCAAAAAATAAATCCAGATGATAAGGCAGCTCAATTGTATTTGGATCGATGTAACCATATGAAAAAGAATCCCCCAAAAGGAACTTGGGATGGAGTATGGGTAATGACTTCCAAATAGAAGATCGAAAATGAACCCACGAACTCATTTAGAAAAAGCAATATCACTTAGGCCTGAATATCCAGAAGCTTTTTACAGATTGGGGCTACTAAACAAAAGCGAGGGGAAAGCAGAAGACGCATTAGAAAATTTTAAGCAAGCAGTATCCATTAACAAGGATTTTGCAGAAGCTCAATGTGAATTGGCTATTTCCCTTACTTATAAAGGAGAGCTTGAGGAAGCAAGAAACCATTTTTTAAATTCCCTTGAAATTAATCCTAACTACGCAGATGCATACTACTATTTTGGTCTATTATTGATTAAACTAAATGATTTGGAAGAGGCAAAGAACACCTTCGATAAAGTCATTGAAATAGACCAAAATTATTCCAAGGCATACTTTCATAAAGCAAGAATTTTGACTCATCCAGATGATTTCGAAGCAGCCAAGAGTAACTACGAAACGGCACTTGATATTGACGAGAAATTCGAGGAGGCCCACTACTATTTGGGAAAGCTTCTCATGGGAGGTGTGGCAACTGACAAAGAAGGAACCATTGTAGATAAGACTAATTTACCTGAAGCAAAAAAACATTTCTCACTAGCATTAAAGGTAAACCCCAAAAACTCCAAAGCACTTTACAACTTGGCCCGAGTCCTTATTCACGAGGAAAGCTATTCAAAAGCTAAGTCGAATTTGAAAAAGGCAATTCTCGCTGACAAGCAATATTCGAAGGCATATTATCTACTCGGTACTGTCTTTCTGAATGAGCTCGACAATAAAAATGCTGAGAAGAATCTAGAGAACTCGATAAAGTATTTCGAAAAAAATCCAAAAGCCCATTTTAAATTGGGAGAAATGTATTATCTCGAGAAGGATTTTACAAATAGCGAAAAGAACCTAAAAGTTTCTCTGTCATTTGAAGATGAAAATGCAGAGGCGCATCATGACTTAGCCAATATTTACCGGGAAGACAAAGATCCAAACCAAGCAAAAAAACATTTCTACAGAGCCCTGGAAATAAACCCTGATTTTGCGCTCGCGTATTTTAATTTGGGCAATCACTGCTTGGAAACTGGCGATCCTAATGAGGCTAAAATTCATTATCAAAAAGCCACTGATATTGATCAAAACTATGCAACCGCTTATTTTCAATTAGCTAAAACACTGCAGAATCCCTCTGAATTTGACCAAGCATACAGAAATTACGAGACGGCACTTGAAATAGATCCGAGTTTGACCGAATGCCATTATCAATTCGCAAATCTTCTGATGAAAGGAGAAAAGTTGAAGAACGATGGCACTCATGTCTTAGAACCTGATTTGGATAGAGCTGAAATTCATCTAAGGAAAGCCATTGAAACAGACAAAGAATTTTACAAAGCCTACTATAAGCTCGGAAATCTTCTATGCTTGGAAGAAAAATTCGATGAAGCTTACAGGTTATATGAGCAATGTTTGAGGATTGAGAATTCATATGCCAAAGCTCATTACAAGATAGCAGTTCTTCTTATGAGCGGAAAAACTAACCATCAGACAACTGGCTCAAAATAAAAAATTGAATTCTGAAAACAAAGCAATACTGCATCTTAAAAAATCTCTTCATTTTTCTCCGAATAATCCTGATGCACTCCTAAAGCTTTGTGAGATCTATTTTGCCAAAAGTTGGTTCAAAGAAATAGACAAACTTCTTCTAAAATACCGTGAGTGCTGTGAAACAACTGGTTACATTAAAGCCGTTCTTTTGTTAAAAAAAGAGGAATATGATAAAGCGAGTGAAAAATTATTTAGGATAATTCTAGACAGCGACAATCCTAGCCCAACATATCTCAAAACTGCTATAGATTTAGAAAAAAAGAGAAAAGATTCGAAAAAGCTATCAAAATATCTTGAGTTATTGATTCAAAAAGAACCATTCAATGGATGGAATCACTTAGAACTAAGTAAATTATTAAATCCTGAGATTGATAGAGACCGGATTATTTACCTTATCGATACCGCCAACTACTTGCTTGTTGACCATGTCGAACCTCCTTTGGCAAAACTTCAATTTCTTTGGAAAAATATAGGTCAACTCAAGCAAACAAGTCATGAAACTTCTGAAGAGGAAATAATCGGAGAATTGGAACGATTACTAACGGTTCATCCAACCAATAAGCAATTGCTGTCCTTTCTTTCTGAAGTTTATATTGAGGCAGATTTGCATAAAGATACCATTCGAATTCTGAATCAAATTTATGATAAGCAAAATACTTCAATTAATTTTCATTTAGGAAAAGCTTATTTCGAACTCAACAACTTTAACAAATGTATTTACTATCTAACGCTTTCTGAAACTAATTCTTTTTTTGCTTTTGATAGTTATTACTATATGAGTCTTGCTTTTCGCAGACTGCAAGATTTGAAAAAATTTTTACTTCACCAAAGAAAAGCCTATGATGTTCACAAAGATTACATAAATTTACTTGGGGCAGAGTACGATAAATCAATTAGTACAAATCAGTTTGGTGAAGCAAAAATATGGATTGAAAAAAAATTTAAGGCTCGTAGAAAGGTTTCTTCTCTGTGTTTGCAACTTTACTTGCACGATGAGAAGGAAACGGATTCTCATGACTTTTTGAGTCAATCTCTTAATTTAAATCCGAAAAACCATTTAGCCCTGTACCACATGGGACTTCGCCACAAAAAGAGATGCTTAAATGAATCTTTGAGTTATTTTTTAAAATCTTTGCAAGAAGAATGGAATTTTTATGAAGGACATGTCGAAATTGCAGATTGTTATAAGATGATGGACCAAAAAGAAAAAGCCGTTCGGCATCAAAAAATTGCCAACGAAATAAAAAATTAAAGTCTAATACATTGATTTTAAAGAGACTTTTTGTCGTTTCGAATGTCTCTTCTGAATGCGATGTATGAAAACGGTAAGCTAAGGAGGTAAATCATTCCAAATACCAGTAGTGTGACCCACATTTCTTTTATAAAAACCGCTACAACTAGACAGACCATTACAAGAAAAGGCATGGCTTTGGATCTAGAAATATTCAATCTCATGTTTCTTAAAGAAAATGTGGGAATACTAGATATCATCAGTACAGCTATAAAAGATACCCATATAAGAAGAAAATTTGCGTATTTAAGAATATCAAATGTCAAAGCGAAACCTGCACATACAAATTCAATGGACATTGGAAGAAGAACTAATCCTGCCCCTGCTGGAGACGGAACTCCTAAAAAATAGTTTTTTCTAATCTTAGGCTTATCAAATTCATCCTGTGACATTACATTAAATCTAGCCAACCTGAAAGCACAGCACATAGTGTAGAAAAGGAAAGGAATCCAATACCATCCAAGCAACTCATAATCCTGCAGGGGATTAAAATGGATAGAGCTTTTGATCCACAGAAAGAAAATAATACTGGGTGCGACACCAAAACTAATCACATCTGACAAACTATCTAGTTCTGCTCCAAAGCGAGAGAATGCTCTTAACAATCTTGCAGATAATCCGTCAATCATGTCAAAACAAGCCGCAACTAGAATGCAAATAACCGCCTTCTCCCAATCCGAATCTAAGGCGAACCTTATACCAGTCAAACCCGTACAAAGCCCTATGGTTGTGAAAATGTTTGGGAGGAGCTTTGCAAGCGAAAGATTTTTGCTTTTAGATTTAATAATTCTTAGCTTACAAGCAGATTACAAGTTCTCAGGTGTCTCCTAACGACCGAATGCTCAATACCAAAGCTTCGGTTTATGATTCGTTGCCATAATTCAGTTTTTTCCTTGGAATATGGGTTCGTAATACCAGAAAAAGTACAATTAAAGGAATCCGTGTAAAATATGAAAAAGTGGTCTCCTTTGGTAGAATCTTCAAGGTTACTAGGCAAACTTTCAGAATTGATCCGCTCGAATTCGTTGAAAAGGTATTCATTTGCGTCAATGAATCCTGAAGAAATCTCAACTATACTCTTGGGAGGCTTGGACTGCTTTAGATTAACGGAGTTTAAATCCGTAAGTATCCTGGAAATGCGAAGCATTACTCTACTACGGTAGTCCAACAGATCAATATATGTAGCAACCCCCTTTTCAGGATGTCTGGCTAAGCGAAAAAGAAATTTTCCTGATTTTGGAGTGGGCAGATCGATATTCGCTACTATTGTAGAGGAATATTTTTCAAGAATCTGGGGGTAAAGCATGATGTTAAATTCTCAAAAAAAATCTAAGCAGATAAAGTGCCAAGCAGGAATTTTGCTTTCAGGCTTGGTCGCGTCAGCTTTCTTTTATTTGTTATCAATGTTTACTTCATGTCAAAAAAAATGGGATCCAAATCTTCAATTCCAAAAAGACATTAAAAATATTGCAGACAAGAATCTTTTAGACGAAAAAAACGCAAAGTTAACAGCCAGAAAAAATTTATCCACACTCCACTCAAATTTAAAAAGCTCGATTGTAGCAGGTATGAAGGTCGATCGCATCACTGAACTCTTGGGAGATAATGTATTTTTAGTTGCTGAAAAAAAGGACCAGAACAACCACTGGAAAGTCCTGAAGTATATGTGGAGAGATGTGGTGGAAAACTCTTTTTCTTCTCAGTCTGAGGAATTCAGAATTTGTTCAAAACAAAAAGAATATCTTGAGGTTACAGTTAAAGACTCTCAGATTGTTTCAATCGTGTGGCTTTAATAATATCTACTGCTTTTCTCTCTCCAAGGTTACCAGAAGTTTAACCACGCAACCGTTGCTTATCATTGACGGAAAGACTGAGGAAACAGACCAACCCTCCTTGCTTAATGAATTGAGTTCTGCGGTCAATATTTTGGATAATTGAGTCGAGTAATCATCACCCTTAATCCGCATTCCAGACGGCTCCACAATACGAACCAAATATTCTTTACACATTGATATTGGAGATAGTTTTTCCGCAACTACTATTTATACACTAGTCTTGGAAGGAGTATTTTTTTCTGAACCATAATACTTATTATAGTACTTATACCTAAAATAACCATACCCGTAGTAACCCGAATAGTAATACCCGGGAGTTTTCTTTTGGGGCAAATCATTTAGCACAACGCCCAGAATGTTGGCTCCAGTTTCTTCAATATTTTCGATCAAATTTTTAGCAACTTTCCTAGATACTTTTCCGTAGCGAGTTACAAAGAGAACTTCCTCCACCTTTCTTGCGATAGCAAGAGAATCAGGAAATAGTCCAATGGGAGGACTATCTATAATGATGACCTCAGCCCTTGACCTCAAATGGTTCGTTACTGTTTCGAACTCAGAGCTTTCCAGAATCTCAGTAGCGGCTCTGGTTTTTCCTCCGGATGGAAGGAGATGTAGGTTTTCGTGTATTGGATGTAAAGTCTCATCCGTTATTTTATTCAGATTTTCGCTTCCAATTTTGGCAGCATTAATCAAAGTTAAAAGACCATTTTCGTTGTTTATAGAACAGAATTTGTGAAGCCCTGGCCTTCTTAAATCAAAATCTACTAAAATTGTTTTTCTGCCATGATTGGCACAACTAAAAGCTAGATTTGCCGATATTAGACTTTTCCCCTCACTTGGTATGGCCGAAGTGACCAAAATTATCTTTGGATAGTCCGCGTTAGAATTCATTTGAATTCTGCTGTACATACTTCTAAACGACTCCGTTAACCCATCATCTAAGTCGTTACCTACGATCAATGGTCTTTTTGTTTCTTCTACTTGAGAAATTTGTGGAATACCACCAATGAGATCTTTGCCTATAAATACATCCACATCCCAAGGAGATTTTACACGGTTATCAACAAACTCTAAAAGGATTGGCACTAAAATGAAGATAGCGACAAATATTGTGAGACCTTTTTTCTTAATTCCCGTCTTATCAGGTGAGAAAGGAATGGTAGGAAGGGAAGCGAAATTTTCTTTGTGTAAAGGGTCATCCTGTTCAGAAGGGAGGGATTGTTCGATTTTAACATCATTTAAACGTTTTTGAATCTGGTCGGTACTAGCTCTAACAACACTTAATTCTCTATCAAAGTTATCCAGTTGCTCTTCTATTGTGCTTAGTTCATTGGACTGAGCTTGTACTTCAAGCATAGCCTTAGTAAATTCTCCTTCTTGATGCTGTAATTCTACCAATTTATCCCGAAAATCATCTATCGACGATTGTACCTCTAGTGCTAATGCTTTCTTAACATCTTTAACTTGTTTTGCATTAGCTTCCATTTTGGGATGTCTTTCCAAATATCCAGGGTCAAGTTCTTGGTAGTCCCTTCTTGTTTTCTCCAAATCATATAGACTCTTTCTTAATTCCGGAACATTTCCGTATGATTCGATCGCATCGATCTCGAAAAATTCCTTAATGATAGCAATATCGGTTTCTATGTCTTGGGACCTCAAAGACTCATTTTGAACTCCAATATTTACTCTTACATTAAGAATTTGTTTAAGAAGGGTAGTGATTTTAATTTGCTCGAGTTTTGATTTAGTGATCTCTGACTGGTACTGACTTTTACGTGCAAAAATACTCTTTTTTGCATCCTCCAGATAGGGAATGTTCTTATCTTTTTTGAAACGAGACATTTCTGAAGCGATTCGCTGTTCCTCTCCTTGTCGATTCTCTAATAGCAACTCCAACAAATTCCTTGCAGACTCAACTTTTTCGCTCTTTCTACTTTTGTGAAGTTTTTCATATTCCGTTTGCACAGTGTCAGCTATAATTTGGGCTCCTCTCCCACTGCGAGAATCCGCTGAAATAGTGAACCTTGGATTTCCAGCTGTAGGAGGAGTTACGCTCACTGAGTAATTGATTGTGCTAGCAACCCCAATCGGAATGCCATCTTGAAGAAAGGGGGCTAGTAGGATGGATTTGTGCTCGGGGTTTTCAGATATTTTCTGTATGACATTAACTCTCAGTTCTTGACTGTTGATCCCATCCAAATGCCTAGATATTAAAGTGTTTACTTGATTGTCTCTCTCAACTTTCTGTAGATTAAGAATCGCTGGGGGTGGAATTAACCGAAAAGTCGCAGCAGACCTGTAATACTCAGGTACTTGAAGTTCTTTGTAGACAAACCCGAGTGCTATTGGAATCGCAAGTGTTAAAGAGAGAAGCCATCGGTCTCTAATGATGAGCAAAAAATCCCATAAGCCTCTAATTTTATTTTTTGGCTTTGTGCCGACTGATCGATCGTTATCTTCAAAGCTTTCGTCCATCATATTAATCTTTCGGGAACTTCGATGCGATCACCCGGATAAATCCAAAATTTCTTACTGCTTCCAAATTTAACCAGTCCTTTACTTAATGCTTCAACATCAACCGTGTAGGTTTCCGTTTTTACTGCATTTCCATTTTCATCATGAAAAGTCCGGGTAACATAAACTTTATTTTTTCTGGCGATCTCGGAAAAACCTCCTGCCCTAGATATAACTTCGACAATATTCATTGCTTCGACTTCTGGGGGGAAGGTGTAGGGGCCTTGTCTATTAACCGAGCCAGTCAGAAAGACTACCCTCTCAGAATAATTTACAACGAAAACATTAATTGTCGGATTTCTAAAAATCAGCTCCGATTGATATTTTTTTATCAGAAGTGCCTCAATTGCTCTGGTATTTAATCCGACCACCATCACATCCCCAATATAAGTCAAGCGAACCTTGCCCTCTCTGTTAATAATAAATTCTCCAGAGCACTCCGGCTCCCCTCTTAAATTTATTCTCAAACTATCTCCATATCGAACCTTATAGCCAGTTGGGTCTCTAAGAATGGAAGGATCGATATTAAAATTATTTTGTCCTAAAAGATGGTTAAATAGGACAGTTTGAATCAATAATAGGGTTATTTTCACAGTACCAAAACGCTGAATTAAAAAGTCCCGTTAACTTGAGCCTTTAAAATATGACGATTGTAAGAATTAGAACCTCTATCAATTATGCTGAAATCATATCCTCCGCTGGATGAAAAATGCTTGCTGATTGTTTTAATGACAGAAAAACCAATTCCGTAGGTATTCATAGAGTTAGACTCTCCAGTTCTAAGGAGTGGGTTTGAGGGGTCATAAGGATAAAAATACTCAACATCGCTAGCACTTATGTATGCCGCACCACTCAAGTCTTCCAGAAATCGGTGATTAAGTCCAATTCTTGCAGTTGTTGAGAAAGAAGAAAAACCTTGAGCAGATGGCGAGAATGAACGGGAGACATTAAAATTGGATGAAGTTTTAGAATTATACTTGTAAGTCAACCCCAGACCAAGAGATAAGTTGTCATTATCTGGGTTATTGCTCTGGTCATAAGAAACTAATGTGTATCCAATACTAGCATCTCCAGAAAGTTTAGAAGAGTACTCACCATTGGCTCCGATTGAAATTCCATGGGTAGCACTATCTATCAAATTTGGTTGAGAACTTTTGCTTTTTGACTGCGAAAAAGAATACTGAGTGTAAAAATCAAGTTTTTCGGAATAGATGTAAAAAGCTTGCAGATTCAAAGGTAAAGTTGAGAAGTCTTGGTAAGGGCGAGGACCAGTCGAACCTGATTGATATTCTTGTAGGGAATAATTTGTTCCGCCTCCTAAACCAAATTTAGAACTATGGTTGTATCTTACATTCATGCCTGCGGTAAAGTAGGTGTAGGAAACCAAATCTTGGTCAAGAACACTAGCTGAAACCTTCTGACCTAAATCAAAAACCGCTTCGAATCTAATTTTTGCATTATTGGATATTCTCTTGTTTTTTGAAAGAGTATCATCGAAATCAATATTGAAAGTGGTTATTGGAACCACATAACTTTTGTCATCATTCTTTATAAAGTGAGCAATCTCCACACCTGCTGAGCCAGAAAATTTAAACAAACTAACTTTTTTTGCTAAATGTACAGCGGGAGAAAATTTTAGAATAAAATCATCTTCACTCTTAAGTTCATTAATTGGGATACTTGTATTGTTTCCATCTCCACTTCTGAGTTGATTGTAATAACTGGTAGGAATGCCAAAAACTCTTGAATCATAGGTAGATGAAGCAGATCCAGTTATTTTAATTTGACCAAGCAAAGGATTATCCCATTCAGCATATGCATTTTTAATGAGAAATAATGTGAAAAGGGACAGAAGCTTAAAAAAACGCATAGGGGAATAAAACTTTAAGAATTGAATTGAATTTAACGAACAAAGTATTGTCAATAATATCATCATTTCTAATTTCCGAAAATACCTACTGAAATTCTCTCAGATTTCAATGCTTTGCACAGTAATTTTGTTTTTCTGGTGTAGAGCTGGTATTGATCTGGTATGGTTGGACAAGCTTTGGCTATGTTTTTTTTCACTATGGGCATTTTCAGCGATTATTTGCTTAAAGAAATTCCATACTAAAAAATTTTGTGCCTGGGTCTTAATATTGATTCTTTTCGCACCCCTGCCTTTTATTTATTCCAAGAATCTAATTTTTTCGAGCCCAACAGATAACCAAGTCAAAGATATTGGCATGACAGATTTCCTTAATAATAAGGAAGGCCTTGAAAGCAGAATAGTCGCGTCGAATATTCTGAAGGAAACTGTTCCCTATTTCAAATCTGACGCAAAAAAAGCCTTAGGTTTGCTGTTACATTACAATAATCAGTTTAATGATGAGTATGGTCAACAAAGTGGAAATTCTACAATTCTTTCCAATCTACTTAAGAAGATGTGGTCCAAACCTAACCCATTTCTTCCAGTGCAAGTAATTGTAAGTGAAGATTCCTTTTTTCAACACCTAGTTTTTTTCTCCCAATTTTGTATTGGGTTTTTTGCCTTTATTATTTTTAAAGACCGGAAATCAATTAGGAGATTTGTTGGTTTGTTATTTATCTCAGGTTTCGCTCTAGGAATAGCTGGTATGGTGCAAAAATTTTCTTATAAACCGGATTCCAATCTAAACGAAATATGGGGTATTTGGGATACCCCGGAACCGAGATACTTTTATGCAAGCTTTACCTACAAAAATCACTGGGCTGCATTTTCATTACTCGTAGTGGCTATGGGATTGGGGTTGTACTTTAAAAGCTTACAAACTTTGAGCAATTCCTTGAGTAAACGATTTTACAGTATCTTTTACCTATCCGGAAGCGTTGTTATAATTGCGACAATTTCTCATTGCGGTTCTCGATCAGGCGTTTTGATAATAATAATGTTTATTTTCCTTCTCTGCTTGGTTTTAGTGCGTAAATTTTTGAAAATATTTAGCAGCCTAACATTATCTCGCTTAATCCTATTACTGTTATCTTTCTTACTCGGTGGACTTTTTTTGAGCAAGAGTACGACAACAGAAATGATTTCAAACACTACATCACAAATTTTACAAAAAGATCCTCCTACAAGAATTCTGCTTTGGGGCGATCTCAAGGAACAAATATCAACCAAAACTTTCTGGGGGTTTGGATATGACTCCTACGGGTCGATCAATCCTATTTTCCAGTCACCTAAAGTGAGGGAGATTCGTTCTCGCCTATTGGATAATTCACACCAAACTTTCGTTCCTTTAGTCGGGCATGGCCATAGTGACTTACTCGAACATATCAGCGAATTTGGGTGGGTTGGCTTCTCTTTATCCTTCCTACCTCTTTTACTGATCAGTATGCGAAACTTTCTCTTTGATCCCTCTATTTTTAATCAATCGATTTCAGGAGGCATTTTGTGTTTTCTTGCATACTGTTGCATCGATTTTCCTACTCGTAGTCCTGCGTGTTTGATTTTAATTTCTCTATTAGCAGGATTGTCACTAAAATATAATCAACTAAGCCTGTCCAAATAAGTTACAATTTTCTGTTGCAAAACACCTGCTCTTATTATGACTTAAACTTAGTGCCCTTCTTTAAATTTCAGTATCTTTTCTTTTTTATATTGTCCTTACTCATGCTGGGTTTTTCTTTGTTTGGGCAATCGTTAAACAAATCACTAATTGAGAGCACTATTTTGATCAATGTTGATTCTCTCAGAAAGGAATCAAATCAGATATTGCTGGGAAGAAGAGTTCTAGATGATCAACAAGAACTGACCTTAGAAGGTAAGTTGGCTCCACTAGAAAGCATGATTATACCTGTTGATGATCTGATTGCAGACATGGAAGATGCATTTAAAACCTTCCGAAATCCAGGTGATGAACAGGCCGAGGAAGCCTTTTCGCATGCAATTGAATATCTGGCAGAAAACAAAATTCGTTTTGCACTAACAGATAATCAAATGGTTTCAGCGATAAAATCCATTGCAATTGCCTTCTCCAATACTTTTCCAGATGACGACAAAATAGCCAATATGCCACGACTTGTATTTCAATCTATTTCTCCTGATCGAATCGCTTCATGGAACTCGTCTGCTTCTTATTGGGTCGGTTTGATTTCACAATCATTGGTAGAATCAGTTCCCTCTGAAAATTACCCATTGATTTCTGGTTCAATTCTCAAATCGGTTCTTGAATTAATTCAAAATGAGGATTCCAACCCTAGTATCGGTTTCTATGGAGGAATCGAACCAGTTGAAAACTTTGAAACTCCCAACGAGGTTATGAAATTTGATGGCAGCATGGAAAAATTCTTTAAATTTGATCCAATCAAAACAGAACTGATTAAATCTGCCGTTTTAAGTATTTCAAGTAGTGTTTTTTCTACTACTTCCGGCTTACTAAAGATTGAAAACGGTGCACTTCTTGATGAAGATCTAATTAATCAATCAATCAATGATCTTTCTGAGGTAATTATCAAAGATGTTTTTTCTTTTCTGAGTAACTTGGATGGAAATCATGCTATTTTCACATATGAAATCTCCAAGGTCATTTCCAACTCCTTGGTCATGGGGAGCGTTGCTTCTGCCATAAATGAGGAAGATCTTAGCTCTTCAGAATATCCAACTAAGATTGCAAAATCAGCTTCCGAAAAAATTGCTTTCCACATTATCGACCAAGCTCTTGAATTGGGAATGGAAGAACAATGGGACTTGAAGAGACTCGCTGAAGCGACATCTTTTGGTTCTTCCGTAGGTGCTCAAATGGCTTCCATTTTTGAAAAATCAATGGATTACCCTCCCAACTGGCAAAAATACGAACGCAATCAACTAGCAAAAGCTACAGCTGAAGGAAGTTCGGAAGGATCTACAGATGCAAGAATTTCAACCTGGAATGAGATAAGCCAAAATCTTCCAGAAGAAGAAGATATACGGGAAGAAGCTGCTGAAAATGCCAGACAAGATCTATTATCAATCTCTCAGCATAGTTCGATGGGTTCTCTAATAGGCAATGTTGGCATTTCTATTTATTATCCAAATCCTTTGGACAGGCTAGCATTAATAAATTACGCTGCACAAGGTGCTACTACTGGCAGTATGGTTGGTGTCAGTAAGTATAATTTGAAGGGAAATGACACTGAATCATTTGATGTTCAAATCGCTCGATCAAGTTCAAATGGTGCTGCATTTGGTGCGACTTTTGAAACCATTGCCCTAACAAATGCAAATCCGAAAGATTTTTCTTCCGACAATACAACTATAAGTGTCGTGGAAGCAGTCACTTACGGCTCGACTTATGGGGCGATCACGGCAGGAAACGACCCTAGTGTTGGTGCAAACGCAGCCGATGCCTTGATTTTCAAGCAAGCTGTAAAACAAGGATCCATTGAAGGCTCCTTAAATGGTTCTAGTTTGGGAACTGGATCCGCAGAAGAATCCTTCAATACAGATGAATTACGCTCTAGTTCCTCTATTGTGAAAGCTGCTGCAAATACAAATGCACAGGCGGCTGCAGACGCCAGCAGTAGCATGGCCACAAAAGCCATACGAACCAGTACTTCAGATATGTTATTATTAATGAAAAAATTTAATATTAATCCCAGATTAACCAACCCAACCAAAATCTTTAATAAGAAAACGAGTAGCAATGAAGAAGCAGATTTTTTGTTTGAGAAAAAACTTCAGGTTGCTTCACCCATCTGATTGAAGTTGGACAATTACTCCCTTTTGTCCTATCGATCTGAGGTTTATTATTTTTTCTTTAAATTATGGAATCTTCAGAAATTGGATTGATAGGTCTTGCCGTTATGGGGCAAAACCTAGCACTAAACATCGCAGACCACGGCTTTAAAATATCCGTTTTTAACCGTACATACAAAAAAACGCAGAATTTTGTCTCATCTTCCAAGCATCCCAACTTGGAAGGTTTTGAGACGCTCGAACAATTCGTCCAGTCTCTGTCGAAGCCGAGAAAAATAGTCATAATGGTACAAGCCGGGCAAGCAACCGACGCGGTTATCGATTCCTTAATTCCACTCATACAATCTGGAGATGTCATTATCGATGGAGGAAATGCAAAGTGGACCGACACCATAAGAAGAGAGAAGAATTTGTCTGAAAAGAATATTCACTTCGTAGGTTCAGGAGTTAGTGGAGGAGAGGAAGGAGCTCGATTCGGACCTTCCTTGATGCCTGGAGGAAGTATGGAGGCCTGGAACCTGATCAAGGATATCTGGGAAAGTATTTCGGCTAAAGTAGACCCGCTCACTGGAAAACCATTAACAGGTGCCATGCCGGGTTCTCCAGTTGAAGGAGGAGTACCCTGTGCTTCATACATTGGATCAGATGGATCTGGCCACTATGTGAAGATGGTTCACAACGGGATTGAATATGGTGATATGCAAATGATTTGTGAAGCGTACCATATTCTTTCCTCGATTGGAGATATGGATTCACACGAAATTGGAGAGGTCTTTGAAAAATGGAATGGAGACATATTAGATTCTTTTTTGATTGAAATCACTGCGGATATTCTGAAGCAATCGGACCCAACAACAGGTAAACCTTTTGTCGAAGTTGTTTTGGATACAGCCGGGCAAAAAGGAACCGGAAAGTGGACTTCAGTAAATGCCTTAGATATGGGAGTTGCCGCCCCAACTGTTGCCGAAGCAGTCTTTGCCAGATGCTTAAGTGCAATAAAGAACGAACGAGTTCTTGCATCAAAGGTTCTATCCGGCCCAACCATTAGAGAATACCAGGGTAACAAAGGCGAATTGATAAATTCCGTACGCGACGCACTTTATTGTTCTAAAATTTGTTCTTACGCTCAGGGATTTCAACTAATGCGTGAGGCGGAGAAGGAATATGAATGGAAATTAAATTTTGGGGAAATTGCTCAAATTTGGCGTGGTGGTTGCATCATTAGAGCTGCCTTCCTTCAGAAAATAACTGAAGCATTTGAAAAGGACAAGCTGCTGCCCAATCTTCTTTTGGATGATTATTTCAATCAATGCATTCAACAATATCAACCTAATTGGCGTAAGGTAATTTCTCTAGCTACCGAATATGGGGTTCCCATACCTACATTTTCATCTGCACTTTCTTACTTCGACAGCTACAGGTCCGAAACTTTACCGCAGAACCTATTGCAAGCCCAGCGAGATTACTTTGGTGCCCATACCTATGAAAGGGTAGACATGGAAAGGGGACAATTCTTTCACTTGGATTGGATTGACCCAAATAGACCGGAACATCAAATTACATAAAATTTGTAAGTTACGATTCTTGGCTTATGAGATTTAAGTACTCGGATCGTATCTTCTCATAGTCCTCATCCTTGGAGTATGATTTGATTACTTTGTCGAATCTTCTGGAGTGCTCAAGCTCCTGCACCGCAGTGGTCAATCTTCTCTTTATTTCTTCTGCGTCGTCAGTTCCTCTAATTGCCAACCTTTCTTCAAGTTCTCTAATTGACTGAGGTTCGATAAACACACTTAAATAACTCAAGTTTAGATACTTAGGTAGTTTTTCTTGGATGGAGCGAGCACCCTTGACATCTATGTTAAGCAGTAGGTTTTTATCTGCCAGATTATTGGTCAATGACTTTACTAAAGTTCCGTAGTAACAACCGTGAATTATTTCATACTCAAGAAATTCTTGAGACTTCACTTTTTCGAGAAACTCTTCTTCGGTGAAAAAGAAGTAATCAACCCCATCCACTTCAGAATATCTAGGCTTTCGGGAAGTTGCTGTTATTACACGATGCAGTGAAGAGCTAAACTCCTCCAATAGACGATTGCATAAGGTCGTTTTTCCAACTCCTGCAGGTCCAGATATGAGCAATAGATGTCCACTCATAAAATTATAAAACTAAAGAAAAAATGCCGAGATGAATATCGATACAGCAGTAAGAACCGAAGAAAGCCCCAAAACAGATGCTCTTCTTGGTTTTTCAAACAGGTAGTTAAGCGAGTCCCTCATTCGATATGGCCAGGCACCAAAATACAGAGCCAAAATAATGAAAAGGTAAATAACTGAAACATGGACTAACCTGCTTGTCGGTTCTTGCAAGAAAGCGGCATCCAAAACTTCACGAGCATACAATAAAATGACAATAGACAAACCTCGTACTGCCAAGAAATCACTGGTGAATATAAAGGATGAGAAAAATATGAAGAGTGTAACTAAAGAGATGATCAATTTGTAGTCGCCAAAATCAGCCTCGCTTAATTGGAAGACATGACGGTACAAAAACCAAGCACAACCGGTCGACATAAAGATGATCGATAATATTTTTGATCTTGGGAAATCCTGAATTTTTTGGGTCAACTTTTGGTTCCGGACCAAAAAAAGAATTCCTGCGACGAACAAGATCATTCCTGTAAGAAGAGTTAGTGTAAGAAGGAGCATCTTCAATCAAAGCCCAACGATAATTTCTCCGAATAAGGTATTGGGTGTGGCCTCGTTAATTTTAATCAATACTAATTCTCCAATCAATCGAGGTTTAGCATTAAATATTACTTTTCGATAACAAGCTGTTCTACCAACTAGTTTTCCTTCTCCTTTTCTGGCACTTCCCTCGATCAAAACTTCGAGATTAGTTCCGATAAGTTTTTTGTTCGATGCTAAAGATTGTTCCTCCAATAATTTTAATAACTCTTGATTTCTTCTATCTTTTATTTTGGCAGGCACCTTGTCTTCATATCTGGCAGCGGGAGTTCCAACTCTTTCAGAATATTTAAATATAAATGCCATCTCAAATCCGCACTCGATGAAAACTTTTTTGGTCTGATTAAAGTCTTCTTCGCTTTCTCCAGGGTATCCCACAATTACATCCGTGCTTAAACGCATTTTGGGGTTTATTCTCCTTAGTTCACGAACCAGTCGGATAAATTTCTCACTAGAATAAGGTCGGTTCATCGACTTTAATATTTTATTTGACCCACTTTGCATCGGGAGATGCGCATAAGAACCTAATTTTTTTAAATCTCCGAATGCATGAATAAGATCTTTACCAAAGGAAGTCGGATGCGGAGAAGTAAAGCGTATTCTCTCAATACCTTCGATATCATTGATTTTTTCCAGTAGTTGTACAAAGGGGGTCTTGCCATCAATATTCTTAAATCTACCTCTTCCGTAAGCATTTACTATCTGTCCTAATAGGGTCACCTCTTTTGTCCCGGCAGATGCCAGTTGCTTAACCTCTTCAACAATCTCATGAATAGACCGGTATCTCTCCTTCCCCCTAGTTTTAGGAACGATACAAAAGGAGCAATTCATGTTACATCCCTGCATGATAGAAACAAATGAAGAAATTCTTTTATTTCCAGACTCAAAATGATCCTTTATTTCACTTTGAGAATCCTCCTCGTCACCAATTTCTAATCTATTTACTTTTTTCTCGTTTGATTGCAATTCATCGAGAAAATCAGGTATACGATGGAACTTTTGCGTACCGACAATCAAATCTAAATCCGGTAGTTCGCTTAAGAGCTGCCCTCCCCTGTTTTGAGCCATACAACCCATAATGCCTAAGATAAAATTTGGATCTTTTTTTCTGCTTGAGCTAATATTTCCGGCTTTCCCTATAGCTTTTCTCTCGGCGTGCTCACGAACACTACAGGTATTGAGCAGTACAATGTCCGCTCTTTCCTCAGAATGAACTAGCTCATATCCTCTAGCTTGAAGCTTGGCAGCCACATCCTCTGAATCTCTTTCATTCATCTGGCAACCATATGTTTTGATGTAAACTCGACTCATCGAAAAAAGAGAATATAACAAGGGAAAATCGGGTCAATCGATAAGCCTTAATATCTCTTCCAGATTACCAATG
Organism: Verrucomicrobiota bacterium; assembly: GCA_036127675.1. Classification (GTDB taxonomy): domain Bacteria; phylum Verrucomicrobiota; class Verrucomicrobiia; order Opitutales; family Seribacteraceae; genus Seribacter. The sequence continues at coordinate 60,303 of JAYYRA010000024.1, forward strand.
ACTTTGCGATTCGCTTCCTTTAGCTTTTCACTTGAATTATGCCCTTTGGAGAAAAGTACACAATCAACATTCATTATTTCTGCAATTTCAGAATCGTGTAATGTATCACCAACAAATAATACTTTATCAGGATTAGTTTTAATTTTTTTTAGATGATTCAATGATATTTCCTTCTTTCCATTTGCATAAATGTGATTAACTCCAGAAATCACATTGAAATAGTCAAAAATTTTATGATGTTTCAAAAAATTGCTGACATCATGCTGATTACCTGCGGATAGAATCGATTGGTTAAGATTCTGTTTTTGCAAAGTTTGTAAAATTCGAGGTACACTATCATGCAAATTACAGACATGTTGTGAAAGTCTATATTCTTCTATAAAAGATTGGCTTACTTTTTGATAAGCTTTCCCATTGTAAGGAAGACCCAAAAGTCGATAATATTGATTAACTGGGAAGCAAAAATTTTCTCTGTAGAATCTAATATCAACCGTACTCAAATCCCGTTCGGATAAGATTTGATTAACGATTTGAACACATAGGAAAGCGTCGTTTACAAGAGTTCCATTCCAATCCCAAATAATGTGGTCATATTTCATTTATAATTGATTTGTGCAAATCTCTGATGAAGAATTAAATTATAATGATAAAAGTGATGTGTTTGTAACACTGACTCGTAAATTCTTTATTTGAAATAGCATAAAATTCTATAATTTAGATTCGAAACATCTTGCTTCGCGGTCGAATGAATACAATGTAAAATCCCAAACGACAATCCCTATGCCAAAACAGACTAATTCAAAAACCCAAAATAAGACTCAAAACCCTGATTTGGAATTAGCTTTCCAAGGAATTAATAAAAAATTTGGTGATGGAGCCTTAATGAGGCTTGGTGATGCCAAAAAAATGAATGTATCCGTTATTTCGACCGGTTCATTGGCAATTGATCTGTCCTTGGGTGCTGGCGGACTGCCAAGAGGCAGAATTGTTGAAATCTACGGTCCAGAATCATCTGGAAAAACAACCTTTTGCCTAAGTGTAATCGCTGAAGCCCAAAGAAAAGGGGGAAATGCGGTCTTTGTTGATGTAGAACACGCATTAGATCCAAGATATGCCAAAATAGTTGGCGTTGACCTTGATAATTTAATGGTTTCTCAACCCGAAAGCGGAGAGGACGCCCTTAATATTACCGAGACTTTGATTCGCTCTGGTGCGATTGATGTCATTGTATTGGACTCTGTTGCTGCACTTGTTTCACGACAAGAATTAGACGGGCAAATGGGTGATACGACTGTTGGGTTGCAAGCGCGAATGATGAGCCAAGCAATGAGGAGACTAACAGCAGCTATTTCAAAAACAAATTGCGTTTGCATATTCACCAATCAAATAAGAGAAAAAATAGGGGTTATGTTTGGAAGTCCCGAAACGACCCCTGGCGGCAGAGCACTTAAATTTTTCTGCTCCATAAGAATGGATATAAGAAGAATAGGTCAGATCAAGGAGGCGAATGGAACAGTTACCGGGTCCAGAACTCGATTAAAGGTAGTTAAAAACAAAATCGCACCTCCATTTACAGCCTGCGAATTTGACATAATGTATAACGAAGGAATTTCAAAGACAGGATCCATTATAGACCTTGGTTTAGAGCATAATATATTAACTAAAAAGGGTGCTTGGATTTCATTTGACGGAAATCTCGTGGGACAAGGTCGTGAAGCGGCAAAACAAGCCTTAGCTGAAGACCAAAGCCTGATGGAAACAATTAAAAAATCAATCCTCGAAAAAGTACAGGTATCGGTTGGTTCAGTATTAGCTCAGTCGAAAGAAGAAAACGACGAATAATAATCTTTAGGGATAACTGATGTCGGATACAATTGTCGCCGTTGCAACACCAGCGGGAGAATCCGCATTATCACTAATTAGAATTAGTGGCACATTAGCACTTTCAATTATGAATAGTGCACTCTCTATCCCCTGCCCTACTCCAAGACATGCATATGTTCGGCACTATAATTCAGTTGAAAATGAGATTTTAGATCAAGTAGTTTGTATCTATTACGAAATCGATAAGTCATTCACCGGCGAGGAAATGATTGAAATTTCATGCCACGGAAACCCAATAATTGTACATCATATTTTGTCTGATATAATTGAAAGAGGTACTCGGTTAGCTGAACCAGGGGAATTTACAAAAAGAGCTTACTTAAATGAAAAAATTGATTTAGTTCAAGCTGAGTCAATATCTGAACTTATTTCAGCTAAGAGTAAAATCCTTGTCGATTTAGCTCAGAAAAACTTAGAAGGCAACCTGTCCTCAATTATTAAAAACTTACAGTCGAACCTGATTACTATACAAGCAAAATTTGAAGCATTTATTGATTTTCCGGAAGATGATATTGGTAAAGAAAATCACAGTGAAACGCTTTCGCTTGTAAAGCAATTTCAGTCATACATTTTTTCTCTTTTAGAGGCATACAAAAAAAGAGAGACTCTTGATTCACATTTAAAAGTTCTCTTAGTTGGTGCGCCAAATGCCGGGAAAAGTACATTGTTCAATTCAATACTGGGATATGATCGTACCATTGTAAGTGATGTAGCAGGCACGACTCGAGATTATATCTCTAAAACCTTAGTATTAGAAAAAACAAATATTGAATTAATTGATACTGCTGGCCTTAGAAGCACGAATGATTCAACTGAATCGATCGGAGTCAAAAACACCAATGAATTGTTATCTCAAGCTGCCCTTATCGTTTTAGTGATTGATGCTTCACTCCCCTACCCTACTTTTCTAAAGACTAATCTAAAAGGCCTATCATCTGACGCCAAGATCATTATTGCCGAAAATAAGTCAGATTTGCCTAAGGTGGTTAACAAAAAAGACTACCCGAAAAATTACGGTATCATTGCTATAAGTGCTAAAAACAAATCTGGGATCAATAATCTAACGAAACGAATAGAAGAAGTTATTACACATGATTGTAACATATCAGACCTAGACTTTTCTATAAATATCCGTCATCAACAAATTATATCAAAGTTAAATACTCAATTGATAGGAGTCATAAACATGATTGCATCTAAAGAAGATGACATTATCATTATTCAGCAAATCAAACAATGCTTGGATTCACTTGGTGAACTTACACGACCAACCGACAATGAGGATATGCTAGATTCGCTATTTAAAAATTTTTGCATAGGAAAATAATGAAGTCTATCGGTGAATCCCCAGATAATCCGTATGATGTTATTGTATGCGGTGCTGGGCATGCGGGATGCGAAGCAGCACTTTCATCCTGTAGATTAGGTGCAAATGTACTCGTTTTAACGGGAAATCTCGACACGATCGCACAAATGAGTTGCAATCCAGCAATTGGCGGTCAATCGAAGGGTCAGATTGTGAGAGAAATAGATGCTTTAGGTGGAGAAATGGCCCTTAATGCTGATGCTTCAGCAATTCAATATAAACTACTTAATACATCCAAAGGTCCAGCAGTTCAAGCACCCCGGGCACAATGTGACAAGAAAGTATATCAGTTTCGAATGAAACATATACTGGAATTAACGAAAAACTTGAACATATTTCAAGGTTTGGTGAATGGTTTAATTGTAAAAGACGACAAATGTATCGGTGTTACAACTTCTATTGACTTATCATTCTACGGTCGAACCGTTATAGTCACAACAGGCACTTTTCTCCAAGCCTTAATGCATATCGGATCAAAAAAAAGTTCTGGAGGGAGAATGGGAGATCATGTAGCAACTGGACTTTCATCTGACTTTTTGAAATATGGCATTGAACTATCACGTTTTAAAACTGGCACACCACCTCGCTTGCTTGGATCCAGTATAGATACCAGTAAATTAACCGAACAACATGGTGATAATGATCCAACCAAGTTTGCTTTTTACGACACAAGAATTGAAGATGAAATGTTCCATGTGGAACGTAATGCTAGATGGTTCCATGTGGAACGTAAACCATACATGCCCAGGCAAATCCATTGCTACACTTCAGAAACTTGCCCAGAAGCTCATGATTTGATATTAGAAAATCTGGATAAATCTCCCCTGTATCGTGGGGACATTGAAGGTACGGGTCCACGGTATTGCCCAAGCATAGAAGATAAAGTTGTCAAATTTAGACATAAAGATTCGCACAAAATATATTTGGAACCAGAAGGCTTAGATACTGATGAATGGTATATTAATGGACTTTCAACAAGTCTTCCTTTCGAGATTCAAAAGGAAATTCTAAAATTAATACCAGGCTTAGAAAATGCCAAAATCATCCGGCCTGCATATGCTGTTGAATACGATTATGCACATCCCACTCAATTACAAAATTCCCTTGAATCTCTCGAGGTTGAAAATCTTTTTTTCGCTGGTCAGATTAATGGTACATCAGGTTATGAGGAAGCTGCTGCTCAAGGATTAGTTGCCGGAATCAATGCGTGCCTAAAATCACAAAACAAAAAACCCGTTACTTTTAACAGGCATGAAGGATATATCGGTGTTCTTATTGATGACTTAGTAACTAAAGGTACGACTGAGCCATACAGGATGCTTACGAGCCGTGCGGAATACCGTTTACTTTTCAATCATGGCAGTAGTGAAATTAGATACCTTGAAAAACTAAGAGATCTATCCTTAGTTTCGTCATCTCGACTGGCTAAAATTAATCACAAGTTCGAACAAATCGAATATTGGTTCGACTTCTCAAAAAAAACCAGAATCGAGCACGATCAAACATTGGCAGATTTAATCAGGAAGGGTAGGGCAGTACCTGACAAATTATCTGAATTTAACTCTCTTGCTCCTGAAATTAAGAATGAAGTTTTGTATAAAATTAAATATGAGGGTTACCTAAGCAGAGAATTAAAAAGTATAGAAAAACTGAAGTCTGCAGAAAAAATTATTATTCCAAAAAATTTTAATTTTCTGACAATCAAAGGCTTACGATCAGAAAGTGCCGAGAAACTTCAATCCGTCAAACCCCAAAACCTCGGCCAAGCCTCGCGTATATCTGGAGTCAATCCAGCAGATATAAGCGTATTAATGGTTATGCTTAGTCGCTGATTTATGGATTATTTTTCTCGAGCACAGGAGCAGCGTGATCTACGCATTAAAGAAATCCGTCTCTTTTTAAATAATATCATTCCTCAGCTCAAAGCTTCAAACCAACAATTCAGCCTCGAAATCGGCTGTGGACACGGACATTGGCTCACTTCTTTGGCGGAGAAAGAGCCTTTTCAATATTTCATCGGTATAGATCTTATTACTAAAAGAATCCAAAAGGCTGTTACCAAATCTCAAAAAAGAAATTTATTAAATATCTCCTTTCTTAAAGCAGATGCCATTGAATTCATTTCCGCAATCAATGATGATATGAAGCTAAGAAATATTTACATAATGTTTCCTGATCCGTGGCCTAAGGCTAGACACCATAAGAGAAGACTGGTAAAGAGTGAATTTTTAAAACTTTTGATTCCAAAAACACTCCCTCATACAAAACTTTACTTTAGGACAGATCACCTTAATTACTTTGAAGAATCAAAAAATTTGATCTGCGAATCTGCAGAATGGATCCATTCGAATGACCATTGGCCAGATGCATCCACCAGTTTTTTTCAGCAATTGCTCCCAAATTACTACTCTCTTACAGCAAAAAGAGATTAATTATTAGTATTTCTTATCCTCTCGGTAAGCAACTTGCTAAATTCAGTTTTTATTTAATGGCTCAAAGTTGCTAGTTGACCACGGTATCTTTAGTAACTATTAAATCTACCACTAAATTGAAGATATTAGCCAAAGTTATCCCTATCCTCCTTTTCACATTATCCGCTCACGGTGCGGGCGATGGTGTACACCTCAAGGCCGAACCTTTCTTTGACATTGCCGGACTACCTATCACCAACTCCATGATAACAAGTTGGGTCATCTCAGCTTTCATCATAGTTGCCATTAAAATTATGGTTGGAACACCACAACTTGTACCAACAAAAGGTCAAATTGTGATCGAATCGATTGTTACTGGTCTTCGTAATATTTTAGAACCGATTGTAGGTAAAAAAGTGTTTTTTCCATCCTTCTGGCTTTTAAGTGGATTGTTCATTTTCATTATTATCCAAAATTGGTCGGGATTATTGCCTGGAGTTGGCACTATTGGTTATGGGCAATTCACTGATGATCACTTTTCTATCAGCAAACCATTAATCCGACCCGGAAATGCTGATATAAATATGACCCTCGCTCTCGCCTTGGTTTCAAATCTTCTTTGGATTTACTTTATCGTCAAATATGCGGGTGTAAAAGCAATCATCAAGGACTGGTTCGGTAACAAAGCCGACAAAAAAGAATTACATCTCTTGATGTATGCTCTCCTTTCTGTAATCTTCATCGCTGTTGGATTTATCGAAATCCTTTCCATCGTATTCAGACCTGTCTCACTGACCTTCCGTTTATTCGGGAATGTTTTTGGAGGCGAAAGTCTTTTGCACAGCATGTTTTATTTAGTTCCCCAAATTAACTGGATTCTCCCCGTTCCCTTCTATTTTATGGAAGTTCTGATCGGGTTAGTACAGGCTCTTGTTTTCATGCTATTGGTTGCTGTCTACATCGGACTCATTTGCAATCATGAAGAAGGAGACGAACATTAATTTTCCGACTGTGACTATGAACAAATCGTAGGCGGTCGCAAACCATCATCTAAAACAAATTATCAAAATGATCGAAATATTAGCACAAGCAGAACAAGTCTCTCAAATCTCTGGAAGCATACAAGGTGGCCTAGGTTGCCTGGGTGCTGCAATTGGAGTAGGAATCGTCGGCATGAAAGGTGCAGAAGCTGTGGGAAGAAATCCTGATGCATCTGGTAAAATCTTAGTTCAATCTATTTTGGGTATGGCTCTTGCCGAGGCAGTCGCTTTTTATTCTCTATTCCTGTAAGAATTAAATTTAAGTTTCTGTCATCTAATGAGCACTCTAGCCAGCGTTTCTGATACGGCACAAGACATCGCCTACACTTTTGGTGTGGATTGGCCGATGTTGGTCGCTCAATCGATTAATTTTCTTATTGTTGCTTTCATCATTTGGAAGTTTGCCTTCAGCAATGTTCTTTCGACAATAAAGGAGCGTGAAAAACAAATTTCAGATTCCCTAAAAAATGCCGATCGTATCAAGCTTGAGCTTGAAGAGACTGAAAAAAAGCAGCAGGAAACGTTGCAAGAAGCCTCGCTATCAGCCAAGCAGACTGTTTCTGAAGCACAAGAGAAAGCGAAAGCTTTTATAGAAGAGCAGAAAGAAGATGCCAGGAAGCAAGCGGAGGAAATAATTTCCAAAGCTAAGGCATCCATGGAGCAAGAAAGGGAAAAAGTCCTCAAAGAGGCTAGGGAGGAAATCGCATCATTAGTCATTTTGACCACATCTAAGGTTCTTGAAAAAGAATTGACTGAGGATGAAAAGTCTCGTTTTTCCAAAACGGCCTCAGAGAATCTTCAAATTTAATTAATCACCGCTTTAAATGGCTTCAGCCAATAAGAATAGAAAATTTGCCAAAAGCTTACTAACGATGTCGCTTTCCGAAGATGGCAAAGTAAGTATGGATATCGTGACGGAAATCCTTCAATCCTTGAAGGATACAAGGCCCTCTGGCTTGACCTCCATACTGAAGTTATTTCTCAAAGAAGTCATCCGGCACGAATATACCTATCAAGCTCATGTTGAAATTGGCTGCAAAAACGGAGAAGACTTCTCCGAATCCATTCTTAAACAACTGCAGAAAAATTCAGACAAGTCAATTGATGTCAATGTTATCGAAAACTCCAGTTTGATTGCTGGTTGTAAAGTTCGCTTGGGAGATGATGTTTATGAAAACTCTATCTCAGACAGACTTGATAAACTAGAAAAAACCTTCCTCTAATTCACATTATATTCCAATGAGTTCCATTACTGACCTAATCCGCAAGGAAATAGAAAATCTCTCGACCGACACAACGCGTACGAATGTCGGTACCATCGCAACCCTTGCTGATGGCGTGGCGAAAGTTGAAGGACTTTCAAAAGTCATGTTCAATGAAATGGTCGAGTTCCCAAACAATGTCTTGGGAATTGCCCTGAATTTGGAAGAGGATTCCGTAGGTTGTGTTTTACTGGGCGACACAAGTTCACTGAAAGAAGGGGACGAGGCTCGCACAACTGGAAAACTGCTTTCAGTTCCTGTCGGTAAAGCTCTTTTAGGCCGAGTCGTCGACGCAGTCGGACGACCGATTGATGATAAAGGAGCAATTGATTCGGAAGAATTTTTCCCAGTCGAGCGTATTGCACCTGGAATCATTCCCAGAAAATCAGTCGATCAACCGTTGCAAACTGGGATCATGGCAGTGGACTCCATGGTGCCAATTGGTAGAGGCCAGCGTGAATTAATTATCGGTGATAGATCTACCGGCAAAACCACCATTGCTATCGACACGATCATCAACCAAGCAAAAATCAACAAACAAGGTGAGCAATCAGGAGATTCAGATTTCAGACCCGTCTATTGTATTTATGTAGCAGTAGGGCAAAAGAACTCCAACATTGCCCGTACTATTAAGATACTCGAAGACACTGGTGCAATGGAATATGTCACTATTGTTTCAGCCCCCGCCGCTGACAATCCAGCAAATCAATATTTGGCTCCCTATTCAGGCTGTGCAATGGGTGAGTGGTTTATGGAAAATGGAATGGACGCACTCATCGTTTATGACGATTTATCAAAGCACGCAGTTGCTTACAGACAAATTTCCCTGATCCTTAAAAGGCCTTCCGGACGAGAAGCTTATCCTGGAGATGTTTTTTATCTTCACTCTCGTCTTCTGGAAAGATCGGCCCGCTTGAATGAAGAAAGTGGTAATGGGTCTCTAACAGCTTTACCAATTATTGAAACCCAAATGGGTGATGTTTCTGGTTATATTCCGACAAATGTCATCTCCATTACCGACGGACAAATCTTTTTAGAAACAGACTTGTTTAATAAAGGTATCAAACCTGCGGTTTCCGTTGGATTATCGGTTTCCCGTGTGGGCTCCGCTGCCCAAATTAAAGCTTATAAGAAAGTAGCAGGAAAGGTTAAACTCGAGCTTGCCCAGTTTCGAGAACTTGCCGCTTTTTCTCAATTCGAATCCGACTTGGATGCATCCACCAAAGCTCGATTGGACAGAGGAGCACGAATCGTTGAGATGTTTAAACAGGGAGCCTATGAGCCTGTTCCAGTAGAGGTTCAAACTGCAGTAATGTGGGGCATGCAAAATGACTTTTTTGATTCTATTGCAGTTGAAGACATTACTCGTTCAGTTGAAAGCTTAAAGGATTATTTATCCACCCAAGGCAAAGAAGCTTGTGAAGAGATTTATCGTTCTGGAAAACTTGAGGAATCAACCGAGCAGAAGTTGAAATCGGCTCTTGAAGACTGGAAACGTTCTTTCTCGTAGGATTAGGAACACTCTTAAAGATGGCTTCATCCAAAGACATTCGGAACCGAATAAAGGGCGTTAAAAGCACCCGACAAATCACCCGTGCTATGCAAATGGTTGCCACTTCCAAGATGAAAAAAGCACAAGATAGTGCTAAGTCAGGCAGGCCTTATGCCTTGTTACTTTCCGACATCATCGTTTCCATAGCAGACGAATTTGAAGAAATAACTAGTTCCTACTTCAATCAAAAACCGGTCAAACATCGGGGGATACTAGTTATTGGAACAGACAAGGGACTTTGCGGTGCATTAAATGGGAACTTGTTCAGAAAACTTTCTGATGTTGAAAACACCGCTAAATTTGTGGCTGTAGGCAAAAGGGCTTCCCAATATCTCTCGCGTTCTAGAAAAGATTTAATTGCTGACTTTACTCTTCCTGATAAACCAACTTTTTCTGACATTCGTAAAATTGTTGATTTTTTGCTCCGAAGCTATGATCAAGGAGACATTGATACAATCGAGGTTTTATTTACTAGCTTTATTAACACACTTCAACAGGAACCGGAAATGGTTAAGCTTTTTCCGTTGAATGGTCTGGATGAGATGAATGAAAAGCTTCACAGTCGATTCGGGGAACTTAATCACGAAGTTCCCAAAGATGACCGGGAAATTCTAATTGAAGATCGTGACTTGGTTCTTGCCGAGCTCGCTACGCTTTACCTAAAACAAGAGGTTTTTCAGCTCATCCTGGAAGCACAGGCCTCTGAGCACAGTGCTAGAATGGTTGCTATGAAAACCGCCACCGACAATGCAGGAAACCTGATTGACGATCTTACGCTTCAATACAACCGTGCAAGGCAAGCTGCGATTACCCAGGAAATTCTTGAAATTTCTGCGGCTTCTTTTTCAGAATAATTTTATCTCCTTAAGTTATGGAAAACAATAATTCAAAAACTGGCAAAATCATACAAGTAATCGGTGCCGTCGTGGACGCCGAATTCCCGGAGGGCTCAACTCCTGAAATTTATGACGCTCTTGAAGTGACCTACAAACTGACTGATTCGGAGTCTGAATCCAAATTGGTTCTAGAAACTCAACAGCATCTGGGAGATAATCGAGTCCGAACGGTTGCAATGTCTTCTACGGAAGGAATTGTAAGGGGTATGGAGGTCACCAATACTGAAGCTCCCATTTCGGTTCCTGTTGGAGAAAAAGTTTTAGGGAGAATTTTTAATGTAATTGGTGAAACGGTCGACAACAAAGGACCTTGCGGCAATGAAGAGACCCGTCCAATCCACCGTCAAGCTCCGACCTTGATGGATCAAGATACAGAAGCAAATATTCTGGAAACCGGGATCAAAGTTATTGATTTAATTTGCCCTTTCATAAAGGGAGGAAAAGTTGGTGCTTTCGGAGGTGCCGGTGTGGGAAAAACCGTCGTCATCATGGAATTGATCAACAACATTGCAAAAGCTCACGGTGGATATTCGGTTTTTGCAGGGGTAGGGGAGCGCTCCAGAGAAGGAAACGATCTTTATCAGGAAATGTCGGAAGCTGGTGTTATTAATCAAGATGATATTTCAAAATCCAAAGTTGCCTTGGTTTACGGTCAAATGAATGAACCCCCTGGTGCCCGAATGCGCGTTGCTTTATCAGGATTGTCGATGGCGGAATACTTTCGTGACGAAATGGGTCAGGATGTTTTGCTTTTCGTTGATAACATCTTCCGTTTTTCCCAAGCTGGATCAGAAGTTTCTGCACTTCTTGGTCGCTCTCCATCCGCAGTGGGATACCAACCAACATTATCGGAAGAAATGGGAAATCTTCAAGAACGGATAACTTCAACTAAAAAAGGTTCGATCACCTCTTTCCAAGCTGTTTATGTACCAGCTGACGATCTCACAGATCCTGCCCCAGCAAACACATTCGCTCACTTGGATTCAACTATTGTTCTTGAACGATCCATTGCAGAACTTGGAATTTATCCCGCAGTTGATCCTCTAGCATCAGTGTCAAATGCTTTATCACCTGACATCGTCGGAGAAGAACATTTTAAGGTCGCTAGAGGCGTTCAAGAGGTTCTGCAGTCATATAAAGACCTCCAAGATATTATTGCTATTTTGGGATTGGATGAATTGTCAGCTGAACAAAAACAAGTCGTTTTCCGTGCCAGAAAAATTCAAAAGTTTCTTTCACAACCTTTTCATGTAGCTGAAGTATTTACCGGGGTTTCCGGAGAATATGTGTCAGTTAAAGATACCATACGCGGTTTCAAAATGATTCTTGATGGAGAACTGGATGAAGTTGAAGAAAATGATTTTTATATGAAAGGTGGAATAGATTCGGTAATTAAAACTGAAGAATCCTAATCACTACATTATGCCAATTTCATTGGAAATCGTCACACCTAGCGAAACTGTCTTTTCAGAAGAAGTTGACCATGTCGTAGTTCCCACTTCAAGTGGGAAAATCGATGTGCTACCTAACCATGTGCCTATTATAGATAGGTTGGTAGCAGGAGACATTAAGATTGAAAAAAACGGTGAAACTGAGTTTCTTGCAGTAGGGTCCGGTTTTGTGGAGGTCTATGCTGAAAAGGTTTCTTTACTTACTGACCAGGCTATCAATGTAAAAGAGACCGACGAAGATGAAATTAATCAAGCTATCGAAAAAGCAAATAAAGCTCTTCTTGAGGCAAAAAGCAGTCAACTTGATCAAGCTAAAATTGAAAAGCTTGAAGCTGCAGCACGTTTCGCTTTCGCTAAGAAAATAGCAAAAGGCAAATACAAGTAACTACACTACATTAAGATTTGTCCTGTTGTGGACAATATTTTCTGAACAGCAGAGTTTCTGTAGATTGTTACTTTGATTTAAATTGTATACTCCGAATACATTCTGGGTTGGTTAACTTGGATTTTTGATTATGCAATCTCTTCTGAGATTGTTTAACTTATCAATCTTTTCTTGAATCAAAGGGTTGGTACTTATTCCATCCTAATAAACAACAAACTCTTGCGTTGTATTTAAATTTTGCATTTAGATATATTATAATATTAATTTATTGATAATTTTTTTACTTAAATCTTTATTATACTATGAATACTGAAGAATTTAGCATTTTGATGAAGAATAATTTAGACCTTTTTTCAAATTCTGAAGAGGAATTTAAAAAGTTCTGTAGTTCGTTGGGCGGTAATTTGAGTAAAATCCGTTCTCAATTAAAATCTCTTAGAAACGAAGAAAAGTCGGAAAGTTATGTCTTTCGGAATTTTAACTTTTGGAAAACTCTAATCAGCAATTTTCCGAAAACTAATTTTCCGAAAGTATCTGGTTCACCGAGATACTTTTATGACAGACAAGGGAAGCGATGTTTTAAATACAAATTTTTCGTGTCTGATTTCCTCGAAGCAAAAGCAATGATGGACTGCCCTGAAAATCCAGGTGCAAGATATTCAATGCTTAAGACAGAATTAATTAAATACCTTCAAAAGGAAAAGAAGAAGCCGATAAAGTCGAAGGTTAACCTTAATGATGAAAAACAAATATCAAAAGAACAGAATCCAGACAGTCTATTGACCGATAGATGGAGCAAGTGGATGGAAAGATAAATGTATACCTAATTTATACTTTAGGTTAGCTTTACATTCTCTTATTTTTATTAGATATATTGATATTGATGTATGAAAAATAAAAAACTAATCATTCTTTTATCTGTCATAATAGTTTTGATTTGGTCTTCGATCTTTTACCTTTATCAATCATGGCGTAAGTTATCGGATGATTTCTCTGAAGAAGTCAAAACTCAACTAAATTCAATTCCGCTTATTCAAGATCATATAGGAGAAATAAATTCCATCGAAATTGATCTTTCAGAAACTGGTTTGCTTGATAATCCTGACACATTCGTTTTCCAAATTGAGGGTAACAAAAGCAATGGAGTCACCTATATCAATCTCAAAACAGATACCGAAATTGGACAAAAAATTATATCAGGAACATTATATTTACCTTCTGGTGAATCTTTTAAACTGCTCAATAACCCGAGTGTTCCATACAAAATCTTAAAGAGTAATACGGTTCAGAAATCCACACAAAACACAGAGTTACCTTTAAATGAGATTAAAAGACGAGTTTTCCAAGCAGCATCAAACGGGAATGCAAAGTATGTAAAAATTCTTTTATCTAAGGGCGTTAAACCAGATGTAAAAAAAGGAGATACCGGAGCGACACTGCTTCACGTCGCATCATTGAGAGGACATATTGATGTGGTTGAGTTACTGGTTTTGGAAGGTGCCAATATTAACTCAACAAATAATAAGGGCCAAACCCCTCTTAGCTTTGCAATTTCTAGAAATCACCATCAAATCGTTGAGTTTTTAGTTAATAATGGTGCCAAGACAACTGATGAATTGATGAATTCGGATGTTTTAAAATAAAATTATATAAGCCACTTTAAAATCATTTTAGTTTTTGATTCAAAGATATTTTTATTAAAAATAGTGTTCACAAAGCTTGTCTCCTGGTTTAGGTAATAAATTGCGGGCCCGTAGCTCAGCGGTTAGAGCAGGGGACTCATAATCCCTTGGTCCTCGGTTCAAATCCGAGCGGGCCCACCATGTTTTGGATAAATTTTATCCAATTTATATGTTCTAGCATTTTCGGCGCAATCCGTTCTAAATGTAAATGTATGAAAACCATTATTGCGAATGATAAAAAGGATCAAGTTGGCATCGGCATTGGATATGACCTTAATTCCAAAGAGTATACAGAGTTGGTAAATTATGCTAATCTTAAGCTAGCTACCTTAGGACTGCCAACAGTTGGCGATCAATCAGATAATCCAAGCTTAAGACTTAGTGGATCGCTAGTTAAAGAATATCGCGAGAAAGTCCGACTTTTGCGTGGTTATTTGTGTCCTGCAGATCGTAGAGTTCAGGATTTCCTAACAAAAATTCTGGGTACTGACCGACCTAGTCTTCCGACTGAATCCTTCGTCTTGGACCGCCATGGACTAGCACGCGTAACTTCTTTGCCAAGAGATGGCTATAATTTTTCCTCATCGATTATGGAATCCAAAAGAATCGCTCAGGGAGTGTTGCACAATCCCGCAAGTGATCGTAGAACCACCTCCGGTGTGTTCCATGTAGCAGATGTTGGACTGCCGGCTGCAGATGATAAAAAAGTTGTTCCCTTGAATGCTGCAAAAGAATTGCTACGTATCGCATTGAACCCTCCTCAGGATGACATGATCTTCCCTTTTTCCTCGCAAGAGGAAGATCCCGCAAAGTGCTGGGTGTCACTGATGCTACGCCCGGTGGTTTGTCCTGCCGTAGAAGGCTACATCCGGGAAAAATCCATGGAGGTAAGGTTCTTTGCTCCAGGGGGTTGTGTCGCAAATCTCGATTTTGTTGAAAGCATTTTCGGTAATGGAGGAGACCCATTTTTGGCTGAAAATGATGCCGGTCTAGATATTGAACATTGGACAGGACATACGGGTTGCGTAATTGTTGCACCTCATCTTGCTGGTACTCCCAAACAAGTTCTTAATCTTCCCACTAAGGCTGAAGCTACCGAAAGAGAAATACGAGATGGAATGTATTATGAAAAACCCGATGATCTTTACAACGACGGAGGTGCATTCAAACTTACTTTCCGTGATGCCTCAGGAATGGTGGTTACAGTCATTGCGGATAATTATTTTGGGTATTGTAAAAAAGAGGTAAAGACACAGGTTAGTTTCTCCGCCAATCTGTCAGGGCTTTCGGAAGAGGAGCATGCAGGAGGAGCTATTGTTTTTCCTAGTTACGATTTAGGCGAAGAGTTTGACCCTCAAGCCATTCTCCCAAGCACACCCCATACTTTTAATGATACTTTAGAAACACTTGGCATCTCAAACGAACAGGCCCCGGAAGGTGCTTATTGTGATCCAGAGTTCCCTTCTATCATATTTCTTCCGGAAAATGCCAAGTTTAGTTTGAGAGAACAGTCGATTTCATGGACCTACCAAAGCGATTCAAAGACTATGTCTCTCATCCCGAACAATTCTTATGTTCTTCCATCGGGATATAAGGTTGAGATGAAAATAGCGGAGAATGACGGCCCTTGGAAATTAGTGGGTACGGTAGGGGAGGGCTTTCTTTGTCATAAGCCATGTACAGTATCAGGTGGTGGAAAGTCAGAGATATCGAAACCTTTAACTGATGCCATTGTCTGTGGGCCCGTTTTTATAGCAGATTGGGATGAAGACATGAGACTTGCCAGAGAAGTGATTGATAAGGATTATTCAAATAGATTTCTAGATTCAGAAAAAGAAAATATCAGGAATCGTACCATACTTGATGCGGATCGCTCACTTGGTTCGGTAATCAAACTTCTTACACCATCCCAATCACTTTACACCGATGAATTTAATCAGTGGCTAGAAGATATACCTCAAAGGGTGAAAGACCTCGTTCTAATCATAAAACGTCGATATCGGAGTGAATGGGGGGAGGATTGGGAAAAATATTTTAGTGTGGATTCGGTTAATGGACAACCTGCGAATGAATTGAGATTTCAAGGGGAAAAGTTAATTACTCGATTGTTGCGCGTTGGATTCGACCAAAAAGGCTCATGGAGGCTTTTTGCCCTAAGGAAAGATTTTATTCCAGCCGATAAAATTTTAGCTGAAGACGACATAACCGTTTCAACCGTGGCACCAATACATTTGCTGAATGAAATTGGCCCCGGTACTTTTAAAAAATCAGCAAAGTTTGTTCACAACTGTGAGTATCGACTCTTTCAACGACCCGATGATGCGATTCACAGAGGTTTTGATAAACAAACGGAAAAAGACCTTTCGAGAGAAGGAAATTTTATCAGTAATTTTGAATGCCTCGATCAAGAAGATGCAAAAGAACAAATATCAAAAACACTTACTTTTGAAAAGTATACCCACCCGATGCAGAAATTGATCAAATCATCCGCGGATAAAAATGGAAAGGAAAGTCAATTTGTCTCTTCGGCAAATCCAAGAATTGTGGACGGTAAACCAACAAAAAATCCAAGATACTTACAGACTAGGCCCGATCTCTTTAATCCTAAATCAGTGCATTTAGCACTATCAGGAACTCGATTGAGAAGAAAATTAAGCCATAAACATTCAGTTCTTTACCCAGTGAGATCGGTTCTACCCGGTCGTAGAAATAATCCTGCGGAAGATAACGGTAAAATTAGACCACTATGTTGTTTCGGCCCAATACATTATTTGGAACTGCCTGAACTTTTCATAGATTTTATCGTTTCTGTAACTGGAAAATCACCCTCAACAACAGGAGCAGGATCCGAAGGTGCACTAACAAAAGCCCCTTTTAATGCAGTTTTACCGATACATGATCTAAATGCGGCATTAGTATCGTACGCATCCACCGGACAGGGTGCTTTTATTACATCAGCAGGATGTATTGGACCAAAATACAAAGTTGCCCATGATGTCAGTCTGCTCATCCCTGAAATTTGGAGTCGGTTGAGAGATTATGAGAATGATCCAGATGATATGATTGAAAAGGAATTTCTAGAAAAGGTTCCAGAATTATCCTACAAAGGCGAAAGATTACCGACAGAGTATCTAGGGTTTCGTATTACAAGAAAGTTTGCACACCAATTTTTGGGAAGAATTTTTACAGATCCTGTTTCGGTTTTCCCTGAAGATATGTTAAAGCCGGAATTACAAGATGAAGATCAATATGCTGATAGCTTACTGAATCTTGTTGAAGCTGGAAAATTAGTAGCAAAAAGGTATTTTAAAGATGGGTGTATTGAGCGTGCATGCCCACCCCTTAAAGCACTTTTAGAGATCATGGCAAATGGAAGTTGGGAAGGCAAAGGTCTAAAAAGTAAAGAGTTTAGATCTCTATTCAAGCCTGAGGCAATTTTGGAAAGTGAATGGTACCTAGAAAGACTTGAAACAAGAATCGATGTAACCCAAAATTACTGGACCGGAAGAGTTCAATACTTGGAAGAATTCCTCAAGGATCATATTAACCGAGAAGCATCTGATAGATTGGGCATTGAAAAAAGATTAATCTTTGCAAAAAAGGCTTTATCCCAGTTAGAATCAAGGGTTGATGCGGTATCTCGCATCCAAGGATGCTTAGGGACAGATCCAAGCATTTATAAATAATTACCATTTTTATGGAGTGTTGTAGTCAACCTTGTGCTGTATTTTATTCTCTCCATCTAAGCCTTTTATATTTACGAAAACAACTGGTTTTTTCCTCTCCCAATCAATTTCAATAGTTCCAAAATTTTCTCTAAAATATTTATTTCCTATTCTATAAATATTTTGTTCTTCATTAGGATGTTGCTTTTGATTCATTGCACTGGATGTTATATCTAATAGAGGGCTTAATTGCCTTTCATTTAGTTCAGATATTTCTGCAGAATGTCTATCCCCACTAATTATGATACTTTCTCCCTCGGCCTTTCCTAAAAGTCGTATGAGGCGTTTTCGTTCTTCTGGAAAATTTCCCCATGTTTCCCACCCATGATTCGATGATAAGACTTGGATGCTTGACGCGATGATTCTGATATCAGCAGGTACTTGAAGTTGTTCTTCAAGCCATCTCCATTGATCCACTCCAAGTATCCCGGCATTAATAGAAAAATTTGGTTCGTATGGACCATTTCCAGCTTTTCTTATTTTGGCTCGCTTGAGCGGAGTACGAAAATATCGTGTATCCAACAAAATAAATTGTACCCGCTTACCAATAGGTCCAATGGTTAAACAGTCATAGATACCAGGTGTTTTTCTTCTGATTGAATTTTTTGGCTCATTAAGAAAATCAAGGAAAACCTCTTGAGAACCCGCCTTTGCTTGAAATTCTCCCCCCGCATCATTTTTTCCATAGTCATGATCATCCCAAATTGCTAGAAGAAGGGAATTGGCTCGAAGTTTTTGAAAACCTTCAACTAATTCAAAACGATTCCACTTCTCCCTAAGTTTGTCTACTTCTGCAGTGTCACCGTAAATATTGTCTCCTAAAAGGATGAAAACATCAGGCTGGTACTTATTTACGCTATTCCATATAGGTTGTGGCCTGGTTTCTTTTAGGCATGATCCAAAAGCTATCGAGCTAATTATTTGCTCAGTTGCAAAACCAATTTTTGAGGCAAGAAATAGTCCAAAACCAAACAAAAAGAGATATATTTTCTCTTTAAATAACAACAAGTGAATCATTAATTTATTTAAGGTATTGATCGGCAAAATTAAGATACTGCTCCCAATCATAGAGTGTAACATCATGCTTGCCGCTTCTCAAATGATATCCAATTCTACCATAAACCGGTTGATTCTCCTCAGGTTGCTCGATGGCACCAAAATCAAATCCAAATAATTTGTAAACGGGTTCTGCGGCAAGTGCAGAAAGGAATTCTCCCTTGGGGTCAGCCCATAGGTCATCCTGAGCTGATGCAATATAGACAGGCCTTGGTGCAGACAGAGCAAGCAGCATGTGCTGATCGACCGGGCTTTCATCTTCGTTGTCATTGTATTTTTTAAAATTTTCACAGAACCAGTGCGGAAAAGAAGTATTGATCCTTTTGATAGTCTCGCCAAATTTTCTCCGACTTAAAGCTGCACCTCCGCATCCCGAATTATTAGAGATAATCATTGCAAATCTTTGATCTACAGCCCCTGCCCAAAGAGCAGTCTTCCCGAGACGAGAATGGCCCATCACAGCTATTCGATTTGAATCTATGATTGGTTCTGATTCCAGATAATCCATACAGCGGCTCAACCCCCAGGCCCAACTGGATATTGAACCCCATTCATTTGGTCTCCGCTTAGTTGGATTCTCAGAACCAAATAGAGCATGAGCTCCATTTTTATAACCGTCATCAAAATCTGGATCAATTTCTCCGTAATAAGCGGTAGCAAAAGCATAGCCACGCTCGATAATCCGCTCAATTGCCCACCTCGAGCTTGAAGACCCCCGATCTTCTTTTCTTGCTTGATTATCCTTTATTCCATTTCGGTTTCGAACCCATGACGAGGTAATTTTTACCGCCGGATCATTATATACCGTATGATTACCGTGAAAATTAAGCGTAAGAAAACCGGGGATAGGTTCCTTGGATCCTTTTGGAAAATATATGAGCAAATGAACTAATAAGGTTTTATCTCCTGCACCTAATTGGATGATGGTTTGCTTACGATTTGCTTTGCCTTTTAGAGCTTCCCCACTTTTTTCAATTTCCTTGAATTCGATGTACTCTGGCTTACCCGGTGCATGCCCATATACTTCATCCTGAAATAGACGAAGAATTTCTGGTCTCCGCTTATCTAGCCAAACTTTTTTATCCTCCACTATAGAGCCATCATTACAGATTAAGGGATCGGGCAAGATGTAATTTCTCACCTTTGATTCATCGTAAAGATATCCCTTAGGCTGAGCATTTAAATGAATGAGATTCGATAAGCAAAATAAATTAAGGATCCAAGCAGCTTTAGAACCATTGACTTTCCGCATAACTACCTAGATGAAAGCCAAGACTTTTTAAAAGCAAGGCTCAAAAGGCTACAGCCGAGTTATGCGGCTAATTTTTCTACCCTTTTTATAATATTCTCCAAAATTTTATCGCGTATGCATTTGGCTTCACTCAGATCTTTTGTCTTAAGGGAGTGACGAACCCTCTGAGCCGTAACAGGAGTGGGGTAGACCGTGTAGTGTATCCACCAAGTTCCGTTATTATTCCAAAGATGGTGATTTGAGTTCGATTCATCTATGCGAAGAGCAATTTCTTCTGCTTGGAGTGGTAATGAATTATTCATTATGCGTATTTCCTTTCGGTTTATACGCTTCGTCTGCTAAAAGAACAGACAGAGCGTTGTATTTCGGTTGTGCCAAAACCGCGCATCCCGGTTTTCAGACCTTGTACCACCGTAGTTGCTCTTGCACTCGGTTGGTAACCCAAGAGGTTGGGTTGTCTATGGATGCAGCAAATGGCCTGTTAAAAAGAACAAGATTATATCATCTAACAATTACTCTTAGAACGCAAGATTTTCCCGTGTCATAAATAAAAGTGGACTTTCACCAATTGCTTTCCAAAACAATTTTACCAATCGCAGAACCAGACTCCCAGCATGTGTGTGCCTTTCCTACCTCTTCAAATGAAAACTTTTGTTCGTGCAGCAAAGGTCTTATTTTTAAATTTTCGACCAACGCAGTAATCTTGCTTAAAATTCTGCCATGGCTTTCCCGATTTTCATTATGAAGAATAGGCAAAAGCATGAACACTACATGAAGGCTGAGACTCTTGGTGTGAACTGGGGTTAAATCGTGCTCGGAACGAGCGGCAATTGAAACCACTGTCCCATTTTCTTTGGTTGCTAAAAATGATTGATCCAAGCATCTTCCGCCAACTGTGTCGAAAACCAGATCATATCCTTGTCCTCCCGTATAATTTTCCACATATTTTTTGACTTCTATTTGATTATAGTTGATCACTTCATCCGCACCCAAATCTTTTGCAATATCTGCCTTTTCTACATTCGATATGGTAGTATGGGTCTCAGCACCGATCGCTTTGGCTAACTGAAGTGCAAAATGTCCAACTCCACCCGCACCTGCATGAATCAAAACTCTTTGGCCCTCTTTAATTTGACCACGATCAACAAGTGCATTCCAAGAGGTTATTCCCACAAGTGGCAGGCTGGCTGCTTCTAGCATTGATAGATTGTCAGGTTTTCTTCCAAGAAGCTTGGAATCAAGCAATGCAAATTCAGCAAGTACACCGGGTAGATTGTTAAAACCACCTGCACAACCGTAGACCTCATCCCCCTCCTTGAAGTTCTCTACGCCATCACCAACCTCAGTAACAATTCCGGCCATATCGCCATGCAAAATCCCCGGCAATTCCGGACCTATTGCCGAAAGCAATCCACTCCTAATTTTACAATCAACAGGATTTAAGCTGGATGCACAAATTTTGACTACAACATGGCCCGGACAAGCTCTGGGTTTCGGAATTTCAACCCTAGAAAAATTATCCACTGAGCCATACTCGTTGAGTAAAATAGCTTTCATTCAATTAAGCAAAAAGTTCATGAACGACTTTGCCATGAACATCCGTTAGTCTAAAATCCCTGCCCGAATATCGGTAAGTAAGATTTTCATGATCCAATCCAAGAGCATATAAAATCGTTGCATGTAGGTCATGCATGTGGACTCGATTTTCCACTGCCACTCCTCCAATCTCATCCGTTGATCCATATGAAAAGCCAGGTTTAACCCCAGCTCCTGCAAGAAAAACCGTAAAACCTCTAGGATTATGGTCCCGACCATTTTTATTTTGAGAAAATGGGGTTCTTCCAAATTCTCCACCCCACCAAACAAGGGTATCTTCAAGCAAGCCTCTTGCCTTAAGGTCTTGAAGCAAGCCAGCCACAGGCTTGTCCGTTGCCCTTGCATGGTCAGCATGTTTGGGCATATTTCCGTGTTGGTCCCATCTCGGATTCGCTGATTCATCCGAGTAATTTATACTTACAAATCTGACTCCACGCTCAACCATTCTTCTTGCGAGTAGACATTGTTTACCAAAATCATCGGTGTGTTTTTCATCTATCCCATAAATTGATTTAGTGGCAGCAGTCTCTTTAGTCAGATCAGTAAGCTCAGGAGCTTCCATTTGCATCCTCCATGCCAGCTCGTAATTGGAAATCGCTGCCTCGAGATTGTCATCTAAGGAAAATCCCGCCTGCATCCGATTCAAGCTTTGCAGGAATCCAAACCGTTTTTTCCTCTGGGCATCACTCAACATTGCATTATCAATGTTTTTAATTTTTGCATCACTGACATTTCCTGCCCGGCCAATTGCAGTGCCCTGATGAATGGAGGGTAAAAACGCATTACTATAATTTCGTGGACCTCCCTTGCTTGCAGATGGAGAAATTGTAACAAAGGCGGGGAGGTTTTGATTCTCCGTTCCAAGTCCGTAAGATATCCAACTCCCCATCGATGGTCTAACGAGGTTGGTGGCTCCGGTATGCATAAAAAGGGTAGACGGACCATGGGCCACTCCCTCCGTATGCATGGAGTGAATAAACGCCAAATCATCGACATGCTTAGCTAGGTTTGGAAATAGAGAGGATACATATTGTCCGCACTCACCATACCTCTTGAACTCCCAGAGGGGTTTCATCAAAGTCCGTTTGCTTGCTTTTCCAAAGGTATTTGTACGTACTCCAACAAAATCAATTTGCTTTCCATCTTTTGCAAATAACTCAGGTTTGTAGTCAAAAGTATCCACATGGCTCGGGCCTCCTGCCATAAAAATAAAAATTACTCTTTTGGCACGCTGAGGAAAAAGAGCGGTTTTAGGAACCAGAGAATTGGGAGAAGCAGCTTTTCCAAAATTCATTCCTGTTAATGCAAGCCCACCAAACCCACAGATTGCCGTTTTGAGCATCTCTCTGCGGGTTAGTTTGTGAAGAATTTGATCCATTAATTTAGGTATCTAAAATCTAAGCATGCGAACAGCGAGTGTACAAGCCCTTCCAAGTTTACTTTTTGAGATTGTTTTTCGAGAAAAAGAAGGGATGTTTTCATTTCTTCTTCATTAGGAAGGCGACCCAAACATTTTAAAAATGCCAAAGTAATCTTGCTATTAAGATCATCTTTTTCCTGTTCTTCGATAATCTTTGATACCGACTGTGCCTGCTTGATTACAAACTCACTATTCATCATGTATAATGCCTGAGTAGGCACAGAACTAGTGTTTCGTTTACCCGAAACTAGGCCCGGATTTGGGTAATCAAAGACTTCAAAAAGTTCCGAGAGTTTATTACGGTTTAGTTTTTGGAAGATGAACCTTTTCTTTTCCAGCGAACAATCACTGAATGAAATCTGTCCTCCAGCTAGGAGCATTGCATCTCCTATCGCCTCCGCTTCAAGTCGTTTGCGGTTCTGCCGGGTAAAGAGATTATTTTCAGGATCTATCTTCTCAGCAATTTCAGATATTCTCGTAGACATCTGATATGTATTGGATAGAACGATTTTACGGATAAGTGATTTAGTCGACCAATCGTTCTCCATTAAATACTGTGCAAGATAGTCAAGTAATTCGGGGTGGGTAGGGCGGTTCCCCATTTCCCCAAAATTATCCGTACTTTCCACAATCCCTCTGCCAAATAAATGGTGCCAAATTCGATTGGCATAAACTCTTGAAGGTAATGGATTTTCCGAAGAGGTTATCCATTCGGCTAATTCAAGACGGCCACTTGCTCCGTTCGGTATCTTCCCCACTGATGAAACCCCTTTTGGCATGACAACTCTTAAAAATCCTCTTTCAACAACAGGACCCAAGTTCCGTATATCTCCCCTCAGATGAATATGCCAGTTACCCGTCTTATGTTGCTCGCGAACTGACATTACCTTTGCAACCTTGTTCGGTTGACTCTGCTTGTGCACTTCAATTTTCTTTTTGATATCCTCCACACTTCTTTTGGCCTTTGCCAATTTTTTTGGGTCGACTAAATTATCTTTAGTTTTTTTCGATTTGTCGGATAGATTTTGGAGATTATCTTTATTTGCCGTAGAAACCAACCTAATGGCATCTGCAATGACATGACCCTCTGTCCCTTCCGTAGTAATCTGAACTACATCCCGTTCGTTCTCATCAAATCTAAAAACTCCAACTGAAGTAAAAGTTTTGAGTATACCTGGTGGCTTTGTTTGATCGATGTAAATTTTCTGCTCACCATCGGCATGCATAACCGTAATCGGAGTTTTATTCGAACGATTTGGACCATCCGTATAGGATACCTGTACATCATACTCTCCTACATTCTTGATATTAGCTCTATAAGTAATGGATTTATTACCCTTGCCGGTATTGTCATCATGGTGATATCCATTCCCCACATATCCTGGAGTATGACTAGACGAAACCCATTTACCTATTGTAGTTGCCTGCAAGTCATCTATTACAATACCTTCTAAAGTAATGGGATCTAATGATTTAGGACTACTATTGCTCGATTCCTCACCGCCCAGAGATTGAACTGCATTTACAGCATCTTTAAGACTTTTCTCTAAAGAGGCTAAAGTTTTTGCATACTGTTTACGTTTTTCACCAAATTTATCCCGTAACTCTCTCTCGTGAAATCCAGCCACACTTCCAGGAACTAGGCTATTGGTACTTCGAAATATCCCAGCGAGTGAATAGTAATCCTGTATCGGGATTGGGTCAAACGGATGGTCATGGCATCGAGCACAGTCTAAGGTAAGGCCCATAAAGGCTTTGCCAACTGCACTGAGTTGCTCATCAACTACTTCCATCCGCAACAGTTCTTTATCCTGAAGTTCGTAATTATGAGGCCCGAGAGCAAGGAAACCGGTTCCCGTAAGTTTCTCATTGTATTCTTCGTCTGAAGAAGAAGGCATCAAATCACCGGCAATTTGTTCCATTATGAATTGATCGAAAGGCTTATCCTCATTGAAACTGTTGATCACATAATCTCTATACCTATGGGCATTGGGAAAAGGATTATTCCTTCCTCCTCCCGTTGTGTCTGCATAGCGGGCAACATCTAGCCAGTGCCGGCCCCATCTTTCACCAAATCGAGGAGAGCTTAATAGACTGTCCACTATGTGTTCGAAGGATTTCTCAGATGAACTCTCTTGAAACTTTCGAATATCCTGCGGAGATGGAGGCAGACCCGTAAGATCAAAAAAGATCCTGCGAAGTAATGTCATGGGATCAGCCTTCTGAGAGGGTTCCAAACCTTTCTCCTCAATTCTTTTTAAGATAAAAGCGTCAATATCATCTTTGACCCATCCATCTTTTTGGACAACGGGCAATGGTGAGAGTTTGATCGGTTTAAATGCCCAAAATTTTCTACCCTCTTCTAGGCTCTTTGCCTTCAGTCCACCCACAGCAAAAACTTCTTCCAGAGTTGAGTCTCTTGGATCGTGAGCACCTTCCATAATCCATTTCTGAAAGTCAGCAATGATCGTTCTGTTTAATTTTCCAGAGGGAGGCATCTGCAAGTCATGGTTATGATACCTCAAAGCATTCATCAAAATACTCTTGTTCGGCTCACCCGGAATGATAACCGCACCATTCTTCCCACCCCTTTCCCAACCAGCCTTCCGGTCAAGAAGCAGCCCTGCCTTTAACGACTTGGATTTTGCAGAATGGCATTCATAGCAATTCTCTATGAAGATTGGTCGAATTTTCTTTTCAAAAAATCCCGCTTCAAAATATTCGCTCCCGTACAGTGCAAATGGAGAAAAAAATAAGCAAAAGAAAAATCTCCACGATATATCAATTTGATTCTTTATTAACATAATCATGGACTTGGCAGGACAAAGTAATCGATGTAATCCAAAATTATTAAATTTTTTCTCCCAAGTAAAAAATAAAAAAAGTGTTTCTTTAGATTTGATTCGAAGGGCTCTTCTGTGAAAACATCTTCAAATGAGAGAATCCAATCTTAATCGCCGACAATTTCTTCGTCACTCCGCAATAGGTGCAACTGCTGGAATTCTTAGTACTTCCACTTTTCCATTCATTGCATCTGCTGATCAGAAATCACCAAATGAACGACTCCAGTTCGCTGCCATAGGAGTTGGAGGACGAGGTACCAGTATTGCCAATAGTGCACGCAGACTGGCAGATATTGTTGCTGTTTGTGATCTAGACACCCAGCGGACCGATCGGGTTAACAAGTCATTGGCACAGGGCAAAGCGATGGGGTATCAGGATTATCGTTATATTTTAGATAACAAGGATATTGATTTTGTCACCATCGGCACAACTGATCACTGGCACACGAGAATTGCAATCCAAGCGATGCAGGCAGGTAAGGATGTTTACTGCGAAAAGCCTCTTACTTTAACTATCGAGGAGGGAAAACAAATTTGTAAGGTGACCAAAGAAACTGGTCGTGTCTTCCAAGTTGGCACACAACAAAGAACTACTGAGCGATTTTTGACGGCCATCGGACTAATCAGGGAAGGCAGAATCGGTAAAGTCAAAAGAGTAACCTGCAATATTGGGAGTTCTCCAGTTGGTGGACCTTTCAAAAAGTCTGATCCGCCATCCAATCTCGATTGGAACATGTGGCTCGGACAAGCTCCACTTGTGGACTACATCAAGGAAAGGTGCCATTATCAATTTAGATGGTGGTATGAGTATTCTGGTGGGAAAATG
>JAYYRA010000025.1:0-34923 GCA_036127675.1 Verrucomicrobiota bacterium
CCTGAGGGAAGAGAATGCAAAGCTATTTCTTCTGGGAGGACGCCCCTACCCTTTTCGTCTGAATTATTTCAAATTCGATGATCCCAATGCATCCATTGAATTGAGTTGGAAAACTCCCGTGGGAGATAAAGAAATCATTCCTGCAGAGTATTTCTTCACCCAAGTCGTTGCTCCATCCTTTATCAGCCAGCAGAAACTTCCACCCGACGATGCTTCTCATGGTTATGAGCGGGGAATCCAAGTCGATTCCATCTGGGACGAAGCTACCACCTTTGCTGCTCTTGAGGCATCAACCTATGCGGGAAAACGAATGGACCGCTTGGCGAGAACCAATGATAAGGACGAAAAAAGAAGGCAAAAAATAATTACATTTTCAGAGGAATTTGTGCGTTATGCTTTTCGGGAGAAGTTAACCACGGAAGAACTTCATAATTTCGTGCATTCCAAATTCTCTGACAGCATTCCGTTGCATACCTCTGTGGAAAAAATCGTTCTTACTGCTTTAAAATCACCTCGGTTCCTCTACCCAGAATGGCAGGCACTTGCCAAAAAGGAAAAAGATTCCTATGTGGTTGCTTCCAGGCTCGCCCTATATTTTTGGGACTCTGTTCCCGGCAAGAGAATACACAGCCTGATTGACCGCGATCAATTGCTCAAGAAGGGGCAGGTTGAAAATCAGGCCAAAATGATGCTCAAGGATTCACGTTCCATTGCAAAATTTAATGACTTCATGAAGCAATGGCTTGATATGAAAAATAAAGAGCTTCCCTCTCTGAGCAGCAAAAAGTTTCCTGACTTTTCGTCATCACTCGCACTTGATCTTCGACGATCGATTTTCCGCTGGATTGAAGAATCCGTATGGAAAGAAAACATTTCATGGCAGGCATTTCTGAAAATGGATAAAATACAAGTGAACAAGCAGATTTCGGATTATTACAATCTAAAATATCCACAAGATAACAACATTTCCGGTTTTGTGGAAATGAATGCTTCGAAATTAAACCGTTCAGGTTTACACACTCACCCCTACATCCTTGCAAGTCATTCCTACCCGGAAGAGAGTTCACCCATTCACCGGGGTGTCTTTACCAGTCGAAAAATTCTTGGTCGCACTCTCCGCCCACCTACTGAAGCTGTTTCCTTCCGAAATGCAGATTTTGATCCCAACTGGACGATGAGACAAAAAGTGACCGAACTGACTAAAGCCGCCAATTGTATGAGCTGTCACGACCAGATTAATTCAACGGGATTTGTATTGGAAAACTACGATGCAACCGGCCGAATGCGTTCAAAAATCGATGGTAAGCCCATCAACCTTATGGTCAAATATCTCGACAATAACGGGAAGGAACAAAAATTTTCAGATTCAAATGATCTATTGAATCATGCTTTATCAGCATCAAAACCCTCTCAATCTTTTGTGGATGAATTATTCAAGCACCTTGCCAAGCAGTCTCCCTACAGTTACAATAACACCGAAACAAAAAAACTTTCTGAGATGTTGAAAAACGGCAATTTAAAAATCCAAGACCTCTACATGCAACTTTGCTTTCAGGGTGCATCCGACGGTTTCGCATTCGCCAATTAAGTTTTAAATGATGAATTTGAACCCAATCCAAAGGAGATCCGCCCTCAAACAAATTGGGCTTTCTGCTCTATCTTTACCTGTCCTATCACAGACAACCAGTTTGTTTGGTGAATCGGAAAAAAAATCCCGTTCCAAGCAAAGATTAATTGTGATGTTTAGCCCGAACGGCACCATTCCCGACCAATTCTGGCCTGAAAAAATCGGGGAAGACTTTGAGCATAAAACCATTCTCAAACCTCTTGAGCCATTTCACGATAAAATGCTCGTTTTGAAAAATCTTCACAACAAGGTAAGGGGCGATGGTGACAATCATATGCGTGGCATGAGTTGTTTGCTCACTGGTATAGAATTGTTTCCCGGAAATGTGATGGGAGGTGGCAATACGCCTTCAGGTTGGCCAAAAGGCATTTCAATTGATCGTGAGATTTGCAAACATTTACAGTCAAAGGAGGACACTCGTACGAGATTTGGGGCTTTGCACTTTGGTGTGGGTATACAGGATACTGCTGACCCATGGACGCGGATGTCATATGACGGACCCAATCAACCCGTAACCCCACTTGCCGATCCCTATGATGCCTATCGAAAACTTTACGGAAACATAAGGGAGAAAAAACAAGTTCGTTCCATTCTTGATGATCTTCGCAGTGATCTGGATAAAGTAGCCAACCAATTACCGGAATCAGATCGAAAGTTACTGATTGAACACACCCAGTTGGTGAATCGTATGGATAAAGAATATGCTCAGAGTTCTTCACTAACCAATCTGGTTGCAAATCCTCCTGAACTTCCAGAAGGTTTACGAAATCAAAATGACAATCTCCCCCAGCTTGGACGCCTTCAAATCGATATGTTGGTCAATTCTTTCGTCAACGATTTTGCAAGAGTTGCAACCCTCCAGTACACAAAATCAGTAGGACAGGCCAAAATGAATTGGCTGGAAATCGATGATAAACATCACACACTTTCTCATGAACCGGATAAGAACAAGGATGCTTATGACAAACTCGTTCGCATAAATACCTGGTTCGCGGAAGAGCTCGCATATCTGCTGAAAAAACTGGAAGACACTCCGGAACCAGGACAAAAAGGATCCATGCTTGATCATACCCTTGTTGTCTGGACGAACGAACTTGGAAAGGGTAATAATCACACGCTTGACCACATTCCATTTGTCCTAGCAGGGAATGGCTTTGGATTTCGCATGGGACGCTCCATGTCGTGTGATAATAGTTCACACAATCGCTTTTTGCTCAGCCTTGCCCATGCGGTCGGGCATCCACTAGAAACTTTTGGCAATCCTGCCCTTTGTAAGGGTGGTCCGCTCAATTTGGGCTAAAATCGATTTTGAAATTCTTTACTCTTTTATTTTTCTTCCTTGCTTTCTTAATACATGCAGAGAATGAGAATTCTGGATGGGTGTCCTTGTTTGACGGTAAGACAACTAAAGGATGGAAAGCTCCAGTTAAAATTGAAAAGTTTGAAGCTGTAAGCCAAGAACTTCATTTATTTTCAAAAAAAAATGTCTGGATTCTTAATGATTTGAAAGTGAGAAATTTTGAGGTGAAATGCGAAGTCAAGATTCCATTGGATTATGAAGGCTTTAATTCCGGGCTTGGATTCAGATTAATCGAAGGAAACGGAAAACCTAAGGGATACCAATGTGAAATTGATCGAGCCCGACCAGGAGGGATTTATGGAATTGGATTAGGTGGTTGGATTTATCCAAAAAAAGATAACTCTTCAGAATTCTCCAAAAAAGCTTCAAATCTTTTCAAGATCTCGTCATGGAATCATTTTAGAGTTTATTGCAGTGAAACCAAAGCTTTAACCTTTATGAATAACCAACTGATTTCTGAAACAAATGAGCTCCATGCCAACGAAGGAAAGTTTGGAATTCAACATCACGGAAAAGGGGGCACAGTACGGTTTCGGAATATCTGGGCCAAGAAATTATAAGCTCTTCCAAACCATCACTCGACCCACATTAAAAAAAAAGAGAAAGATTATTGATTATGAACTTAAAACTATTCCTCAAATACCCTCTGCCTTTTTTCTGCACCGTTGCGCTCTTCCTGGGTTGCGGTGAACAAGATCCCGGAAAAGCAAACAGCGAGGCTTTCTATCCGATTGATTTTTGTATTGTTACGGGAAATGACTTTGACGATGATTCAGGAATGATTCCATACACCCATGTTCATGAGGGCGTAACCATTAAATTTTGTTGTAAGCCATGCCTGCCTAAGTTCAATAAGGACCCGAAAAAATATCTGGTCATTCTTGAGGAGGAAATCGAAGCGTTAAAACAAGAAAACCTCTCGGGTAGCTGACTTTAGGGAGATAACTGCTGCCACCAATTTTTCTTTGGGGGCTTGCGGATGCTATTCATTAAATCCTCGGACAAGCCACTTTCCGGCAACCATTCCTCTACGGCTTCCTTGTCTTGTCGATACCACTCCTGACCAACCTTACGAATGGTTTGTTGCTGGAGTTTTTCTTGAGATATCGAGATTGCCCATTCCATCGCGGCTCCCGCATTCTCATTTGCAACCGTAGAAGCATAAACTGATAAAGCCGAATCCAACTCTGGACCCGCGGGTCTTTCATTTAACCACTCGCCAGCTGATAATGGATCTTGTTTAGCCCAATTTCCAATTACGCTTTTTATTCCCACCTCCTGTGTTTTTCCAGCTGGTAAATCTGAGAAAAAACTTATTGCTGCTTCTGGATTGGTTTCACTCCACCGGGTTCCCAAATTTTCGAACGCTTTAACTGAATATTTCTTGTCCGCATGTTGCTCCAACCATCCAGCCATTCGCTCGGGTTGATCCCGTGCCAGAGTCCGGCTTAATTTTGTAAAAGCAGCCTCCTTTAAATTGGTATTTTCAATTTCTTCAGCCCATTTTGATGCCTGATCAAACCCTCGTTTATTGTAGAAATCAGTCAATGTTCCGGCCAGTTTCTTAATCTCATCGCCACCTTCCATGCTTAAGACATATTCTGAAGCTCCCTCTAAATCGGTGGAGGCCCAGCCTTTGATCAGTCCGAAATTATACAATTTTGCCATACCTTTATTCTCTGGGCTTTCGACCCAGCTTTTCGCTTCCTGAGGATTTCGTGCTGCCCACCCTTCCAAGACCCCAGAAACTGCGAAACCAGCTCCAATTCCAGAAGCTCGAGACTTACAGTAATCGATTGCTCCATAAGGATCAAACTGGCTCCAAGCGTATAATAGCATTCGATACTCCTGCATGTTCTCAAAACCAAAAGGGATATTTTCGAAAACCTCCAGCGTTTCATCCAGATTCTCTGGATTCAGTTGCTTCATTGCCCGTGCTAAAGTTGCATATTTAAAAACTGGGTTTGGCTCATTCACAAACTGCTCAAGGATTTCCCGGAGCCTTTTTTTTTCATCTGCTATTTGAACGGACTGTTGATTTGTTTTGGAGCCTATTGGTTGTTCCTGAGGAACAATCTTTGCTGAAGTCTTAGAGAAAATTTCTTCGACGGACTTATCAGAGTCTTTTTTTTCGCTTTGGTACTCTGTATTTTCAAATTCTACATTTACTCCACTTCCATTCTTAAGTCCGAAGTAGTAACCCCCGGCAAACAGAGTCGCTGCTCCTGCAAGGATGGAAATGTAAGATGTAGTTTTCGATTTCATCAGTTTGAATTAGCTATCCTTTTTGATTTTTGAAATCTTTCCGTAGAGGTGCCCGCCGACTTTTCCATGAGACCAGGTGCCGGCATATTTTTTTCCATCAATCACAACATGGGCACTGAAGGTACCCAGTCCTGGTATATTAAAGTTGTGCATTGTAATAACTGGAATTTCACCAACCCATTTCACGGGTAAGGGCATCGGAAGAGTAATGTCCTTTTTTCCGTATTTGATCCGGGCAGTAAATATCCACAAATCTTCGTTGCCAAACTTTTGAACATTCTGAATTTCATAAACCTCTTTCGAAGGGGGGCGGTTTGAATCATCAACGGTAAAATATCCGCTGAATCTCACCCCTTTCATGGACTCCGAAAACTTTGCAAAAAGATCCGAGGAATGGTTTGGTTCCGCCGATGAGGAAACTTTTTGAACTCGAAAAAAACAAACCAAACCAATGGTCGTGACAAGAAGGATACGCTTCATTTTATGAAATGATCTTATTAGTCATCCTCTTTGCAAACCTGAAAACTCGAATTAGATATAAATTATACTTATTTTCTAATTTTTAGTCCCGTATAAACTCTTATTCTGTAATTCTTATTCTGTATTTGTAGTTCCTAAATTCTCTATTTGTTGATTTCGACCTTTACCTAAATCCATAAGATAAAGACGATAGAAAACATTTTTAATACATATGAAACAAACCTCACCTGTAGCACATCTTTTTCTTGTCCTAT
Organism: Verrucomicrobiota bacterium; assembly: GCA_036127675.1. Classification (GTDB taxonomy): domain Bacteria; phylum Verrucomicrobiota; class Verrucomicrobiia; order Opitutales; family Seribacteraceae; genus Seribacter. The sequence goes on from JAYYRA010000025.1 coordinate 5,987, forward strand.
TATGGAGCATTTCAATCACTCCTGCATCTGGTCAATTCGATACTAAAGCAACTCCGATTGAAAGTATATCGGTAAAGGATGGATTTAGAGTCGAATTGCTCTTTACCGTGCCTAAGGAAAAACTTGGTTCGTGGGTTAATCTTTGCGTTGATAACAAGAATCGTATTATTGCCAGCGATCAATTTGGAGGACTTTATCGTTTCAAGGCACCCGAAAAAGGAAAAGCCCTAAAGGCAAGTGATATCGAAAAAATCCCCGCCAAAATTCGGGCTGCCAACGGTCTGCTATGGGCATTTGATAGCCTTTATGTTGCGGTTAACGACTACGAAAAAAAGATGGATAGTGGGGTTTACCGACTTACAGACTCTAATGGGGACGACCAGCTCGACAAGGTGGAAAAATTGCGGACAATGCAAGCACGTGGAGATCACGGAGTGCATGCCCTCATTCTCAGTCCGGATAAAAAATCCATCTATCTCATTACCGGAAATAACACTACACCGGTTGAAGTAAACCGATCCCGTGTACCAATGGATTGGGGAGAGGATCACCTGCTTCCTCGCATGCCTGACGGGCGGGGACATAACCGAGATCGTCTCGCCCCTGCCGGCATCATTTATAAAATCTCTCCCGACGGTAAAGACTGGGAGATTGTATCTTCCGGTTACCGTAATATTTTTGACGGAGGCTTTAATTCCGATGGGGAACTCTTTACTTACGACGCCGATATGGAATATGATTTTAATACCCCGTGGTATCGACCGACCCGAATTTGTCATGTCACCAGTGGATCCATGTACGGATGGAGAAACGGCACCGGAAAACGACCTGAGTTTTACCCGGACACTCTGCCTCCTTCATTGAATATTGGACCAGGCTCGCCAACCGGGGTTACCTTTGGGTATGGCTCGAAATTCCCAGCAAAATATCAAAAAGCGATGTTTATTTTGGATTGGAGTTGGGGGAAAATTTACGCCGTACATTTGAAACCCGACGGAAGTACATATGCAGGTGTGAAGGAAACATTTATTACTGGTAGTCCACTTCCAGTAACAGATGCAATCATTCATCCCAAAGACGGATCCATGTATTTTGCTATTGGCGGAAGAAAAGTTCAGTCTGGGCTCTACCGAGTCAGTTATATCGGCAATGAAAACACCAAGCCTGTTTCTATGAAACCCAAGGTCAATGATCTAGCCGTCCTGCGGCGTAAACTGGAGAATTTACATATTGGTAATCACCCAAAAGCTTTAGAATTGGCATGGCCACATATCGCTCATTCCGACCGCTTCGTAAGATGGGCAGCATTGATGGCAATTCAGCGTTTACCGATCAAAGACTGGGCAGACAAAGCCCTAACTGAAAACAGTTTCAGCAAGAGATCATACGCCGTTTTATCTCTTGCAAAGGCTGGTGGCATCGATCCTTTCCACCGAAAAGATACGGATCCGCCAATCAATCAGAAATTGGGTAAAAGAATTTTTCAATCCCTACTGGAAATCGATTGGGCAAAGTTAAATTCCAGCGAACGGATTGCGATGGTGCGAGCCTATCAAGTAGCGATGGTCCGATTTGGTAAACCAGACAACCCAATAATAAAAAAAATAATTACTCAGTTGGATTCAAAATTTCCCGCTAAAAATTTTGAGATGAATTGGGTACTTTGCGAAACCCTCGCCTTTCTCGAAGCACCCCAAACAGCCCAAAAAGGAATTTCTCTTCTTTTAAAAGCACCAACGCAAGAGGAACAAATGGAGTACGCTCGGTCCCTCCGAAATCTGAAAAGTGGCTGGACCCATAAACTAAGAACCCAATATTTTAACTGGTTCTTAAAAGCGGCAAACTACCGTGGCGGTGCCAGTTTCACAAAATTTATCGAGTTTATCCGAAATGATGCAGTTGCCAGTCTAAGTTCCACCGAGCAAAAGAATCTTTCTAGCCTGCTCAACAAAAAGCCCGTTGTAAAGTCTCCCGCAGAGGTCATGGCTGAAGCAATGGCAGGCAGGACTTTTGTAAAAAACTGGGAATTAGAAGAATTAAGTAATTTGTCATCTAAAGGTTTGAAAAACAGAAATTATCAGACTGGTCGCAAAATGTTTGCTGCCGGTGGATGTTATGCATGTCACCGTTTTGGAAACCAAGGTGGAATGAATGGACCAGATTTAACAGGTTCCGGCGGACGATACTCACCCCACGACTTATTGGAACAAATCATGTATCCCAGTAAGGAAATCAATGAACAATTTGTCCCCACTTTCGTGACTTTAAAAAATGGGGAAACTTTATCCGGTGTCGTGGTGAATCTTAACGGCGACCGCGTTGTCTTAAATACGGACCTTTACAATCCAAATCAAAGAACCAGCGTCGAAAGAAAACAGGTTCAAAACATGGGACCATCTCCAGTTTCACCTATGCCTCCAGGTTTGTTAAATATGATGGAGAAAGAAGAAATAATGGACTTGCTGGCCTACATCTTGAGTGGAGGGGATGACAATCATCGCTTTTTTTCCAATTAAAATAGAATTCATATACGGTTTCTAAAACTATTCTACTTGGACAGCTTAAAGCCTGCATTCAGGATTGTTAACAATTTCGTTTGACCCACTTTTATAGGAAAATAGACTGATATTTGTGTCTAATTTATCCAGTCGAATTGAATTTGGTGAAAACATTTGTGATGTGATCCGAAGAGAACTTCTCAGCGGAAAATTTGCTTTTGATGAGCCAATTAGAGAACAGAAATTGGCCAATCGATTCGGAACCAGTCGTGGACCGGTTCGAGATGCCCTTCTGCGATTAACTCAAGAAGGTGTCCTTGTCTATGAGGCGAATAAAGGAGTTAGAGTGAATTCTCCACTGAGCGACGAGGAAAGAAGTGTCGTTGTGGAAATGCGGCTTCATTTGGAAAAATTTTGTTTGGAGAAATTTCTCACTCGAGCAGATGCATCCGACTTCGATCAGATTTCAATTTTGCTTGAGCGACTCAGCTCAGCCTGTAACAGAGCCTCATTGCCCGAAGTCGCAGAATGCGACTTGGCTCTTCACAGGTATTGGGTCGCTCAAGCTTCACCTCATTTAGAAAGCACTTGGCTTGGTTTAAGTGTCCGGATGATTATGAAGTACTCAAGATTAACGAACTATGATGAGATCGAAAGAGAACATTCAAATATCGTTCAAGCAATTATGGAAAGGGATTTAAAAAAAGCCCTGTTCTTCTTGGAAGCAAATGTGATTTAATGAAGAACTTGATTTTATCTAGTCTTTTTCCCTGGGTTCTTTTTGCATCACCGGATCAAACCCTTGGAGAAAAACTTTTTTCATTAAAGGTACACAATTTATTAGAAAGCAAGTGTTTCGCTTGTCATAGCGAATCGAAAGGAAAAATAAAGGGAGATCTCGATTTAACGAGTCGAGAATTAATGCTTCTGGGTGGCGAAACTTCTGACCGGGTTTTAATTCCAGGAGATTCCAAAGGTAGTTTGCTGGTACAAGCAATCGAATGGAAAGATCCGGAGTATGAAATGCCTCCCAAAGAAAATGATCGTCTCACGGAGAAGGAGATTGCTATCATATCACGCTGGGTTGATCTCGGTGCTCCTTGGCCGGATGAAGCTACGCAAAAGAAGTATGTAACTGAAGAAAGAAAAAAAGAGCTTACGGATGATGGGATCCTAATTCCCACTTCAGGTGGATTATCAGACCAGTGGACTTTTCGCCGTTACGATCCCAAAGATCTTTGGGCTTACTCGAAATTGACTAAACCAGTAATTGAAACGGAAAACATCCATCCAGTTGATTTTTTTATAAATTCGAAACTTCGAGAAAATGGATTTGAACAAGCTTCACCGACTAATTTTCGTTCTTTGGTGAAACGAGCTTATTATGATCTTCACGGTCTTCCCCCAACCCCTTATCAAATTTACCAATTCCGCCTATCATGGGAAAAAAATCCCGAAAAGGCTTGGACCGATCTAATTGATCAACTTCTGGACAGCCCTCATTTCGGAGAAAGATCCGCTCAGCATTGGCTCGATGTTGCCAGATATGCAGACACAGCAGGGCTTTCCAATGATTACGAACGTTCGAATATGTGGAGATACCGAGATTATGTCATACGTTCTTTCAATCAGGATAAGCCCTATGACCGTTTCATTGTTGAACAAATTGCGGGGGACGAGATTTGGCAAAACCAAGATGAAGGAAAAAAAGATTCTGAACTTCTGATTGCAACTTCCTTTCTGAGAATGGGTCCATGGGATCCAGCAATGGTCTTAAAACCACAGGCACGGCAACTTTATCTGGACGATGTCGTCAATGCAGTAGGCGAAACTTTTTTGAGCACGACCATGAGATGCTTCAAATGTCATGATCACAAGTTCGACCCTTTACCAACCAAAGACTACTATCGTTTTTACTCCGTCTTCAGCCATACCCAGCTTGCAGAAAGACCAGCCCCGTTTCTTGAGGAAGAAAATTTAGAGGGATTAAAGTCAGGAAAGAAAAATACCCAGCAAATGCTCGATTTTGCAAAGGAAAAATACCAAAGGCTTCTAAGCAAGCAGGAGGATGCTGCCAAAGAATGGTTCGCACAGCACGGAAAAGAGTATCTCGATGAAAACAAACGACGCAGTCTGCCTGACGAGGAAAAACCTCCCAGACATGTTGGCCTTTCTCCAAGTGAAACTGGAAGACTCAAAGTTCGCAGGCAAGATGATTGGATTTGGACCAGACGACTCGAGCGTTACCAACCATTGGCACAAAGTGTCTACAATGGTCCAGTACCGGGTAATCTGAATGCCAAGAAAATGCGTCTTCCAACAAAAATTCCGAAAACCAAGCCTGCCGAAACGAGAATTCTTGTCGGAGGTGCTCTGGAGGCTCCTGGTAATCCAGTCACACCTGGAGTTCTAAGTGCTCTTGGTTTGCCAAGTAAAAGTAAAAATGAGGATGCCTATGGAGTCACTAATGAATCCAATGGCCGCAGGTTGGAACTGGCACGATGGATTGCCCATCCGAAAAATCAATTGACCGCCAGATCCATTGTTAACCGGGTTTGGCAAAGACATTTTGGAAAACCGCTTGCAGGTAATCCGAATAACTTCGGGGCTAAGGGAAAAAAGCCCACTCATCCGGAACTGCTGGACTGGTTAGCAGCCGACTTTGTCGAAAACGGCTGGAAATTCAAACGGCTTCATAAATTGATCATGACATCCAAGGCATACCGTATGGGTACGAATCATCCAAAAATTAATGATTTGAAAGATCTCGATCCCGAAAATCAATTCCTCGCTTTTCGAGAACCCCGTAGATTATCCGCTGAAGAACTGCGTGACTCCATGCTTGTAAGTTCCGGTGAATTAAACCGGGAAATTGGAGGTCTACCCGTCATGCCGGAAATTAATATGGAGGTTGCCTTACAACCTAGAATGATTCAGTTCTCGATCGCACCGGCTTACCAACCTTCGAAATATCAACGGGATCGCAACCGGAGAACGATTTATGCCTACAGGGTACGAGGTCAGCCTGACCCCTTTCTGGAACTTTTCAACCAGCCAAACCCAAATGATTCCTGTGAAGAAAGAGTCACCGAATCCGTATCTCCACAGGCTTTTACCTTGATGAACAGTAGCCTCATGAATGACCGGGCAATTGCTATGGCATTACGGATAGAAAAGGAATTTGAAGACATCCGCTTACGGGTAAAGAGAGCCGTACAATTAGCATACGGGAGGGTTCCCTCTTTGAAGGAATGGGACCGATTGCAGAAATATCTCGAGAAAATGACCGCCTATCACGAAGACAAAAAACCGGAACCAGTTGAATATCCTACCTCAATCACCCGCTCCCTGGTTGAGGAAAACACTGGAGAAACCTTCGAGTATGAAGAGATTCTTCCGGTCTTCAAAGACTATCAATACGACAAAAAGGCTGATCAAATTAGACCGGATACCCGTGCGTTGTCTGATCTTTGCCTAGTCCTCTTTAACACAAACGAATTCATTTATGCTTACTAATTCGCAAACCCCCTTTCATTTTCCTTCTTTAAACCGGCGGGATTTTTTATACGGACTAACATCCTCTCTTGGTGCCCTAGCAGTTACCGATATTTTAGCCAAGGATCAGGTCAATGGGCTTACCCTCAAAAAACCAATGCATCCACCGAAGGCGAAAAATGTAATTATGCTTTTTATGGAAGGTGGACCAAGCCAGGTTGATACTTTTGATCCGAAACCAGAACTGGATAAACTTCATAAAAGTGAATCGAAAAGAACCGGCACCTTGGAATCAGGACATAAATTTTTCGTCGGAAGTCCATATGGTTCTCGGAAGGTTGGTGAATCCGGTTTGGATATGAGTGATCAATGGGTACATCTGCCAGAGGTTGCCGATGAGCTTTGTAATTATCGAGGTTGCTTCGCTGAATCACTAAATCATCCGGAAGCTCTTTTTCATATGAACACCGGTAGCCGGCTTGGCGGAGACCCTGCACTCGGTGCATGGGCAAATTACGGTCTCGGATCCGTTAATCAGAATTTACCAGGATATGTTGTAATGACGGAACTGGCACTTCCGCAAGGCGGTTCCAGAAATTGGTCAAATGGCTTTTTACCGGGACAATATCAGGGTACCAGACTGCGCCCCACCGGATCACCTATTCTAGATCTACATGGTCCGGAACACAAGGACAGGAACCACCAGCGAAAAGCACTCGATGAACTTTCTTTTTTGAATGAGATGCACAGGGAAAAACATCCTTATCATAGTGAGCTTGTTTCAAGGATGCAAAGTTATGAACTTGCTTACCGAATGCAGATGGAAGTCCCTGGAGTGATTGACCTAGAAGGGGAATCGGAGAGAACCAAAGAATCGTACGGATTAAACCAAAAAGAAACCTCTGAATTTGGAAAACAGTGCTTAATGGCCCGGAGGTTGGTTGAGAAAGGAGTTCGTTTTGTCCAAATTTTTTCCGGTGGTTGGGACAGTCACGACTATCTGGAACGAGCGCATGCAGCTCGTATCCGTAGCGTAGACAAACCAATGACAGCTCTGATAAAAGATTTAAAAGAAAGAGGAATGCTCAAGGATACATTGGTCCTTTGGCTTGGCGAGTTTGGTAGAACTCCGGACAATAATCGCAGAGGAGGTGTTTATGCAATTGGCCGAGGCCACAATAACAAGGCAATGACCATAATGATGGCTGGGGGTGGCGTAAAGGCCGGCACTATTGTCGGGGGAACCGATGAGATCGGAGCGGAAGCCGTTGAAGTTGCCCATCCCATTCGTGACTTTCACGTCACCTTGCTTCATTTACTGGGACTGGATGACAACAAGCTTACTTACTTTCACGGTGGGAGATACAAACAGTTAAGTCAGTTTGGCGGCCAGGTCATTCAGGAACTCATCGCCTGAAGAAACTTCTCCTAAGATCAATCTTTAGCATTCCTTTTTTTGGATTTGCCGTATTTTGCTTGTTTGGTTTCCTCCATTCTTACGAATTGGAAAGCCCTTTGGAAAGACTCCCGTGGCAAAGTCTTTATGGAATACTCGGATTTCTAAGTTTACTTGCCACACTTTTCATTCTTAAACCCAAGAAGAACATAAAATAACTTTAACTCTATGAAAATCATACCCTTACTGTCATTTAATCTTTTATTTCTATTCGGTTCGATCTACGGGAAAAAACCAAATATTCTTTTCATTATGTCGGATGATCATGCCGCTCATGCTATTTCTGCATATGGCGGAAGACTGGCCAAAGTCGCACCAACCCCCAACCTAGATCGTCTGGCAAAAGAAGGAGCACTTTTCAAAAATGCTTTTTGTACGAATTCAATTTGCTCTCCCTCCCGAGCCTGTGTACTGACCGGTCAATATAATCACACCAATGGAGCAGTGGATTTAAGCGGCAAAGTTATGCCGGGCAAACAAATGCTGGCAATTGAAATGAAAAAGGCGGGTTACGAAACTGCAATGATTGGCAAGTGGCATCTCAAAGTCGAGCCCAAGGACTTCGACTATTACTGCGTCCTTCCAGGACAAGGAAAATATCACGGACCTTCCTTTCGAATACAGGGAGAAAAACCTTGGGGTAAAAACCTCATTGAATTTCCGGAAAAACACTCAACGGATGCAATCACCGACTTAACACTTGATTGGTTAAAAAACAGAAAAGATGAAAAACCTTTTTTTCTGATGCACCACTACAAGGCACCACATGATTACTTTGAAAACGCTGAACGATATGAATCCTACCTGGCGGATATAGATATTCCCGAGCCCAGAACTCTATGGGACATGAATTCAAAATTCGGCTCACTAGCAACCCGTGGACACAACGATGAGCTGGTTCCACACATAGGGACTTCGGTCGGGAACCGAAATCCTCGAAGATCTTATCTTCGGGATCTACCCGGACGTTTCCCAAATGAATTCCCCAATAACTATGATCCAAAAAATTTCTCCGATAAAGAAAATACCCGATTTGCCTACAATGCTTATTTGAAAAAATTTCTTCGTTGTGTGAAGGGAATTGATGACAACCTAGGTCGTTTATTTGCACAGCTCGAAGCCAGCGGTGAGTTGGATAACACCCTTATCGTATACACCGCAGACCAGGGATTCATGCTTGGCGAGCATGACTATCAGGACAAACGCTGGATGTATGAGGAATCAATGCGTATGCCATTTCTGATTCGATATCCTAACTTAATCAACGCAGGACAAACCTTTGATACCATCATTGAAAATGTTGATTTTGCCCCTACCCTTCTCGACTTTGCCGGAGCTACGATTCCACAATCCGTGCAGGGGAAATCCTTTAAATCAATTCTGGAAAGCGGTAAGGAACCAAAAAACTGGAAAAAAGCAGCTTACTACAGGTACTGGATGCACATGGCCCATCATGACAATCCTGCTCATGTCGGAATGAGGACAAAACGATATAAACTCATCTACTTTTATGGGTGTAATTATCAGGGAGAATATCAGACGCCAGCAGGATGGGAGCTCTACGACATGATCAATGATCCTTACGAAACAAAAAATATTTATGATGACCCAAAACGTGAGAAACTTGTCAATTCCCTGAAGCAATGGTTTGCTAAACTTCGGAAGAAGGTTGGAGATGATGGTTCCCATTATCCAGCGTGTGAAAAAATTGTTCAAGAATTTTGGGACTACACGGAGACGGACAGAAAAAAAGCTGCAGCAATTTCGGGGGATTATTTAAAGCGAAGAAAAGCCGAACTTAGTCAAGGTCTTCACAATCCAAAGACAGCGGGTAAACCTTGACCCGTCAAATCCTAATTTAATTCTCATACTGACCTTATTCTTTCGGTTGACGGCGTCCAGTCATTGAAAAGATAGTTGGTACCCTATGAAATTCATAATGTACTTTCTTCATTCTGTCATCCTGGCTTTTTTCTTTTCTTCGGCTGTATATGGAAAAAAGCAACCCAACCTGATTGTTTATATGATTGATGACTTGGGGTGGAATCAAATCAGTGCAAAACAGGCGACGATGGGAACCCACAGTGATTCCTTTATTACCCCAAACATTGAAAAGATTGCCAACCTTGGTCTAAGCTTTACTCATGCCTACACCCAACCAAATTGCGCACCCTCTCGTGCCGCAATGCTCTCTGGGCAATATCCTGCCCGTATCAATAATGGGGTCTATGTGGTTGGAAGTCTGAATCGAAACAAAAAACCGGGCATAACCAAGGAACAATCCCAATTCACCGGGCCAACCCAAAGACAGGATGTTGCCGGCGAAGCTGTAACCATTGCAGAAGCTTTGAAAAAAAATGGCTACAACACCGCTCACATTGGAAAATATCATGTGGGAGGCCATTCTGGGGAATCAACCATGCCTGAAAATCAAGGTTTTGACATTAATATCGGGGGATACACACAGGGTCATCAACCAACATGTTTTGCAAAGAACGGAAAGGATGGTTGGCAATTCACAAAACTTGGAAGGGGCGACTTCGACCGCTTTGGTAAGCCCTACTCCGAGTCCTATGTGAAAGAATATGGAATTGCCAAATCACAGATTGGTAAACCAAAGCATGTTTGTGATGCCCTTGCAGATGCCATGGAGGAAACCGTTCAGTCACTTTCTGCCAGGCCTGAGCCTTTTTATCTACAACTGCATGCGTATGCGGTACATGGTCCGGTTCAATCCAGACCGGATTTAAAAGAAGCCGCAGAGCTAAGGGATTCAAAAAAAGCAAATCTGGCTGGCTTCATCTCGGGCATGGATGCGGTTCTGGGAAGACTGCTTAATTCACTGAAAGACCCCGACCGTAACGGTGATAAGAGTGACAGTATTGCAAATGATACCCTGATCCTTTTCACATCTGACAATGGCGGGACTCATTTCGACAACCTACCATTACGGGGAGTTAAGGGGATGTTTACGGAAGGAGGGATACGCATACCTCTGATTGCCTACTGGCCTGGTGTTGTCCCTGAAAACTCCATAACCGACAGAATGGTGCACGGGATAGACTTCTATCCTACCCTGCTAGAACTCGCAGGAAACAACTGGCTTCCTCCCGCCAAAAAACACCCGTTGGATGGAGAGTCGTTTGCCAAGTTCTTGCTCAATCCCAAAAGCCAAGTAAAACGTGCACCCAACTTTTACCATTTCCCCGGGTACAAGGATGTCCGTGCACAGCCCTGTGTTGTCACAATCGATGAAATCGATGGTAAAAGGTACAAATTACTCTATTTCTATGAAGCTGATGAATGGGAGCTCTACAACCTCACCGACGACATAAGTGAGAAAACGAATCTTGCACAAGATATGCCAGATGTCTCTACCGGCCTATCAAGGAAAATTCAGGCCTGGCTTTCTCAAAAACATCCGACTTGGCAGCCAAAATACCCTATCAGTAAAAAAAGCGGCACTCCAGTCCTACCACGGTTCCTATGATTTACTACAGATTACCCGTTAAAGTAATCATTATTCAGGAGTAAATTTTTCATGAAAAGAATTCCGATTTTATCCCTTATTTCAATATCCTGTATGGGGTTGGCAGCCTTTGGGGAAAAACGACCGAACATTCTTTGGTTTGTCGTTGATGATATGTCAGCAAACTTTTCCTGTTACGGGGAAAACGCAATCGAAACCCCAAATGTGGATAAACTTGCAGAAGACGGTCTTCTATTTACCCGAGCTTATGCCACCTCGCCCGTCTGTTCGACTTTCCGTACTGCTTTAATCACTGGAATGTACCAAAATTCTATTGGAGCCCATCACCATAGAAGTGGCAGGGGTAAAAATAAGATTCAACTACCGGATGGAGTGAGACCCATTCCTGAAATTTTTCAGGAAGCAGGATATTTTACATGCATCGGTAGCGGACTGAAAAATTTCGATTTTAGAAGCCTGCCAACCAAAACTGGAAGAAGGGGAAAGACAGACTACAATTTCGATTGGGACACTGAAATATATGACAGTCATGACTGGTCGAAAAGGAATGATAATCAGCCCTTTTTCATGCAGGTTCAATTACACGGGGGGAAAATACGGGGAGCCGCGGAAAAGCACTATGAAATACTTGAAAAAAGAATGGTAAGCCAATTTGGACTTAAACCAACTCCCCATGATTTGGTTGAATTACCGCCCTATTTTCCGAATGATTCGGTTCTTTTGAGAGACTGGGCTACTTACCTCGATACAGTTCGGATCACCGACTGGCATGTCGGTCAGGTCATTGAAAGACTAAATAAAGAAGATATTCTTGATAATACAGTAATCATATTTTTTACAGACCATGGAATAAGCCATGCCCGCGGAAAACAATTTCTGTATGATGAAGGTACTCATATTCCTCTTGTAATTAAAGGTCCCGGAATTCCTGCGGGAATAAAAAGGCAAGATTTGGTGGAGCATATTGATATAGCCGCGCTTTCTTTAAAGATAGCGGGTATCCAAATTCCTGAAAAGATGGAAGGTCAAAATATTCTCTCACCACAATACAAACCAAAAGAATTTATCTTTGCCGCCAGAGACCGATGTGGGGAGGCAGCAGATCAAATTCGCTCCGTCCGATCTGAAAAATTTCTCTACATCAAAAACTTCTTTCCCCAAAGACCCCACCTCATGCCCAGTAATTATAAAGATTCAAAATTAATAATTAAGCGACTGAGGCAATTACATGGCGAAGACAAATTAAATTCACTTTCTCAGCAGTTGCTCTTCTCCCCGACCCGCCCAAAGGAAGAACTTTATCTATATCGGGACGATAAATGGCAGATTAAAAATCTAGCAAATCTCAGTAAAAATAAAGGGGTTCTACAAAAACATCGCAATCAATTAGATCAGTGGATTTCTAGAACCAATGACTCAGGCCCTGAAAATTTGGAAACTTACATCCTTGAGACAGAAAATCAAATGAGCTCAACCGGAAATAAAATTTCGAGAGAAAATTATCGCAAAAATACTGAGATTTACAAAAGGTGGATTAAAACAAATGAGTAACATTTTCCTACCAAATAGTGGTTACTGGGTATTTTCTGATCTGTTCCTCATTTGATAAGATGGTCATCTCTTCAGTTAAAGCGGTTGCAGCAAGAATCCGATCGATTGCATCATCGTGATAATGAGGCATTTCTGATAATCTAATACAATACTCACGGGTTATACCAACTGATTTGATATTCCAAATCTTCGATTGATTTTTTACCCAACTCCTGGGTGACATGGGCATCTCTATCGTTCCATCATTGTACTTTAGGCAAATTTCCAGTACCGATGCATCACTCAGAAAGAATTCATTTTCTTGGTCAGATAAAACCTCTTTTGCTGTGATACTTAACTGAGAGGGTTCGGAAACCAACCAGATAAAAGGAAAAGTATCAATCAAGACCTGCATCAGAAATAAACCACGGTATCCCCAATACTTCCTGCAATTTCTCTTTTCTCTACTACTTTAATCGGTTTGGAAGTTATTGTTCCTACTTTTGGACGATTAGGATTTGGAAGTTGAGAACAAGGAATCATTCGAGCAATTGGTTTTTTTCCTCTGGCTAAAACAACTTGTTTTCCATCCTCTACATCCATCAACAATTTGGAAAGATTCGTCTTAGCGTAATGAACGGTATACATATAACTAAACTAATCTATATCTTAGCTAAGTCTAGTATTTTATATTAAAATTTTTTATCCCTTTAAAATGAATTTTAAAAAGAAATCGTTGATTTCTTGCTAGATACATAAAATTTGAACTTACTAATTCTATGAAAACAGCCAAATTATCTTTCTTCATGCTCTCTATTCTTATCCAGAGTTTCGGAAGTCAAAAACCGGAATTTTGGAACCAATTCCGTGGACCAAATGGAGATGGTGATGCTAAATCTTCAAATTTACCGGTGAAATTCTCTGAAAAACATGACATGACATGGAAAACTTCCATGCCTGGCAAAGCATGGTCTTCTCCTGTGGTTATGGACAACAAAGTATGGTTCACAAACGCTGAGGAAAATGGTCATAAAATGTGGGCGATTCAATTGGACTGGAAATCTGGCAGACAACTGAAGAAAATCTTAATTTTCGAGAATAAAACACCTCAATATTGCCATCCAATGAATAGCTATGGCACCCCAACTCCTGTTATATATGGAAATAAAGTATTTGTTCATTTTGGAAGTCATGGCACCGCCGCACTCGATTCTGAAAGTGGAAAAAAAATCTGGGAGAGAAGGGATTTTCAGTGCGATCATTATCGAGGTGCAGCATCTTCACCGATCGTTCACCAAGATACTCTGATTATTCATTTTGACGGTCATGACTTGCAGTACATCGTTTGTCTAGATCAAAGTACGGGTAAGACATTATGGAAAAAAGACAGGGAATATGATTTTAAAACGAATAATGGAGACCGAAAAAAAGCCTACTGCACTCCAAGCGTTATAAACCATAACGGTCGGGAGGAGTTGATCAGTCCAGGTGCCGTAGCCACAGAATCGAGAAATCCAAAAACAGGCGAAGTCTATTGGACAGCATGGACCGGCGGAATGAACTCATCCTCCCGACCAATCTATCGCCACGGGCATGTATATGTTTTTTGTGGAATGGGCTCAATGTCTGCTATTCGTCCTGGGGGGAAGGGCTATATTGACAAAACTCATGTGACCTGGAACCGCAGGAAAGTGGTTCCTAAAAAATCTTCTCCACTTCTGTTAAATGACTTACTGTTCATGATCTCTGATGAAGGTGTTGCTTCATGCTCCAATCCACTAAACGGAGAAATCTATTGGGCGGAGAGACTTAAAATTAAGGGACAATGTGCATCTTCCCCCATACATGCAAGTGGTCGAATTTATTCCTTTTCCAGTGAAGGTGACTGTATTGTTTTTAAAGCTCAAAAAAAGGGTCTTGAGATTCTCGCCCACAATAAACTCCCTAATGGATGTATGGCCTCCCCTGCAGTTGTAGGAGATTCTCTCTTAGTGCGAACCAAAGACACTGTTTACCGCTTTAATTAATATACTTAATTCGAAACATAATAACCCATGATCAACCCACTCAAAATACTGCTTACTTCACTTCTTTTTGTTCTAATCAGCATAGCATCAGCTAAATCGTCCAGTCTTTTTAATGGTAAAGATCTTACTGGTTGGAAAATCCCTAAAGGGAATGAAAAAATTAGCTGGTACAAAGCAACAAATGGCATTCTTGAGCTACGAAGTGGACCCAAGAAAAAAGGCTCTGTTTTATGGACCAAGAAAAACTACAAAGATTTTGAAGTTGATCTGGAATTTAGGTTTGTCGATGGAACCATTGACTCAGGAATCCATTTAAGAAACTCAGATCAAATACAAATCGGCATATCCGGTTCACTCAAACGGGATATGACCTGCTCACCCTACATTCCGGGCAAAGGGTATCCTGTCGAGGCGAGCGATGTGGCAAAACTCTTAAAAGCCAAGGATTGGAATAAGGTAAAAATACGAGCTGTTGGCCCGAAGTATACCACCTGGCTTCAGGGTAAGGAAGTGATGAACTACGAATCAGGCTCAGCAAAGGAGGAAGGGCCGATCGGAATTCAATTACATGGTAATCGTGATATGAAGATCGATTTTCGAAATCTTACTATCAAGAAGCTGTAAATCTTTGTTCATTAGCTTTTTTTATTATTTGTTTGGTCCACTAATTATATAAATAAAAGAGTGAGCCGTCTTTCCAGCCTTGATCGACTACTTTGGGATTTAGTCGAAATTCCCAGCATCAATCCATCCCTGGAATGCAAAGATGCAGATCTTACCGGGGAGGAGAGAATAGCTCAATTTCTTGAAGGAAAGGCAAATTCATTAGGAATAGAATGCAAAAGGCTGAAAGTCCTGCCGGGCAGGGAAAATCTCGTGATTCGACTCAAGCCATCCGGGAAAATTAAAAATAAAGTTATGCTTACGCCGCACATGGATGTGGTACCAGCAACTCCGGATGCCTTTATTCCAAAAATCAAAAACGGATGCCTTTTCGGGAGGGGTGCCTGCGATACCAAAGGATCCATTGCTTCTTTTTTTCATGCTTTCCTCCGCTTGGCCAAGGAGAGAAACCGACCTAAAAATACGGAAATTATTTTTGTCGGGTTGGTCGATGAAGAATTTGGACAGGCAGGTTCACGAACGCTCGCCCAAAAGGGACCGAAAGCAAATCTTGCCATCGCAGGTGAACCCACAAACCTGAAGGTGGTTTCCGCACACAAAGGAAATCTCTGGATTAAGCTTTCGACTCAAGGAAAGGCCGCACATGGATCCACTCCGCAGTACGGAAGGAATGCAATCAATGGCATGTCTCCTATTCTTGATACTCTTACCAATGAATATCCTAAATTACTTTCAGATAGAAAACATCCATTATTAGGATCGCCCACAATCAGTGTTGGAACAATCCGAGGAGGATCACAACCCAATGTGGTGCCTGACTCCTGTGAAATTGATATTGACCGGAGGACTATACCCGGGGAAACAGACGAATCTGTTAAGAAAGAGATGAAAAATCTCTTTAAAAAGCTGAAAATTAAGAGTCCCGAATTTTCAGCAACCAGATCTGTACCCTGCCCTCCGCTCGATACGGATCCCAGTCTTCCCATTGTACAATCATTCCTAAAGGCCAGCAATCGGCGAAGAACAATTGGTGTACCTTATTTCACCGATGCTTCGCCTATTTCGATGGGAGGAACTCATGCACTGGTTTATGGACCAGGAAACATTGCCCAAGCCCACTCGAAAAATGAGTGGGTGTCACTCGGAGAAGTTGAAAAAGCTGAACAATCAATTTTTCGATTCCTCTCAAATCTCGAATAAACAATATAATTCCGGAAAAATTGAATGATGTTTAAAAATTACAAAGCGAAGTAATGATTAAAAATAAACTAATTTTATACCTAAGCATCAAAGTACTTACTGTTTTTATTTGTCATGCCGATCGAGTCGCACTCTGGCCAGATGGAAAAATACCTGACTTTCAGTCTCATCAGATTGCTGCGACTAACAAGGTAGTAAAAGCCAAGAACTTTAATCGAACCGAGCATATCATGCCCCACCTTGACTGGTTTGATCCACCAAAGAAAAAAAATGGAGCCTGCATACTATTGATTACTGGTGGCGGTTATAACGCTTGCGTAGATGGACTTTGGATTGACCGACTGGCCAAAATATTTACTGAACTTGGATATGTTTGCGTAAACCTCACCTATCGCACTCCTAGACCAGAGGGGTTACCCATCTATCAAAGTGCATGGCAGGATGGTCAGCGGGCTGTCCGACTGATTAGGAGAGCTGCTAAAGATCGTGGCTTTGATCCGGAGAAAATTGGTGCAATAGGATTCTCAGCAGGATCTCATATGACCGTATTGCTTGGATCAAGTTCTCTGACTCCAGCCTACCAACCAATAGATGAACTGGACAAATTACCCTGCCACATCAACTTAGCCATACCCGTGTACACAGCTTATGCCCTTACAGATGGCCTTACAGGTAGAAATACCCGGGATGGTGATAGCATCGATGTTAAACTTACAGATGCATTCAAATTTGACGCCAATACCTGCCCGATGACCCTGTTTCACGGAGGAACGGATGCTTATTCACCAAATGGTTCTATCCAGATCTACCGTGAACTAAGGAGAATGAATATACCCGCCGAGATCCATCTATTTGCAGACCGGGGACACGGTTTCATGGGCGACCCCAATAAGGGCGCAAACGGGACCGCATTTGACCACTGGATTGACCGCATTACCGAATTTATGCGTCAGATGAATTTTGATGGGCAACTGGGCAAAGAAGTTGATCTTTTGTCCCGTTTTAAAAGTGATGAACACCGTAAAGAGTATCGTAAAGAATCCATTTGGCCGGATGGGCAAATCCCTGACTTGCAAGCAAAACAAAATCAGCCCTACCTCGAATGGCACATGCCCAAGGAACTTAAAACCAAGGCAATTCAAATAATCTATTCGGGTGGAGGATACGGAGGTAACTCTCCTGATAGTTTCGAGGTCGCACCCACCCGACGTTTTTTAAATGAAAAAGGAATGACAGTTGTGACTCTAAAATATCGTAGCCCAAGACCACTGGGTGGATTAGCAAAGCACACCACCGCTTGGCAGGATCTGCAAAGGACAATTCGTATCGTTCGCAATCAGGCGGAAAAAGAAAGTTTAGATCCCAATCGTATAGGGATCATGGGATCCTCCGCCGGTGGACATCTCACACTTATGGGTGCCACCAGTTCGAAAAACCGCTCGTACCTACCGATAGATAAGCTTGATAAGATCCCTTGTAATGTTCAATGGGCGGTGGCTATTTACCCTGCTTATGTATTGACTGACGGTTTCAATGGCGGGAATAAGCATGGAGGAAATGAAGATGATGTACGAATTGTTCCTGAATTTTCATTCGATCTGGCAAGTTGCCCTATGCTTTTTATTCACGGGGATAAGGATGTTCACTCCCCAATGGGATCTGTCAAATGCTGGGAACAATTAAGGAGAATGGGTATTCAATCTGATCTTCATACCCTTGCCGGACGTGGGCATTGCTTCCAACGTCGAGCCGCCCCAGAAACGGGTAGTTATACCTGGATGAACCGAATCTGGGAATTTATGAACCACAAAAAAATCAACCGATAAATAAGTCAGACACTTCTGATCTTTAAAATTTTGAAATTCCGTTTCTACCATCAAGGTGCTTAAAAAAGTGTTTCTTCAAATCAATGACAAAGGGATCCGGCTTTTGTATTCCTAAATCTAAACTGAAGGAAACTATCTATTTATGAAAAAATTTATAATTTACATCCTCTGTGCTCTTTCGACTTTTTGTGCAAAAGCCAATAAATTGCCCAATATCGTTTTAATCTATGCCGATGACCAGGGCTGGATGGATACCGGATATCAAACCAATGGTCAGTTTCAAACTCCCACACTTGATAAGATGGTGAAGCAAGGGATGACTTTTACGAATGCTTACACCAATGCAGCTAATTGCCAACCCGCACGTGCCTGTCTACTTTCGGGTAATTATACCGCACGGCACCATGTTTTCGCAGTCAACTCAACGAATCGTGGACCCAAGCAAAAAATGAGGCTTATCCCTACACCCAACCGAGATGGATTAAAGGTCGATGATATAACTATTGCCGATGTCCTAAAGGAAGCGGGTTACGCTACTGGCCACTTTGGAAAGTGGCACCTCTACACCAAAAATGGTAAGGGCGGTGGCGGTGCACTTCCAAGCCAACAGGGTTTTGATGTCACATATGACAGCTTTGGTGATGGGGAACTTCCTGAAGGAGCAAAAGGAAATAAGCCCGGTCCGAGATCAGATCCAAAGGGAGTGTTTGATCTATCCAAACAGGCATGTGACTTTATGGAAGTAAATAAGGACAAGCCCTTTTTTGTCTACCTTGCCCACCACGCTCCTCATGGTCCGGTGAATTCACGAAATTCCACCCGTGAAAAAATTAAAAACCCATACAAAGCGTGCGTTTACGATCTTGATGAAAGTGTGAATCGCGTACTTGAAAAAATCAAGGATCTCGGAATTGAAAAGCAGACCTTGGTTATTTACACCTCTGACAACGGGGGTTGCGTGAAAACTCAAAAACCCCTCCGCGGAGAGAAAGGCATGTACTATGAAGGCGGCATACGG
Source organism: Verrucomicrobiota bacterium (assembly GCA_036127675.1). Classification (GTDB taxonomy): domain Bacteria; phylum Verrucomicrobiota; class Verrucomicrobiia; order Opitutales; family Seribacteraceae; genus Seribacter. Next base: position 25,151 of record JAYYRA010000025.1, read on the forward strand.
GTGCCAATGATTGCCCTATGGCCAGGAGTTATCGAATCAGGCACCGTGTGTGAAGAACCGGTAATGCAAATCGATCTTTTCCCAACCTACCTGGAACTAGCTAAAGCTAAAATTGAAAAGGAATTGGATGGAGAGAATTTACTTCCTCTGCTCAAGCAAACCGGGCGTCTTAAGCGAGAGTCGATTTACTGGCATATGCCAGGTTATTTGGACAGAGCCAAACCTGGCACAAGGGATAAAAACTTCCGCACACGACCGGTTAGTGTCATTCGAAAAGGAGGATGGAAACTTCATCTCTACCACGAAGAGTGGATACTTGATGGCGGAAGAAAAGAAATTGAGACTAACCGAGCGGTCGAGCTTTATAATCTGGACAATGACATCTCAGAGCAAAACAATGTTTCACTTGAAAAAAAGGCTATTAGGGACGAGTTACTGGATGAACTTCTCGCTTGGCAAAAGAAAGTGAAAGCTCCAATGCCTTCAATAAAGTAAAAGAAAAATAACCGAAAATTGATAAAACATTCTTTCACAAAGTAAGCAGATTTCTTTCAATAGAGTATGAAAATTTATCTATTCCTTTTACCTGTTCTTTTTATTACTGAATTAATGGGTGTCGAAAAGTGGACATCTTTCCGAGGACCAACCGGTATGGGCGTAACGGAGCAGAAAATTCCTACATCATGGAATTCCTCATCCATACTTTGGAAGAAGCGCATCCCCGGGGAGGGCCAATCCTCTGTGGTGGAAGCTGGAAATAAACTGTTCATTACTTCGAGTGAAAATTCGGGGAATAAGCGATCCTTGCTATGCTTTAGTAAGGATAAAGGTAATCTGCTCTGGCAAAAAAGCATTCATTACAAAGGCGAAGAAAGCAGTCATCGAATGAATGGATGGTGTACACCGACTCCTGCTACGGAAGGAGATCGGGTAGTCGCTTTCTTTGGTCCAGCCGGCATGTATTGCTTTGATGTGAATGGAAAGGAAGTTTGGGAATTAAAGTTGGGTGATTTCCCTGGAAATTGGGGTGCAGCCGCATCCCCGATAATTATGAACGGTATTGTTTACCAGAATTGTGACTCAATGGGTCCTTCCAGACTATTGGCAATCAGTCTCGAAACCGGAAAGATAATTTGGGATACACCCCGGGTTGAAAAACCGAGAGGTGGCTGGAGTACCCCCATTTGCATTACAATCAATGGTCAAAAGCAGTTGATTGTGAATGGTGAATATGGTGTTCGTGGGTACGACCAGAATAGCGGAAATGAACTTTGGTTTTGTAAGGGGTTTAACGGAAGAGGCTCGCCCGTTCCATTCCATGGTAATGGATTAATTTATGTGGTAAATGGGAAGCCAGGTGACATGTACGCTGTCGACCCAAGAGGAAGCGGAGATATCACCAAGACTCACCTAAAATGGCATGCCAGAAGAAATGGAGGGCGTGATCTACCTTCGCCAGTGATGTTAAATGATCTAGTTCTAGTAACAAGTATGAGCGGTGTGATTACCTGCTATAATGCAAAAAATGGAAACACCCTCTGGATCGACCGTCTACAGGGAGCATTCTCTGGCTCACCTATTATTAGCAATGATCATTACTACATTCAAAGCGAATCTGGAACGACTTATGTCATTGAGCCAAACAAAAAAAACCTGAGGATTACTTCAAAAAATCAGCTTTCGAGTGATAACGAAGAAATTTTCCGTGCCACTCTTAGTCCAATCGACGGAAAAATTTTTACTCGGTCCAGCAACCATCTGTACTGCATATCTTCGAACTAAATATCTTTAGATTTTATACTTTCCAGAAGCTTATCATAATCCAAAAACTGTATATGAATTCACAAAAACAAATTCTAGACTCTTCCATTTCACGCAGAGATTTCATCTCCAACTCTGGTAAAATGGCTACCGGAAGTGCCTTAGCTGGAGTTGCATTGCCTATGGTTCATGGGAAAAGCTCGGATGTAACAAAACTTGCTCTCGTGGGTTGCGGAGGCAGAGGAACCGGTGCGGCAAGTAATGCACTGTCGGTTTCAGCAGCAAATGGGCCTACTAAACTAGTGGCGATGGCGGATGTATTTCAGAGCAAACTGGACCAAAGCTACAATGGGTTAATCAATAAGCACAAGGATCAGGTTGATGTTCCGAAAGATAGACGATTCATCGGCTTTGACAGTTACCAAAACGCTATGGATGCTCTTGATCCGGGCGATGTGGTAATATTTACCACACCTTGTGCTTTTCGATGGTTACATTTTAAATATGCAATTGAACGTGGACTACATGTTTTTATGGAGAAACCGGTCACCGCAGATGGGTTTTCTTCAAGGAAAATGCTCGAGTTGAACGAAGAAGCAAAAAAACTCAACCTTAAGATCGGGATCGGTTTGATGTGTCGACACAGTCAGGCACGACGGGAACTTAAATCCCGTATTGAGGACGGGGAATTAGGCGAAATAATCAACATGAGAGCCTATCGGATGCAGGCTCCAATCGCGTCCTGTTTTTCAGATAAAAAACCACCAGAAGAAAGTGAACTTATGTACCAAATCAAGAGGTTTCACAGCTTTCTCTGGCTGAGTGGCGGATCATTCAGTGATTTCTTCATCCACAATATCGATGAGTGCTGCTGGATGAAAGGAATGTGGCCAGTAAAATGCCAGGCTCAAGGTGGTCGTCACTATCGTGGTGAAAAAATAGACCAAAATCTGGACAACTACACTGTTGAATACACTTTTCCCGATGAGACAAAACTATACTTTCATGGTCGCAATATGTCCGGCTGCCATCAGGAATTTTCAAGTCATGCTCATGGCACCAAAGGATATGCCTTGATTTCTGGTCCTGGTGGTCACCGTTCTCAGGCAAGAATCCACAAAGGCCAAGGACCTGACAGCGATATTGCGTGGATGTTCGGTCTGGATGAAGGGGGTGGTCGACCTACTCGTGAGACTAATCCATACCAAGATGAATGGGAAAGGCTGATGGATGCGGTAAAAAACGATAAGCCGCATAATGAAGTAGAAAGAGGCGTACAGGCAAGTGTGGTAACCTCCATGGGCAGAATGGCTGCTCATATAGGAAAGGAAGTTACTTATGATCAAATGCTGAATTCCTCTCAGATATTTGCCCCTGGAATTGAAAAATTAACCTTGGATTCCCCACCACCACTTCTAGCGGACGCCAATGGAATTTACCCTATTCCTGAGCCGGGAAAAAAGACGAGTGAGTATTAAGCTTTGGCTCGGTAAAATGCCCTTACTAACAACTTTTACCAAAGGCAGTGAATAACTTTTTAAGTGAAATTGGATTCTCCTATCTTCATGTTGGATAGCATATTACACCTGAGTTGATCCCGCACCCTAATAGCTTTAATAGAATCTCAGTTGACCCAACTCATTCCATCTTCCTAAATCAATCTAACCAAGGAAGTTTTGGGGTAGGCTTTCTTGGATTTAGGCCCGTTCTCGGCTACCGAGAGCGGGCCGCTTTATATTCTCAAATCCGTGTATAGAGATTCATCAAGTACAAATGTCAGCTAAACTCTGTGTGCTATTTTTGATAGCAATTTTCTCTCTTCATGCTACAGATCAAAAAAAATTAGTCTGGTTCGATGAATTCAATGAAGCATCACTGGACTACACCAAGTGGGGAGTCGAAGAAAATGCTTACGGTGGGGGAAACAATGAATTGCAAATTTATCGTTGGGGCCCAAAAAACTTACGAGTTGAAAAGGGTAACCTTGTTATCGAGGCACATAATGATAATCCAAATGTCGTTGGTAACATCCGCCCGTACTCTTCCGCTCGAATACGGACAAAGCATCGGGGTGACTGGAAATATTGCCGGGTAGAGGTAAGAGCAAAACTTCCAATTGGAAAGGGTATTTGGCCAGCCATCTGGATGCTTCCAACGGATGAGAAATATGGAGGCTGGGCATCTAGCGGAGAGATTGATATCATGGAATTGGTGGGTCATGAACCGTCCACTTACCATGGTACCCTACATTATGGTGGAGGCTGGCCACGCAACAAACACACAGGAGAAAAATTTAAGCTCTCATCTGGAACCTTTGCGGATGACTTCCATATTTTCTCCATAGATTGGAATGAGGGCAAAATAAGCTGGTCGATCGATGGCAAGGTCTGGCAGACACAAAAAGATTGGTACTCTGAGAAAGGCAAATTTCCTGCACCATTCGATCAGCGGTTTCATCTGATAATCAACCTTGCCGTGGGGGGACGCTGGCCTGGTAATCCCGATCCAAGTACCAAGTTTCCCGCCACGATGCTGGTGGATTACATTAGGGTTTATCAGGAATAGTTATTTTCTTTTCCAAGGAAATAATATGTTCCACTATTTTTTTCATAGCGATTGGAGGAATGGATTCACCAATTACTTCTCTTACCAGTTTTTCAGAAAAAGTTTGATCTCCGGACATCCTTCCAAAACGAACGCCATCGAATGAATATTCCTTATTCCATTGGCTAGAGTCCAGTGTAGAAAGAATAAGAATTTCCCGAACAGAAAGAACTCTGTTTTGCTCTGGGTGTCCCTTCAGATCACTTGAAATTACTCCGCTATTCATTGTAAGGGTGCCTCCGGGTTTTCCCCACTTCATTCTTCGATAGGAGGATTTAAAGCCGTTGATAAGACGATTTTCTCCATTTCTGTTAATTTGAGGTCTTGGAAGAGAAGCCCCACAAGCACAACGAACAGCGGAAGGATTATTTACCTTCTTCTTACATTCTATACAAATCAGATTATCGAAAGCAGATTCCCCCTCCGGTGTGTGCTGCATCCAAAAGTACTGCTGGTCATTCCATTTTGGAACGCAATGATACTTGTCGTTTTCATCTTTGGTCTTGGATCTAGAATCCAAAGAAGGCAAATGCTTGATTGCATCAGCTAAGGTTATCCATGGGGAACTACCTTTTGCACCATGAGTGGGAACTGGGTGAAAAGGGCTTAAAATGTTTAAAAAAACATTTTTTTCTGAAGAAAAAAGAGCTGTAATTTGAGGAATCCTACAACCTATTGTAATTAATCGCTCTCGATGATGAGGGATTCCATAATCACAAAAATTAAGAATATTGGCATAAATAGTATAACCCAGAGGATTCAGTCTTCTTTGTAAGCAATGTAAAATACTCTCAGGCCGATCTTTTTCATTTCTAATAATGGTATTTTCCATTCTTCGAACATTTTCGAGGATGAACCATTTTGGTTTTAACGCCTCAAGAATCTCAATCCCCGGAAGGATTAATCTGTTCCTCTGATCTTCTTTAGGTCTTTTTCCTGCCTTAATTTCAGACGATATACGACCCGCACCATTAGAGGACATACCTTGGCAAGGAGGAGATAAGGTGAGCAACCAAGGTGAGCAACTTCCATTTTTTTCTTTAAAGAAACGGATGTAATCATCTTTTAAATTCCAGATGTCACCTTGAAAAACTTTGGTATTAGGAAAATTCCTTCGGATTAACTCCGCTCTGGAAGGAATCAATTCACATGCTGCGAGCACTGGAATTCCAAGCCCCCATTCTATTCCAACATCACCGATTCCAGCACCTGAAAACAGCGAGCCTGAAACTTTTTTTTCCCTTTTATGGTCAAACATTTCGGGGTTTTTCAAATCAAATGAAAATCAATTTGGTGGATGCGTTTCAAATTGCTGCAAAACCTTTCTTCAAAAAGTTGCTGGTTTTGATTCGACGTCATTGGATTACCATACAAATTTTGAATTCTTATGCCTATGAAATTTTTTATTCTTTATCTCTCGGCCTTTGGCCTCTTTCTTTCCAATATTCTTGCTCATGACCCGGCTAGCGACATGGCTACAGCCGCCAAGAGATTTCTAAAGTCGCTAGACCCAAATGCAAAAAAAATTGCCCACTTTACTTTCAAAAGTGCAGAAAGAGAAAATTGGCACTTTTTCCCCGATCCGTTTATCAGGCCTGATGGAAGGCAAGGACTGTCATTGAAAGACATGAACCCTGCCCAAAAAATCCTGGCACATGGTCTTCTGGGATCCGCACTAAGTCACCGTGGCCTTTTGGAGACCACTGATGTAATCCTACTGGAGCAGATTCTCTATGAGCGGGAAGAACGTGAGATGAGAAACCCCGAGCTTTATCATGTCTCCATATTTGGCGAACCCGACAAAGCAGGAACATGGGGCTGGCGATTTGAAGGACACCACTTGTCTCTCAACTTTACTTTTGTGAACGGAAGAATTTTCTCCATCACCCCAAGCTTTTATGGAGCAAGCCCAGCGAGAGTAAAAGAGGGAAAACATGCAGGTATGAGGGTATTGGCTGATGAGGAAGACAAAGCACGCAAACTATTCCGCTCTCTTTCTCCTCCTCAAAAAAAGATGGCAATCCTTTCCGACAAAGCTCCACGCGACATTCTTTCCGGACAGGATAACACCGTGATTCGCAAGATATTCTTTCCTCCCAAAGGCCTACCCATCACCAAAATGAACCCCAGGCAAAAAGGGTGGCTGGATGAAGTGGTTCATGCATATGCCGCCAAGCATCGTCCCGAAGTGATCGAACAGGTTTCTAACCGCAAGCCTTTGGTCCATCCAACCGAGACTTACATCGCATGGTCAGGTAGCCTGGAGGCAGGCCAAGGGCACTACTACCGCATACAAACTCCGGAATTTCTATTTGAGTACGCCAACACCCAGAATGATGTGAATCATGTCCATGCGGTTTGGCGTGATTTCAATGGAGATTTCGGAAGAGATCTACTGGCGGATCACTACAATAAGGATCATAAACCAGAAAAGGGATGGATATCGATGTTTGACGGTAAAACCCTTAAAGGCTGGAAACCGAATGAGAATGATGACTCTTTCTGGGTTAAAGACGGCTGTATTGTTGCAAACGCTCCAGGCCGTTGTCATCTGTTTTACCAAACGGATAAACCTTTCAAGAATTTTGAATTCAAGGCAGAGGTAATGACTCTGCCTCATTCGAATGCCGGTGTTTATTTCCACACCCGCTTTCAGGATGAAGGTTGGCCCAAAGGCGGATTTGAGTGCCAGGTAAATAATACCTATCACGACCCCAAAAAGACTGCCAGTATCTATGGCGTAGTTGATTGCCTTGAAGCCCCAGTCAAGGATGATGAGTGGTTTAATTTATACATCAAGGTGGATGGGAAACAGGTAATCACAAAAGTAAACGACAAGGTAATCGTCGACTGGACCCAGCCCGATGACTGGAAAAAAGGGTCAAATTTTGATCGTATTCTTGGAGAAGGAACCTTTGCCCTCCAAGGGCATGACCCTGGAAGCACAGTTTTGTTTCGTAATCTGATGGTCAAGCGTCTCCCATGAAAATGCTACATTTATTTGCATTTTTATCCGTATTAGTAACTTTTTCAACGGCAGCTAATTCAAAATCATGGCCACAGTGGCGAGGCCCGGAGGGGTCAGGGCACACTTTTGATGGAAAATTTCCCAAGGAGTGGGGGATTAGCAATAATCTAGTCTGGAAAACTCACCTCCCAGGTCGTGGTCATTCCTCAGCGGTACATCATAAAAGAAAAGTTTGGATTACTACAGCGATTGAGACTCCGGCATCTGAAAAGGAAAAAGAAGAACGCCTCAAGGCGAATGAAGGACTGTCATCCGTAAATGTTTTATCTAGGGTAAGCCTTAGAGCATTAAGAATTGATCCCAAAAGTGGAAAGATTCTCAAAAACATAGAGGTTATCCAAAAGAATCAACCCCAGTGGGTCCATCATTTGAATAGCTATGCCTCCCCTACTCCGGTGATCGAAGGTGACAGATTGTACCTTCACTTTGGATCCTATGGGAATGCATGCATTGATGCAGAATCTGGAAGAATTTTTTGGAAAAATTCTCAGAAGGAACTCTGGGTAATGCACGAAAATGGACCGGGTAGTTCGCCGATTATCTGGGAAAATCTGATGATCTTTCACCTCGATGGAAGTGATAAACAAAGCATTGTCGCCCTCTTTAAGGATACGGGAAAAATTGCCTGGCAAACACGCAGGTCTGGGAAAATGGCGGATAATCCTCAGTTTCAAAAATCTTATTCCACTCCGATCATCGCGAATTTTAACGGACGAACCATATTGATTTCATGCAGTGCAGATTGGGTATATGGTTACAACCCCCGTAATGGAGAAGAACTATGGAAGATAAACTACGGTGTTCTTGGCTTTTCCAATGTGGCACGCCCGGTTGTTGGGCATGGTATGTTTTACATTTCCACCTGCTTTATGAAGGCGGAAATTCATGCCTACCGCTATGAAGGACTGGATAAACCGAAACTTGCTTGGAAAATGATTAAAGGTGCACCCAAAATGCCCTCTCCTCTTCTTGTCGGCAAACAACTCTATGTGATGAATGACGGGGGCATACTAACTTGTGTTGATGCAATTTCCGGGGATGTGGAATGGCGTGAGCGTATCGGGGGCGAATTCAGTGCATCCCCAACCTTTGCAAACGGTTTGATCTACTTTTCTGACCGGGAGGGGAAAACTACGGTGATTAAACCGGATTCTAAACTAAACATCGTAGCTGAGAACGAGCTTGATGGCACCGCACATATGGCGTCAATCACACCCTACGAAAATTCTTTTCTGCTCCGATCAGAAAAAGGACTTTATCGGATCGGTAAGTAGGGCAAATAAATCAGTTATTTATTTCTCAAACTGGAAAACACATCGCCGGTAGGTTTTTCAGGAAGAGATGCTAGCCAGTTATCCAGTTTCTTTTTCAAATTGGTAGCTACTTTCATTTCCTTTTCTACGAGGTTCATTTTCTCAAACGGATCGGACTCCAGATCGAAAATTTCAAAATAAGAGAAATCCCTACTTAGGCAAAGTTTCCATTGCTGATCAACCACCACATAACTTACCCAATGATCAGGCTTTGACTCATGAGCTGGCCAAGGTGCGGAGATTCTCCAAAAGAGCGGCTTGCTTCTTCTTGATTCCCCTTTTTTCATGAGAGTCTGCACTTGGCTCATTCCGTCAGATTTGTATGAAGCAGGGAGTTTGACACCTGCAAGTTCACAAAAAGTAGGCAAAAGATCGACGGCCGAGAATATCGATTTTTTGTCAACTTTTCCGGCCGGAATCTTGCCAGGCCAGCGGGCAATAAATGGAACTCCAATTCCCCCTTCAAGAAGACCTCCTTTAAATGCACGACGACCACCAGTAATCCCTTTAGCTCCACCGATTCCAAAACCGGGGCCGGTAGCAGAATCATACATTAAAGTAATGGGACTATCTGGAGCACCTCTTGCTGGGCCGTTATCTGAACTGAAAATTACCAATGTATTTTCAGTAATTTTCATACGATCCAATGCGTCCAATAACTGGCCAATCCTTAAATCTGCATGATACAGAGTTGCTGCATATATATTGTCCGCTTCTTCGAGATCTGGAAATAACTTCTGCAACTTGGGATCCACATGGAAAGGAGTGTGAGGCTCATGGATCCAAAGATTGATAAAGAATGGCTTACCCGCGGCATGACTTTTCTCCATAAATGGAATCGCACTCTTCACATCATCATGCACAAACATTTGTGGACCGGCACAATTATAGGATCCATAATCATCATATCCATATTCACTAGGAAAAGGAGAATCGGGAATCATATCGTTTGCTAAATGCCACTTACCATAATGTGCGGTTGCGTAACCGGCTTGTTGAAGAAAACGAGGAAGAAGCGGAGCCTTTGTGTCCAACCAGTCAGGCATATTTCTTCTTTGATTACTGGG
>JAYYRA010000026.1:0-20746 GCA_036127675.1 Verrucomicrobiota bacterium
TGTGCCCGCGTCCACGAGCTTCGATGGTTGCGGAATTCGTCCGCCAATCATAACGGGCGAAAGGCTGGGTGGATATGGAGGGAGTGACCTGCAGGGCGGCGAGGACCTCGGCTGAGAGCCGGTTGAGGGAAATAGAGGAATTTAAGTCGTTTAATACATCACTGCCTAAATTATTTTTGGTAATGGTACGGTTGTGGTCAGCGAGCACGGATAATGGCAAGTCATTGCGGGTGATCGATTTATTCAAATCGGCAAGGACGGAAGCAGGAAGCATATCGCGAGTAATTGTCCGGTTTAAATCAGCCAGTACCGAGGGGGGTAGGTCACTACGGGTGATCGATTTATTCAAATCGGCGAGCACACTGGGTGGTAACATCTCCCGGGTGATCTGGGAAATGGAGGAATTTAAATCCGCGAGGACGGCAGGGCTGAGTAATTCGTGAGTAATGGAACCGGGGGTTACTTCAAAAGAGGAAGTGCTGGGTTCACTGGAGGGAACGGTTTGGGTGCGGTTAAGGTCGGAGAGGACATCTGCGGATAGCATATCCTTGGTGATCGAGCCGGGGGCAACAGATTCTGCAATCCGGGCATATTCCGCTGCCAGAGCGAGGGGAGTGGCGGTGATCGGTTGATCGGGCAGGAGAGGACGCATGCCTTCCCCGTCCTCCAAATCGACAGAAACCTTTAGAATCAGGTTGGAATGATCAAGAAAGAGGCGGGGAGGTAGGGTTGGAGTACCTTGTCCCCCAAGGAGAGCGAAATATCGTCCATTTCGTACATTGAGTTCAATTGGACTATTAGTGGACCAGTAAATGGAGCCATTTTGATCGCTTATGGAGAAGGAAAAATTTGCAGGTTCATTGAAGTTTACACCCCTTATGGAAAGTTTACCTGAATATGGAATCGAAGATGTGGCTTGCAAAAATAATGGCAAGATGCAGGAAATTGCGAAAATAAGTCGAAAAAGCCTCATGATAGGATAAAAATAATGCTTCCTGCCCACGGGTGGCAAGAAGCAAAATGAAAGCCTTTTAAACTTGAAGTCCTAACTAATAATTAAATTCAAGATGTAAGCAGATTTGATCTAAATTATTTCCATGCTTCCCAGGATTGGTCGGAATAATTGAAAAAGCGGGCAGGATTACTGGATCCGACTTCATAGAAGTACCAAGTGGCTGTTGTTTCCAAAAAAACATAAGGGAAGATGGTTTCATCGGTGTAAAGCCAGCCATGAATATCTGAGTACATCCAACCTCTTAAGAACGGAGTGTTGGAGAGTGATTTGCATTGTTGTAGTTGTTCTTGCAGTTTTAGGATTTCAAGATTGCATGCATCGCTGATTTTTTTGCATTCCGTTGCCTGTTTTTGCAGGGCTTGGTTTCGCTCAAGTGCGATTGCAAGGTCTTTTTCAACCCGAACCAGTTCTTCCGTTGCCGCAGTGCAACTGGCGTTGTAATCAATAGCCAGTTTTTCACACTCATCGGCTCGCTTACGAAGCTCGGCAATTAGGGTGTCCTTTTGGGCATTTTCTTCCCTCAGTAATTTTACCTCTTCTTCCAAAGTACTCGATGTACGAACTGGAGGCGTAAAAGTGGGAGCCGTGGATGGGGTGTTATTCGGATTGGTTCCAGCGGTTGGAGCCGAAGGTTTTTGAGTTTGGGGTGGCTCTAAACTTTCTATTCTTTCATAAACTGGGGATTTCATCCAGTTGGATAGAACCGAATCCGGGTTGTAGGTAACCTCGGTCCTTCCTTCAGTGGAAATCGTTTTTCCATTTGGTGATAGAATGATTAATGTGGGAATACCCCGAATACTGTATTTTCCATAAAGATTGGATGCTTCCATGGAGTTATGGGGCAGAGCATTCCATTCCATTTTCATATCCTGCATATATTTGAGCTGTTCGGCACGGTTGCGATCAGCACTGACCATTACCACTTCAAATTCTTGCTTGTTTTTATTTCTGAATTCTTTGAGTAAAGGACTGAAACTGCGGCAGGGCGGACACCAACCTGCAGAAAAATACAGACCGATTATTTTACCTTGGAGATTTTGGTTTGATACCGTATTGCCGTTGGAATCCATTAAATTACCGGGAATCAGTTTTTCCATCTCGGGATGAAGAGCTCCATGACTTTTAAGATTTAAGAGGAAAGAAAAGATCAGGATGAAAACAGTGAGTGATAGACGATTGAATCTCATGGCTTTTTGGGTTGGATGGTTTACTCGACAGAGGGAAATATGTTTATATTATTAATATACACTAAATAGACATATATGCTAAATATATCTATTACTTATTTGATTCTTAAAAGATTCTTAATAGGTGCGGAAATTTTGTCGCAAAAAAAACGCTTGGTTGAATAAACCAAGCGTTTTTGGTGGGGTAAACTGTGGGGTAAAAGGATTAAGCCGCGTCCGGAAGGTCTTGAAGGGAGATTTGTTTTCTTTTGACCCGTCGTAAGCGTGACCGGCGACGAAGACCACGGTCGAGTTTATCGACAAGTTCGTCAATTGCCTTGTAAATATTGTCGCTGGCGGAAGAGATCGTAATGGTCGAACCTTTCAATTCAAGGTGCCCCTTGGCGACGAATTCATTTTCGTGGGAGGATGATTTGGAATCGTGTTCCAATTCAATGCGTGCCCGAATAATTTTCTCCTCATGTTTAAAGATCTTTTCCATCTTTTCGGAAACCAGGCTTTTATGGCTGTCTTTGAGATCGAAGTGAACACCGGAGAGAATCAGATTATTCTTCATATGCGTTAATTGTTTAATTTAGATTAATGATTTTAGTTGCTTGCAAAACACAAACGAATTCAACTTGGCACAAAAAACCAGGGAATGCCAAAAAAAGTTCAAATTATTTTTTTCAGCCAAAAAAGTGCCATCTCTGTGGCTTAATTTCTTGATTATGGAGCCAGATGATCCACCTTTGGTAAATTTGAATGATTTCAGGAGTTGGATCATTGAAGAAAATGATGATGTGTTGGTTCTAGATAAACCGGGCTGGTTAGTATGCCATCCTTCTAAAAATGGGCCGCTTTCAAGTTTGGTAGGGGCGGCGAAGGAATATCTTGGGGTTGAATCGATTCATTTGGCCAGTCGGTTGGATAGGGAAACCAGTGGGGTGGTATTGCTGGCAAAGCACAAGAAGGCAGCCAGTCATTGGCAAAAGGCAATTGAGCAAAAGAGAGTAAAGAGAAGATATTTAGCGATTTTGAGTGGAGAGTTAAAGGATTCTGTAAAAATATCGAATTTTTTAGGGAATGATCCGGAAAGCGAGGTATTTGTTAAGCAACGAGTGCTGGTGCAAAAAAGCAAAAAAGCAAAAAAGGCGGAAACGATTCTTACCCCGCTGATTACTACTAAGCAGTACAGTTTTTGCCGGATCCGGACCCTTTCCGGAAGAAAGCACCAGATTCGTGCCCATGCCCAGTGGCTTGGATATCCTTTGGTAGGAGAAAAGCTTTATGGCCCGGATGAACGAATCTATCTGGAGTTTTGCGAAAAAGGATGGCAGGACGAGTGGATGAACCTTTTAGGCATGAAGAGACAGGCCTTACATGGAGAATGGTTGGGGTTCGATGAGAAGGGAGGGGAAGGGTTTTCTTCTCTCTTGGCGGAAGATATGATGAGTTTTTTAATTTCCAAGATGGAGCTGGAAGAAAGTCAGGTTTTTAATTTGATCGAAAAAGGAGCGAATATAACGGATGAAGATCAATGAATTGGACAATTTGGTTGTCTGAAGCTCAAGGAGTGATTATTCGATACGATTTAGCATGAGTTCATCCCCCAGTGCATTATCCCCACTTGAAGCCTTGAAGGCTGGATTTCGCAGAGCTTGCGTACGCAGGCTGGTTGGTGACGAGGATGGAGCGATCAAAGTGCTGAAAGACGAAATTCCCGCACTGGTTGTGGGCTGGGCAAAGGTAAGTAACCTCGAGCCGGCAGATAAGAAGGCAAAATTGAAAGAGATGTTTGACGATGAATCTGCCCGGGCAGATGAATTGGCAACCGCATTTGATTTGTTCGCCGGTCGATTTGAGACCCGACTGGCGGGCTTGATGAGGGAGGAATTGAAGGGAGTGGTCGGGCAAGTACAGAATTTGTTAAAAAGTGCAAGTCTTCAGCCGTTGGAGAGTAAAAAGTCATCAACGGAAGAGCTACCTCTTCCAGAAGCCAAAGAAGTTGAAGAGATTACCGATGAAGTAATTGAACCAATCGAGGAAGAAGTGGATGAAAATCTCGATCCTCCTCGTGGAATGGGGTTGAAATTTGATGAAATCGAAAAAATGATCGACGAGGTTTTGGCTTCTGAGAAAAATTCATGAACTATGAATAAACCAGTAGTTGCATTCCATTCATTTTTAGTCTCAAATCAGAAATCCTGAATATTTTCGATTAAACATGACAGAAGAGTCCATAGAAAAACTAGATGATGCGGAAGAATCCAAATCCAAGAAGCGAAGGATGTATGTTGGTTTGGATCTGGGAACTTTAAATACCTGTATTCTCACCAAGCTGGGCAAGTCCAACGCAAACGAAAGCGAAGGAATTTTAGTGCCTACAGTGGTCGGTTACCCGGAAGAGGGTATTCTCGCAGGAATTTTGCCAGGAAATGCTAAAATGTTGCACGGTGAGGAGGCTCTCGCCAATGAATTGCATTTGCGCTTGGTACATCCATTAAATGACGGAGTCATTCAGGATGTGGATGCCACTCGTTCTTTTTTATCTTATCTTCGTGAAAAGATTGATCCGGAACGCAAACATTCGGTGCATTGTGTGATTGGATTGCCCGCAGCAGCGGATAGTGATGCCAAGGAAAACCTGCAAAAAGCATCAAAGGGTGCTTTCGATGGGATCCTCTTTATTCCGGAACCATTCCTTGCTGCCCTGGGTATGCGGGATGAGAGCAAGCTGGAGGATCCAGACTACAAGGATCCAGTTGGGAACTCTCTTTTTGTGGACATCGGAGCGGGGACTACAGATTTTTGTATCGTCCAGGGATATTTTCCCAAACCGGAGGATTTGCTGAGTATTCCTTATGCAGGAAACGAAGTGGATGTTTCCTTGGACAAGTCGATTCGAGAGGCTTTTCCTGAGGTTGATGTGCCTCTTTCCATGGTCAGAAAGTTTAAGGAAACCTATTCTTATGTTGGAGAACTTGAATCGGGTGCCCGAGTCAAGGTTCCGGTCGAAGGAAAACCCCGAAAGATTGAGATCGGAAAACAGGTTGGTGAAGCTTGTAATCAATTATTGGATGAAGTTTTCTCTTCGATAAAGGAAATCATTGCAGTTGCTTCCCCACAGTCAGTATTCGCAATGTTACAAAACATCATCCTTACCGGAGGTGGGAGTCGGATTCGAAATTTTGACCAGGAATTACAGCGTATGCTTTCTGATGATGGTTATGAGGATCCGGAAGTGAGGGTTTCCTCAAGAGAGATCAAGCCATTCGTCGCGATTGGTGCACTTAAGGTGGCAAAAGCAGCGAGGGAGGATCAGTGGATTAAGCCCTGAGGGGATAATACCATAGATTTTTTTAAACCACCCCGTTGAGAGTTTGTCCGAGTCTTTCCAAACTCGACTTTAAATTGGAATGGATGGCCTCAGGCTCTGGATGCTCTCCGAATAATAGGTTCCAACCTTCCAATTTCATGTAATCCTCGTCTGGCGTGACCGGATAGTTCTCGATTCCTTTGGTCCCCAACTTTCGAACAATATGATCGGCGATTTGAATAGCAGAGGCGAGCTTGGGGCTAGCTTTGGCCTCAGAGGGTTGATTGTGCCAGTGGATGGAATCAACCACTTCCTCCGAGATATGATGATTCCATAAGTAGTAAGCACCAATCTTCGAATGGTCCCAACCGACTAATTCCTTTTCGGTTTCAATTAGTTCCAGGCAAGATTTATAGTCCTGCTGATAGATTTTAGAAAAATGATCGGGGAAAGTGATCGCGAGAATAAGAATTCCAAGATTGTGAAGCAGACCGGCTACATAATCCGCTTCTTGCTCAAATTCCTCCTCTGCGAAAGAAAGAATCTCCCGAGTAAGCATGGCAGTTCCAATGCTATGTTTCCAGAAGTCGACCCAGGGAAAAGAAGAACTTTTTTTACCAAGTTTAAAAATCTCCTCGATCACCGGGGTAGCAGCGATTAAATCACGAATTCGATTTAGACCAAGAAAGATGGAGGCTTCTTCTACCCCGGAAATCCGCTCGCTATCCTTGCTTCCGAAAAAGATGGAATTCACAAGGTCGAGGACGCGGGTAGTTAGAGATGGGTCGAGGCGAATAACCTCGGCAATTTGACTGACGAAACTATCTTCAGATTCGAGTAGATCTTTCAGCGTGTCATTGATACTCTTCAATGAAGCTAGTTTGGGACACTGGTTGATTCTCTCAATGAGGAGAAAATCAGAGGGTTTTTTCATTTCTTGTCCGTCCGAATCAGAATGGGGTCGTAAAGATCAGGACTGGGAAAATTTTAAACTTATCCCTCGAGCAATACGGTTCCAGGACGGTGAGGAGAAAGGCAAATGCCTTCCTTCATGCACTGGTCAAAGTATTGATGGATGAGTTGATTTGTGGTTGAGTCCTTTCCGATCGTCAATACTGCACCGGATGAAGAAAGTATTTGGGAGCTGCCATCGGCTCTTTTTTGGAAATAAATTTCACAATCGGAGTTTTGTTCCATGAAAGACTTAATTTGCGGATCACGGAGGAGATTCTGACGAAGGGCAGATGTGGAAGACTCTACTTTTGAAGATGATGTAAGTTCTTGCTGTAGTTCAACTGAAAAGGGTTTGTCACCCTCCTTGAAAGATACGGGAGCGGGCCCACTAATACGGTCCACGAGTGATTTACCAACTTGAATGAGACTGCTTGCAAGAACTGGATTCATGCAGGATATAAAGCAGGTTGTTTGCCAGTTTTTAGCTAACAAATTTCAACCATTGCTTTTCAACTAAGGTCTCGGCAATTTGAATGGCATTCAAAGCCGCTCCTTTCCATAATTGATCACCGACAACCCAGAAAGCCAATCCGTTGGGGAGTGCATGGTCGACTCGCAACCGGCCTACTCCGCAGTCTTCCTTTTCCGCATAGCCCAATGGCATGGGATAACTTCCTGCACTTGGGTCATCCCTAAGTTCAACTCCTTTAAAGCTCTCGATCGCCTTTTTTGCGTCGGGTACATTGACCGAGGATTCGAATTCAGCATTTACTGAAATCGAATGGGCCCTCTTCACTGGTACACGAATACAGGTACATGAAACAGGTAATTTGGGAAGGTCGAGAATTTTTCTGCTTTCGTTTCTCATCTTAAGCTCTTCTTTGGTGTATCCGTCTTCTCTGAAGCTATCGATGTGGGGAATTAGATTAAAGGCAATCGGGTAGGGGAAAGGGGACTCTTGAGTGTCATGGGAATTCATTGGGTCTTCACTTAACTCATTCAATAAAGTTGTTAGACCCGCCGCTCCTGCTCCAGAAACCGCTTGATAGGTCGAGGTTATCAATCGTTTCAGACCAAATCTTCGATGAAGTGGATAAAGTCCCATAAGGGTTACTGCAGTGGAGCAATTTGGATTGGCAATGATTCCGCGGTGTTCTTCCAGAGCCGAGGCATTGATCTCAGGGATCACCAGTGGAACTTGAGGGTCCATTCGAAAGGCAGAACTATTATCGATCACTACACATTCCTGCCGTCGGGCATCTTCCGCAAATTTCAGCGAAATGTCGGAGCCGGAGCTAAAGATCGCCATGTCCAGGCCCTTGAATGCTTCTGGGGTCGTCTCGATGACTTTCTCTAAATTACCGCATGCTTCCATTTCAATTCCAGCAGATCTTGAGGAAGCAAGTAATCTGGCCTCTGCTACTGGAAATTCTCTTTTTTCAAGAAGTCGAATAATTTCTTGGCCAACGGCTCCCGTTGCACCTACGATGCCGATACGATATTTTTTCAATGAATGTAGAAGGTTTATTTGAAGTTTATAATAAGAAAACGAATGAATTGAAGCTTGATCAAACGAATCATGTTTTGGTCGCCTGTATCAAAAGTCAAATCATCCGTTTGTTCAATAATGGGAGAAGGGTCAAGGACTATAAAATGTCAAGTTCGAAGAATCCTCCATCTTGTTTAGAGGGTTCATTGGGAACTCCATGGGGATTGCATCAGATAACCGAAATAATTGGGGAAGGAGAACCGATAGGCATGGTTTTTGAGGGGAGACTGCCAATCGGACAAAAATATTGGGAATGCTCAATTGAAAAACGCAAAAAGAATCTGATTACCACCCGAATTTTAAGACTGGTAGGATTGGAACCTGGACTCAATCAGGGAGGAACAGTAGATACCTTCGATCGTTATGTTTACATTCACGGAACGAATCATGAGGAGAATCTGGGAAAACCATCCAGTTCCGGATGTTTGCAAGTTTCCAACATCAATGCAGTGGAATTATCTAAAAAAATTCCTGTGAATACTCATTTGTTAATATTACCTGAATCACCTTGAGATTTAGAACCGAGATCAAAGGTGGTAAAATTTAGATTATCTTAATTCAAAACAGGGTTCTTTTCCTCGAGATGAAATGAAATTCTCTTTAAAATTTCTTCAAGATTCTCGTCTTCATTGGTTTCAAGGCAAACGGTATCCGAATTTAATGATTTGATGGTGTTCTGGATTGTTTCCTGTTCAATACCAGGTGAGTCGGTATCATAAATAATGCAATCATAATTAATTTGCCGAATTTGGATGAGAGCGTCGTCATACGAAGAAGTGGTGCTAAGGAGGTAACCGTTCTTCTCAAGTAACTTGGTGAGACTTATTCTAAGATTATCATTTTTTATGAAAACTTGAATGGAGATGTTTCTTTTCAATCGGATCAAGTTTAAGATTTTTTCAACTTTGATCGGTTTTTTTAAAAATGCATGAGCTCCGAGGGAATTTGCTTCCTCTTGAAGTTCAGGTGAACTGTAAGCTGTGAAGAAGATAAATTTCGGACAGTTAGTTCTTGATTCCTTCATTTTTTTCATTACCTCAACACCATTCATTTTTGGCATTTGGATATCCAGAAGAACAAAGTCAAAATCCTGATTTTGGCAAAGAAGGAGTGCCTCCTCCCCATCTGCGGCAAGTTTGGGTAAAAAGCCTTCCTCCTTAAGGATATCGTTCATGGTTTCTCGAATTGCCGGATGATCGTCGACAACGAGGACTCGGTTTTGTTTGGTTCCTTCCATTAGAAATTTAGTGTTATTAAGCGTGAACTAATTCAAGTGTTTTTGGAGCAGGCAATGAAAGTAAGAAGGTAGTTCCATTTTTCGAACTCGCTTCAATTTCAATATTTCCATTGTGTCTTTCAATCAATTCCTTACAGAGTGATAGTCCCAATCCGACACCATCTTTTTTGTTCGTGTAAAGTGGATCAAAGACCTTACTCCAAAGATTGGAGTTGATGCCTTCTCCTTCATCTGAAACGCGAATTTCAATCCATTCACTTGATTTTTTTGCAGAAAGATTGATTTGTCCTCCAGCGGGCATGGCTTGTATTGAATTAGTATATAAATTCGTCAAAATTTGCCTAAAAAGTAGGGGGTCAACTTTTACATCCTTAGTAGCTTCTTGAAAGTTGACTTTGAATTGAATGTTTGTGGGTGGATTGAGTACCAAAAAGGCATCGTGAGCGATCTTTCTTAAATCGGAGTTTATTAATTTAATCTTTTCGCCTTTGGTCAATTCAAGCAATCTCTGTATCACTTCGTCGCTTTGGGTTAATTCATTATCAATCACATCCAAATGATGAAGGGCCTTAGAATCCTCAATTGATTTAGAGTAGGATCTGAGAAAGAAGACGGCATTACGTATCGCTGTCATTGGATTACGAAGTTCATGGGCGATATTGGAAGAAACTTGTCCGACACTAGCCAACTTTTCCTGTCGGTTCAATTTCTCCTTTGTTTGAAGCAGTTCGTTATGGGTTTTTTCTCGTTGCTCCATTTCTTTGACTAGCATTTTATTGGTGTCAGATAATTCCTGAGTGCGGCGTTTCACCTTATTTTCCATTTGGTTGTTAGCTTCGCGCAATTTTTGGTCTGCATCATCAAGCGAGTCCATCATCTCATTGAAAATATTAGTTAGCCTTCCAAACTCATCATTGGTTATCTTCTGTGCTCTTAAATTGTAATCTTTATTAACCGATATTTTTTCGGCCACTCTCATCAATTCCTTCATCGGGCGGGTCAAGTTGCTTTGGTACCAAAGGGTTACAATAACCACCACGACGATCATAAGAATCCATGAAACAAGGCCGAAACCGATAAATTTTTCTTTTCTCGTGCTTAAATCACTGAGGGAGCGAGATAGGGATAAGTACCCTAAAGGTCGATTACTAGGGCCAATTTTCTTGGTAATTGTAAGGGTTTCTTTGTCCCAGATTTCAAAATCCGAAAAAATTGGTTTAGGTTCATATCCTTCAGTAGAAGCGAATTTTGAAAAAGTGGGGGGGGTATTTGAAGATTCATCTTCTCTCCAAAGCACTGCACCTTCGATTTGAGGATTGTAGGAAAAAGAATCAATAATTTCTTTTGCAGCAATCGAATCATCGAATAAGAGTGTTGGAGTTAAGATATCTTGGAAGGCATTGAGTTGTTCATTGAGATTTTCCCGGATCAACTTTTTGGTGAAATCAAATTCTCCTTTTATCAAAAGATAAAGTCCCAAACTGGGGAAAAATAATGAAATAATTAGGGTAGAAAGCAGAAACTTGGTACGAAAAGACCAAGGTTTACCATGTTTCGATATGACCGAGAAAATTACAGTTAATCCTCCGTCCGGGAATTATCGATCAGTCCTTTTCTCCCTAATCTCTTTTACTGCGTGTCGAAGAAATTCTTCAGGTGATTCAGACAAAACCTTCCTTATTTTCTGGGATATCAGAGTCTTTGATTTCCGGATATTTAAATCTCTATCACCCATATTTGGAGAAAAATTGATCATTTTCCCCAATATTTGAGTTTCATTACCTTCGGTTGCATCAAGAAAGCTAGTGGTGGTTTGATCAATCCTCGTATTAAGGTCCAAGTTTGAGACAATACTAGTAAATTGATTCAAAGTTTCTTCACTTAGTTTTTCACTTGAAAAATAAACTGAAAAGCTTCCCTCAATTCTGTTATTCAATATTTTTTTAAATGATAGATCTGAGCATTCGTATGAATGGTCTAAGAAAATGAACATTTTTTGATCCTTGAATAGACCACTTCTGAGAAGTTCATGTACAGAATGAGCACGCAAAAAAATGAACTTCTCAGAAATTGCGGAATCATTCCATTCTTCCCATTTTTTCTGACTGGAAGTGATAATTACCACAGATCTTATTATTTGCTCTGTATCTATGACCTTTCGAGCAAGAGTTCGAATTTCATTGTCCGTCATGGACAATCCAGAAGTTTTGACATTATTGTCAATTTTGTAATCCATATTTTTAGGGTAGGTTTACAAAAAGATTGTTTAAATAACGCTTCTAGTCAACTATGAAGCTTTTGGGTTATAGCAAACTATCTGAAGCTAATTTTTTAGGAAAATTGGACTCAAAGAAGACCGGGAAGTAAGTCTTTTTGAATCTCAGGCAGACTTTCTGCTACTTTGACGCATTTTTTTCCTTTTAATTCATCAACTGAATGAGTTCCCGTTGCAACTAATATACAAGGCATCTGAGCTTGCAAGGCAGTTTCGAAGTCATAAGGAGAATCACCTATGTAAAGGGTCTCTTTAGCTTTTGATTCAAGTTTATCCAAGGCGAGAAAGCTTAGTTTAGGGTCAGGTTTTTTCCATTCTGTATCATTTGCTCCCAGAGTGAAATTTAGAAATTTACTAAAATTTAGATGATCGCACGCGGCACGGGCATGAGGACCATGTTTATTGGTGAGCACAGCAGTTGGAATCTGATTATGGGAGCAAAATTCTAGAATTTCATAAGAGCCTGGGAGTGCATGCAGTCCATTAAACATTTCCTCTTCGAAGACAGGTCTCAGCCTTTTAACAGCTTCCATTGAATTTTCTGGACCGATCAACTTGGCCATCGTTGTGTCAGAAGCACCACCAACTGCTCTCTTGACTTCTTCAAAAGATGGTACTGGGAAATTCATAGATGAAATAACTCTACAAAATGCCCTGTGAATTGCCTCGAATTGATCGATTAAAGTACCATCAAGATCAAACATGATTGCTTTTATTGGCATTGTTATTCCTAAAGAATTGGTAAATAGTAGTCTAAAATGAGCTCGGATGAAAAAGGAAAACAAGCCCTCAGGCAAGATCAACCTGTTCCTCCATCTTTGCATTTTGAGTTGAATGCCAATGAAGCGATTTGTCGGTTTTCTGGAGATTGGAGGGTTGAGTCAGGGGGTTGCCTTGAAGAGGTTATTGAAAATTGGAATTCGTTTTTTATTCCTGAAAATAAGGTTCAAAAGGTGACCTTTTCCATTACTGGAGAATTGTTGTGGGACTCTCGAATAGTTGTCTTTATCCAAAGCAAAAAAAATTTACTAGAGCGTCAAGGTCTTGAAATCAAATTCGACCTTCCAACAGAATTGAAAAAATTAATCGATTTAAAAATCAAGGAAAGGGCACCTAATGAAGAGTTGATCATACCTGGGAGTTCTTTCTGGATCTATTTTAAGCGTTTTCTTAACTGGTTCAGTCATCCTTTGAATTTTGTTGGTGCTTGGCTCATTTCCGTGCTTCATCTTTTTTTGTTCAAAACACAGATGCGACTTAGGGACTTAATACATGAATGTAGTCTCTGCGGAGCAAATGCCCTACCCATAGTTACCTTGATTAGTTTTCTGACTGGTCTAACTATGGCTTTTGTTGGCAGTGTGCAGTTGGAGAAATTCAATGCTGAAATCTACATCGCTGACTTGGTATGCCTTGCAATGGTTAGAGAAATGGGAGCACTCATGGTTGGGATCATTATGGCTGGTAGAACCGGTGCTTCATTTGCGGCTGAGATTGGAAGTATGAAGTTGAATGAGGAACTCGATTCACTTCGAACCTTTGATGTTGCTCCCATTGATTTCCTTGTTTTGCCTCGTACATTAGCATTGTTGATCATGACCCCGATGCTCACTATTTACGCTGATATTGTAGGCATGCTCGGTGGCTTAACGGTTGGGATTCAAGTGATGGACTTTTCAGTCAGTCATTACCTAGAACAAACCCAAGCTTCCATAAGTGGAATGTGGGAAGTATTCTCAGGTCTTTTGAAGAGCTTTTTCTTTGGCCTGATTATTGGCTTGGTCGGTTGCTACAAAGGTTTGCATTCGGGCAATAGTTCAGCTGCCGTCGGCAGATCCGTTACTTCTTCCGTGGTAACCTCAATCACTCTAATTGTTATTACCGATGCTCTTTTTGAGATTACATTCAGCATCTTAGAACTTCGTTAATTAAATGAACCGAGAAGAAAGCATTATCTCTGTTGAAAATCTAAGTTTGAGTTACGAAGACTTCGAGGTTTTGAATAATGTCTCTTTTAAGGTTAAAAGTGGAACCTGTATGGTCATAATGGGAGGAAGCGGATGTGGTAAAAGTACTCTATTGAAATCGATGATTGGATTATTGAAACCCAAAGCAGGTAACATTCTTTATAAAAAGCAAGACGTATGGTCTGACCAAAAAAAACTAAATCAGAAAATCTTGAACAACTTTGGTGTATTGTTCCAAGGGGGGGCACTATGGAGCTCAATGACGATTCTGGAAAATGTATGTCTTCCACTTGAAATGCACTCTTCTTTACCGTCGAATGAAATAGAGGAAATAGGGAGCTACAAATTAAATCTAGTTGGACTTTCTGGCTTTGAGGGTTTCTTTCCATCTCAACTTAGTGGCGGGATGCGAAAGCGTGCAGGTATTGCTCGGGCAATGGCATTGGACCCTAAAGTACTTTTTTTCGACGAACCGTCCGCTGGATTGGATCCGATTAATTCGAAAAGACTGGATGATTTGATTAACGAGTTGAAACAAAGTCTGGGAGTCACTTTCGTAGTAGTAACTCATGAACTCGCAAGTATTTTTGAAATTGCGGATGATTCTATTTTTTTGGATTCGAGAACCAAGACTTTGGTTCAGCAGGGAAATCCAAGTGATCTACTTGAAAACTCAGTGAATGATGTGGTTCAGGACTTTCTCAAAAGAAAAGCATGAAAAACTAGGATTGCGACAAAGCACTAAACAACTAATAGTTGCATTATTGAACAAACAAATTAACAGATTATTGGTAGGAATTTTCTGCTTGGGAGCCTTAGTTATTTTGCTTGGATTTGCTTTTTTTACAGGAAGTTTTTATTTTTTGAGGGAGAATAACGAGAGATTTGTATTGGTATTCAACGAAAATGTTTATGGATTGCACGAGGGTAGTAAAGTTACTTTTAATGGTGTGCGGATTGGTAGGGTAGAGCGTTTCTTTTTGGGGGATCAACTGAAAGAGGGACCTGTTCCCATACAAGTCGAAATAAATAGAAAGTTAGTTTCTAGGTATATGGTAGAAATTGGTAACGAAATTTTTGAGGCAAATGGAAATTTTAAGAAATCAGTCGTTCCTAGATTGGTTGGACAATTAAGCCAAGAAAGCTTCGTTACTGGTATTTTATACATCAACTTAACTACTGTGGAAACCGAACTTAATCAAAAAGATGTTCGTACTTTGCATGGTTTTCCAGAAATTCGGACTAAGGGCTCGATTTTCGCCGAATTGAGTGAAAGCATTAATTTTGAAAAGCTAAGCAAGCAACTAAACGAACTTATGGTTGTTGCGACTCTGCGTTTGAAGGAACTGGATACAAAAATTATTTCAGCTGAATTTTCCCAAACAAACATTGCACTAAGAAAGTTAATGGCAGAACTAAATGAATCTTACATTCCTCTTGGCCATAGTCTCACCAAAACTTCTCATCGTGTACAAGATTCCTTACTTAAGATCAATCAACTTGCCTCTAATTTAGATCTTTTACTTCAACCAAACTCTGAATTTCGTTATGAATTAGATGATACATTGAGAGATGTTTCTAACATGGCTAAATCCTTAAAAAGTCTGGCAGATCTTATTGAAAGAAATCCGCAAGCTTTTATAATTGGTAAACCTCGTCCTGAAGAATAATGTTTTCTCGTTTACTAACAGTATCTTTCCTCTTGGTTTCTGTTTTGACTTCTTGTATCATACCAGATTCTAACCACCGAGTTCCTGATTTCTATCTTTTATCCAGTAAAAGTAATGATCTGAATACCAGTGAGATTCGTTCAGATTTAAGTTTTTACATTAATGAAGTGCGTCTTGCTCATTATTTGCAGGATAAAAGAATGGTTTCTAGACCTAATAATGAAATTATAGAGTTTAGAGAATACAATCGATGGGGAGAACCTTTGGAAATCGGTATTTGCAGGGTAGTAGGCCAAAATTTAAGCTCTTCATTGAATACCTATAACTATGTTGTATTTCCTCATCGGAAAAAGTTTGGGCTCCAATACGAAATCGATATCAAAGTAGATCGCTTTGAGAAGGTATCCGAGCAAAGAGTTCGTTGTAAAGCCTTTTGGGAGTTATCTAGAAAAGATGGTAAAACGAAAAGTAACCTTTTTGATAAAGAATTAAAAATTCCTTCCGCTGGAGAGCGGATCGAAGTTCGAACTCTTAGTTCTTTGATCGAGCATCTCAGTAAAGAAATTGAAACTGCTATTTTAAGTTTCGATTAAGGCACCGTGCTTGGGGAAATTATCTTCTATCTATGCATTCTTATTCTAGGTGCTATGGCCATCCTTCACATTAAAAAATCAGCAAATTCTAACGATGAAAAAAAACTTATGGATGAGTTAAATACCGATTTTGAAGAAGAGTTTGAGGTAAATGAGTCGAAAAAGGAGATGAAGTCACTGGTGGAATGGCTAGAAGATGAGTGAAGATAAGATATAGAAAAATAGGAAGAATAGTTTTTTCTATGAATGAAAAAAATGAAGGAAATCTTCATTTTTTCTCGAAGGATATCTCTGTTTGAGTATGATATAAATATATGAGATTATTCTTTCTTCCCATCCTCTTCTTTTGCCAAATCCAATTCATTCTATCACAAACTTTAAAGTCTAGCGATTGGCCAAATTGGCGGGGACCAAGTTACAACGGAGCTTCTACTGATTCGGGTTTACTTCCCGTTGATTTTGATCAATCCAAAAGAGTTAAGTGGAAAGTTGAACTCCCCGGTCCATCCGCTGCTACTCCAATAATTGTTGGCGACAGAGTTTTTGTATCATCAATTTCAGTACTTGAAGGGTCAGACTCCCCAACAAGAGGTACACTCCTTGCCCTATGCTTCGATCGTAAGAGCGGAAAGCTTTTGTGGGAAAAACAAGCAGGAAGCGGTTATCGCCCAAGTGGCGATGGGTTTGATTATAAGTTGGACTCGAAATCAAATTATGCAAGTCCCTCACCAGTTTCAGACGGAAGAAAGGTAGCATTTTTTTACGGAAATGGAGACTTAGTTTGCTACACTTTAGAAGGTGAGGAGCTTTGGAGAAGAAATATTCAGAAAGACTACGGTGATTTTTGTTTTCAGTGGACTTTTTCAGCATCACCGACTTTTTATGCAAATAGTTTATTTCTTCCTGTCTTGCAAAGAAATGAACCCGTTCACGGCAGGGGAAAACCCAATGCCTCATCGTTTCTTCTTTGCATGAGTTCCTCTGACGGTTCAACGATCTGGAAACATGAAAGAAAGTCACTTGCCAAAAAGGAATCTCTTGAATCTTTCGGCACCATCATTCCTCATAATGGACAACTAGTAATTGCTGGTGGAGATGTTTTAACTGGGCACAACCCTGATGACGGAAGCGAAATTTGGCGTTGGGGCACTTGGAATCCGGGGCATAAGCAAGAATGGTGGAGACTGGTACCATCCCCTGTATATGGAAAAGGAGTCTTCCTTGTTTGCGCACCCAAGAAAGCGCCGGTTTTTGCAGTTCAAAAGGATTTAAAGGGTATTCATGAAGGAAAGTCCGGTTTGGTCTGGAATTCAGCCAAACAACCTGATGTAACTTCAGATGTTCCAACGCCTCTGTTTTACGACGAGAAATTTTTTATTTTAAGCGACTTGAAAAAGGTACTTTGTCGTGTTGATCCGGAAAATGGGAAGGTTGATTGGACTCTGAATCTCCCAGGGAAATACAAGTGGAGATCTTCTCCAACCGCTGGAAACGGTATGATTTTTATAATGAATCACAACGCGGAAGTACTCGTCGTATCATCAGAGTCTGGTGAAATTCTACATATAGCAAAAATGGGCAGCGAATATGAGGACAATGTTCGGTCATCCGTAGCAATTTCAAGTGGTAGTTTGTTTATCCGAACCAATGAAAATTTGTATTGCATTGAATAAAGTTTAACTGCATTGTTAATAACTTATTTCCCATCCACCACACCCGCGCCGGGCGGTTCCCGCCAATCTACCGCCCGGCGCTTTTTGTCCTCATTTCTCGCTTCACTTTTTGGGAAAATTTACAAGGATTAATATTAGTTCATGAAATGCCTATCCTTCATTATCCTACCGATTTTATTCCTACATGCTCAAACTCATGCCAACTCTGAAAGTAGTGACTTGGCAAAAAGGATTGAAGAAATCAAAGCTCGTTCAAATTCTCATGAAAATAAAATTGCAGCTTTACTTTCTAAACCCAAAATAGATTTCGAGGATTATTCAATTAAAGAGGAGAGGGGGAATTCTCCGGTACCCTCTGATTTTTCTTCGCCATCTCCACATTCTGACATTCCGTATATACCAGTGCCAGAATACAATGAATCGGATGAATCTAATCTGGGTAAAGAAAAACAAACCAATTTTTACACCACACCGGTAAGTTCTAGCAATGAGACCGCTCCAGAGCTAAAAGAGAATATCGAAGAAGCTTATGCAGAACTATATCAATCCGATGATAAAAGCCGTTGGGAAGGATATTACTTTGGTCCTTTAATAGGAGTTGTAATTCCTGATGATGGTGCACTTCGCTCTGGAGGAGGCATTCAACCATATTCTGCAGGAAATGGTTACAATATCGGTTTTAAAATAGGTAGAGATTTTGGTTCGATCAAGGTGGAAGGTGAATATTCCTATGTTGGATTTGATGGTTCCAATGGAATTTCAGTTGGTGTTAATAATTTGTTGACCCGAATTATTTTGGAAGTTGAAGCAAGTGATTTTATTGATCTTCGTGCAGGTATGGCAATGGGAGTTGGTTTTATCGGAATTGATGGAGGTTCTTCCGGTGAACCCAGTGATGTTGGATTTGCTTATGATTTTCTTTTGGGTGCGGGGTACAACTTTAATGAAGAGTGGTCGCTTTGTTTTGACTATAAATATTACTTATCTGCGGCAAATGATCAATATGACCGGATAACTGCACATGCACTTCTTCTATCCGCAAATTTAAAACTTTAGTCAGAAGATAATATTTGTTCGAATTCAACCGGTAACGGGGACTCTAAAGTAAACTTTTCCTGCCTGATCTGGATTGTAATCTTTGTGGCGTGCAAACAGAGCCTTTTAACCTTTGTTTTTTCGATAATCTCTCGATTGATTTTGAAGTCCCCATAAGTTTTATCACCAATGATTGGTAAATTTCTAAGTGAACATTGGATTCGCAATTGGTGAGTTCTACCTGTCAAAGGTTGAAGTTTTATAAGTGCAAGTCGATTCTCTTTACCGGGTTTCTTAACAACCGAACACAATGATTCGGCAATCTTCCCTTGACCTTCGAGGACTCTTAACTTTCCCGCCAGCTTTTTTTTAATTAAAAAATTTCTCCATTTGCCTGCCAAAATTTTATCTTTTGAAAAGATAACTGCATGGTAAGTTTTTCTAACTTCTCTAGACTTGAATTTCGCCTTTATTTCCTTAGCTAAATTCTTGTTACTGCTAGTAACCATAATGCCCGAGGTAGGGGAGTCCAATCGGTGGGTTAGATACAAACTTTTCGAATTATTAATCTTGTAGCATTCTTCATCGGGATCAAAAGGGGAACGAATAATCGACTGAGTCCTTGAAGTATTTTTACCCCATGAATTAGGGTGGCTCAGAATACCAGGAGCTTTTTCAAGAAAAATCAAATCTGAAGTGATTTTCAAAACTTTACAGTTTGGAGCAAGCGGAAGTTCTTCCATGGTAAATTTAGAAATAAGTGAAGTGAATGGTTACTAGATCACTTTGTCCTAAATCTTTCACCATTTCATCATTCCATTCTCCAAATGGAACCCTAGATGAGATGGCTTGCCTGCATAAATCAGCAGCTAGAGAATTTGCCTGTTTGTCCAACCGAATCAGCTGTTCTATTTTTCCGTTTGCGGTGAGGTAAAATTGATAAGAAACTTTTTCAGGTAATTTATCTCTACGAATAAATTGGATTGATCCACCCACGAGCTGCCCCCATTGCTCTTCAATAGACTGTAGCATTTGTTGAACATAAACTCCGTATGGATGGAGTCTGCATTCCACAGCGATGGTTCCAGTCCTTGGTGCGGAGTTTGTTGATCTAAGGAGTGGACCATTGATCAAACTTGGTGAAACTTTTGGCCGTGATGAAATAGGTTTTGAAACAAGAGGAGCGGGTCTACTTTCATTGGTGTTAATATGTTTACTGATAGAGTCTTTCTTTCGTAGGTCGATTATCTTATTCCCTTTCATCTTTTCTGAATCAAGAGAGGACTGTCCGTCTGGATTTGAAAGATTCGGCTCAATAGAAACTTTTGAAGCCATTGATTCACTATTTTTATTCCCTTCTTTAAGTTGAATATCTACTTTTGAAGGCTCAGGCTTCGATTGTTTTTCAGATATTTTTCTCTTATTTTTTTCCTCATTAATGATTTTTGCTGAATCAAAAAAACCCTTTAATTTAGGCAGATTTGATTTTGCTTGGACATCTTTTGTAGTTGGGTTCGCCGCCTGCTGATTTTTAAAAGAGAATAAGCGACTATCTTCTGGTTCGTTATCCACTACCTCTGGATTAGCTTCGATAAAATTTAAACTTTTGATTTTTTCTTTCTCTTTATGAACTTTGGACAAATCCAAAATAATCTCTGAAAAAGATTGAGACTTCGGTAAGATAACAAGTCTTTCTACGGAGAAAAGAAGATCAGTACAAAGAATCCAAATTATTGCAGTGAAAGAGATAATAAGCCCTGAACATATGGAGACCAGTCCACCTGATTGTGGTTTTGGATGTTGGTTTCTTTTCACAAAAGAGAATTTATAACATAATTTAAATACTAGGGTACTCCAATATTTTTTGAGCTACAGCTCGGTTCCCGTTATTTTTCCCTTCTCGATTAACTGGTGTTAATCCATCAAGTTTATTGATTTCTTGAATCCATTCTCCGTTATCGAAATTTTCTAATGTAATTTCATGAACCAAGCCTTCGTTCTTTAGAAATTTCCTCAAGACATTACTTTCCCTGAAGTTGTCTCTGAAGATTCCTAAGAGTTTTTTTCCTGCTGCCCAGCACTCTACTGCAGTACCATAGCCTACTTTTGACACTACTTGATTGGAACTTCTAACTAAATCTGGATAATACAGATTAGAATCAATCGGTAAGAAAACTAGATTGTTAGATTTTGTAATCTTTTTGAAATTTCCAGATATAACAAAATTCCGACTGCTTTGCTCCAATTTTTGCAAAAATTGGTATTTATATGAGATCCCACCAGTGGAAATAAG
>JAYYRA010000027.1:0-64372 GCA_036127675.1 Verrucomicrobiota bacterium
CCCGATCATCAAAATGTAGATATACATGTACTCTTGAAGCAACCCCATTCGGCCAAACGAATAAAGGCGGTGCTTCCTTTAGGTAAAAATGTATCAGCGGCTCATCCGAATCTGAAAAACCAACCGGCCTTTGTAAATCCACGATTTTATTTCCGGCACCCTTGGCGCTTGGTAAACTTGCCTCTTCCAGAGTTGCCTGAAGAAAGTTCGCCACGCCATTGACATGAGCATCAAAGGCATCTCTGGTAGCAGGTCGGTTCGCCCATGCTTGTGACATTGTGACTAATAGAGAAACCGCTCCAACCAATAACATTCCCCCTATTGCCATAGCCAATAGAAGCTCAATCATAGAAAAGCCCCTCTTTTTCACTGTCTTTGCCTTTCTTCCCTTATTTCCCTGATTTTATCCCTTTTGTCTTCTATCAAACGGGATCGTTCAGTGGCGAAATCAGATTCATTTGCCCAACCAGGTCGAAGAAGAAACATACTGGACACTCTTTCCCCCGGTTCGATTCCAATCTCATCATTCCCTTCGTATTCCATGGTTAAAGTGATTTTGTACAGATCAATCACCTTGGTCATTTCAATTTCGGTCTCCCACCTGATTTCACCAATCGTCAATGCCTTTATTTCTCCGCCGTCCTCAAGTTTTTCATACCGATGCTCCTTGAAAATCTGGTTTCTGGCCCAAAGAAGATCCTGCTCCATTTCTCGCGTATCCTTCATTAATCGCATCGTCCGCGAAGCAACCGAAACCCCGTCAACTAAAAAGACTGCTGCCAATCCAAACAACGCCAATGCAACTAAGACCTCGATCAGCATAAATCCATCGCTTTTTAAACTACATCGATGACTTTTTATTCCAGAATGTGTCATCCTCATTCCTTCTCTAGAACATAACCTGAAAATGGATCAAAAAAGAGCTCTTCTTCCTTATCGCGAAAGTCGATCACTGCACGGAAAGGCACACTGCTTCCTGAATGAAAGCGAATTCTCTTCAATATAAGGTCTTTCTCATCATACTCAGAATCATCCCCATCCACACCCGACAAAGGTCCTTGAGCGTGAAATTTAACCGAGGGAAGATTACCTTCATTCTCACTTATATCCTTATCGAGCTTTTGGTAAACTGGATGCTCTGATAGGAAAAATCCTTCTGAATCAGTAACCAAAAAAGTAGCATTTTTTTCGAAATAACTGAGAAAGGTTGAACGCTTTCGCTCGCTGCTGTAGTAAAAAGCATCGAGTACCGCTTTCTTTAGTACTCTATCGGGGGGTTCAAAGTTCGTTCCCTTAATGAAAGCCCCAAGATTTCCGGAAACAACTCCAGCTAAAACCGCTAGTAATGCAATTACGAGCAGTATCTCGATCAAGCTGAAAGCTCGAGTAGATTTTGCCCGGTTCTTTGAAATCAACTCAATTCCCAGTATCCCAGTTACCAATAATTTTTCCTTCAGGGGAAGTTGTGAACAAATCAAAACTACTTGGATTATTTGTACCTGGATACTGGTATTGGTAAGGCTTTTTCCAGGGGTCGTTTAGATCCGATGCCCGCTTCACGAAAGGTGGAATACCGTCAGGTGGAGTTTGCAGATCACTTAAAGTGGAGGGATATTCTCCAACTAAAGTTAAATAACTGGTAACATAGGCTTCGCCCGTACTATTTACCCATTGTTGGGCTGCTTTCACCTTCGATCCGCCGAAAATTCCTCCAATATTAGACATTGTTAATCCAGCAACAATTCCAATTAATGCCAAAACAATTAGGATTTCAACTAAAGTGAAACCTTTTGTCTTTTTGGTGATTTTCGAGTTTGTTGTGCCTGAATTGAATTTATTCATACTATTATTTAAATTGAAATTTATTATCTTTGGCAAGCATTCAGGCTAATATTTAAGTTTAGAGACAACGAATAGTCTTGCCCGTTTTCATCTTTCAATTACCAATAAGAAAGTGACTCTTTCAGAATATTTACCTGTGCTCATACAGATATTGATTGCTTTTGGTATAGGTGCAGGGATTTTGGTTGCTAGTCATATTTTTGGTCAAAAAGCTGCAAAAAGTAAGATCAAGGATAGTCCTTATGAATGTGGCTTAGCTTCCGATACCTCTGGTGAAACCCGATATTCGGTTAAGTTTTATGTAACGGCTATGCTTTTCATCCTCTTTGATATCGATGTGGTTTTTCTCATCCCTTGGGTTTTATCTCACCGAGATTTCATAGCTGCAGGAGTCCCTATCCTAGGTCCGATGTTGTTCTTCACTTTCGTGCTGGTTGCTGGTCTGGTTTACGAATTGAAAAGCGGTGCCTTAAAGTGGGAGAAGTAATTTTATTCATCGAGTTTTTTTGCGGTTCTTCCCGCTAGTCCGACGGGCTTTTAAATGAGAATTGATCTCTACATTTCAAGCAATCGAATTATTGATCTCTCAAGTAAAGACTTAAATTCCGCCTATGAAGAGCTTTTAGATACCTTCGGTACCCTGCTTCCCACCCCAGCCAAAAGAAAGAAAATACTTAAAGAACTAGTTGAAAGAGAGCACTCGATGACCAGTTATATCGGAGAAGGTGTTGCCCTTCCCCATGCTCGAGTTGACATGAAAAGACCCTACGCATTAGCCATTGGAAGGTGTCCAGCAGGACTTGCTTTCGAGGGTAAGGACAGCTATGAAGACATTCGGTTCGTCTTTTTACTTTTGGCGAGTAAGAAAGCCAAGAATTATCTTTCTTTTCTAGCTTCTTTGGCTCGAGCGTTTCAAGACAAGTCGATCATGGATCAACTTTGGATGGCTCGTGAAAAAGCCGAATTCAAAAAAGCAGTCCGAAAAGCATTTGTTGGTACGGACGATCGACCCGCTCGAAGAAGAACTAAGTTCAACAAACTGTTGACTGATGAAGCGACTAAAATCGCTAAGGCTGCAGACTGCTCAACTATTCTGGTATTCACCGATGTTTTTCCCCCTAGCCTTGCTCCAAGAATGACCTTCCCCAATTTCAAGGTCGTGCTCGCCGGTGAAGGCGTTTCGGATGAAGACAGGGAACACCACAGAGCGGACGCAACTTTGGCAGTACGTACACTTTCCCGATCCCGTCTGTCTCAACTTAGAGCTGCAATTCTCCTAGGGTTAACCCGCGATATATTCGGCTTTCAAGACCGGGTTTGCTGTATTGGAGGAATTCCCGGGAGTGGACAATTCGATACCGTCTTAGTCGTGGATGTGGATGAGGAGTTTGAATCTGTAATTGGTCAAGGAGATGAAATGCTTCCCAACGATGTCTCTGCTGAGGCATTAGAACGGGTAACTGCAATTGCGACCGACTTAGCTACCGCTGGCAGAGAGGGTCAATCAATTGGTGCGATGTTCATCCTCGGCGATCATGAAGAAGTGATCAAAAGATCCAAGCAACTGGTGCTGAATCCCTTTCATGGATACGGTCCTGAAGACCGGAGCATACTTAACCCTTTTATGGACGAAACCATTAAAGAACTAGCCTTGATTGATGGTGCTTTCATATTACAGGGTAATGGAGTGGTTGAATCTGCAGGATGCCTCATTCAGGCAAAAGCAGATGAAATCGAACTTCCTGGTGGTTTGGGAACCAGACATGCGGCTGCGGCCGCCATCACTTATGTTACCGACTCTCTTGCACTAGTGGTTTCTTCATCCGGTCAAGTCACTTATTTTCGTAAGGGGAGAATGTTTACTCTTTTCGAAAAATCAGAGGGCCGTGCACTTTAGTATTCAATGTTAGGAGCCAATGTTTCGACTTCTACAAAGATTGGTTTCTTTGGAGGATCCTTTGATCCAATCCACCTTGGTCATACTGCAGTCATTGAGCAAGCGGTGAAAGGCTTTGGTCTCGAAAAAGTTCTTCTGTGCCCAGCCTACCATGCTCCTCTTCGCAGCCAAAAACCTATTTTTGAACCGAAACAAAGATTAGAAATGGCGGAACTGGTTGCCCAATCCCAACCCAGGGTCCAAGTCTTTGATTTTGAGATCAAACAGAAAAAAATATCTTACACTTACGATACCATTCGTGCAGTAAAGAAAAAGTATCCATCGAAGGAAGTCTTCTTGCTAATTGGTTTCGATCAGTTTGAAAGACTTGCAAACTGGAAATGGATAAAAGAACTTTGTGCGGAGGTGAAGTTTCTGGTCTTTGCCAGAAAATACAAAAATCCACCAAGCAAACCTCTCGAAGAGGTTGATTATTTCTTCATGCAAAATCCCTTGATTGACATTTCATCTTCCCAGATCAGAAATCTTATATTGAATGGAAAATCCATCTCCGAGTTTGTTCCGGAAGTCATTTTTTCCTATCTTCGTAAAAACAACCTTCTACTAATGTAAAATTTGAATGAGCTTTTCCATTCCTGAGCACAAAAAAGAACTTAGAAACAATTTACTTCTGGCTTGTGAATCTTTATCCGATAAGAAGGCCGAGGATTTGAAGCTGCTCTATTTTGGAGAAAAATCTCCACTTACGGACTGTTTTATCGTAGCAACCGGTACTTCTGATCCTCATCTGAAGGCTCTTCGGAACAATTTGGAGAAAACTCTAAAGGAAAATAATATTGAGATTCTGTCCAATGACCGTTTTCAGCCGAGCGGTTGGTTGGTATTAGATGCAATCGACTTTGTCATCCATTTGTTCTCCAAGGATCAAAGGAAGCATTATGCACTTGAACAACTTTGGAAAGATGCGGAACAACTAAGTCCCGAAGATCTTTGATTTTTTCCTTATTCCACTAATGCTTCAGGTTGACCTTTCGAAAAAGTTGCCAAGCATATTTAGTCATATCACTCTAAAATCTCTAAAAACCATTATCTCCTTAAATCTGTCTTAACCATGACTACTCGACGCTCGTTTCTTAAGAAAGCTTCTATTGCCTCTGCACCTTTCATTCTACCTTCCCACATTTGGTCAGCAAAAGGTGACACATCTCCCAATAACCGAATCAATATTGCAATTATTGGACCCGGGAAAATGGGGCGTGGTCATGCCCACAAACTCATTCGTAACCCACGTGCTCAAATAACTGGTTTTGCAGAAATTGCCGATATTCGGACAAAGCACACTAAAGAGCTAATTGAAAAACACTATTCCCAAAATACACCTGGCGACAAATGGAAAGGACTCAAGATCACCAACGATTACCTTGAACTCCTCGATGACAAATCACTCGACGCTGTTCTTATTGCCACTCCTGATCACTGGCACGGTGAAGCCACCATTCGTGCAGCTAGGGCTAAAAAGCATGTATATTGTGAAAAACCGATCTCCTTAACAATCAAAGAGGGTCGTGCAATGGCCAATGCCGTCAAAGAAAATAAGATTGTTTTCCAAACCGGCAGTCAGCAACGAACTGAATACGGAGGTAAATTTCGCCGCACCGTGGAA
Source organism: Verrucomicrobiota bacterium (assembly GCA_036127675.1). GTDB lineage: Bacteria > Verrucomicrobiota > Verrucomicrobiia > Opitutales > Seribacteraceae > Seribacter. Next base: position 5,403 of record JAYYRA010000027.1, read on the forward strand.
ATGATTCGAAGCGGTGCCATTGGCGAACTTAAAAAGATTAGGGTTTGTGTTGGAAATCCCCCTGTAGCCTGTGATCTCCCCACCGAACCTACTCCTGAAGGAATAGACTGGGATGCATGGCTTGGACCGGCACCAATGAGAGGTTTTAACAAAATCCTTTGCCCGGATGATGTACACAACCATTTTCCTGCCTGGCGTCGTTACCGTGAATACTGTAATGGTGGCTTAGCAGATATGGGTGCTCATCACTTCGACATTGGCCAGTGGGCGATGGATGCAGACAATACTGGCCCAGTAAAGATCATTCCTCCCAAAGAAGGCTCCCGTGACCTAAAAATGATTTATGCAAATGGAGTTGAAGTAGTCCATGGGAGTACTCCGGACTGGAGAGGTGGAACTATTTTTTATGGCTCGGAGGGAACCATTTGGGTCGATCGAGGACCATGGAAATCAGATCCCGAAAACTTGATCAAAGATTTCATTGCTACCGTTAGCATTAGGCAACCCAAGAATCATCACGATGATTGGCTCGATTGCATTCATTCTGGTGAATTACCCATGGCACATGTCGAGGCGGGTCACCGCACTGCCACCCTCTGCCAACTCTGCAACATTGGATATGAGTTGCGTCGTGAACTTACCTGGGATCCGGAAAAAGAAAGCTTCATTGGAGACACACAAGCCAACGAACTGACTGATCGAAAGAGACGGAAAAAATGGTACAGAATTTAAAAACCTCCAAGATCGATCTCTCTCATTAACAAACAAGAGAGTTGCAAAAAGATTATCTTTCAATCATAAGATTTTCCTGTTGCCCGGATGGCGGAATTGGTAGACGCGCCGGATTCAAAATCCGGTTCCCGCGAGGGAGTGAGGGTTCGACCCCCTCTCCGGGTACCACTTTTTCTTTGATTGTTTAAACATGGAAGTTATTGTCCGCAGAGGTCAGGAGTCCGACATGACCGCCCTAAGGGATATTTTAAACCACTATATCTTGAAGACGGCCGTGACGTTCGAAATGGTCGAATTATCCCTTGAAAATCGCCTGACATGGTTCACCCAATTTTCTCAAACTGGACGTTACCAATTGTTCGTTGCCGAAAAGGGAAGCAAAGTTGTAGGTTATGCGGCCAGTCTGCGTTTTCATCAGCGTCCTGCATATGCTCCATCGGTCATGACTAGCATTTACCTTGATCCAGATAACACCGGGAAAGGAGTTGGAGAAAAAGTCTACTCTACCTTACTCGATAACCTCAAGGCGGCAAAGGATGTCCATCGAGCTTATGGTCTGGTTGTTTTACCTAATCCTGGTTCGGAAAAACTCCATGAAAAACTGGGGTTTAAAGAAGTTGGTGTTCTGCATGAAGGCGGTTACAAATTTGGTAAGTATCACGATGTTCGAATGTACGAACATCGCCTCGGCAAATAGTATGTTCCTTATAGATACTTTTGACTCTCGATCCACAGCACTAGAGAAAGGACACACAACAAAGCCCCTCCTGCTAAAAGCCAGCGAAATCCATTACCCGATTTCTCCAAAAATTCAAAACCGCAACTTTTACATTTCGTCTGATCTTCCCCTTTTTTTTCATCGCAAAACGGACAACAATCATGATCGCATGAATTACCTAGCTGCAGTAAAAAAACGAAAAGAAACGGACAAAACAGAAGAAACCAAACAAGACTGACAAGATTCATTTTGAGAATCTCCTATTTCGAAGCACTTTCAGAAAAGCTGTATCGTAAATACAGAAACAAACCTTGTGATAACAGAATCGCAAGAAAAACACCACCCATTGCTGCCCCAACTCGAAGACCAACCGATTCAGGGTCGTCTAAATTACTCATAGTACAAATAAGGCTAAGTATAACAGCCATACCGCCGCCGGCTGCGGCATAACTTCGTGCGTTGTCAGAAATTTGACAAAATTTTCGATTTGGAACTGGTTTTTTAATGCAAGCGAAAAGAGCCTCAGGGAGAAAAGCTAGAAATTGACTTCGGTGAGTGCTTAAGAGACCGAAAAAAATGGTCCCAATGACAATAATCAATTCGGGAATATGGACCAGAGTCAGAACATTTCCTCCTGCAACTACAAATCCGAAGATTACAGCCGAAAAAAAGCCGAATATTCCCAGAATTCGTAGAATAGAGTCTGTAAGATTGAAGGTGTTTTCATTATTATTCATAAGAAAAAAGTTTCTTACAAACAGGATAAATGCAAATTATATTTTCAATAATTACATAAATAAACTATAAACACTAAAAGTTATCGACTTCACATTTTAGTTTCGACTCGAATTTCAGCTTGGAAGTAGATCGCTGACCATTTGGCGCTCTTCTGAAAGCTCTTTAATCGAAGCATCGATCTTTTCCCGGGCAAAATCATTAATTGGAAGATTCTGAACTATTTCCCAGTTTTCACCATCCGAACGGATTGGAAAAGAAGTGATTAACCCTTCCTCGGTTCCGTAACTACCATCGGACGCAACGCAAACACTATTCCAATCACCTTCAGAAGTCGGAGAAGTAAGAGATTTGACCGAGTCGATGGCTGCATTTGCTGCGGAAGCAGCTGAAGAAGCTCCACGTGCCTGAATGATTGCGGCTCCCCTTTGTTGAACTGTCGGAATAAAGTCAACATGCGCCCATGTATCGTCAGCAATCAATTCGGGCGCAGGTACTCCTCCGATCTTTGCGTTATAATAATCGGGGTATTGAGTAGCCGAATGATTCCCCCAAATGGTGACATTTGAAATCTCTGAGACTTGTCGGTTTGATTTCTTTGCCAGTTGTGCAGCGGCCCGATTTTCATCCAGACGAGTCATCGCAAACCAACGATCGTTGGGTACATCAGGAGCATTATTCATGGCAATTAGACAATTCGTGTTGCAAGGATTACCAACCACCAGTACGCGGACATCTGAAGCAGCATTAGCTTGAATGGCTCTTCCTTGGCCCGTAAAGATCTTCCCATTTATTCCGAGCAGATCTCCCCTTTCCATTCCAGCTTTGCGGGGAACACTCCCAACCAACAACGCCCAATTCGAGCCGGAAAAGCCTTCATTCAGATCTGCGGTTGGCCGAATGTCCTTTAATAGAGGAAAGGCACAATCATCCAACTCCATACAGACACCTTCCAATGCTTTCATTCCAGGTTCGATTTCAATCAAATTTAAGGCAACAGGCTGATCCGGACCGAAAAGCCCACCAGAGGCGATACGAAAAAGGAGGGAATAACCAATCTGCCCGGCTGCTCCGGTAACGGCTACACGAATTGGAGTTTTATCATTCATTAATGGCGATTTTATTTCTGATTAATTTACTAAGAAAATCGAACTTTATCTATTACCTCAGCTGCATTGCGAAGGCAAGCTTCGGTAGCTTTCCAATCAATGCAACCATCCGTAATCGATACCCCGTACTTGAGTTGGTCGATCGGTCTTGGAAAAGCTTGGTTACCGGAATTCAAGTGGCTTTCAAGCATAACCGCGTGTATGCAACTGGCCCCCAGTTCAATTTGCTTTAGAACATCAGAAAGTACTTCAGGTTGTCGAGATGGGTCCTTACTGCTGTTTGCATGACTACAATCGATCATTATCGAGCTGGGTGCTTTTACCGTCTCCAATGCCACCCTTGCCAAATCCACATTAGATGAACTGTAGTTGGGGCCATTTGAGCCACCTCGCAGAATCAACTGACAATCAGGATTACCACCAGTTGTGACTGCAGAAGCATTGCCATCTTCGGTTATGCCGAGAAAGGTTTGGCTTTGGGTTGCCGCAATGATTCCATTGACCGCAGCTTTCAAATCCCCGCTGGTCGCATTTTTAAATCCCACTGGCATGGAAAGTCCTGATGCCATTTGTCGGTGAGTTTGAGATTCGGAAGTGCGTGCTCCGATAGCAGCCCAACACAAGGAGTCCGCTACATACTGAGGGGTAATCGGATCTAAAAACTCGGTAGCTGTGGGAATTCCAAGATCAAGTACTTCACCCAGAAAAGAGCGGGCAATCCGGAGGCCCTCAGGAATATCGCAGCTTCCATTTAATTTTGGATCCATAATCAAGCCTTTCCAACCTACAGTAGTCCTTGGTTTTTCGAAATAGACTCGCATCACCAATATCATTCGATCCTTTAATTCCTCAGCTAACTTGGCAAAGCGTTCGGCATACTCCCTGCAGGCTCTCAGATCATGAATCGAACATGGTCCAACTACTGCCAGTAAACGATGATCCACTCCATGGATCAAATCATGCAAAGCTTCCCTTGCTTCCCGAACGACTTGGATTTGTTTGGCAGAGCGCGGAATCTCATCACAAAGTTCAATTGGCTTTGGTAAGGTTACGGAATCGGTTATTCTTAGATTTGTTACAGCGTGCACGAAATACGAACATAGAAGGGAAGCTTGCATGAACAAGCTAAACTTTTAGGAATATACAAAATGAGCGATTTTTTTCATTCATGCACCCCAAGTGCACTGATAAGAGTCCAAGGTGAGGACACTTTCGATTATCTGCAAAGTCAGCTTACAATTGACATGTCTAAGTTGGATGCAGGTCGCTTCCGTTTTGGTCTACGTCTGGATAAGAAAGGTAAGGTCATGGCTGGAATCTATGTAATTCCCTTAGACTCCGAGACTGTCTTGCTTCTAAGTCGTGGATCTCCCCCTCCTCAACTGATTACATTATTCGGAGAAAACCTAGTAGCAGATGATGTCGAATTATTCGATGAGTCCTCCAGATTTCGACTGATTACAATACAGGGCAACAGTGCTGAAAAGATTTTCAAGCAATTGAACATAGAACCTCCTTCTAAGGATAAAGTTTCTCATAGCGGTGGAGTCCTTTCATTTTTGGACTCAAGGCTCCCAGATACCACTTATTCCATACTTGCTTCAGAAAATGAGACCATTAACTCCCTAAAGGAATTCAACTCAATGGATTGGAATTGGTTAGATGAAAAGCGGATTCATTTGGGTTTGGCAAACATACCTCAAGAGATTGGTCCCGAAGAATTGCCACAAGAAGCACAACTGCAAAAGGACTGCGTTGATTTCGAGAAGGGATGCTACCTAGGCCAAGAAGTAATGGCCCGAATACAAGCAATGGGCAAAGTTCGGCGTAAATTGATAACGGTTAGAATCTTCGCTTCGAATTGCCCCTCTATTCCCTCCCCTTTGCTTAAAGATGGAAAAAAAGTTGGAATGCTTAAAAGTTGCGTTGGGCATTCCAACAATTTTATCGGTTTAGCTATCCTTCATGAAAATACGATTTCAGCCCTAAAAAATAATCAAATCGAAGTGCAAGGATTTGATGCCAGAATCTCTCCGATATGAAAGATAACAAAGAAATAAAGGATGTTTCTCGGATTTTCCAAAATCTCGGAGCTCCTGAAGAGCAGGCGATGATAATGGCGAGACAATTAATTAAACGGGCAGATCAGATCGCTGAAGAAAAAAACACATCCAAAATTGTTGAATTGAGAAAGCTTCTGGAAATCGCAACTTTAGGAGCCCAAGGACAGACAAAACCCAATGATGAAGCCTATTCTTAGCCTAAAAACCGATGAAATCCCTAAAAAATCACGATTTTTAGAAAAAAAGTTTGACCAAAGCCCAGAAAAACCCGAGCTAAAAGGTGTTTAACTCATATAAATCATACTTCCAAACAAAAGGAAACACACATGAATAAAGGACAACTAATCGAAGCCGTACAAAAGAAACTGGGAAAAGACACCACAAAAGCCGCTGCAGAAGCTGCTGTTAATGCTGTCTTTGATTCCATTACCAAAGCGGTAAAAAAAGAACCAGTTCAAGTTATCGGATTCGGTACCTTTAAGAAAGTTAGCCGTAAAGCTCGTACTGGTGTAAATCCGCAAGACCCAACCGGTCCGAAGATTAAGATCAAAGCTTCCAGATCCGTCTCCTTCAAGGCTGGTGCGAAGCTCAAGGCTGCGGTCTAATCTTTTAGGTCAAATCTAAATTTACCCCTTTTAAAACCCGTGGTCACCCACGGGTTTTTTTATTTTATGATTAAGAAATTTTTCAAAGACGCAATTTCTTCGCCTGAGAATCATGCCCTAAGCTTCGCTCCTGGGAGAATTGAATTTTTAGGCAATCATCTTGACTATAATCAGGGAGTCGTACTTGGGATGGCGATTGATGCTGGAATTTTTTGTCTTGGGGTTCCTCAATCAGACAGCTCCTTTTATATGACTAGCGAAGGCTTGGAAGACGCGATTTTTAAGGGCCATCTAGAAAATATTCAAAAGCAGGAAGACCAATTCTTTTGGGCAAACTATCCACTTGGAGTTCTCAAAGAATTGCAAAAGAGAAACCTAGCTCCAAACAATGGGTTCCGTTTGTTCTTCTCGAGTAACTTACCAACCTCCGTGGGTTTAAGTTCAAGTGCGGCATTGGAACTGGCTACAGCTCTAACACTGCTAAAACTTGCAAACAAAAAGATGAGCAAGGAGGAATTAGTCAAATTGTGCCGTGCAGCTGAAAATAACTTCGTTGGTATGCCCTGCGGCATTTTGGATCAAGGAACTTCGGTTCATGGAAAAAAAGATCATTTAGTACAAATCGACTGCAGTTCAGAAGTCTTTCACAACATTCCTTTACCGAAAGATACGCAAATTTGGATCTTTGACACAGGCATTAAGCACGACCTTGTTGACTCTCTGTATTCGACTCGTCATCAGGAATGTACTGAAGCACTTGAAAAAATCCGAGAAACAAACTCGGGAATTCCAAGCCTTGCTTCAGTCGACCAAGAATTACTCAAACAAGTGAACTTAGCTCAGAATCTTGAAAGAAGAGCACTTCATGTTTCTCAGGAACAAACTCGAGTACAAAACTTTTGCCGGGCAATTAAGACTGATTCAGAAGCTCGAACTCTGGGAAAACTATTAGTTGAATCCCATGTAAGCTCATCAGAAAAATTCGAAAATAGTTGCCCTGAACTGGACTATCTAGTCAATGCCCTGATTCAAAATCCATCCGTATTCGGGTCTCGATTAACTGGTGGCGGTTTTGGCGGAGCGGTTATGGCATGGACTGATTCCCATTTCACAGAATCTCATGCGGAACAAATCGCCTTGAAATATCGAAGTGAATTTGAAAGTCAGGCAAAATGGTATTCATTCAAAGCAGCGGATGGTGCCAGATACCTTGATTTTCAAGATTTATGACCCGCTAGTTTATCAGGCACTTGTCCAAAAATGCCGAAATTTTTTCCACGAAAACGGAGCGATTTTCCACATGAACATCATGTCCTGCGTCGTCAATTGTTTCGATTTGAGCATTAGGAAAGTAGTTTAGAATCTCTTCGTAGTGCTCCATGCGAACATATCCGGACCGACCACCACGAACAAAAAGGGAAGGTTTTTCAAAAAAGTCTCCTTTGCCAAGAGGATTGGATGAAAGAGCCACCATCGAATCCCTTAATGCCCTAAGATTAACATTCCAAAAAGCACCCCTTTCGTCGAAGTTCAAGTTTGTAAGTAAGAATTGTCGGAACGCCCAATTCGGTATGCTTAGTTCCAGTAGTTGATCCGCTTCTTTTCGCGACAAAAGAGTTTTAAGCTTCAACTCTAACAAAGCATCTAATGTTGGAAGGTGATGCTCTTTAGGATAATCTCTCGGTGCAATATCAACCACGATCAAACCTTTAACTAGCGACTCTCTATCACAGGCCAATCTCATTGCAACCTTGCCTCCCAAACTATGTCCACACAGAAAACACTCGGGGATACTTTTCTTTTCCATCCATTCAAGAATATCTCTGGACATTACATCTACATTCGTTTCATCGGAATGAAATGATTTGCCATGATTTCGTAAATCTATTCCAAAAACATGGAAATTTTCAGCCATAATCCGAGCCACACTTCGCCAATTTCTCGAGGAACCCAGCAAACCATGTAAGCAGATCAAAACTGGATTTTCATCGCTTCCGAACTCTTCGGAATACAATTCTTCACTCATCAATTAAAAAAGTTCAAGCTGGGAAGGATCGGATCTCTGCTTTTTTTTCTTTGAATTCGAACTGTTATCCAATTCACTGGGTCCCTCCATCTCCTTGTAATTCTCTAAACTCTTGTTCATTAGAGTCTTTTCCTGAGATGAAGAATTGTTAGAACTTTCGGAAATAGAGACTGCTGAAACTCCAGTCTCCAAGCCTGACAAAATCTCTTTTGCTCTTCCAACTACTGAGTCTGGAAGTCCTGCAAGACGGGCAACTTGAATCCCAAAAGATCTTTCAGACGCTCCTGGAGTCACCTGACGGACGAAAATGATTTCATCATTCCATTCCTTTACTGCCACGGAAAAGTTTTTTAGTCTGGGAAGTGATTCCGATAATCGGGTTAGCTCATGATAATGTGTGGCAAATAAGGTCTTAGGGCCTTGATTATCAGAACCATGAAGATGTTCCACAACAGACCAAGCAATGCTTAATCCATCATAAGTACTGGTACCTCTTCCAATTTCGTCCAAAACGATCAGACTGGATTCAGTGCAGTTGTTTAATATATTTGCTGTCTCATTCATTTCCACCATGAAGGTCGAATTTCCCCGGGCAAGTTCATCTCCGGCTCCTACTCTGGAAAATATTCGATCGACTAAACTCAAGCGGCATGCTTTTGCAGGTACGCCGGATCCGACTTGAGCCATCAGGGCAATCAAAGCAACTTGACGAATGTAAGTCGATTTTCCTGCCATATTTGGTCCAGTAATCAATGCAATTTGGTTACGATTAGCAGAGAGCATACAATCATTGGGAACAAACGCATGAGCCCCGGCCAGACCAAGACTTTCCTGTTTTAAAACAGATTCCACCACCGGATGTCTTCCCTGCTCAATTTCAAGGATATCCTGATCCTCCACAAATTCGGGTATGCAGTAACTCCGATCCCTATGAATTGATCCCCAGGAGGAGAATAAATCGATTTCTGCCAATGACTCCGCAACCCGAGAAAGTCCGTCGGCAAATTCCAAGGTTTTTTCAACCACTTTAAGAAACAAGTCCTGTTCTTTAGCCACCGCCTGCTCCTCTGCATTTATGATCTCCTTTTCCTTTTGCCTAAGTTCGTCTGTGTAGAATCTTTCCGCGTTCGTCATTGTCTGCTTACGAACATAGTGATCCGGAACCAGATGAAGATTTGCCTTGGTAATCTCAATAAAATATCCAAAGGCTCCATTATATTTCACTTTCAAATTTGAAATACCAGTTTTTGCCCGCTCACTTGCTTCCAACTCTAAGATCCATTTTTTCCCTCCACTTCCCAACTCACGAAGTTGGTCGAATTCAGAGTCATAGCCACTTCTAATTACCCTTCCACCCTCCCCTTTTACATCCAACTTAATTTCAGCAGGAAGTTCCTCTTCCAGAGAATCCTCAAGTAGGGAAGCAAGTTCTTCAAAGGTATCGACCCGAAGAGCCAATTCTCCAATCGATGGGTAATTATTCTGATTTTCGGATAGCACTTCTCGAATTTTCGGCAAACCCCGCAGAGTAGATCTTAATCCTCCAAGTTCTCTTGGGCGGACTAAACGATTGCGTAAGCGGCCGAGGATTCGTTCCAGGTCACTTCCAGAACGCAATACCTCCTGAACATCACGAACAATGGAAGGCACACGAGAAAACTCCTCCACCAAAGATTGTCTTCGTCTAATTTCATTCAGGTCCCTCTCTGGAGAAGTTAGGAATCTTTCCAATAGACGGGCACCCGCAGGGGTTACAGTTTCATCCATTGAATCCATCAAAGATCCCTTTCGGGTCTGAGCGGTAGTTTTAAAAACCTCTAAGTTCCTTTGAGTGGCTGGGTCCAAAATCAAAGCCACACCTTGCTTGAATTCTTCTATTCGGGTAAGGTTTCCGGGCTTCCCCTTCAACACATCCTGAATATAAACTAATAGTGCACCAGCTGTCCCAAGAGCTGGATGGTCGAGATTTATACCAAAGCCTTCGAGATTCATTACTTTTAGGCTTTCCATAACCTCTCTGGCACCAGCCTTTCGGTCAAAATCAAAGTTGGGTCGTTCGGTTTTACTGACTTGTGCCAACATTCTGTCCAGTTCTCCTTCGAGAACCGAAGATTTTTTCATCTTGGAGAACTTTTGATCCCATTCCTCCGAGAGGATTACTTCGCGGGGAGACAAAGAACTGAGCACGGAAAAAAAATCCTGAATGTTTGAACTTTTCATAAGGATAAATTTTCCGGTGGATAAATCGAGCCAAGAAGCAACGGGGATATCCTTATCGATATCCAAGGCGAGGATAAAATGATTACTCGATGCCTCAAGTTGCCTATCTTCCAATACGGTGCCGGGAGTCAAAATTCGAGTGATCCCGCGCTTGACTAACTTCCCGGTTTGAGCTGTCTCCAGTTGATCGCATATCGCAACCTTGTGACCCGCATTAAGTAATTTCGTCAGATAGCCCTCCGCCGCATGAAAAGGAATACCAGCCATTGGCATTTCATGTCGTTTGGTCAGGGTTATCCCCAGCATAGCAGCACCCCGCTCCGCATCCCGTTCGAACAATTCGTAGAAATCACCCAAGCGAAAAAGTAGCAAAGTATCCTCTTCCAAGCTTTCCCGAGCTTCCCGGTACTGCTTCATCATGGGAGTTTCCTTTTCTGCTTTTTTGCTCATTTACAAGCAGTTAAGCAATCCAACGAATCCGCATTCGTCAAGATTATGTCCTGAAATTAATGAGGTTTAGAAATTTGCCCCAACGCCAATCTCAAAAAGGTGAGAAACCATTCGCCCAAAAGGACCATTATCGGAAGCACCTACCAGGCGATAACCCCCAAAAGCGTGTAAATTTTCCGAATACGCATAATCCAACAGCAAAGAAAATTCATAAATGAAAACAGTTTTTTCAGAACTTTTATCAGGAATAGATGGAGAAAATCCAACTGTAGCAATGGATGAATTGAATCGATTGCCAAAACCCAATCCAAAACCAAAGTCGAAAGATAACTTATCCGTCATGATTGCCGAATATCCAAGAGTTCCAGTAAAAGAAAGAAGTTCATTTTCGGCATCAATTCTGTAGACTCCCTCTCTCGCGGCCATTTCGTGGTAAGAATATCCAAATCTTAAGCCGGCAGTAAAATCTTCAATCCTTTTAGCCGCATGCAAACCCAAAGAATATCCGACATATGAGTCTAATTCGCTAAAAACACTTAAATTATATTTTTGGTCTTTGGGCAATTGGATTCCAACAAAAGGGCGAAGAATATATTCTCCCCGCCTTTCTTCCATCGTGGGTTGGTAATCAATCACTTCGTCATCAACAAATTGTTGTGATGTAGAAGATGTAGGATTTTGCTGCGAGGAAACAGTTGTCGCAGGGATTAAGGGTGATGGACCTGGCAGGGCATCGTATGAACCTTGTGGGGAATAATTAAATGTTTTGGGAGGAGGTGAAGGAGGTGTATATGGCTTTGGCTCTCTTGGAACAAACAACTGCACAGGTTCGGTTCCGGAAAGATCAGCAAATTTCTTAGAGAGAGAGAGTGCCCTCTGCTCAAGTCGTCGAAAATATTCATCACGATCAACGGTTTGAGAAACCTTCGCCTGGCCGGTGGCAAAATCAGCACCAATTAGGATTACAGAAAATAAAATTCCAATGAATAAACACCTGAGAGTCATCTTAAATTATTTAAGCAAATTCTGAAGAGTTGGTGACTGTCCAGAAATAAAAAGTTCACTGTATATTGCACTTCTCTCTTCTGTTGTAAAAAACTCACTTACACCAACAAATTCAATCAAATCTTGTATTGTCTTTAAGGTATCCAAAACCGCATTAATTCTCTGCTTTTGGAAGTCATGCAAGGTAATGTAGTTATCAGTGGCAAAATCAAAAATTGCCACACCATTGGGATCATAGATTCCACCTTCCCAAGTATACCACTTTTGAGTGTCCTCCACGAAGAAGTAAGGGAAGTAATCTCGCCCGGTCCAGAACCATCCGATTTCATCATTCCACATCCATGAAACGGAATTCTCCCCGCCCGGTTGGGAAAGATAAATCCAACCAATCTGACTGTGCAAAATCCATGGATACTTGTTTTCCGTAAAATAACCGAAATTAGCGACATACTTCCACGGATCATTATTTATTTCATCCCTAACCCGATTAGCTACATTGATAGTCACTTGAGCCTTATCATAACGAGCTCCGTCGTAAAGAGTGTAAGTAAAGGTGTAAGGTCCAATGTAGTCTTCAGGCGGGGTGTAAGTGAAACTTTGGTTTGAAGCATTAAAAGTCAAGTTTGAGTCATTTTTATTTGTCCAATCAGTAATTTCTAGCGTCTCATTTTCATCAGGAGCACTGCTGTCATTGCTCAAAACATCAATTGTTACGCTCATTGAGCCATCACGATAAAAATCCAATTCATCATCCATTGCACTGGGATCGTCGTTCTGAGGAAGGACATTTATAGATGCATTCAGCTCGTAACTAATATTTTGATCGTCAATAGCTATAAACTGAACTTCATCAAAACCGTTGAAGTCTTGGTTTGGAGTGTAGAGATAACCCCCATCAATCAGAGAAAGAATACCGTTGTTGGGTGATCTCAAGAAATCCCAACTAAAAGGATCATTCTCAGGATCGAAAACCGCTACCATTAATTCCGTAGCTTGATCCTCGATAACTTCAAAAGTAGTCTGACTTAAGGTTGGAGGTTCATTCAGATCAGAAATTTCGATAAACATTTCACCGGTCGAACTGTAGATACCATCGGAAACTTGAATTTTTATATCGTAGATATTATCACCATCAAAAGAACCATTAACCTCAAAATCAGGAAGATGATCTGGCTTGAAGTGGAGTTCACCCGAAGTGGAATTCAGCTCAAATTTACTTTGGTCCGTACCCCCAATCAGCAGGAATTCCAAGGTCTCATTCGTATCATCACTTACTACTAGAGTCGTAACAAAGGATTGATTCTCAGGGTGTAAAACTGGGGAATCTGAAGCACCTAAGTTTTGGTCAAACTGCGGTGCCTCTTCATTGGCATTCAAAACTTCTACGATCAATGAGCGTTGAATTGGATTCATTCCATCAGTCACATTAATGTCTAGGATGTAGAAATTGTCTCCATTCAAGTCATCCGGGTTTTCGTAATCTGGATTGGAAAGAAAGGTTAAGGTTCCAGACTGGGATAGTCCAAACAAGGATTGATCATCTCCGCCAGTAATGGATAGGGTCAAATTGTTGTCTTCCACATCCGAAACATTCAAATCAACTACGATATTTTGCCCTTCAGGAACCGTGAAGTTCGTTGCCGAAGTCGACTCTAAATTGGATACTACTGGAGGAATATCAGGAACATCCTCAATCTGGATAGTGAATGCATACGGGACAGTCGCATTACCATCGGTGACTTCCACATTTATTTCATAATTCAAATCCGAATCGTTGGAATCAGGGTTTTCATAATCCGGGGCACCACCAATAAAATTTAATATTCCACTATTAGTGAGTTGAAAACGATCTATGTCGGTTCCCCCGATTAAGCTCCAGATCAAAACATCTTGATCCACATCATCCGCAGTAAGTGTAGAGACAGAAAGTTGGTTCTCTGGGCTTTGTATCAGTGCACTGGTGGTGATGACAGGTGCATCATTTAGTGGTTCAATAATAAATTCAATCGATATCTGAGCACTTAAGGAAGCGTTGTCTTCAATCTGTAAAGTAATCTGATCCGTACCATAAAAATCAGGATTCGGAACATATAATAAGGAGTCAAAATTTTGATCAAAAGTAGCAGACCCATTGGTTGGTTCAGCAACTTTACTCCAACTCAATACCGCACCTTCAGGATCGGATGCATTCAAGTCGGAAAGACTTAAGGTCAAATTGGCATCTTCTGGAACGGACTGCAAAAGAACAGAGGGCAAGGGGTCGAAAATTGGCAGATCATTATCATCAGCCACATAGACCCTAACCACTCTATCAGAGAAGGACTGCCCAGGCCCGTCATCTTGAGCTCTAATCACAACATGAAAAGTATTCGAATTAGATGCAGAACTGTTAGCTTCATAATCAGGACCCTCAATAAAGCTGAGTTCACCAGAGAATTCATCAATCTGGAAAAGGCCCGCATCCACGCCTCCAGATATTGAATAGGTTGTGGTTTCTCCTAAATCCAGTTCCTCATCATTAGTGGAATTAACATCGATGATAAAAGTCGTGTGCTCAGGAATTGTAAGTTGTATTGCATCTCCTGCATTGGGTTCTGTAATAACTGGAGCTTCGTAGACATTATCGACATTAATCACCACCAAGCGTTCCGTTCCTGCATTCGGGTCATTTTCATCATCTGTGGCAACCACTTTAATCTCAAACTGATGATCACGTCCAACATCATTGGTGTTTTCAAAATCCGGGTTTTCCTTAAAAAATAAATTGCCTGAATATCTTGGTCTAAAAACAAATCGCTCCCAGTCTTTGTAATTTTCTTTTATACTGAATTCCAAAATCGAATTGGTTTGGCTAAAATCATTTATGGAAAGGGAAACTATCGATTCCTGTCCCAATAAAACATTTTGATTACTTTCAGAAAACCGCCCATTTCCATCATTCAAAAAGCTTCTAAGGGTACTGTCGGCAAATGTGGCTCCCACAATATCAAGATCTCCATCTAGATCCAAATCTCCAAAATCAAAGGCATTTACAAAGAAAGATGAGTTGAAAAAGAAGGTTGGTGATTGAAACTGACCTCCGCCATTTGCCGATTGTAACATGACACCTAACTTACTCGGACTTTTTGTAGACATTACCAAATCTAAATTACCATCGTTATTCAAATCAGCTAATTTTACCACATGAGCCTCTCCCGAACCTTCATTATATAAAAGTTCAGGTCCAGCAAAACTTCCATTTCCATCATTGAGAAATAAATTAAAGTTCCCATCCTGCGATGAAGCAACCGTCAGATCTGTATCACCATCTTGATCGACATCTCCAAGGGAAAGGAACTTTGGTCTATTAATCTCAAGAATATCAAAACTTAATTCAGATCCAGCAGTAAAGGACAGAGGCTGATTCGGATTATCAAACCATAAACCATCATTTCCAAACCATTTGATCTGGTAGTTCTGGGTAATGGAGTTTTGTGAGATTGAAACAAGATCAAGATCACCATCTGAATCGATGTCGCCAGAATCCATCATATTGACTGCACCAAGGCCCTCTATATGAATCTGTGAAAAACCTATACTTGAAACGGCGTTATTTTGGAAAATGGTAATCTTGTCTAAGCCTTCCATGGCCACTGCAAAGTCTGGGTAACCATCTTCATTAAAATCGCTAACCACTCCATAACTTGGATCGCTACCTGAGGTAACATATAACTCATCAGAATCAAAACCACCGGTTCCATTATTTTCAAATAAAACAACTTTACCTTCGTTCTTTAGTAATAAGACCGCGTCTGTATCACCATCTCGGTCAAAGTCAGCACTCATAGAAAAGGATGCACCCGAAAGAGATCCCTCAATCTCGTGCTGAGCTGAGAAAGATAGTTCTTGTGATGTCTGATTCTCAACCCACCCAATGGATTCGTCGTCAACTACAATTAACACATCCGGATAAGAAATCTGATTATCTTGATCCGATGCAACTAACGAACGAACAAATACGGTGTTTTCCTCTACTGTAATTTGGTTTAAATCCGAACCAACAATTTGAGGAGGATCGTTTAGATCTTGGATTTCCAAGCTCAAATTACCGTTCAAGAGGGTGGTTCCATCCTCAACTGTTACCACAATTTCATAAATATTGTCTCCATTATCATCCAGTTTATTTTCAAAATCAGGTATGTAGGAGGAATCAAAACCAATTATTCCGGTTGAGGCATTGATGGTAAAATACTGGTTATCTGGAGAAAGCGTCGGATCGAGAGAATAAGAATATTGAGGTGAGGAATCCGGATCATCTACATAAGTCGATGTTGAGATTGCCAAATTAGGGTCGGATTCATTATGCTGGATGATTGCAGGGTTAGAACTAAACGATGGTGGTTCATTAACATCCAAAATTTCAATGTTGATTTTTTGGGTGGCAGTGGATAACCCGTCGGTTGCGTTGATTTCCAAAAGATAAATGCCATCCGAATCATTATCATCAGGATCTTCAAAATTTGGTGGGGTTTGAAAATTTATCTCACCTGTTGATTCATTAACCGTAAACAGGTCATCATCAATGCCACCCCCCTTAAAGTAGTTGATTTCAGCTGCGTTCTCGTCAACTGGAATAGCCACAGCATTGTAAACAAAGGATTCATTTTCATTTAAACTTAAAGACGATTCCGATGCCCCTTCAAGACTCGTAAAGACTGGCGGATCATTTTGATTGGATACTCTTATCAATAAAGGATATTCGGTGTAATCCACGCTGTTATCCGTTGCTCGAATAATTATTTCATAAAGGTTATCTGAATTCAGATCTGTTGGGTTTTCATAATCCATTGATCGCCTAAATGTTAAGTTTCCATTTATATCCAATTGAAACTGGTTTGAGTCATCGCCTGTCAGACTCCAAGTAAAATTAGAACTACTGTAATCAGAAGACTGATTATCTAGAGAATCGCTAGCGGAAAAAGATTTAATAATATCACTGGCAGGAGAATTTTCCGGCCAAATGACTTCCTGCCCAATGAAGCCACTTGGGTCTGCATCTGTGATCTGTGGTGGGTCATTTACCTGATTTATACGGACATAGACCGTAAAATTCATGTCGAAGTCACCGTCATTTACATTAACAGTAAAATTATCGTCACCAAATTGGTTTGGATCTGGAATATAATCTATCTCTCCAGTATTCACTTCAACCTCCGCAACACCATAAATTCCGTTTTGCAAGATGGACCATGTTAAGGTTCCACCATCGGGATCTTGTACATCCACACCAGCCCATTCAGATTCCCAACTTATTGGACTTTCATCTTCTGAAATCTCAACCGTAGATAGTGTGGTAAGTAACGCAGGAGGTTCTTGCGAGTTTGTAACATTTATAGCCAGTGGATATGAAGAAACTCCTCCAAATTCGTCAGATACCTTGATGATAATATCGTAGCGATTATTCAGCGAATTTGCTCCATCGAAAACCGGTGAACTAATAAAACGAAGTGCACCTTGTTGGCTAATAGTAAACAACCCTTCTTCGGGTCCATCAACTTCCCATGTAAGGTATTGCTCTTCCGTGTAATGAATATCAAAGAAGTTGGAATCAAAGTCGTTGTAATCACTGGCATTGTAATCAGAGACTAAAATGGTACCCTCGGGATGATTAATTGTGTTTAAAAATGTACCATTTATTTCAGGCAAATCATTTACCGGTTCAATGCTTACTTGAACTGTCACATAATCATCCAAACCTCCTGAATCTTCGTAGTAAACTTGGAAAGAATCTGATTGCTGAACATAACGATTTGTATTGGATGTGGGGAGAAATGTTAAAGTTCCGTCGACTGAATTGATACGAACTGTGGAATTAGTTTCATTTGTGTTAATCTCGGTTACCTTCACACCTGAGTTATTCATCAGGGACCAACTTATTCCAAGACTACTATTAGTTTCCGGATCAATAGCTTGCCAAGAGGGAGAAACGAAAGAACTTGCATTGTCTTCCTGCATT
This sequence comes from Verrucomicrobiota bacterium, assembly GCA_036127675.1. GTDB lineage: Bacteria > Verrucomicrobiota > Verrucomicrobiia > Opitutales > Seribacteraceae > Seribacter. The sequence continues at coordinate 23,061 of JAYYRA010000027.1, forward strand.
GAAATTGAAAGGTCATAGTCTCCGATTAGAAAAGGTGGTTCATTAACATCGCCAATTGTCACCTGAAAAACAAAGGGTTCAGAGGTCATGGATGATGAATGACTATCTGTTGCAGTAAGAGTCAAATCATAGGTGTTATCCGTATTGGTATCCAAACGGTTCTCGTAATCAAGTGGAACCCTGAGTGCTAATTCTCCAGTTGAAGGGTCAATTTCGAAATAGGAAGCATCATCTCCTGATAGTGACCAGATATGAGTATGAGATGCATCTTGATCGGATACATTAAGATCAATGAAAACCGAACCAACAATCGTATCTTCTGGAATCGAAATCGAACTGGGATTTAAATTACCTCCTGAAAGGTTTGGTTGATCGTTGTCATCCAAAACAAAAACGGTGATGTTCTGATCAGCAGTAACTCCACCCAAATCAGTAGCACGAACCATAAGAATGTATTCATTGTTGCCCGAAATTGATCCATTATTCTCGAAATCAGGAGAGGAAATAAAACGAAGTTCACCCGTACCTTGATCGATCTGGAATTTCCCTCCATCATCCGATTGAGGGTAAATACTAAAGGAATGAATGTCATTTGCATCAATATCGTTGACTGACACCGTCCCTACAAGAAGTTGATTTTCTGGAGCCGAAAAGTTATTATCACTCACGAAGTAAGCAGCTTCATATTCGTCGGTTACTTGTATAGTAAAAGATTGGTAAGAAGTACCGTTTTCATCATCGGCTGCAATCGTGACTTCATAAGTATTCAATGAATTGACATCCACGGGATTTTCAAAATCAGGACTAAAACCAGTTGCAAAAGATACCCAGCCTGTGCTTGCGTTTATATCAAACCTGCTTTGATCGACACCGTGATTAATTCGATAAGTTATTGTTCCACCGTCAGGGTCGGAGGCTAAAACTTGAAAGATTTCACCAGTTGAATTTTCCGATCTTTGCAAAACGACACTGGAATTCCCATCGTATAAACTCGAGGAAAATACCGGCAAATCATCGGATTCCTGAATTGTCAACTCAATGGTTATGTTATCTTCGAATTGACTATCCGCTACTCGAACCGAAAAACTATCCGTACCATTATAATTTGCATTTGGAGTGTATGTGAAAGTAGTAGGGGTAGTTCCACTTCCTGATATCTCAGCCTGCCCGTTGGAGGGAGAGCTAACCAAACTCCAGTTTAAAGTATTCCAAGCAATATTGGCACTGTAGATGTCTGGGTCTACCGCATTCAAATAGGGGTTGAAAGAGCTTGAGTTATCTTCAAACATGGTCACCACAAGCGGATTTGGTTGTTGGATTACCGGTGCTTCATTTTCATCCACCACAATTATGGTGAAAACTGTGGAGTCCGATTGCCCATTTTGATCGGTTACTTCAGCAGTAAAAGTAAATTCATTATTCGAATTGTAAGAATTATTAGCTTCAAAATCGTTGTACTGCTGGGAGACGAAGGTCAGGTTTCCACCGGTGGATAAATTGAACTTGTTCATATCGTCTCCGCTAATTATCGACCATGAAAGCGATGGGGATTCATCGGGGTCAGTTGCGGAAAGTGTTATCGCAGAAGTATCATTTTCAGCATGATTAATAGACGAAGCAGTTGTGATAACAGGGGCATCGTCATTGATAGGCTCGACTTTCACGCGAAAGGTAATCTCGTCGGTTGAGCTCCCATCAGATACTCGAACCACAAATTTATCTGCCACACCATTAGTCCCTGCCACAGGAGAACTTCCAATATCTGTCCCCCAAAAATCTATATTTGGCTCATAGTCAACGGTACAAGTGTTATTGCTGGGTGAGAGGGTCAAAGTACCATTTTTCGGCTGCGAAGAGGGAACCCAAGTAAAGCTTGTACTATCGACATCAGTAACGGAAAGAGCAAATGAACTCCCAATCGCATCTTCCCAAGTTATCGAATCTTCTTCCTCATCAATAGTAAAAACCAGATCAACATTTCCGTTATTAATTACCGGGGCGTCGTTTGAATCAGTAACCGTAACTTGAATAGCTTGTACCACATCATAGGCAGGACTGTTAGTGGGATCTTGTGCGGTTAATTCAACATTGTAGATGTTGTCGCCTCCATTATCTTGAGGAAATTCATAATCTGGTGCAGAATTAAAATTCAATTGCCCTGAAGAAAATGTAAAATATGCCTGATCCGCTCCTCCAGAAACAATAATGGATGGATTACCTCCATCAACATCGGTAGCAGTTGCCAAAACGACAAATGAATTACCCTCCGAAACCGAGTAGCTTGCCGATGGATTTGGATTATTAGCATTGGTCACACCAGTTTTTAAGACGGGATAATCATCCGTGGGCTGAACATAAAAAGTTACATAATCACCATTATTTGCTCTTGTATGGGAAGTTGTTCCAGTTGCATCGGTTGCATTCCAATCAATGTAAACATTACCATAGAAATCATTCGAATTAGCGGTGAAATGAAAAGTGTTACCTGTCGAGGTGGATTGATTGGCAATGGTGTCGAGAAAAGTTCCAACAACATTGCCATTTTCATCTCTTGGAGCATCGATTATTTCAATTCGGTCTAACCCGGAGGGCAATGTAATCTGAACCTGCCCCGCACCTTCATTAGGGGATTCTGGTGCAACATACACTCCAAATATGGACTGAGTAAATATAAGGGGCAAGAATAGCCACAATTTGTAAGGCAAATTCGACATTTTGAAAGGCTAGTCCAATGATGAGAATGAAAATATATTTGGCAAGAACTATAAAATCGACACACGAAGCCTATTCTTAAGCTAAATTTTATTCCACGAAAGTGAGTTTTGAATGATTCAAAAAATATATTCGCTTGCCAAAATTGATCTGTACAATTCATGCTATTTTTTATGAACCAGCCCACTGATGATCAAATTTCTTCCCAAGGGAATTATTGGCATAAGAGTCTTAAAATTCTTTTCGGAATCCTATTCCTTTGGTTTTCCGTTTCTTTCGGATGCGGAATCCTTTTCAAGGATAAGCTCGATGAAATTCATCTCGGGGGAGCTCCACTTGGCTTTTGGATGGCTCAACAGGGATCGATTCTGTTTTTTGTTGGTCTACTGATCGCCTATTCCTTTCTGATGAACCGGTTAGATGAAAAACATGGATATGGAGAGGACCAATAATGGATCAAACTACTTGGAATTTTATTTTTATCGGAATTTCTTTTAGTATTTATATTGGGATTGCAATCTGGTCCCGTGCTGCTTCCACAAAGGACTATTACACGGCCGGCGGTAGTGTATCTCCTTTTGCCAATGGGATGGCAACTGCGGCAGACTGGATGTCCGCAGCTACTTTTATTTCCATGGCTGGTGGAATTGCTGCCGCGGGATACGGAGCTTCCAAGTTCCTAATGGGTTGGACGGGGGGGTTTGTTCTGCTTACTACTCTCATGGTTCCCTATCTCCGAAAGTTCGGAAAAGCAACGGTTCCTGACTTCGTCGGAGATCGATACTACTCGGATGCTGCCCGATTGGTTGCAGTAATTTGTGCTATTTTTATATGCATGACCTACATAATGGGTCAAATGCGTGGTGTAGGTATCGTTTTTTCCCGTCTTTTTGGGATTGAGATATGGATGGGAGTGCTGATTGGTGGAGGAATCGTTTACTTCTATGCGGGACTAGGTGGGATGAAAGGTATTACCTACACCCAAGTTGCCCAATATTGTGTTATGGTCTTTGCCTACACCATACCGGTCATTTTCATTTCTTTGATCATTACTGGTAACGCAATACCGCAGTTCGGACTGATCGGAAATTATATCAAAGACGGTGCAGAAGGTGGTCAACCTCTGATTCAAAAAATCAATCAGATTTCCACAGATTTAGGTTTCAAGGAGTACACCTCGAGTAGTAGCAATATATTGGATATGTTTTGCATAACCGCGGCTTTAATGATTGGAACCGCAGGTTTACCGCATGTAATTGTGCGTTTTTTTACGGTCAAAAATGTCCGTGCAGTACGTAAATCAGCCTATTGGACACTTTCATTTATCGCCGTAATTTATCTGACCGCACCAGCCCTCGGTATTTTCGCCAGAACGAATTTTGTCGAGGAAATCAATCAGAAAAAATACCAGAAAGCACCAGAATGGTTCAAGAATTGGGAAACACAAGGAATGATCGCTTGGGTCGATAAAAACCAGGATGGCATTATGCAATACCGGGCAGGAGAAGTATTTACAGGCAAACCGGTTTACCTCGACAACGCAGATGATAAAGATGGACCTAGAAAGATTTCCAACGAGATAAACTACGAATCCGAAAACGAAGTTTATTATGACAAAGATATCATCGTCTTGGCAAATCCTGAAATGGCCGGACTGCCTCCATGGGTAATCGCTCTGGTTATGGCGGGTTGTGTAGCCGCGGCTCTTTCAACGGCAGCTGGTTTGCTCTTGGTTTTGTCGACTTCCATTTCCCATGACTTGATGAAAAAAATCATCAATCCTGCAATCTCTGATAAGCAGGAAATTAAATATGCCCGAATTGCCTCCTTTGGGGCCATTGCCATTGCCGCTTATTTTGGGATCAACCCACCCTCTAGCTTTGTAGCCAAAACCGTTGCCTTTGCTTTTGGTTTGGCAGCTTCTTCCTTTTTTCCAACCCTCATTATGGGGATTTTCTCCAAACGGATGAATAAGCAGGGCGCAATTGCCGGAATGATTTGTGGGATTGGCTTTACAATGAGTTACATCATTTATTTCCAGTTCCTGACCAACAGTAAGGATTATTGGCTTGGAATCTCTCCGGAAGGAATCGGATTTATTGGAATGATCATAAATTTCTGTGTCGCATTTGCCGTTAGTGCCCTAACTCCTGCACCTCCTAATGAAATTCGAGAAATGGTTGAAGAAATTCGGATACCCAAGGGAGCAGGTAAAGCAAGTGGACATTAACTACATCTGCATCTTCACCTTTAAGCCTGTTGTTGTTTTTAATCTATCGTCTTTACAGATATTTAGATCACATCCGATATGATCATCCGTTAGAAAAACTATAAATCACTCAAAATATTATGATTGAGAATCGAAGAAAATTCTTGGCGAAATCCTCTATTTTAGCTGGTTTCGCAATTAGTGGGACGAAATCCTCTGGAAACATTCTCGGAGCGAACGAAAGAATCAATGTGGCCGTTTGCGGAATCAAGAGTCGAGGATCTTCTCATATTGGAGGGCATGGCAGGCAAAAAAATGTCTGTATCTCTCACTTAGTTGATCCGGATTCTCGATTATTCGAAGGAAGAAGCAAATTTGTATCCAACAAATTTAAAAATTCTCCGGAATGTATCCAGGATGTCAGAAAAGTATTGGATAACAAGGATGTGGATGTCATCTCCATTGCCACACCAAACCACTGGCACAGTCTGATGTCGATTTGGGCCTGCCAAGCTGGAAAAGATGTCTATGTAGAGAAACCATTAAGTCATAATTTATTTGAGGGTCGAAAACTGGTTGAAGCGGCAAAAAAATACAAACGGATCGTACAGCATGGAACTCAAAACCGCTCACTTAGCAAGTGGTCCGACCTAGCAAATGAAATCGCATCCGGAAAGAACGGTCGATTGGAAGTCGCATTGGGCACCTGCCATAAGAGACGGGACTCCATCGGATTCAAGGATACTAAAAAACCACCAAGTGAACTTGACTTCGATGTATGGACTGGACCCGCGCAAAAAGAAGCATTTCATGATAATCTAGTGCACTATAACTGGCACTGGTTTTGGAATTATGGAAACGGAGATATTGGAAACCAGGGAGTACACCAGATGGACATTGCCCGCTGGATGATTCCAGGAGCGGTTTGGCCAAAAAGTATTTTCTGTGTTGGTGGACGCTTTGGCTATAAAGATCAGGGTGAAACAGCCAATACCCAACTGGCGAGTTTTGATTATGGAGAATCTCTGCTCGTCTTTGATGTACGTGGGCTATCCGGCGAATCGAATATGGGTGTTTCCAACCAGGTTTATTTCAATAAAAATGAAAATCAGAAAAATACTGCTAGTCACGGAATTAAAGGGATCAAAGATCCATTAGCAAGCAGAGGAAAAGTTGATATTTTTGAGAATTTCATAGAGGCCGTAAGAAGCCGAAAAGAAGATCATCTCGATGCCCATGTATATGAGGGGCATGTTTCTAGTGGTCTATGCCACTTGGCCAATATTTCCTACCGGCTTGGAGAAAAGTCATCATTTAGCAAAGAAAAAAATGCTTTTGGAGAAAATAAGCAGGCATACGAGTACTTCGAGAGAATGCAGGACCACCTAAAAGAAAATGGACTCAAACTCGAGGAAACCGAATACATTGTTGGTCGAAACCTCAAGTTTGATGCCAAATCCGAATCCATCATTGGAGATAAAGAGGCGAATGATCTTCTTACTCGAAATTATCGTAGTCCCTACATCGTTCCGGAAAAGGTTTAGCCAACTAGTGATTCTCAACCAAACTCGGTTCAACATTCCAGAATAGATAGACTGGGAATTTTATCGTCTCGGAGAAATAAGCCAGGATGCCACTGTCTGACTTCCACCAGTTGTGGGCATTAAAAATATCATTTCCGACTCCTGCCACCTGCACGCTAATCCCGCTTTCTTCAAAAACCTTTCCGAATGCATGTAGTGCTCGTCGAGTATGAAAAAAATCAGTTACGATAATGATTCTCTTCCAGTTTCTAAGCTTGGCAAAAGAAAGAACATCCACCGCCTCGTCAAAAGTCGATGTGGCTCCACCATCTCGATTGTGAATTACTTCCCAAGGTATATCAATTTTTTTTATTCTAGAAACCTCTTTTGCGAACTGTAAATTGCTTATTTCCAAGTATCTGAATTCGGAATTTCTTTTTTTTTCATCGGTTAGAAAAACTTTGTCGGAATATCCCAGGTTCCAAAGCTCTACAGTTTTGGGAATTCTAGTTAGTTTTCCACCTGAAAGACAAATAATGGCATCTGCACCTTTGCTGGCATTATCAATTTCAAAAAACTTTGCATAATTTGTTAAAAGTGTTTCTGCAAAAATCACCAACACCATGACGAGAACAAATATCGTTCCTGCAAAAATCTTTAGTTTTTTCTTCACTAATTAAGCGATCTTTAAAATTCCCTCAATCTCCACGGGTACCCCTGCAGGTAGTCCCGAAACACCAAAGGCACTTCGTACCCCCACCCCAGCGTCATCACCCCAAATTTCACTGAACAATTCGCTGCAACCATTAATGATCTGAGGATGTTGGATAAAATCTTCTGTAGCATTGACCATCCCTAATAACTTTACAACTGAACGGACCCGATCCAATGAACCCAATACTTGTTTTGCGGAGGCCAAAATATTTAGTCCGACCAATCTGGCAGCATCCCTACCCTCTTCAATGGTTAATTCTTCACCAATTTTACCAGTAATCATAATCCCGTCATCTTTTATCGGTAAATGTCCCGAGAAATAAAGCAATTCACCGTTGATGAGTGCAGGCTTATACAGACCTGCAGCAGAAGGTGGAGATGGTAATTTGATTCCGAGTTGAGAGATTTTTTCGCTAGGATTCATCCTTTGATTAAATAAGGAGCAACCGGATGCTTACAAGCGTTGAAAAGAACGGTCTTGATAATTCAGCATTGCCGAGAATAGATATTTTCTTTGCAAAGTAATCATGCAATTTCCAAAATCCATGACCCGACGTTCGATTCTAGGAGGAAGTGCCTTGGCTGGCACATTAACAACTGCAATACCTTTTGCAAAAGCTGCTCATCATGGGCATGGCAAAAAATCTAATCTTCTAAGCCATGGAAAGACCATCCTTTTTCAAGGTGATTCCATTACTGATGCAGGTAGAGATAAGAAAAGACAAGTTGCCAACAAACAGAAATCATTCGGTCGTGGATATGCATGGATGGCAGCTTCACAACTTCTGATTTCCAACCCTGAAATTAAATTAACCATTCACAACCGTGGGATATCCGGGAATAAAGTTCATCAATTGGATGCCCGTTGGCAAAAAGACTGTTTAGACTTAAAACCAGATATTCTCAGTATTCTCATTGGGGTAAATGATATCTGGCATGGATTGAACGGAAGATATGACGGTACGGTTAAAACCTATGAAGACGATTACCGGAAACTGATCAGAAGAACTAAAACAAGTCTCCCTGAAATTAAATTGGTGATTTGCGAACCTTTTGTTCTTAGGTGTGGTGCAGTGAACGACAAGTGGTTTCCAGAATTTGACCAATACCGCTCGATCGCAAAGAAACTTGCCATTGAAAATAAAGCGTTATTTGTACCCTTTCAATCGATGTTTGATGAAGCGGTCAAATATGCCGAACCCAAGCACTGGGCCGGTGACGGAGTGCACCCAAGTCCCCATGGAGCCTCTCTAATGGCTCATTTTTGGCTCCAAGCAATCCAATCTTTACCGGAGTGATTCGTCAGACAAGCTTTCCAACTCATTTTAATTTAACGAATTTTACTTGAGTTAAAATATTGTCGATGGACCAAACCATTCTCACTTTCTATAAGTTTATATCCTTCCCCGAATTTAAGGACTGGAAACCAAAGCTATTAGAACAAGGAAAACGATTATCGATTCTTGGAACCATTATCCTGGCAAAAGAGGGAATCAATGCGACTATCTCTGGCACAGACAATGAAATAAATGAATTTCTCAATTTCATTCGATCCAACCAACTTTTTTCCGACTTGCACGGAAGAAAATCAAAAAGCCCCAGAAAAACTTTTTATCGTTTAAAAATTTTTCTACGGGATGAAATCGTCACACTTGGCGATGATTCAATCAATCCCAAAGAGGGAGTTGGGCAGTATATCGAACCGGAGAAATGGAATGAAATAATCAATGATCCAGATATCACTGTGGTGGATACCCGTAATGACTACGAAGTTGCATTGGGCACTTTTAAAGGTGCTATCAACCCGAAAACAAAAACCTTTCGCGAATGGGATCATTTTGTAAAGGAATCCCTATCACCAAATAAGAATCAAAAGGTTGCAATGTTTTGCACTGGGGGAATTAGATGCGAAAAGGCATCCGCTCATCTTCTAAAACAAGGCTTTGAAGAAGTTTATCACCTAAAAGGGGGAATTCTGAATTATTTGGAAAAAATTAAGCCTGAAGAGAATCAATGGAAGGGAGAATGTTTCGTTTTCGATCATCGAGTATCTGTTGTTCATGGTCTGGAAGACGGAACCAGTCGACTGTGCTTCGGATGTCGGTGGCCTTTAACTGAGAAAGATTTGTCCTCCGATAAATACGAAGAGGGAGTTTCTTGCCCAAAATGTCGTGATCATTTGACCAATGAGAAAATGGAAAGCTTAAGAGAAAGGCATAGACAGGTGCTTCTGAGTGAAGCTAGAAACCGCTCACACATTGGGCAGAAAATTGAATAAGTCGAAATCGATTCGGGTGCTTGCTTGAATTATTGGTAATCTTGTTGTATTTTCCAAAGAATGATAAGGTACGAGGCAGAACAACCGCACCTAAATCAATCGGAGACCGATAATCTTCTCCCCACTGCGTGGAAAAGCGGTTCCCTAAAGTATGATGATTTAAAACTTCTTGCAGAGGGAGGCACTGCCAAACTTTTTCTTACTACCGATCAAAATTTGAGCCGAACGGTAGCCTACAAAACTTTGCACTCCGACCTGAGAGATTCAGAAGTCGAAACCAAGAGATTTTTACGAGAAGCAAGGGTAACTGCTAATATTCAACATCCAGGCACGCTTCCAGTATATGAATTGGGAAGAGATCGTGAAGGACAACTTTTTTTTACGATGAAAAAAGTAGATGGGCAAGATTTAAGAAAAATCCTTCATGACCTTGCACAGGAAGTTCCTGAAACCGTTGAAAAATTCCCCCTGCCTCGCTTGCTCGATATTTTGATCCAAGTTTGCCAAACCATAGCCTTTGCCCATGAAATTGGGGTTATTCATCGGGATTTAAAACCAGCAAATATTATCATTGGGAAATTTGGTGAAGTATATGTACTCGATTGGGGCCTGGCGAAAGTCTCTGGAGCAAGTTCAATCATCGATAAAGATTTTCAACCTAATTCAGAAAAAAAAGACTTACAACTTACACCCGTCGGCAGACATTATGGTACTCCGATGTATATGTCTCCAGAAATTGCAAGGGGAGATGAAAACATCGATGGACGATCTGATGTTTTTGCACTTGGTATCATTCTTTTCGAAATGCTCACCCTGCAATCCTTTGCTCAAGGTAAAGATATTATTGAGATTAAGAAAATGCTCCTGAATGAACCTTGTCCATTACCAAGGGAAAGAGTTCCTAAAAAACTGATTCCTAGAGATTTGGAGGCTGTGTGCTTAAAAGCCTTAAAGAGAGACCGTAATAAAAGATATCAAAAAGTCTCTGACTTTCTAGCTGATCTTCAAAGATATCGCCATGGGGAAGAAGTCTCGGTTTACTGGTACTCAGGTTGGGAGAAACTTATCCGATGGAATCATCAAAAAGCATATTGGTTACTCGTAATAGGGAGTGCTTTAGCGGGTGCAGGCCTCCATGCTCTAATAGGAGGATAATAAAAACTCAAAGGTCTGGAAATAAGCTTCCCTTACCAACTTTTTTAGCACGGCAATCCTTGCATACGCAATTCGCCCCATGATCGCTAGTATCGACTTTCTTGGCCTCTTTCGGAGAGTCCATGGAGCCCAGCATGTCCTCGGATTTTTGCGGGCCAGTCGGTTTTCCCTTAAGAATTGCCGGAGAAGTTGATAAGGAAGCCTTAAGGGGAGTGGCTGTTGGGGTAGAGTTGATAGACGAAGCAGAAGTCGTACCCACTGAAGGAGAAGCCCCGACATTCGAGCTTTTGGGAGCGATAAGCAGTGGGTTTACTGGTCCTCTATCTTGAACTCCTGCACGATTTTGGAATTTGGGGAGCAGTAGATCAACGAAATTGGAATTTTCCATACGGATCGTGGCCAAAAACTTATCACTTTTTTCTTGGGCGACCACTAGAAACTCTGAAGATTGAGGATGGTAACCTTTTGCCCTCACTACCTTACCCACAGGAACAGGAATTTTCACCATCTGTTTGGCATCCTGAAGGATGATTGGTTTGTCCTTTATTTGAATCGACATTGGAAAGACTAAAGTAGTGTGGGTCTTTGACCATCCTACAGCTTGCTCGACCAATGATTGCGAAACAACCGGTTCTTTTGGAACGACTTTGTTTACAATTGGCTCGGGTCTAATTCTCTGGGCACGAACAATATCGTCTTTGGCGTCTGAAAGTTCTCTTTCCTTGTCCTTTAATTGGTCTTTAAGATCCTGAATGCTCTCCATGGAACGGGAAATATTTAGAGCAAGCTCTTCCTTTTCATTGATCAAAGACTTTTCTTTTTGAACCAGTTCTTGATTTTCATCCTCGAGTTTTTTCTTAAGTCCGAGATAGAATTCTTCATTAGCTTCGAGCTTCTCAACTTTTTTGGCTAAGGTTACTGCTTCACGGGCAGAAGTGTCATCCATCGAAACCAACAAGCCAACCATACCCAAACTACTGATAACTGCGATCACAGAGGCTGCAATAGTCAATAAATTGGAAGATTTTTTAACTGCGCTTCCCTTGAAGGCATTTTGCATATTGGCAACCTTGCCCTGCATTTGTCGAAGAGCTTGATCTTTACCTGCATCTGCTGAAGACGCCTTCTGTAATTGAGCAAGGGAAGCTTGCAATTCCTTCCCCATATCGACGACTTTTTTATTTCCATCGACTAGGCGACCGGAAAGAATACTGGCCACATTAAGACACAACTGTCCTCCGGCAACTCCATGCTCACCGATAAATCCTAAAAGCCTCTCATGATCCAACCGCCAGAGAATAGTCTCCCCAATAGACTGTACATTAGCGGATGCAACCCCGCCGCTAAGAAAAGCCATTTCGCCGAATGCAGCACCTGTACCCAAAGTTGCAATTTGTTGGGTTTTCCCTTGGTCATTGAGCTTGGTAATAGCCACTTCACCGGATACAACCATGTAAAGATAACGTTGTTCATGACCATCAGACACTAATGTTTCATCTTCAGCCAAAATCCACTCACCACCAAATCGAAGCTCTTCCATTTCCGTTGCCCCAATATTGGCACACAATCCAGTTGTAGGAAGATCATATCCGGCTTCCAAAACGTCTTCGCGATGCAAAAGCTTCATGTTATGTAGATTAGAAGGGAATCCATCCAAAGATCAAGGAAAAGAAAACAGGAGAAATCACTTACATCTAGTGACAACACTTTCCATATTTTTTTAATTTCCAATAGTTGTAAGGCCATGCCGCCAAGAATCCAGCACCAAGGGTAAAAGGTAATACGGACCAAGTGATGGCAGGTTCTCCCATTATGGCAAAATCAGTCAGATTCATTGCCAGTTCCATTAGGATCATTGAAATCAAACTCATTCCAACCGCGGTCCGCAAGGCTTGTATCGGTCCCATTTGCTTCCAGAGAATAATCGTTTCTAGGAGTATACTTGTACAAATTCCGGCAATCATCGCTGAAGTCCATACAACGGTCCATAAATCCCTTGGAATACTTTCTGGTTGGTAAAAGATTTGAAAAGCAAATATTGTTCCTAGGTCACCGATTGCACATCCTAGAAGACAACCGAGAGTGTTTTTGGCCGATCTTTTCAGTAGTAGCATAACAGCAAACTCCTTTTCCAATTAGGCTGCTTTGGGAAATTTTGCGGATAGACTCTTCTCAATCGAATGAAAAATCTTTTCGATCAAAGGTACTACAACCGAATTTCCAAAGAGCTTGTAGCAGACATTCTTCCTTGGATGTTGAATGAAAGTTCTCGGAAATCCCATAAGTCTAGAACATTCCTCTGGATGCAATCGACGTACTTTACCATTAATCAAGTACATTCCAGTCTTGGCTCCGATGCCTCCACCGAAGGCTGAAAGAGTAATCGCATGGCCGAGTGGACTATAAACTCTTTCGCCTTGTCCCCCCTTCCCCACCGTTCCAATCCGAATTGGCCGATTTTCCCCTTTGATCGGTAAATTGTCGGAAAGCCTCATGTCTTCTCTTTCGATAAAAAGTTCCTCCAGCCTTTCATCTTCTTGGGGAAGTAAGTATTCTTTCAAAGAAATTGGTTCATCTGTTGGAACAGGAAAAAGAAAATTCGAAATATCCAAATCCTTACGAAAGCATACGAAATAAATTCTCTCTCTTTTTTGGGCAATCCCGAACCTGGAGGCGTTCAGAACTTCAAAATGAACTTGATAATTTGCACTCTCTAAAAGTTGGATGGTTTTACTCAAAGTCCTTCCACTTTCATGAGTCCGATAATTTTTAACATTTTCTAAAAAAAGAACTTTCGGCTGTCGATCGCGGGCGATCCTGAGAATTTCCTGTAATAAAGTTCCTCGGGCATCCTCAAAGCCAGCTTGATTACCCGATATACTGAAAGGTTGACAGGGAAATCCTCCGCACAATACATCATGAATTGGCACTTCGGAAGTGGGAATTGTGGTTATATCTCCAGCTGGCATCTCCCCATAATTTTCTTCGTAAATGCTTCGAGCGTCTTCATCAAAATCCGATGAAAAAACGCAATGATGTCCGAGTTTAGCAAGTGCGACACGAAATCCCCCAATCCCACAAAATAGATCAATGAACCGAAGCACCAGCTTCCCATCACGCACAAGCATCAAGCAACGGGATGAGATTTTGGATTCAATTCGAAAAACTGAAAAGCTCGTTAAACATCACACAGTTCGACCGCTTCTGCCAAGCCTTCCACTGGATCACGGGTGGGGATAAACTCCTGCCCGACAAATGCATCGTAGCCGATATCCAGAAGTGTCCGCATGATCGGCGGATAATTGATCTCCTGCTTATCATCCAACTCACCGCGCCCTGGGTTTCCTGCAGTGTGAATATGCCCGATAAAATCTCCACATTCCCGAATTCTTCGTATTACATCCCCATCCATGATTTGGACATGATAAATATCGAAAAGTAATTTCACTCTTGGGGACCCAACCTTTTTTACAATATCTAAACAATAATCGATATGATTCCCTTGATAACCAGGATGACCTTTGTTTGGATCCGATCCATCCCGAGTATTCAACATTTCAAGACAAATGGTAGTGCCTTTCTTTTCCGCAAATGATGCCAACTTCTTAAGACCATTGACGCAATTTTTCGCGCCATCTTCCAATGAGAAATTCTCTTCGTAACCGGTAAACGCAATGACATTTGGACAACCAAACTCGGATGATTCTTCAATGGCTTGCTTGGTAGCTTTTACCAACCAATCGTGATAATCAGGATTATTAAATCCTTTGATGAAGGGCTTTCCTTCAACAGGGATTCCAGAAATGGCACAGGTAAGTCCATACTTTTTTAGCTTTTCCCAATGTTTCGATGAAAGCAATTCTACACTTTTGCAACCCAATCTTTTAGCCTGCCTACAAGTTTCATCCACACTCCAGTGATTCGCAAAGCACCACGACACAACTGATTGATTGATTCTTCCTCTCTTGACTCCCCTGCTCTGAGTATTTTCACCAAGCCCAGAAACAGCAGGACTTGAGAATGCCCCCAATGTAACACCGGCACCGAGCCCTTTAAATAAACTGCGTCTGGTAAAAGTTTGACCTGAATCCGACTCGTTTTGCTTGATTGATTTCATGCTTCTATTTTTTCTCCACCATTCATTTTATGGCAAGGCGAAACAGAATAAAATCCTAACGCTTCCAGAAGACCATCGAAAGCAACAAACCTATAAAAGCTCCTGCTGCATCGGCTGCGGCATCCCAAACATCTGGAGTTCGAGCGTGATCCAACCAATCTTGGAAACACTCATCCCCAATACCAAAACACACGCAATAGGTCAACAAACCCCAAGGAAACCCTACTCCTCCTCTACCAAATGCTCCCCAAGCTAAAATTCCCATTATGCCATATTCCAGCATATGCAAAGCTTTGTCCGAAACTGCTACTCCATCTCCAGGTAAATCATTCGGACTCATGCTGGAGACATAAAGTACCAGACCGCAATACAATAAGAGAAATAACTTCCACTTTTTCATGAATTTCTTTTGTAGGAAACCATCCAGTTTGCAATAGAGAATTCGAGATAATTAAGACTAGAAATGAAATCAATTTTTTGAAAAGGATAGAAGATTTCAGATAAAATAGAGATGCTTGGGTGTCACATTAGGAAAGCCACCATACAGTTTTGATAAGACAAAATTGAGCTAGTATGAACCTAATTGATCTGGAGTTTGGAGCGAAGCGACAAAAGATTGAACAGGTTTGTGATATTATGACCAAGAAACCGATGAACCTTTGTAATTTCTGGAAATTTCTCTTAACGAATTTAAGATTATCTTTTCCGAGTAACCCGTCATTTCTAACAAATTTCTGCTTACATTCGTTCTTCTACCGATTGATGTATTGGTCAACTCCGTCTTTTCCAACACATCATTTGCCATCCGAAGCAACGCATGCTCGCAAACTTTATCAGTAATTTGTATCGGTTTTATAGAGTCTCCGATCATGGTAATTACAAATTTGTTAAATCCTATTTTTGAAAGGGCATCACAAGTTAATGTCACAACATCAGACTCGACATTTTCGAAGGAATCTTCAGGAAATTTTTCATCCTTAACCAAATGTTCAAAAACGACATAGGGAAAATTGTATAATAATCCTGACAAATACAATTCATCAGGATCATTTCTCAAATCGTTTGCAAAATGTTTCAAAAAGCGAGCAAGAATAATCGATCTCCTTTTAATTTGATTCGTTGAAAGATTATTTAAACCAAGAGGCAATTCAAAGATTTCTTGGTTCATTGTACGAATCGCCAAGCTTTTTAAGAACCCAAGACCCTTTTTGAATAAAATATCTCTGGCAAAATCTTCATGATTGCCGCCAAAACCAGAACGCCGAGTTAATTTCTCAAGTAGTTCCGAATCGTGCGAACAAACTTTTAAAATATCCTGGAGAGTCGGTTCTTCCTTATTAATAAGTACTTCCAACTTGGGAAGAAGTACAAGGGTGGGAGAACTATTAAAGATGAAGTCTTCCGATGCTTTAGAATCCAACTGTAAATTCATATTAATGATGATTAAAAGTATAATTGTTTATTGCATTATTATCCTTTTTTTATAACTGCAACTATTTTTTAAGTAATTTTTAATACAACTTTCATGCCATTATTTGTTTTTATTAATTTTTGTCACTTATTTGTTACACTAAGTCTTCTTTTATACTTTTAATTTGGAGGATCGACGATTCGTTTGGATCCGAAAAAATTTGAATTCCTAAAAGTCAGCATGAATTCACTGGATGCACTTAAAAATTTAATGTATCTGGATAGATTCATGCTAAAAATTCTAAAACTTGCCTTACTTTTCTTCTCATTCCCTCTTTCTCCCCTACTTGCATTACAAAAGCCAAATATCCTTTGGATCACCGCAGAGGATATGAGTTCCTCACTTGGCTGTTATGGAGATTCGGATGCTATAACACCCAACATCGATCAATTTGCCAACGAGAGTGTTCGTTACACTCATGCTTTTGCCTCTGCCCCCGTTTGTTCCCCTTCGAGGTCGTGCTTAATCCAAGGTTGTCTTCCACCCAGTATGGGAACCCAACACATGAGGTCCGGATTTCCTTTACCCAATAATTTCAAGGGATTTCCAACCCTCCTAAGGCAGAGGGGGTACTACACTACAAACAATGTAAAAACCGATTATAATTCAGGAAATTATCAGCAAATCATTGATAGTTCATGGAATGACAGTTCCTCATCTGCTCATTGGAGAAATCGATCGGAAGTAAAAAAACCATTCTTTTCTATATTCAATCTTATGACCTCGCACCAAAGTCGCTCGATGGTCTGGACGGAAGAAAAATTTATAACTGAGGTGCAGTCAAAATTACAGAAGAATGAAATTCACCATCCTAAAAGAATCTCCTTACCACCCTACTACCCAGACACACCTATCGTCCGTAAAACCGTGGCACGCTTTCATGACTGCGTGACTGCAATGGACAAGGAAGTCGGTAATATTCTCGATCAGTTGAAAAAAGATGGCTTGGAAGAAAATACCATCGTTTTCTTCTTTTCGGATCATGGATCAGGTATGCCTCGTCATAAGCGTGCTCTTCTAGACAGCGGGATGCATGTTCCCCTTCTCGTCCGCTTTCCTAAAAAATGGCAACATTTAGCAGAGAGGAAACCAGGTCAAACGAGTAAGGAATTGGTAACATTTGTAGATTTTGGACCCACAATCCTTAATCTTACAGGCACTCAGGTTCCATCATATATGCAAGGAAAGGCATTCCTTGGGACCGGTCCTACAGAAAAGAGAACTTATGTCTATGGCCACCGTGACCGAGTGGATGAGGTTCGGGATTTTGCCCGATCCGTTAGGGATAAAAAATATTTATATATTCGAAATTACATGCCACATCTCAGCTATAACCAACCAACTGCTTGGCCGGATATTGGGGAAATCAGGCATGAATTCTACAGACTTGCAAAATCAAAAAAGATGACTCCCGCTCAATCCCATTTTGCTGGGCCTAGACGACCGATAGAGGAGCTATATGATACGGAAAAAGATCCCCTCAATCTGACAAATTTAGCTAGCTCATCGAAACATCAAAAAATTCTTGAAAAAATGCACAATGAACACTTGAGAAATGCGTTGGCGATTCGTGACTGGGGTTTCATCCCTGAATATGAGGCATGGAAAATGAGTGATGGGTCCAGCGGATGGGAAGTCGGAAAATCCGGTAATGTCGAATGGAATAAAATCATCCATGCCGCAGATTTGGTTGGACGAGCTAAAGAGTCAGAATTCATTGATAATTTGAAATCCAAAAATCAGGTAATTCGATATTGGTCGACAATCGGACTGGGAGCATTGGAAAAACCTTTGTCTGAAGATTCCCTTTTCGCTCTTGAAATAGCTTTAAAAGACCGCTCTCCCTCAGTACGAATTGAGGCTGCAAATGCCCTGATCCGAAATGGCATTCCTGAAGCAGGTATTACCGTGCTGATCGAAGAGCTTGAGCATGAAAACTTAATCGTGGTTACCCATGCCGCCCGAACCATTGAACTACTCGGGAAAAAAGCAAAAGGTGCGAAAGCTTCAATGGAAGCCTGCCTCAAGAGAGCCTATGCAGTGCGTCCACCTGATCTCTCTCCAGTCATTGTACTACCGGGAGATCAAGATATGGCCATGTTCATTGGATTTTCCTGTAACGCATTCTTGCAGAAAATTCAGTGAACAAAGAAGAAAACTTTCTTTTTCGTCCGATGCTTGCCGGGGAGTGGCAGGAGGTGGCAGAACTCATCCACAAATCTACAAATTTCTGGTATCAGACCAATGGGAAGGATTTAATTTTCAAGGGTCCACCATCTGATACCCTATTATTCTGTCAAGTCTATGAAGACCTCGACCCAGGCTGCTGTCTGATAGCAGAATGTAAAGAGACAGCGAAAATTGCAGGTTCCTGCTTTTACCACCCCCGTAAGTCTCATTTGTCCCTAGGGATCATGAATGTCTCCCCAGATTTTTTCGGACAGGGAATTGCCCGTAGCCTGCTTACAAAAATTATTCAGATAGCCGATGATCAATCCTTGCCCGTGCGCTTGGTTTCGAGTGCACAGAATCTTGACTCTTTCTCTCTTTACACCCGGCAGGGTTTCTCTCCAATTCAGGCTTTCCAGGACATGTATTTGGAAATTCCAAAGGAAGGATTAGCTCTTGAAATACCAGACGAATACCAAATAAGCAGTGCCAAGTTGAAGGATGTTGAAGACATGGTAGTTTTGGAAAAAAAACTCTGTGGAATCGACCGTGGAAAAGACTTTCAATATTTCATCGAAAATAAGCGAGAAATCTGGAGGACTATGGTGTGCAGAGATAGTAAGGGTAAATTAGTTGGATTTCTTGCATCTGTGGATCATCCTGCAAGCCGAATTATTGGTCCGGGAGTCTCCGAAAATGAAGAGGTTGCACTGATTTTACTCAGGCACTTACTCGACAGCTTTAGAGGAAAATGCCCGCTTTTCCTTCTCCCAGTGAAATCACAAAAGGCAGTACAAACCGCATATTCATGGGGTGCCCGAAATTGCGAGATTCATTTTTCTCAGTGCAAGGGTGAATATCAACCACCCAAGGGGGTTGTCATGCCGACATTCATGCCTGAAACCTCCTAGTATTATAAATAATACCACACGGATTAAAGTCACCATTTAGTCTATCTTTGTTCTGTGCTACACCCACCAGAACGGCTAAATTTTTATTTTTTGTACCAATCTGGAGTACCAAACCAATCATGCATTTCCTTGTCAAACGGAGCTACGATCTCCTCGGGTTCTGGAAATTCCCCGCGATCCTGGGTCTCCACAATCCATGTATCCAAAGCGGTGCGCATAGCAAGCAATGCCTTGCGGTGCTCAGGTTTTTTGGAGCTGGCTAGGTTCCTGATCTCGTGAGGGTCGGACTCCGTGTCAAAGAGCTGTTCTGGAGCAACCGTGGGTGACATTAAGTCGGCAGGTGGACCGGTCAGTTTACCATCAGCCATTAATTGACGCATAAGTGGCTTGATTGGGAAACATTTCTCCTTGTATCGATTGAGGGAGGTAAAGTGACGATCGGGATAATAATTTCGAATGTAATGATATTTTTCACCACGAACACTACGCACTCGGTTAACCGTCTCATCCACACGGTCGCGGGCGGAAAAAGCATAAGTTCTTTTAGGACCGACCTGATTACCAAGAAAAACACGACCATGCATTCCATAGGGTTTCTCTATTCCAGCAAATCCAAGGGTTGTTGGAGTAAGATCAATCAAACTGACCACCTCTTCCTTTACCGACCCTGGTCTGTAATTTGAGGGTGCGGGATAGGATTTTGGCCATCTTATAATCATTGGAACATGCAGACCACTATCATAACACCAATGAATTCCGCGCGGTTCAATCCTGCCATTATCTCCAAAAAACATGACAATGGTATTTTCTGCCAAACCATCCTTCTTCAGTTGGCGTAATACCCTGCCTATGGTTTTATCCATTCCCGATACAGAATTTAAGTAGCGTGCCCATTCTTCACGGACGATAGGGTGATCTGGGTAATAAGGAGGTGGTGAGACATTTTCTGATGTAGCTATTTTTTCGTGATTCCTTTCTCCTTTCCATTCAACCCGCGGTTGCCGCCAAGTATTGCGGTCATAGATATCATATTCGCATTCCAAAGTGTTCATCTGGGCAAAAAAAGGCTGATTTTTCTTAAGCTCCTCCCATTTACTTCCTTCATAAAGTTTGCCTTCGTTGACAAAATTTAGATCGAGTTTTCCTGAACCAATCTCTTCTCCATTCATAGTTTTTAGATTGGCAGTATAATATCCAACATCTTTCAATCGGTGTGTGATCGGACGCACACCCTCCGGTAAACGATAATCATCTTCACGGTGTGACCTCATGTTATGAGTGTCCGTAGTGGTCTGATACATACCCACAAAAAAGGCACTACGACTCGGTGCACAGACTGGCGAAGTCGAAAACACCTTGGTGTACATTTCCCCCTCCCTCGCAAGTTGGTCTAAGTTTGGAGTTTTTACATTTTTGGCTCCATAACAACCAAGATCAAGTTTGAGGTTTTCCCCTACAATCCAGAGGATATTGGGAGGGTTTTTTCCAAGGGAAATAAAATGGAAAAGGAATAGAAATAGAACGGGAATAATTGATTTCATTTTTAATAAATAGTAGTTCACTAAGATAGAATTTGCCCATGTTACATAGCCTGTAAATTGAAAAGCTTGTTCCATCTAATTTTGTTTAGCTCAGAATCCTGTCAGGTAAGAACTAATCCATCACCGATCGGAGCCAATTAAAAATCAAACTATTGTAACAGTTGTTCGTAGTCCGACCCAGATAAAGCTTTGCGAAAGGCAATGAAATCTTTTTGGAGAGATTCCCTAAGTGCAGAGTAGTAGAGTTCTGAATGATAGAAACAAGTTGCAACATCTGCATCAATCAGTTCGACATCCTCTTCCCTGATAGTTGGCATCCTGAGTAATCTTCCGCGGGTAAAATTTCTTAATTTCAGAATATGATCTGCAGCATTTAATGAAATGATTTTTTTCATTAAAATGGCGGTTTTCAATCGCTCCAAATCACTTTTATTACGAAGAAAAATTACTTGTTTTTCGGTTTCTCCGTTTTTACGGGCATTTGATTGAAGCAATAGCTTTCTCCATGTCTCTTCATCTGGACAGTCCACAATCATAATCTCCGGAACTGGTTCTCTCAGCAATTCGTTAGCTTCATTTGAATTGCGGGTAAGTCTAAAGCACAAACCAATTGCCTTACCATTGCCTTCTTCAGTTAAAACAAAAGGAGCTTGGTTCTCCAAATAACTTGCCAAAAATTGGACTTTAAAGCCTGAACCAACCGCTTGATCATTCTGAAAGAAAATCAATTTCTCAGAATCAAGGACTTCAGCGGCACTTTGCCTCTTTAGTACTTCATAAATTTGTCGGCGAACTAAAGCATCTTCTCCTGGTACTGAACCCATTGCAAAATTTCTGTACGGATAAATCTTTCGATAATTTGTGTGATCCTGCACAATTTGATCCGCAACTTTTTGTAGTTTTTGCAAAGACTGATTTTCCGTCAAGTATCTCAAGTCAAATGTATCCTCGGATCGAATGCGATAGGCTTCCCTAAACAGTCTATGACCAAAACGGTCAAAGGCGTCCTCGTCTTTTGGCATGCCGGCATGTACCGCTGTATCCTCAGGCAAAACCGACGGGGTAATAACAATAATGACCTCTCTCTTTTGCCCTGTCTCCGTTTTCGACTGAAAAAGTTTACCTAACAATGGAAGGTCTCCTAAAAGTGGAACCTTCTGTAGATTTTCCTCTGAATCTTTGGCAATTAAACCACCGACAATGAAGGGAGTCTCATTGGCAATTCGGGCATAAGTTTTCACCTCTCGAATTGACAATGTTGGAGCGGTTGCCAGAACTACATCATCCTTGCCCAAGACATTTGCATCTTTTCCCGGTACACGAGCAGATACCGAGGCATTAATTTGAAGAGATACCTCGTCTCCGCTTCTGCTAATTCTCGGTCTTACTGCAAGTTCGATTCCTGCAGTAACGTCCCTAAAATCAACTGCACTTACATAGTCCTTTACAAATTTGGTATTAGCAATTGGGATCTTTTCGGAGACATTAATGTAAGCCATTCGATTATCCAGGGTTAAAACACTTGGCCGGGATAGAATTTGAGCCGAACCCTCCTCCACAAGTGCCTGGAGTCTTAGATTAAATTCCCGAAATACATTTGTTAAAGTAGCATCGAACTGAGCGGTTCCAGCAGCTGGATATTTAATTTTCCCTATGACCAAGCTGTCATTTGAACCATCCAGTTTTTGATTAACGAAATTTCCGCTGGATATGCTTTCCTTTCCGGCATTGAAATCCCACTCCACCCCAAGTTCATCCAGTGACTGGGATGAGATTTCCAATACCATCGCCTCAATCATAATTTTTCTTGCCGGGAGATCTATGTACAAATCTACGATTTTTCTGATTTCTCCAGCTGAAACAGGATCCGCTGAATCGTAAAATAAAAGTAATTCATTGATCGGGTCGGTTTCAGTGTGGGGAAATGTCTTTTCATGATCCGGAACAGTTTCGTGAAATTTAGTCTCTGGCAATGCTACCACTACAGGTAATTGCGATCGATCGATTGGGCTTGCTCCGGTAGCAACCCGAACACCGTATAACTTCAGTAATTCGATGCACCGACTTGGATCCACATAACTCAAACGAAGTCGATCCGAAATCATTTCAATTTCAGGTTTGCCCTCCATCTGACCAAAAATTTTGCCGGAGAAAATAAATCCTTGGGTTAAAAGAAAAAGGAATGTGGCAGTCAGAAACTTCATGATGGCTCGGTTTTTGGAGAGTTGGAATCCGGAAATAAATCCGAAAAGAAAGTTTGTAGAGTTTGTTTTACCGAAGACTTACTTTTCTTGGGTGCCTTTTTTCTAGCATCTGACTCCCATTTACTTCTGCTAATCCTGCCTTTTCGCAGGGTTAGTTTTTGATTTAGAAAAGATAAGAACTTTCCATTCCCTTTGGCAATCGAGCGTACTGCCTCACCAGGATAAGCGAAAAGAATTGCATCCGAGACAGCTTTCACAGAGGAGGAGCGGAGTTGTCTTCCCATAACACAGTCTTCGCCCAGTTGAGATCCGGGAGGCAACTGATCTATCCTCAAAGTTTCATCTGTACCCTGCAATGAGTGAAAAGATTGGAGCAAACCTTCTGCAACTATATATAAAACATCCTCTTCTACGCCTTCCGCATAAAGTTCTTCTCCAGCTAAGAGTTCCACTTTCTTCTCCTTTTTTCTTAAATTCAAAATCTCATTCTCGCTCAACATAGAGAAAAGATCGTAGTCACTCGGAACAAAAGATGGTTTCATCTCCTCTGAAACCGCTTTCTGGGCATAATCCATTTCTTTATCTAAAAATATCTTTTCCTTGGATACTGATGGTGTTAATCCTCCTTTGATCAAATGCTCCAAAATCGCTTTCCCTGCCATATGCTTGGATTCATTTGGGGATATATTTACCGGAAGAATAAAATATCTGACTTCATAGCCTTGACCGTGACTGAAGGACTTATGCAGACGAATTTCTGGTTCTGGTTTAGATAAGAATTTTTCATCGTCAACCAATGAATGAATCGCGGCGGTTAGGATTCGAATCGCACGATTTGGGGGAACCGAATAATCCAAAACATATTCCAAATCCACCCGGAAATGAGGTTTCGGCTTCATGTAGTTCGTCAGTATGGTTTCCCCCATTCTGCTGTTTGGTACCACGATCATATTTTTCTCAGTCGTCTTCAGTCGAGTTGTTCGCCAGTTAATTTCGATCACCTGGCCGATTATATGGGTTTCTCTGCGATTTTGGTGTACCATTACCCAGTCACCTATTCGAAAAGGTTGCTCTACATGCATCGAAAGCCCGATAAACACATCAAGGATGACATTTCTCAACGCAATCCCTACTACAATTCCGAAAACACCCGAAGTTGCCCAAATTCCCGTAACTGACTGTTCAAAAACCGTTGCCAGAACACCCATAATCGAAATGCAGAAAAGCAACATTGCAGTAACATCTTTTGGTAAACGGGGAACGGGTCTTCCAGATATTCCAGCAATCAGACCATCCCAGAAGAAAACTGTGATCACCCTTTGAAATAAGAATGCACCCGAGAGCCACATTCCAATCTGAGAACCGTAAGAAAAGCCGATTTCCACCAAACTCGAGGCATTGCCAAGAAATTTCTCAATCAGTTCATCTTTCGACAAAAGGAAGAAAAGAAAGAAAAAGAATAGAAAAACTGGAAAAAATAAGTTCTTTCCAATTATCCAGAGAGGAAATAGCGGCGAATTTTGCTGATTCGATTTCATTCCTTTTGGGCAGAAGCCGAAAAATTCTTTTCTTCAAACTCTCTCATAAGACGAGCCATCATTGCGAATTTTGGGACTGGAATTTCGGATCCCTCATGATGGATCACATCTAAAATAGCAGATAAACTCTGATTAACGAATTGATTAAAGTTGTAGGTTTCCCCCAAGTCAGAGCACACTTGCTTGACTTCGTCGAAAGTCTCTTCTGAAACCCGAATCGTTACTGTTTTTCCCTTGGCCAAGAGATGTACTTAAATATTGCAATGCAATAAATTGCAAACTTTTTATTTTTTTTCAATATAAATATTGCAATGCAATGCAAATTTCTGAAAAACTTTTTTGGGATAAAATCGACTTGAAGCGACATATATTAGCTGTAAACTGAAACAAAACTGTATTTTTGCCTATGAACAATTCTACTTGCTCAGATTTTCCACTTCATTTTTCCAGACGCGAATTTATGCATGTCGGTTTGATTGGTGGACTTGGTTTAACACTTGGTGATTTCCTCCGCATTAAGGCTCATGGAGCACAAAAATACTACAAAACGGTGGAGGGTCCTGCTAAGAGCGTTATCCATATTTATCTACCTGGGGGAATGGCTCACCAAGAGTCATGGGACCCTAAACCTTATGCACCTTTGGAGTATCGTGGTCCTTTTGGCAGTATCAAAACTAAAATTCCTGGTGTGCATTTTAGCGAACATTTCAAGGAATCCGCAAAAATTGCCGACAAGATTACTGTTTGCAGATCAATGACCCATGGTGAAGCGGCTCATGAGAGAGGAACTCATAATATGTTTACAGGTTACAAACCAAGCCCTGCCATCAAGTTCCCAAGCTTCGGTTCGGTTGTCTCTCATGAATTTGGCAGTCGTAAAAACTTGCCCCCTTATGTTTGCGTTCCGAATGTTCCAAATGAGTATGCAGGTAGTGGTTATCTGAGTTCCTCATATGGCCCTTTTGGACTTGGCTCAGACCCAGCAAAGGGAGATTTCAAGGTCCGAGATCTTTCGTTACCCAAAGATATGACAGGTGATCGATTCTCCAAAAGGCGCTCGCTATTGGATACTGTTGACGATCATTTCCGGAATACCGAGGACTCTGATGCCCTTGGTGCCATGGATAAGTTCTACAGCGATGCTTATTCATTGATTAACTCAAAGGAGGCCCGAGCAGCCTTCGATATGTCAAAAGAACCGGAGAAGGTCAAAGAACGCTACGGTAAGAATCAAGCCGGTCAACGTATGCTTCTGGCCCGAAGACTAGTTGAATCTGGTGTAAGGTTTGTCTCTCTCACATATGGAGGATGGGACATGCACCAAAACATTGAAGCGGGATTCAACAAACAAGGTCCTGAGCTAGATAAAGCTTTTGCGAGCCTGATTTCAGATCTTGATGAAAGGGGAATGTTGGACAGCACTCTGGTTATGATGTCATCCGAATTTGGGCGTACCCCTAAAATCAACAAGGATAGCGGTCGTGACCATTATCCTCGCGTTTTCAGTGTTGCCTTAGCTGGCGGGGGGATAACCAGAGGTCAAGTTTATGGATCTTCAGATGCCTTTGCTACTGCACCTGAAGAAAACCCCTTATCAGTCGAGGATTTGGCCACCACGGTTTATGACCGCATCGGAATTGTCGCAGACAAAGAACTGATGGCTCCCGGTGATCGTCCGATGGAAATCGTAGATGGGGGCAAGGTAATCGAAGCACTTTGTGCCTAAAATTACTTCTGCTTTCAAAAACCGCAAACGAAGTAAAATTCGTGAGCTCTTACTTTTTTAACTTAGTACTTTGAAAAGTTCACTTCTTTTTCTGATATTTTCTTGTTCATTTGTATTTGGGGTTGAACCTGTAGTGGATTCTTTGCTTCCAAGAGGTGGACAACTAGGAAGTGATCAGGAAGTTGTTATCAAGGGGAAAAGACTCAACAACCCTCAAAGTATTTTCTTTTACAACCCTGGAATTTCAGTGGAAGAATTCTCTTCTCAAAATGAGAAAGAGATCAAAGCCGTCATTAAAATTTCTAAAGAAGCTTCCTTGGGACAGAATGAATTACGTGTTCGCACACTAAACGGAATTAGTAAATTAATAACTTTTTGGGTCGGGCCCTATCCAAATGTAGATGAAAAAGAACCCAATTCATCTTTTGAAGAAGCTCAGTTGGTACCTATGAATTCCACAGTGAATGGAGTTTCACTTAATGAAGATGTAGATTTTTTTGAAATTAATGCAACCAAAGGACAGAGAATCAGTGCCGAAGTAGAGGCCATTCGGTTATCTGGTCCGCTCTTCGATCCCTATGTTGCAATTCTGGATGAAAACCGTTTCGAAATCGCAACTTCGGATGACACAGAGCTTCTTCTACAAGATTCGACTACCAGTGTTCTTGCACCAAAAACCGGAAAATACTACATTGAAGTAAGAGAGTCCTCCTATCGCGGGAATGCTTCTTTTCGATACCGCCTGCACCTTGGCTCATTTCCTCGCCCTCTTGTTGTTTCTCCATCTGGTGGAGAGGCAGGAAAACCAACCGAGTTTACTTTCCTGGGTGATCCCAAGGGTACCTTTAAAAAAATAATTCACTTACCCGACAATGGAACGGATACCCTACTCTACCATCACCAGGAAGATGGATTAACTACTCCGAGTCCTAATAAAATTCGTATATCAAAATTTCCGTCGATTAGAGAAGTTGAACCCAACAATAGTTCTAAAGAAGCAACCAAGACAGATCAAAGCATTCCCCTTGCTTTCGACGGGGTAATTCAAGAAAAAGGAGATATTGATTGCTTTCGTTTTCAAGCCAAAAAAGGAGACAGGTACTACATCAAAGCTCATGCCCGTTCAGTTGCCTCTCCATTGGACCCAGTTTTGAACCTGTACCACGGGGATGGAAAATCAATTCGTGGCAACGACGACGCAAACAACGGACCGGACAGTTTAATCACTCAGACATTCCCAAAGGATGGAGAGTACATACTTAGAATAACCGACCATCTAAGTAGAGGCAGTCCTCTCCACGCCTATCGAATCGAAACGGAAAAACTAGAACCTGAAATCACAGCCTCCATTCCCATGTTCAGCAACCGTGACTCCCAAACTCGACAAATGATTCCGGTTCCACGAGGCAACATGGCTGCAACTACCTTTACTATTACCCGAAGAAATTTTACCGGTGATTTAAATTTTATTGCCAAAAACCTACCCAAAGGCGTAACCGTTTCCGCCCCACATGCCCCCTCCAGTTTCAACTCCGTTCCCATTCTATTTTCAGCCTCAGCCGATGCACCCCTCGATGAATCCCTAGCCACTTTTGAACTCAATCATCAGAAGGAAAATAATACTACCATAACCGGAAAGTATAAACATAAAGTCGACCTTGTTTACGGACCGCCAAATAACCTCACCTACTACGAGAGCACTTATAATGTTTTGCCCGTTGCGGTGGTTGAACCAGTCCCCTTTCGTATTAAACTTCACAATCCCCAGACACCCATCGTCCGGGGTGGATCTCTCAATCTCAAGGTAGAAGTAGTTCGTGATACCAATTTCACCAAGGATGTTGTCGTTAAAATACTCGCAAAACCTCCTGGAATCGGTGCCCGTTCCAACATAAAGATCTTGGCCAAAGACAATATCGGATATTATCCCCTCACTGCCAATGGTGGAACAGCTATTGGTGAATGGGAAATTGGGGTGCAAGGTGAAGCGGCTGCTGAGGGTGGCGGCTTCATGTTGGCAGCTTCCAAATTCGTAAAATTGAAAGTGGAAGAACCCTACTTGACCATGAAGATCAATATGGCCGCAATTCAACGGGGAGAAAAGGGTGATATGGTATGTGACCTTGACATAAGCAGACCATTTGAAGGATTTGCAAAGGCGGAGTTGAAAGGATTGCCTCCCTTTTCATCCACTGAACAAGTTGAATTCGACTCTAATACTTCCCAAATTCGTTTCCCTATATCTACTGAGGAAAAAGCTCGAGCTGCTCTTACCAAGAATTTGTTTTGCTTCGTCCGGGTTCCGTTTTCTGGAAATCTAATAACTCACACGGTTGGTAACGGTGGACAAATCAGACTAGACAATCCCCCTCCAAAACCGAAAACAGCACCACCTGTTTCAAAATCTCCACCACCTAAAACTGTTGCCAAAAAAGAGAAACCCCTCAGTCGACTCGAGCAATTACGACTGGCTGCACAAAAAGCGACAAACTAACAAACAATGAAATTTTCTGTCCTTTTTCTTTTTTCTTTTAGCATTCTTTGGGGAGATCAGCCTCCACCCCAGCCAACCTCTTCTCCACCGCAGGCAAACCTAGCCGTCAAAACGGGTATTCAGTCTCCAGACTTTCATCGAGAAGTCCGTAATATTTTAGAACGCTCATGTATAAGTTGTCATGGAGCTGAGTCTCAGAAAGGCGGTCTTCGCCTGGATACCCTGTCATTAGCAAAAGAGGGAGGAGATTCTGGACCTGCAATTGTGCCCGGAAACAAGGATGAAAGTCTCCTTCTTGAAAGAATTCATCTTCCGGTGGATGATGATGAAATCATGCCACCCAAAGAGGGCCCTCTTAGTGCTGAATTTAAAGATATTCTAAATCGGTGGATTGAAACTGGAGCAAATTGGCCCAAAGGGGTTCAACTGCATGAAATTTCCGAAAGGGAGTTGGCATTGAGAAAGAAATCCAAAAACAAAGAAATTATTGCTTTAACTGCCTATCCTCCTTCCATTGACTTAAAAACTAAGGAAGACTTCAATTCTGTTATTATCGTCGCCACCTATTCCGATGATGTCACCAGAGATGTCACTTACGAATCCTCAGTTTGGGTAGAAAAACCTGACATTATTGATTTCCAAGACCGAATTGTTTATCCCAAAAAAGCAGGTGAAACTAAGTTGGTTGCTGAATTTCTTGGTAAAAAAGTGGAAGTCCCGGTGAAAATTAGTGCCCCCGATGAAATTCGTCCTGTAAGCTTTAAGCTTGATGTTATGCCTGTCTTTATGAAAGCAGGCTGCAATACCGGTTCTTGTCACGGCTCCGCACGCGGACAGGATCGTTTTATGCTCTCTCTCTTCGGGTATGATCCGGAGGGTGATCATTACCGAATCACTCGTGAACAGGGAACTAGGAGGATCAATCTTGCGATTCCAGAGGAAAGCATGTTGGTGGAAAAAGCCATTGGAACGGTACCTCACACCGGAGGAAAACTTTTTTCAAAATATTCAGAGCATTGGCAAACCTTGGTAAGTTGGCTGGAAGATGGTGCCGAAAAAGATCCGGATGATATCGCTAAACCAACCAGTATAGAACTCTTTCCTCCTTCTGCCCTGATGGAAGGATTTGGTGCCACACAGCAAATGACCGTGCTTGCTCAATATTCTGATGGCACAACAAGAGATATCACCCCATTAACCGTTTTTCAATCAAGCAATGATGTCTCTGCTGCAATCGATGAGCATGGCAAGGTGATTGCCGGTTCAAGGGGAGAAGCATTTGTGATGGCCAGATTCAATGTTTTTACCGTGGGTGTTCCGGTTGTGGTGATTCCTGAAGACCTGAAGTATGAAAGACCAACTTTACCTTCCAACAACTACATAGATAACTTAGTTCATGATAAGTTGCATAAGCTTCGGATGACTCCATCGGGACTTTGCAGTGACGAGGTCTTTGTCCGGCGCTTGTATCTGGATATCACTGGCTTGCTTCCAACGGTGGAAGAATCAACCGCATTTCTGGAAGACTCCTCCCCGAATAAAAGAGCAAAGCTCATTGATCAACTTTTGGAAAAGAAAGAATTTACCGAATTATGGGTAATGAAATTTTCCGAACTTCTTCAAATTCAGACCGATGACAACCAGGGAATGAGTTACAAGGCAACTCTACGCTATTTCAATTGGCTCAAGGACAGAATCGCCAATAACGTACCAATGGATCAAATCGTTAAGGATTTAATAACCTCCTCTGGAGGAACTTTCACACATCCTGCCACAAACTTTTATCAAGTTGAGAGAGATAACCTTAAAATCACCGAAAACGTTGCCCAGGTTTTCATGGGCATGCGCCTTCAATGTGCTCAATGCCACAATCATCCATTTGATCGATGGACACAGGACGAGTATTATTCTTTCGCATCTTTTTTTAGTCAGGTAGGCAGAAAAAACGGAGCGGACCCAAGGGAGAAAATAATTTATAATCGCCGGTCTGGAGAAATTAATCACCCGGTTCACAAGAAACCAATGCCCCCCAAATTTTTGGGTGATGATACCCCTGAAATTCCCAAAGGTGCGGATCGCAGGGAGATTTTGGCTGAGTGGTTGGCTTCTCCCAAAAATCCATTCTTTGCCCGGAATCTTGCCAACTTGGTATGGGCTCATTTCTTTGGTCAGGGAATTATCGAACCTGTCGATGATGTTCGTGTCTCCAATCCTCCCTCCAATCCAGAACTATTAGATCAACTTTCAAAAAAATTTACGGATTACAATTATGATTTCAAAAAATTGGTTCGAGATGTGTGCAATTCCAGAATTTACCAACTTTCCACTAAGACCAATCCGACGAATGAATCAGATACCCGCAATTTTGCCCGCTCTCAACTTCGAAGATTACGGGCCGAAGTCATGCTCGATGTCATCTCTCAAGCAACGGAAACCAAGAACAAATTCCAGGGCCTTCCACTGGGAGCTAAAGCGATCCAAATTGCAGACGGCAGAGTAAGCAACTATTTCCTAACAACTTTCGGGCGGGCAAAGCGGGAAACAGTTTGCTCCTGTGAGGTGGTCATGGATCCAAGTCTTTCTCAGGCACTTCATCTGTTAAATGGAGACACAACCAATAAGAGAATCAGCCAAGGACGATTGGTTGAATCGAGTTTAAAAGCTGGAAAGCAACCGGAGCAAATTATTGATGAGTTATATTTGCGTTGTTACTCACGAAAACCAAGGGAATCGGAAAAAACCAAACTGCTCGCTACCCTTGACCAGAAAGATCCACGCCAAGGTTTGGAAGATATCTTTTGGGCCCTTCTCAATTCCAAGGAATTTATCTTTAATCATTAATCCGCTTTTTGCATAACGGAGCATCTGTTCTAGAAAGCTATATGACGTTATGAGCTTGTTTCGATTATTGTTAATCTTTTCTTTTTTGCACCAAATCACCTTGGCTTCCCCAGAGAAGCCAAACTTTCAAGACGACATCGTCCCCGTTTTTGAACAATCCTGTAATTCCTGCCACAATCCGGATCGGGCTCGGGGTGGACTGGATCTTACCAGTATGAATGCAATTCTTGCTGGTGGTAGTTCCGGGGATGTTTCCCTTCCGGGAGACCCAGATGCAAGCCTGCTGTACCTTCTGCCAGCCAGATTGCAAGAACCTCATATGCCTCCGAGGGGGGATAAAATCGAAAATTCTCAATTGATGCTAATTAAAAACTGGATCGCTCAGGGTATGCTTCCCACCGCCTCGGGTAAACCAATGCAAAAGAAGAAATCCAGCTTTGATTTGGCTCTAGGATCCGTTTCGTTAGGAAAACCAGAAGGTCCTCCTCCTATGCCAAAACATCTGAATCTTCAGCCTACATTGGTTACAAAGCGGGCGTTCGCACCGTCTGCAATGGCGTCCGCCCCCTGGTCTCCCCTCGTTGCATTGGCCGGACAAAAACAAATCATTCTCTACAATACTGAAAATCTTTCTATCTCCGGAATCTTGCCCTATGAAGAAGGATTTATTGAATCACTGAACTTTAGTCGAAATGGAAAGTTGATCATTGCTTCCGGAGGACGGGGTGGAAAAAGTGGGAATGTGGTTGGCTGGGAAGTTGAATCCGGTCGACGGGTACTCAATGTAGGAGAAGAACAAGACACTATTCTGACTTCGGACCTCTCTGCCGACCAATCCATTGTCGCAATTGGTGGAACTAACAAATTGGTCAAAGTTTTTGATCTGGCTACCAACGAAATCCTCTACAAGATAAAAAAACATTCCGAATGGGTGACCCAAGTATCCTTTTCACCCGACGGAATTCTTCTCGCAACTGCCGATAGAAAGGGGGGTCTCTTCGTTTGGGAAGCAAAGACCGGCAATCCATTCTACAGCCTCGAGGGACACAAAGAGGAAATAACCAGTCTTAGTTGGCGTGCGGATGGAAATGTACTGCTTTCAGCTTCAGAAGAAGGTGCTGTACGCACTTGGGAAATGATCAACGGCAAACAAGTCAAGACATGGAATGCTCACAGCGGTGGTACATTATCCGCCCACTATGCTCCGAACGGCACTATCGTTACTTCAGGAAGGGATAAGAGTGTTAAATTTTGGGATGGTGAGGGCAAAGGTCTGCGCACGATCTCAGACCTATCGGACATTGTAATGGAAGCTAGGCTTTCTCACGATGGTACCAAGATCATTGCTGGTGATTGGTCAGGACAAGTTTTCGTCTGGAACGCGAACGATGGCAAGAAAATGGGCTCTCTTTCCTCAAATCCACCTATGATTGAAGATCGGGTAAAAACCACTGAGAGGAATCTGGTCTCTATCCGTTCGAACTTGGAAACTCATCAAAATAAAGTTCGTCCCATACAACAAGAAATGGACCGACTATCCAAACTTCTCTCCGAAGAAAAAAATCAACTCAACGCAATTGAGGATGGATTGCTTACCTTGGCAAAGCAGTTGGAAACTATGAAACAACAGTCCAATTCTCAAAAAAAGGAATCTGAAACGATCTCCGCTTCCATTCAAACCACCCAATCATTTATTCAAACCAAAGAAAAAGAAATTGCCCTAAATAAACCGATCATCTCCAGCCTGTCTGCTGAGATTTCAAATTTTAAGAAAAAAGAAAATCCATTAATCCAATCCATTGCAAAACTCGAAAACCGACTTAAGGAAAAAAGTGGCGGAGAAGATGAAGCCAATTCGACCAAGGACACCAATAAAATTCAGGAGGATTTAAAAATAGAAAAGAATCATCTGGTAAAGCTTCGCCAGATAATTGTTCAAAAGAATCAGGAACTCAACACTGCCCAAAACAAATTAGCATCTCTTGAAACTCAGAAGTCGGAGCATTTGTCCAAATTGGAAAGTTTAAAGAAAAAGCACCAAGAAATACTTCAACTACAAAGAGATTCCTCTACTTCCTTAAAAAATCTTCAGGATAAGATCGCAAAGCAAGCAAAGCTTAAAAATGAAACCTCTCTTGCTGTCGAAAAACATCAATCTGATCTGACCGCATCTACTAATCGTTCGGTCACCCCTCTCAAAGAATTTCAACAGATTAAACAGCAACTAGCTTTGGAATCCAAACAAAAGGAAAAGTGGGAATCCGAGCTAATCAATACGAATAGACATCAAAACTTGAAAAAATTAAGAGATCTTGAATTCAGCCTAAATTCTCTAGAGCTAGAGATCGAAGAAGAAAAAAGCAGTTTGTCAAAAGCTCAGGCAGAGTTGGACTCCGCCAATCAAGTACTCTTCGAATTACCGGAAAAAATCAACAATGCACGCGAGGATGTACAGGTAAAACAAAAGGATCTGCAAGATAGAAGAAACGATGTGGAACTACTGAAAGGAAAACTTGGAAACATAGAGGCCTTAATTGCCAAAACAAACACCCTTTTAAAAGATTTTTCAGAAAACGCCAATCCTTCAAAGGATCAAGTCTCTTTCGCAGAGACCGGAGAACATTTCCAACAGGGTTTAAGCTCTTTGAAACAACAATTCATTCGCATCAAAGATGAAATTGCTAAGGGAAATCAAAATATTGAACTTGCATTGAATCATTCTAAGCAATCGGAACAAAAATTGGAGGATGCCATAAATCTGAAGAGTAAAGCCCCCGGGATCGTGAAGGACAAAAAAAGCCGGTTGGAATCGATTCGAACGAATTTAGAAAATAAAGAATTGGAATGGAAAAAGCTTAAGGCATCTGTCGAAGAACAACAAAAAAGGACCGATGGTTTGCTTGAGCAATACCTTGCTTTGCTTCCCGCAGAATAAATTTGAACTAATTCCTTTGAAGCATTCAGTACTTCAAAAAGAGTTCTTTCATTTGCAATTATTTCTTTCTTCCCTTGTGTTGTATTCTGTGAGATGAACCGAATTATTTACAGTGCCGGAATTATTTTTTTGTCTATTCTATGGCTGGGAAATGGCACATCCTTACTTGCTCAAAAGCAAAGTAAAAAATCTTCCACTTCCAAAAATCATCAGCGAGAGGACCTCAGTTTTCAAGAACTAGCTAATCAGGTCAAACCATCCATTGTTGTAATCGAGAGTGTTGACCGGATTGGCAGGGAAGGTGGAAGAGGTACCGGGTTCGTTGTATCAAGTGATGGACTAATTGCCACTAACTTTCATGTAATTGGAGAACATCGTTCATTCCAGGTACGCTTTTCCAATGGTGATTCATACCAACCTACCAGTGTCGTCGCCATAGATCGTGCCCGTGATCTCGCTCTTTTCAAAATTGACGCGAAAGACCTTCCAGTTCTTCCACTTGGTAAATCGGACGAACTTTCTCTAGGGGAGACAATCCTGTCTATCGGCAACCCCTTGGGGTATTCTTTCAGTGTAAGTCGTGGAGTTGTTGCCGCAATCCGTGAACTGGAATTTGGTGATGGAAAACCAATGGTTCAAGTTGCCGTACCCATCGAACCAGGTAGCAGTGGAAGTCCGGTCATCAATTTGGATGGAGAAGTAGTGGCGATTTTATCGATCAAATCTGGTGGAGCAATGGGTTTTGGTGTCCCGATTAATGCACTTCGGAACCTGATGGAAGAAAATTCCAAAGAGATCCCGATTCAAAAATGGTTAACCATTGGAACGCTGGATAAATTACAATGGAAGGCAATGATGGGAGGATCCTGGAAACAAAGAGCCGGAGAAATAAGAGCAGTTGGATTCGGAAACGGTTTTGGCGGACGGATGTTGTGCTTAAATCAATCCGGGAGGCTTCAAGCTCCTTTCGAGATCGAAGTGGAAGTCAAACTGGAGAACGACAGTGGTGCGGCTGGTCTAGTTTTTTGCTCGGATGATAAAGAACGGCATTATGGATTTTATCCAACCAATGGATCGCTCAGACTTACCCGGTTTGACGGGCCAAGCGTTTACAGTTGGAATATTTTAAAGACTGTCGAGACAACGGCTTACAAGCCGGAAGAATGGAACCTTTTACAGGTAAGATTTCAAGAAAATGGAAAAATTCTATGTTCTGTTAATCAAGAACTCGCAATTGAAGTAATCGATATCGAGAGAAGTGAAGGCTTTATTGGGCTTTGTAAA
Organism: Verrucomicrobiota bacterium; assembly: GCA_036127675.1. Classification (GTDB taxonomy): domain Bacteria; phylum Verrucomicrobiota; class Verrucomicrobiia; order Opitutales; family Seribacteraceae; genus Seribacter. The sequence goes on from JAYYRA010000027.1 coordinate 58,883, forward strand.
TTTCGAGAACCGACTGCTTCTTTTCGGAACTTTCGCTTTTCCAAGAGATTTTCCAACGAGAAAGTGAACCCTCAGTCCATTGAAAAAGTAAGGGAGCTTACTCGTAACCTTTCTCCCCAAAACGAATTGAATGCAATGGAAATTCAAAAGCTCATGGAAATTGGCCCAATTACTCCCCAGTTGCTACGTGATTACTCTGATGAATTGAGACGTAAGTCCAATGAGATGCAAAAACTTGCAAAGGAAATCAGGGAAAGAATGGCCATTTCCGAACTGGTTGATTCACTTTCTCATGAAGATGAAAAATCAATCGATTTGTTAAGATCCGCACTGTTGATTGCCAGAATCGATAACGAACACTTCGATCTGAATGACTATCTCAAAAAAGCGGATTCACTTGCTGAACGAATCAAATCCGAATTTCCAGAGAATGCAAACGACTCACAACGAATCAAAATCCTTGTTCGACAATTATTTAATGAAATGGGATTCCACGGAAGCACTTTGGATTTTCATCACCGTTCAAACAGTTATATGAATGAAGTAATCGATGACCGGGAAGGTCTCCCTATTACCCTTTCCGTCTTATTTATGGAACTTGCAAAACGGCTGGAACTTAAAGTTGCTGGACTTGGTCTCCCGGGACACTTTTTGGCAATCTATCAAAGTACAGATATATCCAAGGATGAATCAAATTCATTGGAATCCAAAATTTCGGAGACTGAAATTATCATCGATTCATTTGGTGGAAAAATTATTGATCGGGAAGAGGCCGCTCAACTGACCGGACTGGCATTGGAAGATCTCTCCTTCGAACCATCTTCAAAAAAAGAAATTATAAAAAGAATGCTTCGAAATCTTCTTCAAGTTGCAGAGCGTGAAAAAGATTCAAACTCGCAAATTCGCTACTTGGATGCAATCTTGGCCATCTCACCGGAAGATCGATATTTGAGAGCTCAAAGAGCTATGACGCACTACATTATTGAAGATTTCGAGAAAGCTCTGGAAGATATCGATTTTCTTTTGGAAAGTGATCCGAAAAGTCCTGAGAATGAACCTCTCCGAGTCATTCGAAATCGCTTAATCAACCAGGGTGCCGCATCCTTCTGAGTGATTTCTTATCTTTTTGTAAAAAGATTTAAAGATCATCTTTTTGGAACCCCTCACCGGTTTTCCCATCGGGTCCCAAGGAAAAAATTCGATATCCTCCGGTATCATCCAAACTGGGATATTCATATTGATATTCATTTCCCCATGGGTCGATAAAACTGGGATTCTTGTCCAAAGTTTGGGCCAACCACAATTTTAGAGCGTTGCCATTGTCATGTGAAAAAGTAGGAATTTCACCAAGGTCAACTTTGCTGAGATCAAACCCAAACAATTCAATGGGCAAAGAGGTTGGGTAAGGGGGCAGTTCCAATCCACCCTCCGCATTATGAAAGCCCAGCATGGATAAAAAGAGACATTCTCCCGGTGAACAGATTTTCTCAGGACAATTCGGATAATTCCCGTGCTCGGCCGCATAAGAAGTAATTCCTGCTTTCAAAGCAGTTATCTCCACTTCCGCCTGTCTTTTTCTTTGTTTTTCTTGAATGTAAAAGAATCCAACAATCAACAAGCTTAGAAGAATCCCTATGATTCCAAGGGTAACTAACAACTCCAACAAGCTGAAGCCATTTCCATGTTTGTTTTTCAAACGGCTACCTTGTCCCAACCCAATTGAATCAAAGTTTTTCTGACCTTTTCCAAATCCTCATCATCAAGAGCAATCAACTTATACTTCTCGTCCCTTTCAACCGCTTCTTTTAGAAAATCCAGGGTTTCATCCAAATCTCCGAGCTGACATGCATAACAAGCCAAATTATACCTAATGGTTGAGCTTTCCTGATGAATCGCTAGCCCTTCGAGTAAAATATCCCTTGCTTCAATGATTCCCTTTGCTCGACGGGTTGCATACGCCTCCGAAACCCACCAGTCCTCCTCATCGATAAATTCAATGCGTAAGCTTCGGGCCTGATGCTGCATCAATTCCCACTCTTTTCTTTCCTGGTACAAAAAAGTAAGAATTTCTCTCTTTTCCTTAGACCAAGGCAAAACATCCTCAACCGCTCTTAATTCAACCTCCACATCATCAAACATTTCCAGCTGAAAATATCCCTTCGCCCGATTCAAATGTATTTGGGGAGATAATTTGTGAGGGGGATGAGTAAGGTCACTCATGAAGACTTGAATCTGTTTATAAAAATAAAATCCAGGAAAATCTCAGACCAATCAGTCCGCAATTTCCCAGAATTCAACTTCGCCCCATTGATTGCCCCAACCGTCATACTCCGGAGTAATCCGAAAATATCTTGCCTTGATCGCCTTGAGGTCGATTTCGGCCCATACCCCTTTTGATTTTTCAGAAACAAATCCATTGTATTCATTAAATGTCAGAAACTTTTGGTTATCCAAACTAACTTCCACCTTCACCTTTAAAAGTTCCTGTGCCCTATCCCATGGCTGATAGTAAATCCGGATCACTCCAATTCTCCGTACGCTTCCAAGGTCAAAAACTAAGGCGGGATTTTTTTTCATCCATGCGGTCCAGGTGGACCTCCATCCATCTTTCGGCAATTTGCCATCAATTAAATTCTGAGGTCCGTATCTTCCCGAGTCCATCGTAGGAGGTATGGAAGAACGAACCTCTTCTACCGGGCAAAGTTTGAAATTTCTAGAATCTCCCGAAATCGATCGTTGCTGAGCCTGCGACAAACAAACAAAGAAAAGGACAAAGACCCATGAGAAAAGGGTATAATATCTAAGCTTCATTCAAATGTTTTTGCATGCAATGTTCGAATCATGCAAGAAAACAAGCAAACGGATACCCTCTACCTTTTTTTACTTACCATCCAATGACATCCGGATTCTTCTCCGATCTTGATAAAAATTCTTTCCGCCTTATTTAATTTTCTTCCTTTTCGAACAGAAATTCCCCAGGTCCTGGTCAGCTTTGGCGATCCGAGAGACAAACTTTTCAATTCTCCCCGATCTCGCTCCTCCTCTACTGCCCAAGTCGGAAGAATGCTCACACCCATTCCAACCTTGATCAATTCCTTTGTAGCTTCCGGACTGCTAATTTCCATGTACGAACTCAATTTGATGCCTTTATCATCCAAATAGTCATAAAAGATCCGAAAGGTGTAACTGGATCGATTGTATAGAATAAAATTTTCCGAAGCCGCCTCACTCCAATCAACCTTCCCTCTTTTCGCCCACTGATGATCCGGATGAACAACCAATCTTAACTCATCTGAAAAACAGGGCACAAAATCAATTTCACTGCTTTTTATCGGTTCAAGGGTAATCGCAAGATCAATTTCTCCAAGGTTCAGCATTTCCAGACATTTTGGAGTATCTTCGGCTTTTACTTCGAAGCGACAATGCGGATGTCCCAGCTTAAATTTTGAAAGGATGGGTGGCAGAAGAAATCGACAGGCTTGTGAGCTTGCCCCCAAACGAATTCTTCCGGAACCAAATTTCTCAAATCCACTCAACTCTTCACGAATTGACTGCATCTCTGCCAGATAAGGTCGGGCAAAACGCAATAAGCGGTCACCGGCCTCAGTGATGGAAAACTTCTTTCCTTGTCGTCTGAATAACTGGCAACCCAGTTCTTCCTCCAATGACTTCATCGAGTGACTAACCGCAGACTGGGTTAGGAAGAGAATTTTTGCCGTTTCAGTAAAACTACCTGTTGAACACAGCACTACGAATGCTTCGATTTGCCTGCTGTCTAATAATCCACTTCTTTTCATTATTTTTTTTATTTCTGCATTTCATGAACCATTTTCTCAGATTTTTTGAAATTGATTAATTTTTTCTAATTCTTCCGACTTGTAGGATTACAAGAATTCCCTACGCTAAGCTTAATGATGTCTTTCAAACTTAGGGTGGTCGTAATGTTCCTGATGCTTTCGGCATTTTCCCATTTGCTTGCTCAGGTCCATCCCAAGGAAGCCCTTGGGCGGAAGATCTTTGATTCCTTTAGAACTCAAAACTTTAAAAGTCTGTACGATTCCTCCATTTTCTCACTTACCGAGGAAAATTTTCGCTTTTTTCTGAAAAATATTCGGAACCAATCACTTCGTAATGATTTAATCCGGGTTCATTCTCAGCCTTTCCCGGAAGACGCAACCTCCTCGGCGGATAGGTGGGAGATTGCCTTTCAACATAATTGGAGAAACGAATGGAGACATCTTTCCCGTTTTTCTCCTGAACGGATTCGTGAGGAATCTATGCTTCCAATAATCAAATTTGCCAAAGATTATGAAATCCAATGGAAGACCGTTCAATTAATCGCAATCGAAATTCTTCTCCCGATCACATGGCAAAACGGACGCTTTGTAATTTCTGGGGATCCTGACCTCGATGATAATGAATCCAGTTCGAGGACACTCTACATCGATCGAAACTTGAGTTATCGGTTACGGTTGGACGACAAGACATATTCCAGAGCATTTATGATCGGTACCGACCCCGAAGATTCCGACTACATTTACAAAAAAGGCATATTGGGAAACGGCACCGGGCAAGGAGACATTCTCCTTCGATTTGACCGAAATACCCCCGACAAGCTTCACTACTTTTGTCCGGATGTTAAAAGAGCTGGAGGAGAAATCCGAATCCTCGACTACCACCATACCAACCGCCCCAATCAAAGACATGACTTGCTTCTAACCTTTGCTTACGGATCTCCCCTTGAACCGTATCAAATTCTCATTCCCCAGGTCCTTACCAACATCCGTCCGAATTCCAGACCGGATCAACCACCTTTACCCGATCTTCCGATCTTTTGCGAACGCCCCCAATGGATTGGTCCCGTTCGCTTACCAAGAGGATTAAATTTACCTTATTGAACGGATTAAAATACTCATTCCTTGAGTACTTCAATCAGTTCACCCCTCTTGTAACGGACAATTCTTTGAACCACCCCTTCTTCATTCCAGGTTTGCATAATTCCATCTGCCAATCCGTCAAACCAATGGCTTTCCTCCTTTAAGATACCATTTTCATACCAGAAGCGTTCCATTCCATCTTTTCTCCCCTTTAAAAAGCTTGCCTCCGCCCTTGGTGAACCATCCGCAAAATTCTCCACCACAATACCTGTGTAAGGAACTCTCTCGACATCGAAATGCCAGAGTCCGCTCTTTTTATCCTTCACCAATCGGCTTCCATCCTCCGATCGAATTTTTAATGCCAGTCGGGTATTTTCCCAACGCAAAGATTTGATTTCGGATTCCAGAAGCTTGATTTTTTCTCTCCTTGCTAAAGCATTTTGATTTTGGGCAGCCTGGGGCTTCGTTTCGCTCGGTTCTGAACAACCGGTCAAAAACAATATAAAGGTTAGAAATCTGACACTCAGTAATCTCATCCCTTTGCGTTACTCCTAACGAACCTAAAGATCAAGCGTGATCCAGCAGATTATTCCTTTTCGATCAATGATCGACC
>JAYYRA010000028.1:0-25538 GCA_036127675.1 Verrucomicrobiota bacterium
ATAATTGGCATTTGGTCAGCTTCTCTAGAATTGGTAATTTGCTCAGTTTTGCTGTCGATGGAAACCTTATATCACAATTCACTGGTAGTAATTTGGCATTAAAGAATGAAGAATTGGAATTGGGCAGATCGTTATGGTCTAATGCGATGTATTTTAAGGGACATATTGATGAAGTTAGAATATATAATCGAGGATTATCTACGATCGAAGCCAAAGCTTTATACAATCAAATCAAATAAAATAGATTCATACTAACTTTTCCATCACCCGAGAGGTGATCTTCCCCACAGGAGCCAATTTCCCGATTCCTTCGTACCCACAGGCAAGTTCCCCGACCACCGGTTCAATAATTTCCACTCCCCTGCCCTTTAAAGTTTCCAGATTCTTTTGCACCGCTTCATGCTCGTACATTTTTCCGTTCATTGCCGGTGCGAGCAGAACCGGTGCCTTGGTCGCCAAATAAATCGCACCCAATAAATCAGGAGCCAGGCCGTTGGCATAATTCCCAACTTGTTGAGCAGTGGCAGGAGCTACCAAGAAAAGATCAATCTTATCCGCCAGTTCGATATGTCCGGGTTGCCAGCCTTCTTCATCCCAGAAGGAAGTAAGCACGGGATTTCGGGAAAGCGTACCCAGCGTAAGAGCGGAAATGAACTGGGTGGCGGATTCCGTCATTACCACATGAATATCCGCCCCAGCCTTGCGTAATTCGCTGGTTAGGTCCGCGGCCTTGTAAGCAGCGATCGATCCGGATACGCCAAGAGCAATGGTTTTGCCCGCAAGTGAACCGGATGAAGATGGGGTGGATTCCTTCATTAATGAAGAAATCAATAATAGATTTTAAGAGAAACAGCAACCCAAGGGTTTCCGCTTTTCATACCCTGATGAAAAGAGTAAGATAGAATTCCTTTATGCAAAAGAGCCCAATAACTAAGTACCAACCATGGGGAACGATTGATTTACCCGACCGCCAATGGCCCAGTCGGACCATTGATCGTGTCCCTTACTGGTGCAGTGTGGACTTGCGGGACGGTAATCAGGCGCTTCCTATTCCCATGGGGGTAAAGGAGAAACTGGAGCTCTTCCAACTCCTCTGTGACATTGGATTCAAACAGATTGAGATCGGATTCCCCTCCGCTGCTCAAACCGAGTTTGATTTTGCCCGGAAATTAATCGATGACCAATTGGTACCGGATGGGGTCGCCCTCCAGGTCTTGACCCAGGCACGGGAGCATTTGATCAAGCGAAGTTTTGAGAGCCTGCAAGGTGCCCAGAAAGCGATCGTACATCTTTATAATTCCACCTCTCCCCTGCAGAGACGGGTGACATTTCGAATGAGTAAGGAGGAGATCAAAAACATTGCGGTGGAAGGCGTGCGTCTGGTCAAAAAACTTTTACCCGAATTACCAGACACCGAGGTACAATTGGAATATTCACCCGAGAGTTTTTCGGATACCGAAGTGGATTACGCCCTGGAGGTGTGCGAAGCGGTAATGAATGAATGGGAACCGACCGAAAAAAATCCGATCATTTTAAACCTTCCTGCCACTGTTGAACTGTTTACTCCAAATGTTCATGCCGATCAGATCGAATGGTTCTGCCGGAATATGCAGGAGCGAAACAAGGCGGTGATCAGCTTACATACCCACAATGACCGTGGAACTGGGACAGCAGCCACTGAACTTGGACTTCTTGCTGGAGCCGACCGGGTGGAAGGTACCCTTTTTGGCAATGGGGAGCGGACCGGAAACCTGGACATCGTGACGGTTGCCCTGAATATGTATGCACAGGGACTGCATCCGAATTTGAATTTTGAAAATCTCGATCAAATCCGAGAAGTGTATGAACGGACCACAGGAATGACGGTGCATGACCGCCATCCCTACGGGGGAGATCTGGTATTTACCGCTTTTTCCGGCTCCCATCAGGATGCGATCAAAAAAGGAATGGACCTGCGGGAAAAAGAGGGAGATTCAGATAATACTCACTGGCAGGTACCCTATCTCTCGATTGATCCCCGTGACATTGGCAGAACCTATGAAGAAATCATCCGGATCAATAGCCAGAGTGGAAAAGGCGGAGTGGCTTACATTCTTTCCCGCGAATACGGACTCGATCTCCCCAAGGCGATGCATCCGGAGGTTGGCATGCTGGTTAATGAAAAAGCGGACTCTGAGTCCCGTGAATTACCAGCCGATGAAATTCATGCCACTTTCAAAGGAGAATATTTGGAAAAGAATGATCCGCTAAAATTGATCTCTTATGATACCAGCAAACAACCGGGGCAGGAAGAGATCACCTGTATTGCAAAGATTCAAATCAGGGGAGAAGAGAAGGAATTGACTGGCAAGGGAAATGGACCGATCAATGCATTCGTTCAAGCAATGGAACAGGAAGGGTTGAAGGATTTCAAACTTACCGATTACCGCCAGCATTCAATTGGTGAGGGCTCAGCTACTGAATCCGCCGCCTATGTTCAGTTGCAAACCAAAGTCGGACGGGTTGCGTATGGATGCGGGATCGACTCAAGCATCGAGAAAAGTGGTCTACTTGCTTTGGTAAGTGCCTATAATCGAACCAGATAACCTTGTCAGAAAACAAGCCGAATTCGTCTGCAAATAGTCTCGAAGGTGTTCTCGAGCGCATTACATTTTACAATGAGGAGAATGGATACCTCATTGGGAAACTAAAGGGTGGAGACAAGACAGCGGAGGTTGCAGTTATTGGGAAAGCCCCAAAAGTTCAGTGTGGTGAAACCCTCCTCCTAAAAGGAAAATGGGTCAACCATCCCAAGCATGGCAGGCAGTTCTCCTTTGATTCATTTGAAAGTAAATTACCCGCTTCCGCCTATGGGATAAGAAAATATCTTGCCAGTGGATTAATCCATGGAATTGGTAAGACCTATGCCAACAAGATCGTGGATAAATTTGGAGCGGACACCTTAAAGGTGATCTCCGAAGATTCCGCCCGGTTAAAAGAAGTCGAAGGAATCGGAAAAAAAAGAATTAAAAGTATTCGGGAAGCATGGGAGGAACAAAAAGCGGTTCGTGAGGTGATGATGTTCCTGCAAACTTACGGTGTGACCGATGCCCTCTGCCTTCGTCTGGTTCGAAAATACGGAAATTCCGCCAAAACAATTCTGGAGTCTGATCCGTACCGAATCATCCGGGAGGTAAAGGGAATTGGATTCAAGACTGCAGACAAGATCGCACTGAATCTGGGCCTTTCCAATAATGGCCCAGAACGGATTGAGGCAGGAATTTTACATACCGTTCAGGAAGCGGAAGATCAGGGACACAACCATGTGGAGCGAAGAGAGTTGGTCATTCAAGCGACCAATCTATTGGAAACAGATTCCAATGAAGTCGATAAAAGAGTGGATGCCCTTCTGGAAAGTAGCGACCTGGTGATCTCAACCACAGACTGGGTCCAGTTGCCTACCTCTGCCCGTGCCGAACAAACCCTGGCTCGCTGCTTAATAAATTTAAATAATACCCGATCCTCCCTCCCTCCTATCCAAGTCGAAAAAGCGATCGTCTGGGCACAGGATAAGGCTGGCTTTGGCTTTGCCGATGGCCAGATGGAAGGAATCCGTCAGGCTTTGCTTTCTAAGGTTTCGATCCTAACGGGTGGACCGGGAACCGGGAAAACCACAATCCTAAGGGCACTGGTCTCGATCCTGAAAGCAAAAAAAGCAAAGGTTTTACTGGCTGCTCCAACCGGTCGTGCGGCACGCAGAATGGCAGAGAGTGCTTCCCATTTCGCCCAAACCGTTCATCGACTGCTTAAGTTTGACCCAAGCCAGGGTGGATTCTCGATGAATGAAAACACCCCTCTTTCATGCGATTTCCTAATTATGGACGAGGCCAGTATGCTGGATCTTCGACTGGCCGCTGCTCTGGTCCGATCCATTCCTCCGCAAGCTCACCTCTTACTGGTTGGAGACGCCGACCAACTTCCTTCAGTGGGTTCAGGAAATGTGCTCAAGGACCTGATTGACTCCGGGCTGCTCACCGTAACTCGTCTGGAAGTTACCTTCCGTCAGGCGGAGGACAGTGGAATCGTTGGCTTGGCTCACGGAATTCTCGGAGGGAAAGCAAGTCCTCCATCACCACTCGACCATCCCTCGGCAATGAACCCCCATCATGATGTACATTTTATCCGGGCGAATTCACCTGAGGAGTGCGTGGAGCAGGTTACCCTGCTTTGCCGGGAAATTTTACCAAGGACATTTTCCATGGACATTCGAAATGATGTTCAAATCCTTGCTCCCCTCCACAGAGGAATTGGTGGAATTGGAAATTTGAATGATCAAATCCGGGATGCGGTCAATCCGACCGGTGCGACTCAAGTAATGGGTCCTTTTCTTTTCCGTGAAGGAGACAAGGTGATTCAAACCCGAAATAATTATGACAAGGATGTATTCAACGGAGATATGGGAATTGTTGACTCTGTCGATACATTAAACGGGAAAGTGGAAATTCGATTCGATGACCGGATAGTCAGCTACGAACGGATGGAAGTGACTGACCTTCAACCAGCTTATGCAATTTCCGTACATAAAAGTCAGGGCAGTGAATATCCGGTAGTTATCTTCCCTCTCCTCAAGCAGCACTTCATGATGCTCCAGAGAAATTTAGTTTAAACCGGATTAACCCGGGCAAAGAAAAAAGTCATCTTTGTCGGTGATCCAGCTGCCTATGCGATGGCGATACGAAATGACAAGACGCTGGTCAGGCAAACCGATCTAATCCGAAAGATGAAGGAGTTTATCTCCTAATCCAAAATCAGAAAAATATTAAAAGATAAAATCAAGTAGGCCGGAAGGGCTTTGATTAATGGGTCCCTAATCCTTTTCAGGTGAGCCATAACCGCAACAAACATGATCAGGGCCAGGGCGATCGCAACCGGCTTTACAACCACTGGAAAGAAATATCCGAAAAGCAAGCATACTGCTAAGCTCAGCTTTGTTACCCGGGTAACTTGCATAATCCACTCCGGAATTCCATACACTGCGAATTCCTCCCTCATATTTCTGGCATTCCCAGCACGAAACTTAGACGGCCGATTGAAACCAAATGTCCAGGCATAGATAATACCAAATGATATGGCACCCTTAAATACGAATGCTGCAATTGCATCCATCGGATCGGGATCAGGAAACATATTCGAAATTAGTTATCCAGTCCGCAACGTCCGCAATCACTCGGCATACCGGAGCATGGGGGCAGGCTATCCGAACTTATGTTTTGACCGTCGGATGAACTGGGAGAGAAAACCGACAATTTCTTTTCCAATTTCTTTGAACCGCACTCTGGACAGGATGCAGTCCCCTTCCAATTAGATGAACGAACAAGAACTTCAGATTCCGTGGAACAGTCCAAGCAACTGAATTCGTAAATCGGCATATGATCAATAGGTGACCAACAAATCGAGGAACCACTTGATCATGTAGATGAACGAATAAACCGATCCTACCACAAAAAGAGCAACGATTCCGCTGGTAATCTTTTTGTTAATCTTGCTACCTTCGAGGAACTTAGGCTGCTTTTCCATCGCACCAACCATAACGATTAGGTACACCACGATCGCAAAGATCGGCATTGTAATCATGAACCAGTCGAATTCGGAATCCATGGTTACATATAATGTTTAGCTTGATCGTCAAGTCAAGTAAGGGATGGTGTTTTAGCTTCGATTAAGCAAAAAATTTTGTTCATATACAAAAATTCAGATTGTGTTTAAATCTTCAATCTGAATCTTCGTGAATGTGCACTCTTTTAACACCCCTTTTTCCTTTCCAATCTTTTTTTCTCTTATCTTAATCTGCGGAATGAAACCTTCTGCTTACGCAAAAGACTCGAATCAAATGATCCGTCATGTGGTTTGCTTTCAATTCAAACCTGACGCGACAACTGAACAGATCAAAAAGGTGGAAAATGAATTTTCCGCCCTAAAGGGAAAAATCCCAGGTATTCTGTCTCTGGAGTGGGGAAAAAATAATAGCCCAGAAGATTTGAACAAAGAATTCACTCATTGTTTCATCGTAACTTTTGAAAATGCCAAAGCTCGGGAAATTTATCTTCCTCATCCCGATCATCAGGCATTTGTCCAGATTCTGAAACCCATTCTAAAGGATGTTTTTGTCATCGATTTTACCCCGTAACCAAATTTTTTCATGAAAAAAATCAACTCGTTCTGTCTTATTTTATCTAACGCATTTCTTGTATTTATTTTGCAGGGTGAAACAAGAACCCCAGCCGTTATCGGAAGTAACATGGTTCTTCAACAAAATCATCAAAATCCGATTTGGGGTTGGGATCAACCTGGTCAAGTGGTCACGGTCAGTATATCCGGACAAAAACTTAAAACGGAAGTGAATGACAAAGGATATTGGAAGGTTACCTTGGCACCGATGAAAGCATCCTATGACCCGAAAATAATGAAGATTAAGGGGAGCTCAACTTTGACCTATGCAAATATTCTCATTGGAGAAGTTTGGCTTTGTTCCGGACAATCCAATATGGGATGGAGTGTGGGAAACTCCGATGACAAGGACCTGGAGTCAATGAGTGCAAAGCATCCGAATCTTCGCCTGATTAGCGTTCCCCAGTTCGGCTCTCAGGAATCTCAAAATGATTTTAATGGTCAGTGGGAAGAAACGACTCCCGAAACTGTGATAAATTTCTCTGCTGTCGGATATTTCTTTGGAAGAAAATTACATCAGATTTTGGATGTACCGGTTGGACTCATCGATAACGCATGGGGTGGATCCGCATGCGAGGCTTGGATTCCGAGGGATCGACTAAATAATTTACCAGTAGCTAAGCCTTACATGGATCAATGGAGAAAGACCGAAGAAACCTTCGACTTTGCAAAACTTCAAACCCAATATGAAGAAAAATTGAAAGCCTGGCAGGAAAAAGCCGTTACTGCCCGTAAAGCTGGAAAACCAGCACCGGGTGGAAGGCCGAGAGCTCCCCGTAATCAAATGACTGGCCAGCATCGTCCGGCCAACTTATACCATGGCATTCTGAACCCAATTATTGGATATGGAATTAAGGGTGTTATCTGGTATCAGGGGGAAAGCAATGCCAACCGGGCCCACGCATATCGTGAGGTATTTCCACTGATGATCCAATCTTGGCGGGACGCATGGAAACAGGGAGATTTTTCTTTCTACTGGGTACAATTGGCTGATTATCAAAATGAACAGGATGAACCGATCAGTGAAAACTGGCCTGAACTCAGAGAAGCTCAAACCCTAACCCTCGATACACTAAACAATGTGGGCGAAGCAGTCATTATCGATGTTGGAGAAGGCCGGGACATTCATCCGCGTAACAAGCAGACCGTAGCCAATCGTTTGTTGCGAAATGCTTTGGCAAAGGATTACGGCTACGACCTTCCCCATCAAAGCCCCCGTTACAAGAGTATGGAGATCAAAGGAAATAAGCTGAGCATTACTTTTGATCAGGTTGGAGCAGGTCTTTATTGTTTTGACACCAGGGAACCGGTTGGATTCGCGATATGCGGAGAGGATCAAAAGTTCGTTTGGGCTGACGCAAAATTAATCGGGAAAGACAAAGTTGAGGTATGGTCCGAGCAGATCAAAGAGCCGGTTGCCGTGCGATATGCATGGATGAACAACCCGGTTTGTAACCTATTCCGTAAGGACGGGGCGGTTACCTTACCCGTTACACCATTCAGAACGGATAACTTTCCCATGATAACCAAAGGAAATTAAGTCATTTTTATTCTTTGACCATATAGTGAAACTGTTAGCCCTGTATTTTGCTCTATTTGTCCCATTCGGATTATGGGGAAAACCTCAACTTGAGGAGATCATTGATGTATCCAGAGGTTTACATAGCCCTTTTGGAGTCACTTTTGATAACCAGGGAAATTCCTACATAGCAGAATATCTTGGAGGTAGAATTTTAAAACTGGATACTGCAGGAAAACTTCACACCCTTTCCGGTAATAAACAAAAAGGGTATGCAGGAGATGGTATGCAAGCGAAACAGGGGGTTTTTAATTGCATGCACAATGTGGTGTGGGCCTCCAATCAAGTACTCTATATTTCCGATACCCATAATAACCTGATTCGTAAAATCGATCTTAAGACAAATCGTCTATCCACTATTGCCGGAATTCCGAATCAGAAAGGCTTCTCTGGAGATGGTGGACCAGCAAAAAATGCCAAACTCGATACTCCAATATCAATCAGTCTAACTCCCGATGAAAAAACCCTCCTTATTGCAGATATCAGCAATAGTCGAATCAGGGGAGTTGATCTAAGTTCAGGAATCATTCGCACAGTCGCGGGTAACGGAATGAGAGGAAAACCAATGGATAATCGGTCTGCTTTAGAGCAACCCTTGATTGGTCCAAGGGCAGCAGTGATGGATCAGTCCGGTAATTTGTTCATTCTCGAACGAAACGGTCATGCACTTCGGGTAGTTCGTCCGAACGGGAAAATTTACACTTTGGCGGGAACCGGTAAAAAAGGGAATCAAGACGGTCCGGGGTTGAAATCCTCATTTAATGGGCCAAAACATCTTTGCATTGATAAAAATGGAAATATCATAATTGCCGATGACAAAAACCACTTAATCCGGCTCTACAACCCGAAAACCAAATCAGTTTCCACAATTCTTGGGGGCGATGCAATCCCTCAGACTGTTCTGAAGGGCCCCCATGGCGTTTCACTTGCTCCAGACGGTAGTATCTGGGTCTGTGATAGTTGGAACCACCGAATTCTAATCCTGAGAAATTATTAATCATGAATGCGATAACCAAAACTCTGTTCTCTTTAACTATAGCGATATGTAACATCTATGCTGCTGACTTACCGAACATTTTGTGGCTTACCAGTGAGGATAATGGTCCACACCTGGGATGTTACGGAGACAAATATGCCGACACACCGAATCTCGATGGTCTTGCGAAAAAGGGAATGATCTACACCCGGGCCATCTCCAATGCTCCCGTCTGTGCTCCTGCCAGAACTACGATTATTTCCGGCATGTACCCACCCTCAACCGGGGCGGAGCATATGAGGAGCATGACCAAATTGCCAAAGGGCTTTAAAATGTATCCGGTTTATCTAAGGGAGTTGGGCTACTTTTGTACCAATAATTCGAAAGAGGATTATAACCTCATGAAGGACGGAGAAGTTTGGAATGAAGGAGGAAGAAAAGCTTCTTGGGAAAATCGCCCGAAAAAAGACCAACCTTTCTTTGCAATTCATAATTTCACCGTCAGCCATGAGAGCCAAATTAGAAAGCGTCCGCATGAACAGATTCACAATCCGGCAAAAGTAAGAGTTCCCGCCTATCACCCGGATACTCCTGAAGTAAGGCAGGACTGGGCACAGTACTATGATAAACTTACCGAGATGGACAAAATGGTGGGGGAAAAACTCAAATTACTTGAAGAGCAGGGATTAGCCGAAGATACCATCATTTTCTATTACGGTGATCACGGTTCAGGTATGCCAAGGAGTAAGCGATGGCCGTATTTCTCGGGTATAAATGTTCCTTTAATCATCCATGTTCCGGAGAAGTGGAAACATCTAGCCGCATCTGATTATAAAATAGGCGGGAAATCCGACCGCAGGGTCGGCTTCATCGATCTTGCTCCTACCCTGCTCAGCATTGCAGGCAAAAAACCGCCCGCTCATATGCAGGGGCACGCATTTATGGGAAAACACGAAGCAACCGAGCAAGAATACGGATATGGATTTAGAGGAAGAATGGACGAACGATATGATATGGTTCGCTCGGTTGTCGGAAAGAGATACATCTATATCCGCAACTACATGCCTCATAAGCCATATGGTCAGCATGTCTCATACATGTTTCAAACTCCAACCACCCAAGTGTGGAAACGCATGTTTGATCAGGGAAAACTCAATGCCGAACAGAGCCATTTCTGGAAAACAAAGCCCCCGGAAGAACTATATGACCTGAGGCAAGATCGGGATGAGGTAAAGAATCTGGCAAATTCCAGAGAACACTCAGATATCCTAAAAAAGATGCGCAATGCCCACCTGGCCCATATCAATAGAATTATCGATGTGGGCTTTCTTCCAGAGGGTGAAATTCATTCGCGTTCGGAAGGTACGAATCCCTACGAAATGGCGAGAACAAAGAAGTATCCTTACCAGAGAATCTTTTTGGCTGCTGACTTAGCATCCGGTCTTTCTCCTTGGGCTACCAGAACCCTTGCCACCTATCTAAAGGATAATGATTCAGCGATTCGATATTGGGGTGCGATGGGATTGTTAATGAGGGGAAAAAAAGGAGTTTTCCCCGCCTCCAAACAGTTGGAAACTGCACTGAAGGACCAATCACCTTATGTGAGAGTCGTAGCGGCGGAAGCATTAGGTAAATACGGGAATGATCAGCAAGTTGCAAAAGCGGTCAAGACCCTCGGGGAAATTGCCGATCCTGTAAAAAACGGCTGCTTTCCATCCATGTTGGCAATGAATGCAATTGATCACTTGGATGGGAAAGCAAAATCATTACTTCCGATCATTCAATCTATGCCCCAAGTTCCTGAGGGTGTAGATAAGCGGTTTCAGGGATATGTGGGGAGACTGGTAAACACCACCATCGAGGAATTAAAGACCAATTAATGAAAAAAAACATCCGTTATTCTATCCTTGGTCTTCCGCTTTTTCTTGTGATGCTGTGTGTTGAAGCACAGTCCAAAACGAATTTGATTTTCATCATGGCAGATGATCTAGGATATGGGGATCTTGGTTGCTTTGGTCAGAAACTAATCAAGACTCCACGCCTGGATCAAATGGCCAAGGAGGGAATGAAGTTCAAACGCTTCTATTCCGGTTCCACTGTATGCGCTCCTTCCAGGAGCGTACTGATGACCGGACAGCATATGGGGCACACTCATGTGAGGGGTAACGCAGGTGGGGATATGGCACGTCAAAGTCTGAGAGATATTGATTTAACCGTTGCTGAAAAAATGAAAGAGGCTGGATATGCCACTGCACTGATCGGTAAGTGGGGATTAGGCGAAGTGGGTCAGGAAGGTCACCCACTGAAGCAGGGCTTTGATTATTTCTACGGATACTTGAATCAGGTTCATGCTCATAACTTCTACCCGGAATACTTATGGCGAAACCATAAAAAGCATAGGTTGAGTAATGTGGTTAAACCGATTTCAGATCAAGCCAGAGCCGGATTTATTGGAGGGGCTGCAACTGAAAGGAATGAATACAGTCACGATCTGTTCACTCGGGAGGCCATTGGCTGGATTAAAAAGAATAAACAAAAACCTTTCTTTCTTTATCTTCCCCTGACCATCCCACACGCCAATAATGAAGGCACCCGAATGTTTGGAGACGGTGCAGAGGTGCCTGAATACGGAATTTATGAGAAAGAGGATTGGTCCAATCAAGACAAGGGACAGGCTGCCATGATTACCCGAATGGACCGTGATGTTGGGAAAATTCTTGATCTCTTAAGGGAATTAGAAATCGAAGAAAATACTCTGGTGATCTTTACTTCCGATAATGGTCCTCATAATGAGGCTGGTCACAACCCTGAGCTCTTTAATCCAGCAGGACCACTCCGGGGGATGAAGAGAACCCTGACCGAGGGTGGCATTCGGGTACCTACCCTTGCGTGGTGGCCCAAAACGATCAAGAGAGGATCCATTACAGAAGAACCTTTCTATTTCGGGGATCTAATGGCAACTGCCTGCGAGATATCCGGGGTAGCTATTCCAAAGCAAAATGACAGCATATCCTTTCTGCCCACTCTTAGAAATCAAGGGAAGAAACAAGCATCGCACAAATATTTATATTGGGAATTTTATGAACGAACTTTTCGACAAGCGGTAATCATGAATGAGTGGAAGTTGATCCGATCCGCCATGGATAATCAAAGGATCGAACTCTATGACTTGGATACTGACATTCATGAGGATAAAAATCTAGCATCAGCTAAACCGGCAATTGTTCAAAAAATGATTCATTATATGGAGGAAGCCCATAAACCACATCCAAACTGGCCAACTCCAAGAAAAAGATAGGAATTATTTTTGGTCGCACGGCATTAAGCTACCATCTCTCATACCGTGGATAATTTTCTTATCCGCCGGACAGAAGGTTGCCAATGTGCCTTGCCAGTGAGCTTCCTTATCGAAAGTAAAGAAATAAGGCGATAATCGAACCCTTCCCAATTCTTTCGATATTTCATAATCGTTGGAAAAAATTGGATGTGAGAAGCTTACCGGCTTCATGAATTCCTGCATAATACAAACAGGAGATGGATAATCATCCAGAGCACTTGTGATTGAATTTTTCCACTCTTCTGCAGGCATATCGTCCCCAATAACAACGCTTCTGCCTCCCCATGCGGTTTCGTGGAATCCACTTGCTTTGATCACCAACCTTCTCTCCTTCTTGGAAGCTTTGGATAGGTCCGTCCATTTACAAAGCTTATTCCCCTGTACTGTTGGTCCGTCTAAATAGGCTCCAGGTGGAATTTCTTTTGGATCCATGATCCATGTTGGAGGAATCGCAGACTGAAGAATATTTAGGTCTTCCGCACTTAAATTCTCTTTCCAAAACGACTTCAAACGATGATGATGGAAAAGAGCCAGGGACAACTTTTCCTCCTGAGAATGCTTCATTGGAGGTGTAACCACTACCGAGCCTTTCTCGACCAGAGTTGCCAGTGCCGGCATGATCGAAACTTCCTGATGATCAAATAATTCCCAGAAACGATAGATCAAATCGACTTTTTTACCTTCATAATGAACGGAGTCTTCCAGAATCTCCAGTTCATTGGGAGAGCAGACTGCAATGGAAAAACCAGACTGCTTCAACTTCTCGCAAATCCATTCCATTTCCGGAAGATAGGTTCCCGCTTCCTCACTAACAGCCATAACCATGTTGGCAGATTCCCCACGGATGTCTTTGACCGCATCGGTCAGAGCCTTACCAAAATATTCGATCATTTCTGAGCATTGGCCAATTTCGTAGACCTGTTCCAAATGGGCGGTCAAACCAATCCCTCCCGGAACGGAATCCCATTCAGTCAGTCCAATCCCCGATGAATGAGGAATAAGATCAGGTCGTAAAACCGCGGGGATTTGGGAACGGACTGCATCCGACCTTGCATGCCTTATCAACCATTCGGGTTTCCCCAAGTCATAATAATTGGCAACCCAAGGCACCAGCAGTTCTTCATTACGAAGAATGGATTCATCACGAGATGATTTGCGGTAGAGCAAATCAATCCCTTGATAAAAAGACAGTGCGGCTGAGCTCAGCTCCTCGATCCACTGGCAAACTTCATCTGGAAGAGACCATGATTGAGGAGACCAGCGCCAAGACTTATCGGAAAACAGGGAATTTCGGGAAGCACTCTTCACCTGCTCAGCATTTAAGGCCAAGCTCATCACAAAACTAATCGTCTACTTGAATTTCCTTATTTCTTTGTCTCGGACATCCGGCACGCAACCATCCATTGACAAAAGGATCCAGTTCACCATCCATAACTGCCTGAACTCCGGAGGTTTCCACTCCCGTGCGTAAATCCTTTACCATCTGGTAGGGTTGAAAGACATAACTCCGGATTTGATTCCCCCACCCCATTTCTCCTTTTTCTCCATAAAACTTTTCCATTTCCGCTCGTTTCTCATCTTGTTGCTTTTCATAGATTCGTGACTTCAAAACTTTCATCGCAGTTTGCTTGTTCTTCAGTTGCGACCTTTGATTCTGGCATTGAACCACAATGTTTGTGGGAAGATGAGTAAGCCTGACAGCAGAATCGGTTTTGTTCACATGCTGACCACCCTTCCCGCTCGATCTGTAAGTGTCAATACGAAGATCATCTTCCGGAATATCCATGTCCAAATCATCATCTTCAACCTCGGCAATTACATCTACCGAACAAAAGGATGTGTGCCTTCTTTTGTTAGAGTCAAAAGGACTAATTCGAACCAATCGATGTACTCCGCGCTCTGCTTTAGCATAGCCGTATGCATTCAGTCCGTCGATTCGAATGGAGCAGCGACTGATTCCCGCCTCTTCACCCGGTTGTAAATCCTGCATCTCCACCTCAAAACCTCTTCTCTCCGCCCAGCGGATGTACATTCTCATTAACATGTCCGCCCAATCACAGGATTCGGTACCTCCGGCACCTGCATGTATGCTAAGCAGGGCTGGTCGGGCATCAAAAGGTTCGTTTAAGAAACTGGCAACTTCCAGATCATCAATCTTTGAAAGTAAGGATTCCAAATCCCGAGCAAATTCTTTGGACATATCCTCGTCATCCTCATCTTCCTCACATAACTCGCACATCGCTTCTAGATCCTCAACCTTTGCTCGGAATTCCTCAACTTTGGAAACGGTTTGTTTCAGTCGATTGTTTTCCGAACCCACTTTCCTCGCCTTTGCCTGATCATCCCAGAAAGAGGGAGCTGACATTTCCTCCTCCAGTTCGAGAATCTTGGCTTTTTTCTGATCGCATTCCAAGAATTTCCAAAGATGATTGGTACGCTTGACCAACTCCAGCATGCGGCTTTTATCTTCTGGGGTGATCATAAGGTTCAAACGGTAAAATCAAGCCCCTCGGGAAAGTCTTCATGTAAACCGCACTCCCGGCCATGTCCCCCATGACGGGCTTCCTCAACAGATTCGACTTCAGAAATTTTCTTTGTACTGTGCCAATCACCGAGAGAGTCATAGCCAACTCCTTCCAAAGGATGGTAGGGAAGATTATTCTTCGGCAAATACTGATAAGTATCCCGATCGCTCCAATCGAGGATTGGATAAATTTTGCAGACTCCATTTTGGACTTCGATAAAAGGCAGGTCTTCCCGGGTTGAGGATTGATTCCGGCGCAAACCGGCCAGCCAGGCCGAGACCTTTAGTTGTTTAATCGCTCGGTCCATTGGCTCTTTTTTATTGATCAAGTTATATTTCTTCATTCCCTCCGACCCTTGTTCCCAGAGCTTTCCATGCTCTGATTCCTGAAAAGCAGGTGATTTTCGTGCTGAAAAAACCCGAGCTTCAAAATCCAGTTTTTTCTGAAGATCCAAGGCGTATTGATAGGTTCCCGGAAACAAATAACCAGTATCCACGAAGACAATCGGAATATCCGGACTCACCATTCGGACTAAATGAATCATTACCGCACTCTGTAAACCAAAACTGGTAGAACTGATCAAACCCGATCCAAAACGGTCCCAAGTCCATCGAATCCGCCCGACTGCATCCAAGCTTTCAAGCTCGGAATTCCATTGATTAATTTCCTCTGGTTTTGGACTCATGAATTTAGCAAACTATCTATCATGTCAAAATTTCATCAAAGAGTAAAGAGTATGAGCTCTTATGACATAATGGGGCTAGAATTTACATTGTCGCAAGGAGTTCGATAAATTATAAGCGATATATGGATGATATATCTGATCTTCTTTCCCGTACCCCGGAACTGGCATCCTGCGAGGCTGAAATCCGCAAGGCATCCGAATGGCTCATTGAATGCTTTGATAATGGAAACAAGCTTCTTCTCTGCGGTAATGGAGGAAGCTGTGCAGACTGCGAACACATAGCGGGGGAATTAGTCAAATCTTTCTCCCGCCCACGGCCTTTGCCGGATTCCCTAAAGAAACGATTGGGAGACGAGCTTTCAAAAGAGCTTCATGGTTCCCTGCCTGCGATCTCTTTGCCCTCGATGATCGGCTTTCACACAGCATTCAATAATGATGACAATCCTGAGTTCGCTTTTGCCCAGCAAGTCATTGCTTTTGGTCGCCCCGGAGATCTTTTGTTAGCTATCAGCACATCAGGCAATTCACCCAATGTGATAAATGCGGCTAAAGCGGCTAATGCAATTGATTTAAGGGTAATTAGCCTGACTGGTGAAAGCGGTGGAAAACTGGCTTCACTTTCCGACTGCCCGATTCAAGCTCCGGCTACGGAGACTCCTAGAGTTCAGGAGTTACATCTCCCGATTTACCACGCTCTCTGTCAGGTAGTGGAAAACACCCTATTTCCCTGATCATCATGTCGGCTGATTCCGACATGATGAAAATTCTTGATCCTTCTCTATTTCAAATTGCCAGAGATCTCGCCGAGGAATTGGCATCCAGAGGAGGAAATCTATTACTGGTCGGGGGTTCGGTTAGAGATCTTGTAATGGGTTTCAGTCCGACAGAGCTGGATTTGGAGGCAAGAGGATTGGATTTGGAACAAGTCAAATCCATCTTGAATGAGAAATACCGATATAACGAAGTGGGCAAAGCCTTTGGCGTCCTTCGGTTGAGGGACAAACCGGTCGAAATTGCCCTTCCCCGGACGGAAGTCAAATCCGGTAAGGGACATAAGGGGTTCAGTGTTGAACTAGATCCTTATCTACCCTTTGAAAAAGCCGTTCGAAGAAGAGATTTCACTATTAATGCGATGGGCCTGAATCCAATCGATGGGGAATTCCTTGACCCTTGCGGAGGGGTCGAAGACTTAAAATCAGGCTTTCTCCGTCACATTGGTGAAGCATTTAAGGAAGACTCCCTGAGGATTCTGCGTGGGATGCAATTCATTTCACGTTTTAATCTTACTCCAACCCGTGAAACGATCGAAATTTGCCAATCAATGGATCTCTCCGATCTTCCACCTGAAAGAATCTTTGAGGAATGGAAGAAATTATTGCTCAAGGGCAAAACTATTTCCAGCGGTTTAGCTTTCCTAAAAGACACGGGTGCCCTCAGCCTATTCCCTGAACTGGAAGCTCTGGTTGATTGCCCTCAGGAACCCGAGTGGCATCCAGAGGGAGATGTCTGGGTCCATACATTGCACTGCCTGGATGCTTTTGCCCGTGAACGGACCGGGGATGCATGGGAGGATTTAGTGGTTGGTTTCGCGGTACTTTGTCACGATCTGGGCAAACCACTCACCACTCATGTTGCAGAAGATGGTCGAATCCGATCTCCTCTTCATGAACCGAAGGGAGAAAAACCGACCCGGTCTTTTCTATCCCGATTGACCAACCAGAACGACCTTCATGAACAAGTAGTCCCATTGGTTCGAAGGCATCTTACTCCAAGAATCTTCTACAAAGATCAAGCAGGTGACGGAGCGATTCGCAGACTTGCAAAAAAGGTCAAAAGAATTGATCGCCTGGTCCGTGTAGCCGCAGCAGACATCGCCGGCAGACCACCCAGAAAGGACGACTTCCCTGAAGGGCCTTGGCTGCTCAAGCGAGCCGAGGAATTGAAGGTGAAAGATTCCGAGCCTGAGCCAATTGTTTTGGGACGCCACTTGATCGAACGAGGACTCAAACCCGGGCCCGAATTCAGTCCAATCCTCGAGCAATGCTTCGATGCTCAAATGGATGGTGATTTCGAAGATCTGGAGGGTGGACTTGCTATGCTGGATCAGTTCTTAAAGAAACGAGCTTAGGATTCGCTCTTACCCAAAGCCCATTTCTTGAGAGTTCTCTGATCGACTGCCAATTGTTTCCCCGCTTCACGATAGCTGCCAAAATTTTCATAGGCCCGATTCGCATAAAGCGAAATCCATTGATTCATGGACAAGTCGGTTCTTTGGTAATGCCTTTCTATTCCCTGATCTTTTCCTGAAGATTTGGGCGGATAATAGCTTCCAGTAACCACCACATTACGAACCGCCTGTTCTAGTTCCCGAAAATTACCCGGCCATAGATAATCTTCGGGCAGGCTTTTGTTCAAGATCCTTGATATTCCAGGACTTATCTCCATCCCACCTTTCTTACCAAATAATTTTTCACAGATGAAAGAGATGAAAAGATCGATTTCACCGGGTGAATCATCTAGGATTTCCCGAAGGGAAACTGTTTGAATTTGATCTCCGCATAATCGGTAGAAAAAATCTTCCCGCATTTTGCCCGACTCCATACGCTCGCTCAAATCACGGTGGGTTGCCGCAATAATTTTTCCCTTGTAGTAATTTTTTCTCTCTCCTCCAATTGGTTGATACTCTCCCGATTGTAAGACCCGGAGAAGTTTAACTTGAACCGATTCTGGAACATCTCCGATTTCATCCAGAAACACACTTCCCTGATCACCTGCAATTCTGAAAACTCCCTTATGATCTCGAATAGCTCCGGTAAAGGAACCCTCGATATGACCAAATAATTCCGACTCTAATAGAGTTTCCGAAAGCGATGAAAGATGAACCGGGAAAAAGCTTTCACTTGGATGGGTTAAAAATACTCCTTCTTTTTCTAAATACGGAATAAAACGGGAACGGGCAATCGCACCTGCAATTACCTCCTTACCCGAACCGGACGGTCCAAGAATAATCGTGGGGAACTCTCCAACCACTTGATACATCCACTGCTGATAACTGAGCATATCGTGGGTAAAGATGCTCTCCCAAATTCGTTCCCGCAATTTGCTAATCGTTGCACTTTCTCCCTGAATCCCTTGTGAAATATAAAGAAATGCCCTACGTAATTGATAAAAACAGGAAAACAAGTGGGCTGGATTTCTCCATAGCGAAATCTCTTTTTCGCTAATCAATTTCCTGCGTTTCTCGATTCCGTTCATCACCATCCGAAAAACCGAACGGTTCTTCGAATCTACGGTTTTTGATAATTTACTCAAAGAGTCGAGTTCAGGAATCAGTTCATGAAAGAGACAAAAGTAAGCAAGCGCCTCTTTAGAGGAAGTCCATTTCTTACCGCTAAATTCTTCAGAATCATCGGTCAGAAGATAATCTTCTACCAATGACAACCAATGAAGGACTTGATCAAAGCGTGGATCAATTTTCACGAACCGTTCTTCCCTGATTCTGATTCTTCCAAGTGATTGCAGGATTTCCGATTCAATTTCCTCTCGACGGTAACTAAAAGGATTTACAAAACTCAATTCTTTCACTTGCGAAAGCAAAAACGAAACCTTTTCCTTGTTCATATTACAATTTTTGTAATAATAATAAACAAAATTTGCAATTTAAAAGAAAAAGCCCCACTAACTTGTTCCTACAAAAAAAGACTATTCATCATTGATTACCAATATCTTACAGATTTACCCCAAGAATTGGCATATGATCTGATTAAAAGGTGATTCGAAAATAATCCAAATATTACTTATCCGTCTGTAAAATTCATCATGAACCAAAACAAAATCAAAATTCTTGGATTCTTCCACTTAGCTGTTTGCTTAACTCACTCTTTTGCATCCGATAAAATTATTTTAGACCAAGACAGAGATTCGGAAAAATTATTGCAAGATTTGATCAATACAAGGGATCTGAAACAAAAAAAACATGATCATTTTGAAATAAATAAATGGAAACCGAGTTACCGGAAACTTCTGAAGGAAAAGGGAGAAAAATGGTCAACGGCTCATCGGCAGGCGAAAGACTCTTTGGTCGAATATCTGGCCAAACTTGTTGAGGCTTATGTACACCTACCTGAAAATCATGATTCATTCGAAAAGGTGAAAGAAGAATTCATTGCCCAACACCCGGAGCATACCAAAAAAAAGCTAACTGAATCCTATCATATACAACTCTCTCTGATTTCTAACGCATGCCATCCTGAGTTAATCAAGGGAAGGATACTCCCTAAAAAAGCCACTTTTTTAGCCAAGCTACTCAAACCAACAGGCTCAATTAAATTTGAGGATCGGATGCGTTTCATTGGAATTACCGTGGAGCCTCAAAAATGGAATATTCAAGCGGACTATTCAATTGCCCAACTTCGTGCTGGAAACATTTACACTGCCCGAAAGGAAAACGAAAAATTATTAAAAAAATCTAGCAAGCTATCTGAAGGAAAAGGAAGGGGCTTGAACTACAGAATAGAAGGAAATGTCCGAACTTATAAATCACTGAATCGTGAATTTCTAATCCATCGTGCATTAATTGAAGCACACGCAAGTAAGTATCAGGAAGCAAAGGAATTTCTTTCAAAGGCATTGAAAATTCACGAATCAGACGAAATCAAAAAAAGTCAGTCAGTCATTATCAGCGAAATCGAATCCCTGATCAAATCCTGAGAGAAATGAAACCTTGATTCGCCCGAGGTCTTTCTTTGCTTTCATCTGCCTTATTTGCTGTATGTCCATCAATCCCGAAATGTTCATCCCAACCGACGCAGCCACTAGATTCATAAATATCAGACTAACTATCTTTGCTGATTTGTTAGTATACCAAAACTTTTACAGACAGAAAAAAATGCAGGCGAACCCACCTTTCTATTACCCCAGAAAACGAATAAACCATGGAACTAAACTGGCGGCAGGAAAACCCTCAAAGGGAAGAAAACCATTGAAATCATTTCCATTCATTAACTTACTAAGCTTTAAACTCCTTCAATCCTGATGAAATTAAAAATCCTTATCTTCTCCCTCCTCCCTTTTATCTTAAACGCGAATAGTTTTCTGGCTCTAAAAGTATCTGACCTTTCATTCAAAAAAGAAGAAAAACCCGGAGTGCTCATCGACAACACTACTCCTTATGCCTTAAAATATTCCCGAGATCTCAGAACATACATTCCTAGCAATCTCCCGTATTTCAGAACAGAGGATGCTGCAGAAGCTTTCATTTCGTTTGATAAACAGGGTGGAAGTCGAACGAGTTTTTCAACCGCCGACATAGTTCTTTGTTTTCGTGACCCGAAACCAAAAATTGAAGGTCAACTTTTTCTTTACCAAAAGCCAAACGGTTGGATACCTTTCTCTTTCACTTTTGAGAAAAAGAATAACAAGAACCTTTTAACCGAACAAAAGAGCGAAGAGGCTTTTCTAAGGTATAGAGCCATTCGATATAAATGGCTTCAGGAACTTGGAGTCCCAGGCACAGCTTGGTTTAGACACCAAGTTACCAAAGACAACATCCGACTTGCACAAATTCGTAAAGAGCCAAAACCTTCTACCCATACTCATAACAGAAGGGCAATAATCCGACCCACCCGCAACACTGAACTCGAAAACAGTATGGATTTATTTTCAGGTGGACGGGCAATCAGTGAAAACCTGCAACTGAACCGTGAACTCCGCCTTTCATCCGATGAGCAAAATCGTACCATCCCCGTCTCCTCTGTTGCCGGAATTACCATTGATGAAATACCTTGGAAGGAATGGATGAAGGGAGAAAAGCCTCTATTGGACCCAATCTCCTCCATTCTCCCTCATGACCAACATGCTCTTATCTTTCCCTCTTACTCAAGTATGTTGGAGGCCATGGATCAGGCGAACGAGAGAGGCACACCCTTTCTTAGAGTGAGTGAGGACAGAGCGGAAAGTGCACGCTCCAAAGAAAAATATTCTGAACAACTTTGCCTTCCGTCAGATGAATTATCCAGAATACTTGGTCCGAAATTGATCTCTTCGGTTGCGATTACCGGAAGCGATCCTTTTATCCGGACGGGCACTTGCTTTACGGTCATTTTCGAAGCAAGGCAGAAACAGTCCCTACTTTCTGCTCTGGCCCTGCGTAGAATGGAAGCCCACAAAAAGAACGATGATTCAGGTATGGTAAGTGGAAAAATTCCTCAATCGAAAACAAGTAACTATCAGGGACTCACGACCAAAGATCGATCGATCCGAAGTTTCGTTTCTTCCTTTGATAACTTCGTCGTTGTGACCAACTCAATTGATCAACTCACCCAAATCGCGAAAGTTTTTGAGCAAAAGAACAAAAGCCTAAAATCTCTGGAAGAGTATCATTTCTTTCGTCAAAGATACCCGATTACTCCCGAATCCAGCGAGGATGCCTTCCTGATCATTACTGATTCAACAATTCGCAGATGGTGTGGTCCGGAGTGGCGAATCGGAGCTTCTCGCCGAACCAGAGCAGCCGCTGCCATCGCCGAATTACAAGCACGAAAAGAAAGTGGAGCTCCACTAAACACCAAAGAATTTCCGGAGCTTGGTAAGGTGTCCTTTATCAATGGCCTTGTGCAGAGTACGAAATTTGGAAATCTCGCATTTTTAAAGTCTGTAAATGAATTGAATATAAAAAAAATTACTCCTGCGGAAAAAAAGGCCTACGAGTTCTTTCGGGATCGGTATCAAAGTCATTGGTCGAAGTATTTCGACCCGATCTGTGCCCAGTTGAGTATCGATAATGGAAAAATCAAAGGAGATTTGTCGATTTTGCCATTGATTGGAGGTACGGATTACAGACAAATGATCCAGATGGTTGGAGAAGTCAAATTAGACTCCGAATCGGGTGACCCTCATCCTGAAACCGTACTTCACTGGGTCAGTGCAATCGACATGAATTCTCCCCGTTTTCAGCAGGCAAGCAACTTTGCTGCGATTATGGCTCCTTCATTGGGGGCAGGTGCTTTTAGTTGGGTAGGAGAATCCTTTTCTTTCTATCTGGATAATTCTCTCTTTTTCAAGGATATGCAAAAGGCATTTCTTCAAGAAGGAATAAAAGGATTGGAGGATTTTTCCGAAAAAAACTTTGGTCGCATACCTCTTGGCGTAAATGTGGAGGTACGCAACCCGTTTAAGCTTACTGCATTCCTTGCCGGATTACGGGCTTGGATTGAGCAGACCTCACCCGGAATGACCATCTGGAGCAGTCATTCGCACAAAGGGCAAGGATATGTAAAAATCGCTCCTGGAAAAGGACTTGAGGACCGATTAATCAAAGAAGGTTCTGCTCCAATTGCCCTCTATTATGTACCTTCCCCTAAACTTCTGACTATTAGTCTAAGTGAAAATATCATCCAAAAGGCAATCGAGAGAAACCTTCTCCAGAGAGAAGAAAACTCCACACTTCCCAAAGCAAAATGGGATGGAATGAGTACCGCCTTTCACGCCTCGAGGCCAATCCCATCCCTTTTCGATCTTTCCATGGGGCAAAACGTTATCAATGGATTACAAAGGAAATCATGGAACAATCTACATGCCCTGAATGAATGGCGCATTCACTTGAAAAAGAAGGATTCATTGAAATATCATCAAAAAGTATGGCATACCGACTTGCTCTGCCCCGGGGGTGGTGAATATCAATGGAACAAAAAGTTTCAAACCTATGAATCCACGGTTTTCGGACACCCAGCAAATCCAAAATCACCGAAAGACTTCAGTCTTTTTGGCAAATGGAAAGCAGTAGATTTCGGACTGAGCTTTGAAAACGACGGTCTGCGTGTCCGGGCAAATCTGGAAAAATGAACTATTTTGAATTATTTTTTGAGTCCTTGTTGATAAACTCTAAGTTTTTGCTCCACCAACTTGACCTCTTCCTCTGTTAGCTCCTTATATCCCCTACCCAATGGCCAACCATATCCCCATCGATACCAAGTTGGAAAATATGGTTCACCGCCGGTGCGAACCGCTTCATACATTAGTCCGGCCAACTCGGGATTACCGGTCTTTTTCTCAACGCAGCGCTTGAATGCCAAGTCTGCCTGTTCCCGCTCTTCCTGGGTTCCACCACGCCAATAGGCCAAATCATGTACCCTGCAGCAATCTTTCCAAAGCTCGGGATTCTCAAAAGTACCATCCAGAAACAGACTACATCCATCGCTTTCGAAATCAGCCAATTCCATCTTCTGCTCGCTACAACTAAAAAATAGTAGAAAACTGAGGGAGACCAAGGGAAACCAAGGCTTCATATCATTTCTCTACAACTTTGGAAAAACAGGCGTCTGATGGCAGCTGAAAAGCTCGCAGGTCAAAAACTGGAAGCGATGCAATCAAGTGATCGAATATGTCGGATTGAATCGCTTCATATTGAATCCATCGAACATCATTAACGAAGACGTATATCTCAATGGGCAGTCCCTTTTCCGTTGGAGCAAGTTGACGGATCAAAAAAGTCATTCCTTTTTGGTGAATTGACGGATGAGCCCGTAGGTATTCCAGACAATAGGCTCTAAAAGTTCCAGAATTTGTAAGGTTTCTGCCGTTTAACAATGTTGCAGCTAACCCAAGTTCCTCCACCTTTAGTCCTTTGTCGCCAATATCCGCCCGTTTTCCTTTAAAATAATCCTGTAAAAGATCGATCTTCTCGAGTTCCTTAACTTCACTCTCCTTAAGGAAACGAACGCTGGAAAGATCCAAATGAATGCTCCTTTTTATTCTTCTGCCTCCTGACTCACTCATTCCCCGCCAATTCTTAAAAGCATCACTAACCAAAGCATGTGCAGGAATTGTGGTAATCGTCTTGTCCCAGTTTTGTATTTTGACCGTTGTGAGGGCGACATCAATCACATCACCATCAGCTCCGTATTTCGTCATTTCCACCCAGTCTCCCTTTCGTACCATATTATTTGCCGTTAATTGAATTCCCGCAACTAATCCCAGTATGACATCTTTAAAAACCAGTAGCAGTACAGCGGTCAAAGCCCCAAGTCCGGAAAAGAAATAAAGCGGAGACTTATCCAACAGAATGGAAAGAATGAAAATTACTCCGGTGACATTGATGACAATCTTTATCGCCTGGCAAATGCCTTTCAATGGTAGCTTAGAGGATAAGGAACTTTCCTCATAAAGCTTATAGAGGGTATCGATGACCGCATCGATCACCCAAAGAACAATCAAAACTAAGTAAAGATTGATGATTACTTCAATCAATCCATGAACCACTCGATGATTCGAATAGATAATTTCCGACAGAAAACTGATCACAAATGCAGGTGCAAGGTGGGAAATTCTCAGGAAAAAACTTTCCTGCAATAAGTACTCCGCAAGTTTGGTCTTTGATTTCTTGGCCAAAGAACGAAAAAATTGCAGGAGAACTCCCTTGACCAGTAGGTTGGTCAACCAACCAAGGATCAAGATCCCCAAAAGGGTAAGCCCAATGTAACCATAAACCGCATATTTCTGATCAAGTCCGGATTCCACCAAAGTTTCAATTACTGCAGCTTCAAAATTCGATAGTAATTCCATGCAACTAAAAAAAACTTCTTCGTAGTTGCCTGACAATTCAATTACTCAGCAAAAGAAAATGGAACAAATTAACCGAGCAATTGAATTGCTGATAAACGGAAATTTAAATGGATTTTAGTTGTTTAAGAAGCTCAATAAACTAATTTGTTTATTTAATGATTAAATCAAAGATTATCTCCTTCTTTTTGTCTTTTTTCTACCTAATTGCTTTCATTTGTATTACCGAAGCTAAAACAAAAATCGTGCTGATTGCGGGAAAAGACAGCCACGGTGCAGGTGCTCATGACTGGGGGGATGGCGTTGATCTTCTTCATAATGCATTGGCCAATGAGTCCGGACTGGCTCTAGAAGTCGTGGTTCACAAAGGAGGTTGGCCTGAAAATCCGGATATTTTCAACGATGCAGCTACGGTTGCCATCTTATCGGATGGTGGCGGAAGGCATCCGATAAACAAATACCTTCAGCAATTCGACCAATTGGCAGAAAAAGGAGTTGGTCTGGTCTGCGTTCACTACGCCGTAGAGGTACCCAAAGGAGCACCCGGGGATATGATGAAGAAATGGTTAGGTGGATACTTTGAAGTTTTTTGGTCAGTTAATCCTCATTGGACTGCTGAGTTCACCTCTATACCAGTACACCCAGTTACCCGAGGGGTAAAACCATTCTTC
>JAYYRA010000029.1:0-41783 GCA_036127675.1 Verrucomicrobiota bacterium
TAGGTGTCCGGGCCGTGTCTCAGTCCCGGTGTGGCTGATCATCCTCTCAGACCAGCTACCCGTCTTAGCCTTGGTGAGCTTTTACCTCACCAACAAGCTGATAGGCCGCGAGCCCATCCTAAAGCGCCATTACAAGCTTTAACCTTTTTACCATGCGATAAAAGGTCACATGCGGCATTAATCCATCTTTCGACAGGCTATTCCGCACTTTAGGGCAGGTTGCTCACGTGTTACGCACCCGTTCGCCACTTTCCACAAATCCGAAGATATGCTTCTCGTTCGACTTGCATGTCTTAACCATGCCGCCAGCGTTCACTCTGAGCCAGGATCAAACTCTCCATAAGAGAGTTGTGCAATATTGCACAGGCTTGAGTATAAGTACTCAATGTATTCAAAAAAATATGACCGGTGACCCATCAAAATAGATCACACAAAATAACTTTCAAAGAACAACCCTCAAATTTGAGAGAAAGGATTCCAAAAAATAGTTTTTGTTACATTCGGTCAAGCAAATTTAAAAAAAAATTGAAAATCCAGTTTTATTCATTGTTTAGAATAATCTCGGCCCCATCTTTGCTTGCTGCCATCGCTTAGAGCCTGAAACCATCCAGTATCAGTTTTGTCTTGAAGCAGTCGGTACCATTTCTGCTCCCGGTCGTTGAAAAAATGGGGGAAAGCAAAACGAGCAGTCCACATCCAACCACATTGCGGAAAATAAATCCAATTGTCGTATGAACCATTTCCAGTGGGATAGACCCAACCAAGCTCGGGATGAAAAATCCAATCATAACTAGACTTGTAATAGTGGCCAAGCCATTCTAAATAAAACCAATTTTGTGCCATCACACCTAACTCTTCCGAATCCAGCCAGAGTTCCTCATTCTTGAAAGTCCTAACACATCTGAAACCAATAGATCTTCTTGCGAGTTCTGGAAACTCGACATCTCTGAACGCAATCCTCAATGGTTTTCCTTCATCCATACCGGGTCCATCTTTGTAGCCACCACCTCTATGGACTTTCATTTTATCATCTAAAGAACTAACGGAGTATGAAGGACCAACACTTGGATCATATGATTTTTTCCGGAGATACCAATTTTTATCATACCAATCCCAACACCACTCACTTACATTACCAATCACATCATAAAGACCAAATCCATTTGCTTGGTCTGAGGGAAAGATCTTCTCACCCTCCAAACTGAGCTCTGCCTCAACAATATTTTGTTTAGAGTCGTAATACCCAACGGGTGAACTTCCATCATCGAAAG
The DNA here is from genome assembly GCA_036127675.1 of Verrucomicrobiota bacterium. GTDB lineage: Bacteria > Verrucomicrobiota > Verrucomicrobiia > Opitutales > Seribacteraceae > Seribacter. The sequence goes on from JAYYRA010000029.1 coordinate 1,272, forward strand.
GGTCACCACTTAAACGATAATTCGCTTTACTACCATTAATATAATTCCCCCACGGATAGTTTTTATTGTGCAATCCTCCTCTTGCTGCTTTCTCCCACTCTTCTTCAGTGGGCAAACGATATCCAACTGAATCCCAATTCACCATAGAATTCATCACATCAACTTCTCCCGAGCGATAAACAGAATTTTTTTCCTTATCGGTAAAGTAAACAACAGATCTCCCCATATATTCAGATTTAGCATTGCACCACTTGATTGCATCATACCAATTCACTCTGTTCATTGGAAAAGTTTCATTTTTACTTAGGAAATACCAATAAGGTTTTCCCCAGGGTGAATCAGTCGATTCACTAAAATCATATCCTTGATTAATAGCCCATTCCTTTATAAAATTCCAATCTCCTATCGAGGTTTCATATCGATCAATTTCGTAGGGTTCTAACCTCACACTATGGAGTGGTTCTTCATCCTCTTGGATTCCTTCCTGTCCCATGTAGAAAGAACCTGCATCTATTAAAACCAAGTCGTCCGTTACTCCCCAAATCGGTATATAACACAGGAAAAGTAAGGACTTCTTAATCCATCTCATCCCTTTAATTTTAGATGCAAGAAATATCTTGCAAGAAAATCATTCAGGAATTGAGTCGTTGCAATTTCGAGAAACTATCTCTTTCGAGAGAACTTACTTTGGAACTTTTAGACCCTTCCAGCAGTATCTACAAATATTTTCTCACCAGTATATGCTGGATGTGAATCCATAGTCACATCTCTGACTAGAACATGATAGTCATTACCATCTATATTTTCTGATTTCTTGGATGTAGATGTAGATTTAGTGAGAAATTTCCTTCCGGAGGAAACATCGACAAAACAAACATCATTTAGCTTGGGGTGGATTGACTTCTTCACAATGTTTATCCTTGGCGTGCTTTGAATCTTGGATTTGTTTTGTTTATGACATAAAGACGACCTCGACGTCTAACTACTTGGCAGTCCGGATGTCTGTTCTTTAGTGTCTTGATAGATGATGCTACTTTCATTTTGGCAATTCTTATCGATTTCTACAATTTGGTCAATTATGTTTTATTATAAACACTGATTAATTTTCGATTGCCTTTTCCAGTAAAAATTTCATAAATAAACCTATGTCAACAGAAGAAGCTACCCAAACAAAAAGTAGAAATCCCGAAAACTATAATTTTCTGGATAAAGAACCGCTAGCAAAGTACACTACCGATACAGGTAAGATTCTTCCTAGGAAATACACTGGACTTACTCCTATGCAGCAAAGAAAGATTTCTAAGCTGATTAAGAAATCCAGGCATATGCAAATTTCCCTATAGAATAAACCTACGAATTCTCCAGTCTTCAGTTTTTCCTCTCTAGATGAGTGTGTTCGCTCTCTTCTTTGCAGAGACCTTGCGGTACTTCCCACTGAGACAGTATACGGATTAGCTGCCTTTGCTACAGACCACTCGGCTGTAGAAAAAATCTTCACCTTGAAAGGTCGCCCCGCATCAAACCCACTGATCGTCCATGTGAGTGATTTGGAAATGTGCAATTTAGTTGCTTATGTAAATCCATCTGCGGTTAGACTGATCGATGCTTTCTGGCCTGGACCATTGACCATTATTCTCCCCAAAAAAAAAATCGTTCCAAGTAATCTATCAGCGGGGCTTAATACCGTTGGAGTAAGATCACCCAATCATATGCTTTTTAGGGAAGTTTTATCGCAAGTCAAAACACCCCTTGCAGCACCTAGTGCCAATCGATCTAATGCAGTGAGCCCGACGACTGCACAGCATGTGTTACGAAATTTTGACAAAAATTGCCCACCAGTTTTAGATGGTGGAACTTGTATCCACGGTTTGGAATCCACAGTTTTGGATTTGACTTGTAAAACCCCTACCATACTAAGACCTGGTCCGATATCAAAAAGACAAATAGAGGAGTGTTTGAAAATTGAATTTGTGGAAAGCCTTACCCACTCAACAAGTAAAGCCCAGAGTCTTAGCAAAAGCCCGGGAACTTCCAAGAAACATTATGCCCCTAAAACACGCGTCATTCTTAAGGATTGCTTTGATGAAATTTTAAAAGAGAACATCAACTCAGAATCTGATTTGATCATCTGCATGAATTCGAAAGAAGAAAAGATTCTAAGTGGCTATGGTTTTTCAACCCTAAAATTATCTGATGACAATGACCCTATTACGATTGGCAAAAATCTTTATCATGTAATGCAGATTGCTGACACGATGAAGAAAAATAACATCTACATACATAAAATGATCGACTCGTCAGATCTTTCTAAAGCAATTAATGATCGTCTTAGCAAAGCATCATCAGAATAATTTGGACAATAAAAAAATTTCTTCTTGTTTTCGAATCACAATGATGAAAAGCTAAAAGACAGATTTTGAGTTATGATAAAGCCATTATATATCCCAATAACCTTTTTTTTCTTCCCATTTTTTCTGTATTCTCAAACAGATCAGCAATTGCGTGACCCAGAATATTTAGTCGACCAGTACAACCAACTAGTTTCAAAGCACAACGCTTTAATCGAAAAGACTCGAGTCCTTATATCCGAAAAGGTTCAACCGACTCAGTATGTCGACAACACTGACGCAGGCCTTCAAAACAAATTGAATGAAGCTCAAGCAAAAGTATCGGTGTTAGAGGGGCAACTGAACCGAATAAAACAGGAAGAACTTAAAACCAATACTAGTAATCAATACCTTGATGATACCAATGCAAGACTTCGGCGTGAACTCCAAGAACTTAAAGCCGATGAAAAAGATATTCTCCAAAGAAACAAAGAACTTTTATCGGAGAACAGAAAACTTGAGGCAGCAGTCAAAAATGCTGATTCTGAAAATAAAGGCATTTATACAAAAATCAGGGGTTTAGAACTGGGAAAGTCAACCTTGCAAAGGAAGGCGAATGATTTGATCCAAGAAAATAATGAACTTGCCGCATCTAGCAAGAGACTTGAAGCCCTAAACGAAAGGCTCAACCGTGAAAACACATCATTGAACCAAAAGATTTCAACTTTAAGTTTAGATAAGGATGCACAACGGGCACGCTTGGCAGATCTGGAAGCCTCCTTGAAAACCAAGGACTCTCAGTTGAAGGAGAGTGAACTTAAACTTGATGACGCACTTGATGAACTCGATACTACCAGAAACGAAGTAGCTAGACTCAGCGGCACTGAAACTTTGCTTAACGATAGATACGCCATGCTGAAAGGTGAAAATGAAACCAACCAAGATAAAATAAGGTCATTAAATGTTGAGCTTAACGCCCTTCGTGAAGAGATTCAAAGTCTACGTGGCATTGCTAATGATATGAAATTTGAAGTTGCGAGAAAAGAGGAACAAGCCGACAGCTTCAATCTTCTCAATTCGCAACTTAAGAGACAACTAGAAGAACTCGAAAGAGCAAATCAAGATTTAATGCTTTCAGAAAACGCAATGAAAGGAGAACTTTCTGTGCTAAGATCCGAACTAACATCTATTGGAATAGAGGAGTCTAGAATTTCTGATGAATTAATTGGTTTAAGAGATGCCAATGACTTGCTTCTTAGCAAGACCAAGACTTTAGAAGCCGAAAATGTCGCCTTACAAGATGCAATTGATCTAATGCGATCTGAACTGATTGACATGAACACCAACGAGAAAGGACTAATCACTAAAGTAAGAGAAATAGACGCTCAAAATAAATCATTACTTGAAGAGGCAAGTTCCCAACAAAACGAAGCTTTGTTTTACAAAGACAAGTCAAGGAAATTAGAAATTCAGTTAAATCAAGCCATTGGAAATGAAAGAGTTTTGAACGAAAACTTAGCGTCTCTTGAAATGGCGAATTCTAAACTCAGAACAGAGGTCGATCGACTCAATCAGTATGGAACGAGGGAATATGAAGCACTTCAGCAAGAAGCCGAGAGGCTTCAATCTCAGATAGCTCAGATTGCAGGTCAAGAGCAAATGCTTAAATCTAGACTATCAAATTTGGAGAACGAAAATTATCGCCTTGGTGAAGAGCTCTCTTCTTCGAAACAAAAAGAGCAGGAATACAACCGACAAATCTCGTTATTAAGCCAAGATAATAATCGGCTAATAGATCAAATTGAATCAACACAAAGAATGAGAATCCGATTACGGAACGACATTATTGGAGTTATCGACCAAAACGATAGAGCTCCTTCAAGAAATTAAATTTTCTTTTAAAACAAGCAGTTTAAGCTGCAAGAAACTCCCCCATACCACGATATTTTTGATATCGATTTGAAACTAAATCTTTGCTTCCGGATAATTCCTTAAGATCGGAAACAAGACTTTCTTTTATCCTCAATGCCATCTCGTCCCAATTACGATGTGCCCCGCCTGTGGGTTCAGTCAAAACTTGGTCCACAATTCCAAGTTTCAAAAGTTCATTAGCGTCTAATTTTAAAGCTTCTGCTGCGTCGGAGGCAAAAGCTCGGTCTTTCCAAAGTATCGCAGCACAACCCTCTGGAGAAATAACTGAATAGTACGCGTTTTCTAAGATTAGAACCTTGTCAGCAACAGCAACTCCCAACGCACCTCCAGACCCACCCTCACCGATTACTAATGCTATAATTGGAACTTTTAGAGCAGCCATTTCTCGCAAGTTGACAGCAATCGCTTCAGCAACATGTCTTTCCTCGGCTCCAATCCCAGGGAAGGCACCAGGAGTATCAATTATTGAAATAATAGGCATAGAGAACCGTTCAGCCATTTTCATAAGTCTTAAAGCTTTTCGGTAACCTTCTGGATTAGGACAACCAAAGTTCCGTTTCAGATTTTCCTCGGTATTTCTTCCTTTTTGTTGACCGATGACCATTACCTTAATCTCATCAATTTGAGCTGGCCCTCCGATAATCGCTGCGTCTTCCTTGAATAATCGATCTCCATGCAGGGGTTCAAAGTTTGAAAAAACTCTATCAATATAGTCCTTAGTGAAAGGACGATTGGGATGACGAGATAGTTGAACTTTTTGCCATGGGGTAAGGTCAGCATAAACCTCCCTTTTTGTTAGCTCGATCTTACTCTCAATTGCCTTTATCTCATCGGAAAAATCCAGATCCGAGTTTTGAGAAGAAGTCATCAAGTCTTCCAGTTGCTTCTCTAAATCTAAGAGCGGTTTTTCGAATTCTAAGCTATTTTTTTGAGTCGACATACAATATTTGCTGAATGGTTATATGCAATTTCTTCAATCTTCTTAATCAATAGTTTCATCATCAGCAAGTTCTTCTTGCCATCCCAATACCCTCGCCTTAGCTGAAGCGGACTCAGCTCCCTCTTTATCTCCTTTTTTAACAAGTATGCGGGAAAGACTTACCACACTTGTCAAGTCATTGGGATCAATTTCGAGTGCTTTTCGACAACATTCCTCAGCTTGGTCTAATTTTTGAAGAGACAGCGAAACTTCAGATAACGCACGAAAGGCATCGATTGACTTTTTATCAACTTCAATAATTCCCATTAAAATTTTTTCGGCTTTTAAATCTTCACCGGTTGAGAACTCAAAAATTGCATCCTCCATGAGAGTTTTTAAGGATTTAGTCATTGAATCAGAAAAAATCCACTTCCCCCAAGCTTGCAACTGGAAAAGAAATTTTTGAAGTAGTTGCTATGGGATTGATAATAATTATTGATCTGTCATTGTTCGCAAATATCGCAAAATATAAATATTATTATGCTTTCAACTCATCAAGAATTTCAAAAACTACTACTACTTCACGGTAGGGACAGAAGATTTCAAAAACTCACAATTGAAATCGATGGAATTCCGCAAGAACAGATTAAAATTAAAAAACAAATTGATACCGAAAGACAATCGGTTGAAATGGCTCTCAATGACCTTCGTGAACTTGAAACAGAGAATAATTTCCTTGAAAAAGAAATTCTTTCTGGAACTGAGCATGTGAATAAACTGAAAAGCCGGCAGTTGGAAGTTAAGAAAAATGAGGAATATTCAGCTTTAGAAAGCGAAATATCAACAGTGTTGCTTAATCAATCTCAATTGGAAGATAATCAGCTTGAAGTATTGATGAAGATTGATGATGCGAGAAAGATAGCTGAAATCGCAGAAAGTAAAATCAATTTAAAAATTTCTCAATTGGAAGAAGACTTGGCCGCCACAGATCAGAGGAGTAAAGAAATTCGTCAAGAATTATTAAATTTGGAACAGGAAATTCAAGAGGCAAGGAACGAAGTAGAGCTTCAACTATTAAGTCAATATGACAGAACTAAAACTGTAATTTCCAAGCCCCCTTTCATGGCTCCCGTCACGGACCAAAGGTGTAGTGGATGTAATTTGCGCGTTTCGAATGATGTGGTTTCTTCCATTCTAGTGGAAAAAAAGATTACAAATTGCGATCAATGTGGTAGAATTGTATACATCGAAAGATAGTTGTTAACAAATATCTAGAATTCGATTTAATCTCATATGACTTTATTTTTTTCGAGAAGCGGTCATTCGCTGTTCGTATCCTGTACGAATAGAGGAAAGTCCGGACATCAAAGGGCAGGATTCCCTGCGAAAGCGGGGGGGATTTGCATCAAAACAAATCCACGGCTAGTGCAACAGAAAACAAACCGCCTTAATTATAAGGTAAGGGTGAAAAGGTGGAGTAAGAGCCCACCGTCGCAAGGGTAACTTTGCGAGCTTGGTAAACCCAATCCGATGCAAGACGAAATAGGAAACCGAGCTGCCCGTTCAATGGTTTCGGGTACGTCGCATCCTCATTTGAGGAATCCACTAGTGGATAGATAAATGAATGACAGTCTTAATTGACTACAGAATCCGGCTTATGTCTTCTCGAAATCCATTTTATGAGTTAATTCTCTATAATGAAATTGACCAAAGTCTTAAGTAATCTATAGTTCCCTTTTATGGCTAATTGTAAATCTGCTCTTAAAAACATTCGAAAAAACAAGACACGATATGCTCAAAATCGTGCAATCTCTAGTAGACTGAAGACTTTAGAGAAAAAGTTTCTTTCATCAGTTGAGAGCAAAAACAAGGATGATGCTATCGCCCACGCTTCCTCCTTTATATCTGCACTTGAAAAGTCACAGAAGAGAAACATCGTGCACGCCAATAAAGTTTCTAGAAAGAAATCTCGCTGTTCTGCACTAATTGCCGCGATTTAATTTTTTGTCTCAGATGTGACGAGAGTCACTTTCGTCCTTTTCTGAGTATCCAGTGTCTTGGCGATTGTGATTGACCTTGTTCTTTTTTAGGTAGGCTTCGTGTACATCAGTTGCACTCATCCCCATAACCTGAGCCAAAGAAATCAAAAAATGGAATAAATCCACGATTTCGACCTTGGCATTTTGTTGATCAAAATCCTGATATTTTGCCCACCATTTCCAAGGCACCGAGTCCGTCAACTCTGCTAGTTCTTGTTGCATAGCACGAATATAATTCAATATCCATTTTACTCGATCTTCATCATTCATGGATTTCATTTCCACGCCTATTCGGCTATTCAGTTGCTCCTGTAAATTAAAAATATTCTCTAACTTATCCATCATCGACTTTTAGAACTAATGATCCCTCTATGGCAAGAGTTTTGGAACTGGCTTACAAGTTAGATTTATTCTTGTAGTTAATTCAAATGAATGATTGTTTTGGTAAGAGGATCGAAAATTGTTTCCTTCCGTGCTAGTAGGTTCTAATAGAATTAAGATTAAGACCTCTTAGAATTGCACAAAATTAAAAATACATGCCCTTTAAATGAAATCTAGAATACGATCAAGATGGTATAGAGCCAGTGAAAAACCGTTGGATTCTGAATCCAAGTCCAATCAAATGCCAAAAACTCCAACGGGTGAGATTTCATTGCTAAATGGTGCATCATTGAAAGATGACTTACGAGATGAGCGTGCAAAAAAAGTGGCCCGGAACGGACTTAACCAAAAGCAACCATTAGAGAATGAAACTGCAGCAGGAAAAGGCCACAATGATCGAAAAAAAGCACCTAGGGATAGAAATCGGTCCCGCAATCACCAGAAAAGAAAGGGTTCTGGAAGCAATCTAAAAAACAATACTTCTCATAGCAGTACTGAACGAAACCAGAATAATGCTGGCAATAAGAGCCTAAAAAGATCAAAAGCTAAAAATAAACAACCCCAAAAAAAATCTGGGTCAAAGAAACAGAATTCATCTGACAAACAAACAAAGCAGTCTGGAGTTACCAAGTTTCTTTCTAAGATATTTGGTCGCTGATTTAATTGATTCATGGAAATAACCATCGGAACAAAAGATGGAAGTTTTTAGAATCTCAGGCGGAAAGCAAATCAGCGGACAAGTTAAGGTTAGTGGTTCCAAAAATTCTGCCCTACCCCTTTTCGCTGCCAGTTTACTTACTGAGGAGGAATGTGTTTTGGAGAACATTCCTGACTTGAGTGATATTCAGTTTATGGCAGAAATTATTCGCGACCTAGGTGCTGATATAGAGAAAATCGATTCAAATACTTGGAAGATTAACCCGAAGGAAATTGTTCACTACGCTCCATATGAATTGGTCAGAAAAATGCGTGCTTCAATTTGCCTGCTTGGCCCGCTATGTGCCCGCCTTGGAAGAGCGGAGATTCCCATGCCGGGAGGTTGCGTTATTGGAAATCGACCGATTGATCTGCACCTTAGAGCTCTAAAAGGACTATCTGCCAAAGTAGAGCTCAAAGGAGGAGTGGTTAGAATTGATGCTAAAAACCTAAAAGGTGAAGGAATTTTTCTTGGTGGTCGCCATGGAAGTACCGTAACTGGTACTGCCAATGCAATCATGGCTGCAAGTCTCGCCAAAGGCACAACGACTCTCGAAGGTTGTGCCTGTGAACCAGAAATTGTTGATCTTTGCAACATGCTGATCAAAATGGGAGCAAATATTGATGGTCTTGGCTCTCACAGGATTCAAATCGAAGGAGTTGATCGCCTTAAAGGTTGCCATCATCGAGTTATTTCCGACCGAATCGAAACAGCCACATATATAATTGCTGCCGTAATAACCAACGGAAAAATTCGAATTGAAGACGCTGATTTACAGCATCTTGGCGCTTTTGTCGAGGTGATGAATCAATGCGGTGTAGAATTAGAAGAAAACACCAAAACAAATATAAGTGTCAAAGTAAGCTCTTCCGGATTACAGCCTTTCGAGATCATTACACTTCCCTATCCAGGCTTTCCAACCGATTTACAGGCTCAAATGACTGCTCTTGCAAGCGTCGTTCCAGGATTGAGTATTTTAACAGAAAGAGTGTACCCTAGCAGATTCATGCATGTTCCAGAATTATTGAGAATGGGGGCGGAAATTTCATTGGAAGGCTCAAGTGCGATTGTCCAAGGGGTAAAAATGCTAAAAGGTGCCCCTGTAATGGCTTCTGATCTCCGGGCAAGTGCTGCTCTTATTCTTGCTGGACTTGCGGCTCAAGATGAAACTTGGGTTCAAAGAATTTATCATCTTGATCGAGGCTATGATAAGTTCGATTCAAAATTACAATCCCTTGGTGCGGAGGTCGAGAGATTATCAGAAGATTCCCTTCCCAAATCTTTTACTCCTTATTTCGATTCAATATAATGAATGATAAGTTTGTAAAAGGAGAAGGAACAGAAGAAACTCCACTTGGAACTGGGGCTGATTTAGATGCGGCTCTCAGACCCCCAAGCTTTTCAGATTTTACAGGGCAGGACAAAACCTTGGAAAGATTACAAGTAATGGTTGGCGCTGCTTCCAAACGTGAAGAACCTCTGAAGCATGTCCTGCTTTGCGGACCTCCAGGGCTTGGAAAAACCACCCTCGCACATATTATCGCCAACGAGCTCAAACGAGAGGTTCGTATTACCTCCGGTCCAGTGATCGACAAACCTGGAGATCTAGCAGGGCTATTAACCAACTTGCAAGAAGGAGAAATTCTTTTTATCGATGAGATTCATCGGATTCCAAAAACGGTTGAGGAATACCTCTATTCAGCAATGGAAGACTATCGAATCGACATCATGATCGACCAAGGTCCAAACGCAAGAAGCGTTCGACTCGAAATTCCAAGGTTTACCTTGGTCGGAGCTACCACTCGCGTGGGTTTACTCACTGCGCCAATGAGAAGCCGGTTCACTCTTCAAACTAGACTTGATTATTACGATAAGTCGGACTTGGCTAAAATTGTTCTCAGGAGCTGTGATCTACTGGACTGCGAAATTGATAAGGAAGGTGCTGAAGAAATAGCAGCCCGAGCAAGAGGAACCCCAAGAATAGCCAACAACTTGATTCATTTTACCAGAGATTATGCTGAAGAGCGTGGCGATGGAAAAATTAACAAGGAAATCGCTGCATCCGCACTCGAGTTGCTCGAAATCGATGGTAAAGGGTTGGATGAAATGGATAAGAGAATTCTTTCAATCATGGCGTCAAACTACAAAGGCGGACCCGTCGGGCTTGGTACGATTGCGGTCGGTGTCAATGAAGAGGAGCACACTCTTGAAGAGGTTCATGAACCCTTTCTTATTCAAGAAGGTTATCTTAAAAGAACACCCCAGGGAAGAATGTTGACTGCGAAGGGATGGGAAGTCACAGGTTTGGCTTCAAGTGGAAACTTAAACGGTGATCAGCTTGAATTTATGTAAACTTTTTAAGTACTACTTGAAGTAATTTGAATATATGAACAAAAGAGTTACTAAATCTTGAGGGTTTTGCCTGAATCTTTTGTTCAATTTCTTCCAAAGAAAGTAAGTCAAACGCTTCTATTTCCTCAGGGTCCCCAACTGGAATTAAATTACCGAAACGCAAGTACACCCGAACAAATTCTTTACCTGTTTCATCGCAAGGACTTAGTCTAAGTAGTTCCAATAAGTCTTTTTCTGATGTAAAAGCACCCAATTCTTCTTTGCATTCCCTAACAGCAGCATCAAAATAAGACTCTCCTTGATCAACATGTCCAGAACAACTTGTTGTCCAAAGACCGGGATCCAAGTCTTTCGATTCCGACCTTTTTTGGATGATCCATTTACCACTCTGATCTCGAGCAAATACATGAACTGCACGATGAAACATTCCATTATTGTGAATGACTTTCCTTTTCTCTCTAGCGATTACTTCGTCGCGTAGATTAACCACATCAAAAACTTCTTCATTCATAATCAGTTAACTCTTTATTTTGAAATAGAATTTTTATTTTCCATTCTTTTTTCAATTGTTTTTTCCCTCATCGCTTTTTTTGATTGGCTTAAGGCGAGCTAGCATCAACATAAATTAAAGGTGGATACTTTTTTTAAAATACTTGGATCAAGCAGTGCTGGAAATGCTGCAATTTTAGGAATTGGAGATTTACATATTTTAATTGACGCCGGTTTGACTTGCAAAAGAATACAGAGCCTACTCCGCAAGGAAGGATTAGGGATCGAAAAATTAGATGCTGTTTTTCTAACTCACGAACACAACGATCACAGCATCGGTATTAAAGGACTGTCTAAGTTCGCCACCATACCAATCTTTGCGAATGAAGATACCATTCAAGCAGTTCAGCCAAAACTTTCCCGAAGACCGAATTGGAAAGTTTTCGAAACCGGAAAGCAATTTTACTTCAGAAATATTAAGGTACACCCCTTTAGTGTGCCCCACGATGCTTATGATCCTGTCGGCTTTTTCTTTGAATGGGGCGGACAAGACCTCTTCAACCCACACAATAGTCTGGCATGGGTTACCGACTTAGGATTTGTTCCTGCTTTAGTTAAAGAGAGAATCCGGGTTGCTAAGATACTAGTCATTGAATCTAATTACTGTACGAAAATGCTCGAAGCCGATACAAAGAGACCTTGGAGCTTAAAGCAAAGAATCAGAGGAAGGCATGGGCACTTATCTAATCAAACTACTTTTGAACTCTTGGAATCCTTCCAAGACTCTTCCTGGAAAGAAGTTTTTTTGATGCACTTAAGCAGAGACTGCAATAATGTTGAAGAGGTCAAAGAAAAGTTTGGAAACCTTTCCGGTAGAGGAAAACGATTTAATACATTTGTGGTCGATCCAAATAATTCAATGACAATACCTGTATGAGAAGCTTTCCGCGCCATACCAAAGTAATCGCAACAATCGGTCCTGCCAGCGAATCGGAAGAGGTGATTGCTAAACTTCTAAAGTCCCATGTGGATGTATTTCGAATTAACATGGCTCATGCCGATCATCAGTGGGTAAAGCAGATCACCAAAAGAATTAGGAAAGTTGGTCGGGAAATGAATCGTGAGCCTGCAGTTATGATGGATGTAAAAGGGCCTGAAATCCGTACGGGCTATTTACATGATCCGGTAGAACTCAAAAAGAATGATTCTTTGGATCTAATTTTCGTAGCTCAACCGAGCCCACCTTTAATTGATGGAATTTGGCAAATTGAAGTAAATTATGATAAACTACCAGATCATATAACATCTGGTGATATTATCCTCTTAGACAATGGCTTGATTCCTCTTGATGTCATTCATTCGTCCCCAAAATGCATTCGCTGCAAGGTGAAACAGGATGCGATTCTCAAAAGCCGAAGGCATGTTAACCTACCAGGAATCGAGACGGGGCTTCCTTCCCTAACCGAAAAAGATAGGAAAGATTCAATACTCGGAATCGAATGTGCCCATGACTATTTTGCACTTTCTTTTACCAGAGATGCAGATTCAATCGATCTTTTCCGGAGTTTTCTTAAGGAAAATGGATCTGATGCTCAGATCATTGCCAAGATTGAAGATCACAAAGGGGTACAGAATATTGAAGAAATCATCAAGGCAACTGATGCAATAATGGTTGCCAGGGGTGATTTAGGAATCGAATGTGCATTTGAAGATCTGCCCATTATTCAAAAAAGAACCGTGGGTTCATGCCTAGCTGCAGGAAAACCTGTGATCATTGCAACTCATATGCTTGAATCTATGATCGAATCCCCGGTACCCACTAGGGCGGAGGTCAGCGATGTAGCAAATGCTGTCAACGAAGGTGCAGATTGTATTATGTTAAGCGGAGAGACTACAACAGGGAAATATCCTGTTGATTGTGTTCAAATGCTTAACCGTATTGCTCACCGCATTGAAGAAGATATCGAACCCACTTTGACTGAAGAGTTAAAACTTTTTCGCCCTAAGGCGAAAATGCTCCGATCAGCTGCATTACTCGCAATGAGAATGGAAAATGCCGCTGTTTTAGTTTTCACCAGGAGTGGAGACTTAGCTGCTAAGCTTGGAGCCTTACGTCCATATGGAGCACCTCTATTTGCTTTTACCGATGTTGATGGTTTACACCGTAGACTAAGATTAATCTGGGGCATCGAACCTTTTCTGATCGAATTTTCACAAGACCCTGAAGTTACCATTCAAATTGCGATAAGAAAATTACTGGATTGCGGGTGGGTTGATCAAGGGGATCAACTTGTAACTGTAACCAATGTGTTTGCTCATGATAAAGTCGTGGAAAGTATACAACTTCGAGAAGTTGGGGACTAACTTTCTTTTGAAATAAAAGCTGAGATCAAACTTTTAGAAATAACAAAATAGACAACAGCCAAGAGGAATGTTCCTAAATAAGGAAGTGCAGCACTTATAACTGCCGGCAGAATTCCATTTTCACCCAAAGAATCACAGAAAGTTCTAATTGAGTAGAAAAATAAAATCCCCAAGAGACTCAAACATATTAATTTACCCAATTTTTGTTGTGGTTTTTTCATGATTACCAAAAGGCTACATACAATCGAAAGAAAGCAAGCAGTTGAATTCCAAACCAGTTGGTAAAACCGATAGCGAAAAGGGAACAAATATTCAGAACCAGCCTCTGGATATTTGCCTAAGACATTTCCTAATTCCAAAAAGGAAAGAGAATTCGGTTTTCTAGAAATCAACATGTGAATTTCTGGATCATCCATTGCCTCGGGAAGATTCATTTGTGCGAATTTTTTATTAAATAAAGGGGACTCTTTTCCAGAATTGAGGTCAGTTCTAGCTTCAGCTCTATCCCAAATGATTTTACCTTCTTGATCTATAAGTGGGAGACCTTCCATTGAAGAAAATCCCAGAAAACTACCATCCTCGAATACCCATTGATTATTGTCCCACTTTGCTTTCCTTGCTCGAATCCTGTAGGCATCATTTCCATTTGAATCGAAAGCATAAAGATGAAGGTTAATTCCTTTTTTGTTTTCTAAGTCGAAACTGTCAAAATACCACAGTCGACTTGAGCCTATCTTCATTTGAAAGTTTGAAGTGGATGAGATTTTTGGTCTATTCGAATCAATGCTTTTTTGTATTTGATCACCGTAAATCACAAACAACCAAGACAAGAAAGAAATAAAACATCCAAGTACAATCACTGAACGGAAGCAATAAATCCACGAGAATGAACAGGTTAATATCCCCACTAACTCTCCCCTCATCAGTAGAAATGCAACGGTCAGAAAAGTGGCAAGAAAACAAGAAACGGGTAGTAGCCAAGGCAAAAAAGACAGACAACGAATCAGTAACCAACCCAAATCGAAGTCGCCATTTGCTTTTGAGAATATATCTAAATCTTCACTAACGAATTGAAGAATGAGAAGAGATAAAAGAAAAAAGAGCCCCAATCCAAACCATTTAGTCCACTCCCAAGTTATATATCTTTCAATAATTCCCATTAGTAAGTTCTAAGCTTTGCAACATCTACCTTATACCCTTGCACTCCTTAAAATGAATTCACAATCTAAATTTAGTTAAATTTTTTCCTACTGTGCTAATGAAATTAAGATTTTTTTCCTATCTCATCGTTACTCTAGGCTTGCTTCTTCCAGTTTCCGGATTCGGGGAAAACCAAGGTAAGCACTGGCAAGAAAAGCTTGATTTTTTCTTCGGCAAATACGCCGTAAATCCTCTGGTATCATTCCTTTTCTGGGAGATTCCGGGAACCGAATTTCGAGTCAATCAAACTCCAGTCATTGAACTTACCGAAAATCAAATCGGTAAATTTTCTGAAAATTCCATCAAATCTGGTATTTACACAGTAGTCCAAAATAAAAAATCTCCATCTATCGATCTTCAATCAGTATCTTTGGAGAATGATATCTATCAAAATAATAATGAAATAACACTTACCTTACCTTATAAATCCTTTGAAGAGCTAGAAAAGTTATTTTCCAATTCAGAAGGGATTATTGTTGCTGGAGAGGTCTATGAGCTACAGGGATTTCCTCTGGTTGTAGCTTGGTTATTGGCTGGAGCTTTATTTTTCACTCTAAAAATGAGATTTGTTAACCTCCGATTATTCAAGCATGCGGTTCAACTTGTTCGTGGCACAAACCAAGAAAAATCATCGGAAGGCGAAGTCACCCACTTTCAGGCCTTAACCACAGCATTATCTGCAACCGTCGGGCTTGGAAACATTGCCGGTGTGGCTATTGCAATCGGAACCGGTGGACCGGGTGCTACTTTTTGGATGATCCTTGTTGGTTTTTTAGGAATGTCCTCCAAGTTTACCGAATGCCTATTAGGTCAAAAATATCGAAAGGTCAGAAAAGATGGAAAAATTATGGGTGGAGCAATGCACTATCTCTCAGATGGTCTCAACGAAATGGGACTAAAGCATTTTGGAGGATTTTTGGCAGGGTTATTTTGTGTACTTTGCATTGGTGCCTCCTTTGGGGGAGGTAACGCCTTTCAAGTTGTTCAATCTCTTGATTTGATTAAAACCGTTGTCCCAAGTCTTGAATCTGCTCCATGGACATACGGTATTTTAATGACCATTCTTGTTGGTTTAGTAATATTAGGAGGAATTAAAAGTATTGCTTCAGTAGCCTCAAAAATTGTGCCTACGATGTGTGGAATCTATTTATTGGCATGTGTCATTATTTTACTGTTTCATTTTTCTGATATACCCGCGGCAATTTTAGTTATTTTTGAAAGTGCGTTTTCCCTTGAAGCCGGATTTGGAGGTCTGATTGGAGTTTTAATCATTGGGGTGAAAAGAGCTGTATTTTCAAATGAAGCCGGTATTGGCTCTGCTGCAATTGCACACTCGGCTGCAAAAGTATCTCATCCTGCGGAGGAAGGAATTGTCGCTTTGCTTGAACCTTTTATCGATACAATTGTTGTTTGCACAATGACTGCATTGGTAATCATCATTACCGGAGCATATCTCGAACCGGCAAATCAAGAATTCATTCTAAATGATCAGGGTGGTGCATTAACTTCTGCTGCGATGGGTAGCGTAATTCCATGGTTTCCATATATTTTAGCAGTTGCTGTGTTTCTTTTTGCGTTTTCAACAATGATATCTTGGTCCTATTATGGAGAAAGATGTTGGGTGTGGTTGTTTGGAGACCGATCGTCTACCAGTTATAAAATTCTTTTCCTATGTTTCACCTTTTTAGGATCGGTAATAACTGCAAAAAATATTCTTACCTTCAGCGATTTGATGATATTGGGGATGGCATTTCCAAACATATTAGGAATGCTACTATTGAGTGGCAAAGTCAGAAAATCGTTAGAGGAATATTGCCAATTGAAAAGGTAACTATTTTAAATGGATTTTAAACAATTCGATTGACAAAACTTTCAACGAAACTTTGTTTTGAAAATCATTCGCAATTCTCAACTTTATTTATTATTCTTAATTTTTAATATATTTTTCCATGGAAGACGACGACATTCAAATCTCAGATTCAGAAGAAGCTCGTGCATCGGTTTCAAGACTAATTAAATCCATTGAATCCTGGGCTTCAAAAGAAAGTCAAAAAAATGAATTAGAACTCACTGCTTTCGGTGCGGCTCTCGCTTCAGGAATTATTTCCTTTCATGAGTTCACTTCCAAAGACTGCAGAAACTCTCGGCCCCTCATCGGAGCCATTTCTCGGGTAAAGCAACATCTTGAAAAGGAATACAAAAAATTTGATAGTGAAATTGATAAAATGCACATCAAGTTCGCACAAGAAATGGAAGAATTAGACCTCAAGATTATCCGCGATCGTAAAGAATTTAAACATTATCTGATTTCTCTAATTTACGCAGAAGAATATAACAAGTTACGTAGATCCGTCACAAATATATTCGAAAATTTGGAAGCCAAAGCAAATTACGAAGATAGTAGCGATTAATCAAACAATAGCTTGCTTCCCAATACCAACCAAACTGGCACAGTAATAGGTGCGGTAATCATGGTTACTAAAATAGTCCTCATTGCAGTTTCCAAATCAGCTTTGTAATTACCTACTATAACGATTGCAAATATTCCTGCCGGCATCGCTGCTTGAGTTATCAACACCATCTTCATCCATTCCATTCCATTAGGCATTGGGAAGAAAAGAAGGTAGGATATGATAACTGAAGGAAAAAGAAGGTTTCTCGCAACTATCGAAGCAATCTCAATTTTGTAGCCCTTGGAAAATTTGAAGTTTCGCATCAAATCGTAGAAACTACCTCCTATTAGAATTAGTCCAATTGGTATCGAGCACTGACCAATATCTTGGATTACCACCCATGTAAAAGATGGAATTAATTCAACTCCACCAAAAAAGTGAACAAGCAAAGCGAGCAAAACTGCTAAGGATGGAGGGTTCAATAGATTCTTAAATGGAAACTCAGTTGTTGTCAGGATGCTTATCCCAACTGTCCAAATTGCAACTTCGACCCCAAGATTAAAGAGAATAATCCTCACGACAATCTCGGAGCCAAAAAGGGATTGAGCAATGGGGATCGCTAAAAACCCATAGTTAAAAATTCCACTACAGAAACGAAAAGATGCTGCTTCATCTCGCCTCATTTTAAAAATCTTGGATAAAATCGATGCGAGCATGAAACCAATCAAAATTGTGCAAAATCCAAAAACGGGAGTTAAAAGGCTGGAAAAATCCAAAGCAAAATCTTCGGAATCCAAAATATTTTGAAATATAAAGCACGGGTATAATAACCGAATGGTCACCATGCTCAATGACGCGTCTGCTTCCGCTTTAAACCAACCAATTTTTCTTGTAACAGCTCCAATTATCAAGAGGGAGAAAGGCGGAAAGATTGAATATAAAATGTTGATTAAACCATCCATCAATCTTCTATGAATAACTCACACGAAGTACTGCTTCAATTCGCTATTTATCAGAAAACAAAAACGAATTCCCATGGCGCCCCCACGAGGAATCGAACCTCGATCTACGGTTTAGGAAACCACTGTTTTATCCGTTAAACTATGGGGGCGAGAAAGGGATATTTAAAACATTTTCTATGCCAAGCAATATTACAAGCCTTGAGTGGCATTAAAATCACTTAGTCCAGAAACACCACTCAACGAGGAGGCGTCATTTAACAGTCGTAATCGAGATTGTAATTCCGCAACTGGATCAGAAGAAAAGTCTCCTTGAGTCAATGCCTTGAAAGTATCCTCTTGATACATTAATGGAAAATCGGATGGATCATCTATTTTAGTTCCTAAGGCGATCTCCCAAAAATCGCTCACTCCATCTCCGTCCAAATCCTTACGGTCCGAGGTTACGAATGGATTTCCGGAGCCGTTATCGTAAAAATCCTCAAATGGTTGGGCAGATGCATTTGTAAGTGGAGTTGCATAAAAAGCAAAACCATCGTACTGGCGACTCTCATAAATATAAACTCTTCTGGATGCGATCTCAGATTTATTGCCCCAACCATCCATCACTCGGTATTCGATGGTTATAACAGTCATGTCAAGATTGACTTTGGTACTTTTGTTAAAGTCGGTAAACTCATGAACCCCACTTCCATCTTCAAGTTTGACATCCGGTACTTTTGCAGGTGCTGTGGCAAGCGATGCATTTGGATCTGCTAAAGTAGTACTGTATCCATAACTATCATCGAACATGAGGTTTTGCCAATATTCGAGTGTGTAGTTATTATCTACCCCCATTATCTCCTGCTTGAACCAACTGTAAACATGAATCACGCCAGGACCTTGGCTACAATCAACCATATCCGGGCGGTCATAAACATTTACAAATGCATGACCTTCACCAATACCATCCCCGTCCAAATCGGGATAATTATCATCTACATCATAATATGCATTATCATCCTCAGCATAAACGCCTGGGTCAACGAAGTCGTAATCTGCATATAATATTCGATGGGAGCCCAATGAATTGAATCCTGTCGCATTATACTCTCTATTTTTATCGGTTTCCGTTTGATCAAGAAAGGGAGTATTAATGCCATCAAAACCAGAGGATCCTGCAGGACCTTGTCCACTGAGAAATGAAGATTGTGCAGTGTTAACTGAATCCGCTGGTGACTTGAATCTCAGGAAATCATGTATTTCGCTCTTCCCAATTAGAGTTAAGGTAGGAGCAAGAAAGTCACCAACTTGTAAATATCTGATTACCTCATCGCTTTCATTTCCAGACTGGTCCGCAACGGTTATCGTTACCTGATAACCAGAATTTGCACCTTGGACTTCTGGATAAATTGCACCGGGTGTGAAAGCAGGGCTAAATTCCAACTTCCACTTTGAATTATAAGTTGCTGTAGTTACTGAACCACTTCCATCAGTTTCCAATTCCCAATTGTCCAGATGGCTTACATCCGTTATTTGAGGGAGGGAGTTGTCTCCAGGAGTGTTTCCAACTTCTCCCAAGTCTTGGTCATAATCATTGGCATCAGTCGCACTTAAACCAGTGAGCATGTAAGTAGCTACCGATCTCGGTTCGTTCACATTCGGTTCTGTCGAACTGTAATGAATCTGAAAAGTACTATTTAATTCCGTAACATCAATTACTGGAGGTTTCGTATCTTTCACAATCAAGTGACGGCTCACAACATCCGATGTATTGTGTGAAATTGAGTCATCTATGGGTAAATCATTCACTGTGTAAACGATGGTATATTTTTTACACAGTGTGGTGGAACTTATATAAGTTCCGATATTAGTACCCACTGTCTCTTGATTTTCATTGGAAGGTATCTCACCAATTAAAGTACCATTTTCTTCTCTCACAGTTCGAACGATCGAACTGGTTAATACACCATCCAAAGCATCAAAGGCGGAGAGTGATAAATATTGTCCAGTCAAAATATCATTTGGAGGTAACGAGTTTGGATAATACATCTTAACTGCATCACCGTGAAGATCCGTGTAGCGATCAGTGGAAGTGGGTTGCCTGTTTGCTTCGATAATAATGAAGCTATTCGTACCGTCGGTTTGTGGTCCAATAGTTATCAGTGGCTTTTCCTGATCGATAATGTAAATCTGTCTGGCTGCGATGATCTGGTTAGATCCTGAGTTATCACTCTGATTAGCATAGTAGTTAACTTTGTAAGAAAGGACCGTGTTTACATCATCTGGTTTGGTAACTGGGGTAAGAGTACAGGTAAAATCTATCTCTACATTAGAGTCGTTCCTTGCGTAAATTCCAGGATCTTCAAAGACAACTTGGTTTGTTTCATTATCCTTAATGTAAAACCCACTGAACCTGTACCTGTATCGACCGTTCGAATCAATTGTTTGTACCACAGAATTGGGATGACCATCGACAACGATCTCATCGGACTCAGCCAAGACATAAAAATCCTCGGTAGTCAGTAGGGTCAAAGCAATATCAGGATCAAAATCTGCACCATTCCATCCGGGATTAGAGGCTAAAGATGAAATTATCTCAGGTGGAACTGGGTTTTCCAAATCAATAATTGGAGTATTCTCAAGCGCAGTCGGATTGTTGACCGATGTTAATATCGCAGTGATTCCTCTAACATAATCGTGGGTAAACAAAGCAATTTGTGGTTTGTAAGTATCAATAACTTCGATTGTTCGTACCGTTTCACTTAAAGAATTCTCGTTGGCAAGATTTCCATTCCTGTCCTGGGCTTCGTACCGTATTTCATACGAACCAATCTCAGTGAAACCTATCGATGCGATTAAATTGAGGTCCAACTCCTGATCAGTACCTACACGAACCAGTTTGGAGATAACCGAAACATTGTCATCATAATTATCGCTAGCTACAAAACCTGGGTCTTGAAAAGGGACTCCAGCCTGCAAAAAACTGAAGTGTTTTCCTCCCTCTGCTCCATTGTTCAGAACAATCAAAGGACCTTTGCGGTCTACTATTTGGATATAACGTATGTAAGACGCTTCATTACCAAATTCATCTTGGACGAAATATTTGATGTAACTCTCATAGCTATCATCAGGATTGCCGTCTGGATCTAACCATGATTCGCTTTTTAAGTTGTAGTTCACAACTGTATCATTAATGGCTCCTAGAACTCCACCAATATACTCATTTTCCGAAACTTCTGAGGTCAGATTTTGTGGTTCCAGATTACCTCCGAAATCTTTGTAAGCAGTCACTCCCGGTTCAAACCTATTGGTATTTGGATCCCTTCTTAAGCCGGTTGAGGGATCACTGATTTCCAGAACATCGACGACTAGAGGATTATCGTTCGGGGAACTATCAACTATGAAAGGAGCATCATAGGGTGAATTAATTAAAACGATTTGGCGGGTGGTCGTGCCCTCATTTCCGGCAGCATCGATGTAACTGTAAACCATCTGATAGGTTTTATTCAGCGGAGGAGGTGGCGGAACTTTGGCTAATTCAATGATCTCTGCAATTGTTTGCTCAGTAGGGATCGTATCTCCATTCTCATCTATGATTTCAACAGATACGGTTATTTTATCTGTTTCCCAATCAATCGAACCATCTAAATTATCAAAAGCAAAAGCACCCGGGTCTCTAAAAAGGCTTGTCCCGGCATTGGATGCATTTACATCAACAAATAAAGGATCCGCACCGTAAATTGTTAACTCAGGGACCGTTTCGTCATAAACTTCAACCCACCTTGTGATTGTTTCTGCTTCGTTGCCGGATGGGTCCTTAATTCCCTGGTAAATCACTTCATAAACACCTGCAACATCCATGTTAACTATCCCGAAGGCAGATTCTACAGATCCATTTTGAAATCCAAGGTTTTGTTCAATTTCGACTTGAGAGTAATAGTTATCTAAAATCGAAACCCCCGGATCAACATATGTCGTTCCAAGAACACCCTCCACTCTATGAGGGTCATTTGGATTCGCACCGCTCGCAACAGATAATATGGGTGGTTGGTTGTCTATAATTCTGAATTTTTGAACCACAGTATTCGTTACTGGGGTTGCTGGATTGTCATTCAAGTAAGCGTCACGATAAACATAGTCATTGACTGTAAAAGTGACTTCAAATTCTCCAAGATTCGTATAATCAACCGATTCTTTGTTGATTACTTGAACAAATGAAGTTAAATCTTTCTGACCGTCATAAAAAGTTGAAGAGAAGGACGGAAAAACGGTAGAACTTTGTGCTAAAACATCAAACGGGCCATCGTCTGGATCCGGATAATTGGAATACTTTCTTTTCACAAGAAAAGCGAAGATTTCTTCACCATTATCCTGAAACGATCCATGTCTTCCAGGAAGAAGAGAAATGAACGGTGGTGTTGCGATTACTTGAACGGTTCTATTGATTGATGTGGTTAAGCCCCGTAAATCAGTCACTTTATAATCCAACAGATATTCCCCGGGATTTTTCAGGTCAGGTGGATTTTCTAAACGTACTATATTCGACAAGTCATTACCTAAAAAGTCCGTCGCCGTTATCCAAGGATCAATCTCCTCGAAAGTTTGGCTCGTAACTTCGACTTGTAAAAAGCTATCACCTTTTAGGGCCATTAGCGGGTGAGCCCCCTGAAACGGGTCGGGTGTTAATGGAGAATCCGATCCGCCGGACAGAATTGTTGGAGCACCTGGAGAAGTGAGTTGAGGGCTGGGGGTTTCCACACTTACCGCAAGCAGCATGGACTCAAAGGTTATTGAACTCGAAGATGATTCCGCGCCTTCAATTTCAAAAAACACCTCGGAAGCAATCTCATGAATCATTTCCCAACCTCCTCCAGATGAACTAGATGAAAGTAATGAGTTGGACGCCACACTCGAATCAGTTGAATCATCTCCATCTTCATCGCCAGAACCTTCCGAGGCTTCAGCAGGGAAAAGCATATCCATTGAAGGAGGCATACCCGCACCTGAAAGGCCCGGACCAAATGTAGAACTCAAATCAACCAGACCGCCACTTTGGGCACCAATATTTTCCCCCAATTTGCTGGTTGCAGCAACAATGGATTGTCCAGAGACTAAGGTTACTGCGTTGCCGCTGGTATCCGTAAAGTCGATATCTCCCGAAATAAGATTTATGCCACCTGAAATATCGCCAGTGAGAGGGTTGCGAACAGCCATCAATTGAAACATTGTCCCTCGGATACCAGCTGTCCCAAGGGGACTGCTTAAGACCATCTTGGAACCCTTATTTAATTTTGGGGCCTTTACAATCAATTCGCCAAAATCCAAGTGGGCCAGTAATTCAGAATTGCTTGGCTCTTCCTCCATCTTAGATGGGCTGGTCACCTCGACCCCACTGACAATTTTCTGGTTATATTTTCGTAAATAAAAACGGGATCCAGGTTTAATAGTGATCAATGCTCCGTTGGAAAATAGTAGACCAGCTTTTCCATCTTTCCCTGTGGTTAAAACCGATTTTTGAGAAACTTTTTTGCCAACCGAAGAGGAATCCAGAGTCACCTTAAACTCATCTTCAAGGGAAAAAGAATGTACTTCTCCCTCAATTGAGGCCAAAATTATAGAAGGTTCGATTTTTGCGGCAGTCGCAAACAGAGACAAAGACAATGAAAAAAATATACAGAACGATGCTTTTCTCGAAAAAGCTTTAAAGAAAAAAGAGCGTGTAACCGAAAGCATGCGAAACTGTACAATAACTCAAAAAGTGAGCAGTTCGCAAGTGATTTTTGGTGATACAATTAGCCGACTTCGGATTGGTAAGACTGCGAGTCTAAAAGATGGTTCAAATTTGAACCCTCCGAGGTTGAAATCTTTAACATCCAACCGTCTCCATAAGGGTCCTGATTTACTTTCTCTGGAAAATCAGCAAGTTCATCATTTCGCTCGGTAACTTCACCGGAAATCGGCATAAAAAGATCTGATGCAGCTTTCACTGACTCTACTACGCCAAATACTTGATTTTCGTCAAACATTGCTCCAACTTCGGGCAACTCGACAAAAGTTACATCTCCAAGGCTATCTTGAGCATGATGAGTAATACCGACTAAATAGCTTCCATCCTCCAGTTGCTTAACCCACTCATGATCTTTGGTGTATTTTAGGTTATTTGGGAATTGTTCCATGAATAATCATTAATTAGCTAAAACTTTCTGAGCAAGGTAATTTAGAGCTATTTTTCACCAATTTTGGTACCAGCTTCCACCGTGGCATTTTTCACAACAACCAAAACTCCGTCGCGAACATATATGTTTTGCTTTTCGTCTGCCCACCCCTCTTCGACTCCCTTTGGACTTAAGAAAACCTTCTCTCCTATTCGAGCATTCTTGTCTATAATCGCGTTTAGAATTGTTGACTCATCCCCTACTCCAATTGGAATGCCTGAGGTATTTATAGGATGTCCGTTTTCCTGATAATCGGCACCCATCATAACCACATTATCAAAATGACAGGCATTCCCAACTTCTGATCTGATCCCAAGCATACACCTAATAAAAGAAGAATTCCCAATCCTACAACCGCTTGCAATCGTAGTTTTCGAAAGTGAACATTCACCTAGTTTTGCAGTCGGCAAAATGTCAGGATAATTATAAATGGGAAGCTTTTCATCATAAAAATCAAAAAGCGGTTTATCTTCTGTGAGTTGGAGATTTGCTTCAAAAAAAGACCTCACGGTACCTATATCTTCCCAGTAATCATCAAAAACATGGCATTTCAAATTTTTGGAATCCACTAAAGAAGGAATTATTTCCTTACCGAAATCAGCAGCATCTCCTTCGAGTGCCTCGAACATGGCAGATGCTTTAAAAACATAAATTCCCATTGATGCAAGGCATCTGTCTTCATTGCCCTCGGTGGAGGCCTTCAGTTCGGGAGGAACCAATCGAGATATTATTTCTGGGTCATTAGGCTTTTCGACGAAATCGATAATTTGTTTTTGCTCTCCTATTCTCAGTAAACCAAGACCATTTGCTTCACTTAGAGGTATAGGTTTTGCCGCAACCGTCACCTCAGCACCACAACTAATATGATCTTCGACCATTAATGATAGATCCATTCTGTAAAGCTGATCTCCTGAAAGAATAACAAAAACATCCTCCGGGTGAGCATGAAAATGAATCAAATTTCGCCTCACGGCATCTGCGGTCCCCTGATACCAATCATCTCCATCTTCGGTTTGCTCAGCTGAAAGGATTTCTACGAATCCACGACCGAAGCGATCGAAGCGATAAGCATCCTGTACATGACGGTGTAAGGAAGCGGTATTAAATTGGCTCAGGAGATAAATTCGATTAAAACCAGAGTTGATGCAGTTACTGATTGGTATGTCGACCAATCTATATTTTCCTGCAATTGGGACAGCTGGCTTGCATCTTAATTTGGTTAATGGATACAGTCGGGTACCTCTGCCACCCCCCATAATCACGCAATGTACATTTCTTTTCATATTTTCCTCTCGATTATTCTTGCTCGTACACCAGTTTTGTTCGTTTTCCTATATCTATCACTAATCTAACCAGTCTTTTAAAACTGCAATTAGCAACATTCTTTTTTAACCTCAGGGATAACTAACTTCTACACTCGATTATTTCATAAACGAAAATGAACTTTTCACCATCCAGAGAAGCTTTCCTCAATATCGCCAAAAATCATGATGTCGTTGCTGTTAGTGCAAAGTTCACTACTGACTCGGAAACTCCTCTTTCTGCTTATTCCAAGCTCTCTGGAGAAAAACCTGCTTTTCTTTTCGAATCGGTGGTCGGTGGAGAGCAATTAAGTAGATATTCTTTTGTGGGTTGTAACCCTAAAAAAATAATCTCCGCAGGGCATTCTCAAACTATAATTGCCGAGAAAGGAAAGAATACCGAGGTAATTCCAACCCCAAAGGACCCCCTTGCTTTGGTTGAACAATGCATTGACGACATTCGATATTATGGTCCTGAAATCCCTCAGCGGTTTTCTGGCGGTGCGGTGGGGTACTTATCTTATGAATACGCAAATCGAATCGAATCATCAATTCCAATCCCCGATACTGATGAATTAGGATTGCCGCTGCTGTTCTTCATGATCGCGGATACTGTTCTAATCTTTGACCATGCCTGTCAAACCCTGACAATATGTGCCAATGTGGAAGTCTGCGATGATTCAGACAAACAATATGACAAAGCTTGTTCCAAGATTGAAGAAATCTTCCAGTCCTTGAGAAGTCCAACTTCCTTTTTCCCAACTCAACTAACCGAAAATGAGATAACAGAAATTCCAAAAGGAAATTTCTCGAAAGAGGAATTCATGATTCTTGTAGAAAAGACTAAGGAACTGATTCGAGCAGGAGATATTATACAGTCGGTTATTTCTCAACGATTCACTCAATTGTTTACTGGAGAACCGATCAATGTTTACCGCTCGATAAGAGCAATTAATCCGTCCCCTTACATGTTTCTTATGGAAGGAGAAGATTTTGCAATCGTTGGAGCTTCGCCCGAAGTACATGTACGGTTAGATAAGAATGATGTTTTGATCAGACCAATTGCCGGTACTAGACCTCGTGGGGCTGACGAAGAAGAAGATCACAAAAATGAACAAAGTCTTTTGGATGACGAAAAAGAAAAAGCGGAGCACCTAATGTTAGTTGATCTAGCCAGAAACGATATTGGCAGAGTATGCAAGGCTGGAACCGTTAAAGCCGCTGAATTCATGACCATAGAAAGATACTCTCATGTAATGCATATTGTTTCTCAGGTAGTTGGGAAATTGAAAGAAGATCGGAATGCATTTGATTTAATGCGAGCAACTTTCCCTGCTGGTACAGTCAGTGGTGCTCCAAAAATTAGAGCAATGCAAATTATTGCCGAATTTGAAAAACTTCAAAGAAATGCTTATGCAGGAGCCCTCGGGTATTTTGGATACGACGGTAACCATGACTCCTGCATTGCAATCCGGACCGCGATGATCAAAAAAAATAAAATTCATCTTCAGGCAGGTGCTGGAATTGTAGCGGATTCGATCCCGGAAATGGAATACGAAGAAACTTTAAACAAGGCAAAAGGAATGCTAAAAGCTATCCGGATGGCCGAAAATATTAGTTAAAATTGGATACTCTTCCATTTAGCCTTTCTTAATATGCAAAACAGCGAACAAGAATCTCTACAGATTTATCTACAGCAGATATCCAAGATTCCTTTGATTAATGTTCAGGAAGAAATTGAGTTGGCTGCAGAAATTAAGTTGGGAAATGAGAGTGCTCGCGAAAAGATGATTACAGCTAATCTTAGACTCGTGGTGAAAATCGCTCAAGAATACTCTAATCTTGGTCTCTCTCTTTTGGATTTAATAAACGAAGGAAACATTGGTCTGATGAAAGCTGTAGAACGTTTCGACCCGAATAAAGGAGGGAAGCTAAGCACCTACGCATCCTGGTGGATCAAGCAGTCGATCAAGCGTGCACTAGCTAACCAGAGCAAGACCATTCGACTTCCCATTCACATGGTTGATCGGGTAACTCAAATTAGAAGAACAACAGCAATTTTAGCAGAAAGAATTGGGCGGGATCCTACAGACGAAGAACTGGCTTCAGAAATGAATCTTCCGGTCAACCGAATTACTTTGTTGAAATCCGTCAGCCAAAAGCCCGCATCATTAGACTCTCCAATGGGAGAGGAAGAAAATTCGACTTTAGGTGAAATTGTTCCGGACGAAAAAGCCACATCTCCCCTTGAAAATTTACAGTCCAAAAGCCTGATTGGTGATATCAGTAAAGTTCTCGATCAATTAGAACCAAGAGAAGCGGATATTATTCGACTCAGATTTGGACTCGAAGGACTCGACCCTCTGACACTAGAAGAAGTAGGTGATAAAATTGGGGTTACCAGAGAACGAGTCAGGCAACTACAAGAGCATGCCTTAAGAGAGCTGAGAAAGAGCATGGCAAAGCTCGAAAAGCAAAGAACAGCAGAAGAAATTAAGCACGAAGAGATGATTCAAGAAAGAGCCAAAATACTGCAAGGAATACTGAAGAAGACATCTTGCTAAGGACAAAATTTCTTCAAGAGAAGCTCTCCCTAAAAATCTTTTAGGATAATTTAATCCTCGGTTTCAGTTCCGGTTGCTTCATCAAGTAGATCACCGAGTGAGGTGGTTAAGTCTTCACCGACTTCATCATATGCTGCTACTTCCTTCGCTAAAGCGTCTTCATCATAGTCTGCAGCCTTGATACTTAAACCAATCCTTCTTTCTTCTTTGTCAATTTTGATTACCCGAGCAGAAACCTCATCTCCCTCATTTAGATGATCCTTAATTTTCTCAATTCTTTCTTCGCTTACTTGGCTAATGTGGACCAAGCCATCGATTTCATTTTCAAGTTCAACAAATGCTCCATATCCAGCGACACGAGCTACTTTTCCCTTGATCACATCTCCTAATTTGTAAAGACGATCAATATCTTCCCAAGGATCTTGAGTTAATTGCTTCATACCCAAGCTGATTCGCTGGTTGTCAATATCAACCTCAATGACGATCGCATCTACCTCATCGCCTTTCTTTACCATTTCGCTGGGATTGTTAATCTTGCGGGTCCAACTCATGTCTGAGACATGAACCATACCATCAATACCTTCCTCCAGTTCAACAAATGCACCGTAAGAAGTAAGATTTCGAATTTTCCCACGAACACGGGCACCAGGAGGATAGTTATGAGTCGCCATATCCCATGGATTCACATCTAGTTGTCGAAGTCCAAGGGAAATCTTCTGATCATCTTTTTGTATACCAAGTACAACCGCATCCACCTCATCACCAACACTTAAAACTTCACTGGGCTTTGTAATGCGCTTGGTCCAGGACATTTCAGTTACATGCACAAGCCCTTCTACCCCCTCTTCAAGCTCTATGAAAGCACCATATGGTACAAGGTTCACAACTTTACCACGAACCTTTGCATTGATCGGAAATTTTCTTTCAATTTCATCCCATGGATTGGATGAGAGTTGTTTTAAGCCCAAAGAAACCCTTTCTCTATTTTGATCGATATCAATGATACAAACGGTAATCTCCTCTCCAGTCTTAACCATTTCACTCGGGTGAGATACTCTACCCCAACTCATATCAGTAATATGCAAAAGACCATCCAGCCCGTCCAAATCAATAAAAGCACCGTAATCGGTGATGTTCTTGACCATACCACGGCGAGTTTCGCCAGGTTTGATTTTGGAAAGAATTTCTCTTTTCTTGTCCTGTCTACGCTCTTCAATCAACTCCCTTCGAGAAACAACAATATTTTTTCTTTCACGGTTAATTTTTACAACTTTGAAGTCAAAAGTCTGGCCAACAAATTGATCTAAATTCTTTGGAGCTTGTATATCAACTTGGGAAGAAGGAAGAAAGGCGTCCACGCCGATGTTTACAACGAGACCTCCCTTCACTTTGCTTCTTACACGACCGGTAATCACTGATCCTTCTTCGCAAGTATTAACGATCTTTTCCCAATTTTTCTTTTGTTCGGCCTTGTCGAATGAAAGCTGAGGATTTCCATCTCTATCTTCGAGCCGTTCTAAGAAAACCTCAAGATCGGATCCTATCTCGAGTTCGCCCAAATCTAAAAATTCGTGGGCAGGAATAGTTCCTTCAGCCTTACCGCCAAAATCAATAACAACCTCAGTGGGTCGAATTTCCATAATGGTCCCGGTGATTACAGAACCTTCCTTTAATAATTCAATTTTGCTCTCCGCGAGCAATTCTTCCATAACAGCACTCATGCTTTATATAATTTAATAAGACAACAAGCTTGGGTTCGTAGATAAAATCGATCAGCCCAAACAAATTGGGTTAAGGGTTAATAATTTAGAGAAAAACAAATAATATGTTTTAATTAACCCTAGTCCGCAATCAAAAAATAAAAGTCCAAAATTTGGAGATATTCAAAGCACCAATTTATTAAGAGGATATTCTACAATGCCTTCCGCCCCCATTCTTTTAAGGGCTGGGATCAACTCTCTGGAAACATTCTTTTCAATTACAGTTTCAAGTGCCACCCAAGAATCATCCGTCAATGGAGAAATGGTTGGTTTTCTTAATGCAGGCATTTCAGCTATCACATCATCCAGTACGGACTTCTTAATATTCAACTTCAATCCAACCTTTGTATCCGCACTAAGAGCTGCCTGTAACATCATGGACATATTTTCAATTTTTGCACGCTTGTTCTCATTTGCCCAACTATTCTTGTTGGCTATCAGAACAGTATTTGTCTCCATCAAAACATCGACAATTCTAAGATTGTTAGCTCTTAAAGAACTTCCAGTTTCGGTAAGATCTACGATGGCATCTACGAGCTCTGGAACTTTAACTTCTGTTGCACCCCAAGAAAACTCTACTTCAGCACTAACCCCATGCTTTGCAAGATAACTTCTAGTGACCCCAACCAGTTCGGTCGCAATCGATTTACCTGCCAAATCCTCGACTTTGTAAATATTTGATTGATCAGGCACAGCAAGTACCCACTTTGATATGCGGTTAGAAGCCCTACTGTAAATCAAATCGCTAATAATTTCCACATCCGAACCATTTTCCTTTACCCAATCTCTGCCAGTTAAACCACAGTCAAAAAAGCCATCCTCAACATAGCGACTCATTTCTTGTGCACGAACAAAGCGACCGTCGAGTTCAGGATCATCCCAACAGGGTTTATATGAACGCGAACTTTTGGTGAGATTAAATCCTGCCTTACGAAAAAGTTTGATTGTGGGTTCTTCTAAGCTTCCTTTAGGCAATCCGAAGTTCAATAATGCTGTCATAAAAATAGATAACCCTATGCCTATTTACTAGACAGTAAGCAAACAAAATTGAGTTCTAGTTGGGCGAATAACGATTTAGGCATTCATCCCAAGATTTAATCATTTCCATCTCTGTTAGGATTTTCTCCAAATTGACAAGGTCAGCCGATCTGGGTTCGTGGATCTCAAATTCCACATCTGCCTCAAGACGGATCAGTTCACGATTCATAAGTAATTTCTCCCGGTTCTCATAAACCACGCTACAAAATCTTTTCGGTGTCAATCTCCCCGCATTTTCAATGAGATTTTCGATGTTTGTAAACTCTGCGAGCCATTTAGTCGCAGTTTTAGGACCTACTCCAGAAAGTCCCGGGATGTTATCCGACTGATCTCCGATAACCGATAAGTAATCCAAAATTTGCCCTGGAGAAACACCAAACTTTTGTTGTATGGCATTTGAATCTAGGATGCGCCATCCTAACTTTGGATTTGCTGTTGGTGGTGGTAACAACTGCTCCACACCAGTTTCCACCAACTGAGCCAAGTCCTTATCAGAGCTTACGATGACAATCTGATTTACTTCACTCTTTTTCTGCCTAACTGCAGATGCAATCAAATCATCTGCCTCCTTACCTTCCATTTCATAAGTATTATGACCTAGTGCATTAGTAAGTTTTTTTACCCACCGAAGTTGCTCATTGAAACCATCAGGTGGTAGTCCCCTATTCACTTTATATGCAGGAAGGATTTTTTCGCGTCGATGACTCCCTCCCCTATCAAAAAAAATATGCATTTCATTAGGTGAGAACTCATCCTCGAGTCGCCACATGGTTCTAAGCCAACCATGGATCATGTTGGTTGGAAAGCCGTCTGATCTATTTAGCTCTCGGATGCCATAAAAAGCACGAAATGCAAGATTGTGCCCGTCGCAAAAAAGAATTTTAGACATAATTTGTTTATTTTTACATGGATGACTAAAGGCAAGAAAATTGGCCCACATTCACTGTTCAAAAGCAATCCACTCTCCAATTACATATTCAGGCCGAGAATCAACAATTTTGATTCTCGAAACTCGATTGGATAATTCCTTAAAACCATCATTGACAAGAACTTTCACATAGTTGTCTGAGTATCCTGAAAACTCTTCCTCTTTCGGATTTTCGATCAAAACACTTAGTTCTTTTCCTACTTGATCCAAATTGAAAGACATTTTTTTTGAAGCAGACAATCTTCTTAACCATGCACTTCTCCGCCTTCTCTCATCCATTGGAACTTGCTCTCTCATTTTAGAAGCAGGCGTTCCATTTCTTTCAGAGTAAGTAAAGACATGGCAATAATTGAAAGGAAATTCCATAAATGTATCACATGTCTCTTGAAATTTCCCCTGATCTTCACCTGGAAATCCAACCATCAAATCGGTTCCCAAGCAAAGATTTGGTACTTTACTAGTCGCATTTTGAAAAAATCTTCGCATTTCAGAGAGATCATATTTTCTTTTCATCCCCTTGAGTATCGAATTGCATCCTGATTGCATAGGTACATGAAGATAAGGCATTAAGCAATGTTTAGGGTCCGCCATCCAATCAAATAACTTATGCGGGATAGTGGTTGGTTCGATACTGCTAATTCGAAGCCTTTTCAAATTAGTTAGTTCAGACAGTTTGGCCACAAGTTCCAAAAAATCATTTTCTTCAGACCGGTAAGTGCCAATATTTACACCAGTTAGAATGATTTCTTGAACTCCACGTTTCAGCATTAATTTTGCTTCGGAAAATAGATCTTTCCACTCTCTTGAGCGAGCTCTTCCGCGAGCGAAAGGAATTACGCAAAAAGTACACATGAAGTCACAACCATCCTGAATTTTTAAGTTAGCTCGCTGTAGATAATTCGTTTCTCCTACAAAACCTATTGAAAAATCATTACGATCAATTCGGTCTCTTACAATAATTGGATCCTTTGTTTTTTCTTCTACGATATGGTTGAAGAAATTTGTTTTGTCATGATTTCCGATTACATAATCCACACCATTAATTGACGCGATTTCGTTTGCTGAAATCTGGGAATAACAACCCAGAACGATCGTAATTGCGTTTGGATTTTTTCGAATGAATTTCCTAATTACACTTCTTGATTTGCTGTCAGCCTCGTTTGTAACGGTGCAAGTATTAATTATGCCAAGCTCAGCCTTATCCCCGAAAGGGACCATTTTATAACCTCTGGACTTAAGTTTGCTTTCGATCGTTAAAGCCTCGTATTGATTGAGCCTACATCCCAAAGCCTTAATGCTTGCACGCTTTGGTCTCAAATCGTTTGGTGTAGAAGAATCAGAGGATTTATAGTTCATTGATGAAGATACTTTGGGGGATTTTCTTCATATCGCCAAATTAAATAAAACAATTTGAGGGCTCTAATATATCTCGGAATAAATACTTTCGGCTTTGCAAAGCATCTAAATAACCAACCCAAATAAAATCTATCAGCCCAGTTGGGGATTTCTACTTGGACACCAGAAAGAAAGGCCAATGCTGCACCTGTACAAAGAATAGAGCAAGATGAAGGGAGTTTTGATTTTATCATTCGACCCAAACGTTCTTGAACACCTCCACCTAATTGTATGAAAACATTGTCAGGATTCGCCTTCTTTATGAACTCAACCAAAGCATCATCTTCAATCTTACCATTATCAGCATATATGGGTGCTATGTAGACATGTGAGTCATCAATCGAAACCGCATACTTTTTGTTGAGCCATTTGATCATTCGTTCTGATTGAATTTTGTCTGGCATAATCCATACCGAGTTTTCTTCTCTCCAGTCAGTCTTTTCAAGAAAATCATTTAAAAATTCAAGGCCTGATATTCGAGACAAGGATATCTTCATAAAAAACTTACTCCAAAGAGCAATAAGTCCGCTGTCCAAAAGTACATAGTCCGCTTCCAATATAGACTCCGCATAATCCTTTGTTTCAATTAAATCTTTGGCCATGCATGGTCCAGATGGGGCAACTAAAAGTCCACCTTTACGAAAAGAATTACGGACAGATTCTAATGATCCCTGAAAAAAAGAAACTCCTAGAATGTTTTGAGTATTCAAAGGAAAATCAACTTACCTCTCTAAACTTTAATGATGGCAAATTTTAGCAGGCTGACTTGGGTGGGAATACGACCTGACCAATCGTACGAAAAACAATTTCTATATCTATCCAAATAGTCCAGTTTCCGACATAATTAAAATCCATTTCAATGCGCTGGTTAATTAAATCAGGATCGGTAAATTCTCCTCTCAAACCCCTGCATTGAGCGGGGCCCGTAACGCCAGGCTTAACGAACTGTCTGATTCGATACGACTTATAATCTTTCTGAAATAAGTAGTCGTGCTTGGCAAGGTAAGGTCTTGGACCGACTAAACTCATTTCTCCTTTAACTACATTAATAAATTGGGGAAATTCGTCTATGCTAAATCTACGCATTATTTTCCCAAACGAAAAAATTCTTTCATCGCCAGAGTGTGCTTGAACTGATTCATCCCTAGTTCCCTTGGGTGCAAAATGCATAGACCTAAACTTCCAAATGACGAATCTTTTCCCTCCCAAACCCACCCTTTCTTGCCTAAAGAATAATGGACCCTGTGATTGAAAAACTTGAAAAAACTTAACCAAAATTGATAGGAGAGGGAAAATAAAGATAAGAGCAGGCAAGCATATAGAAAGATCAAAAAGTCGTTTAATCATTTGATTGAATGGACTTTCTAATGGTTCATCTAGCAAGGTAAAGAATTGCCTTCCAGATTCCTCAACGAACACCAATCTTGAATCGAACAAACCAGCCATGGTATTGTAAATGAGAATTCTACAACCATGCTTAGCGGCTAAATCTGATACTTGAGTTACCCACTCTTCCTTGTTACGGTCTGGGATGACTACAATTTGGTGTATATCATTATTTTCCAGAAAAAGATCCAAGTCGACAAAATGACCAAACCATTGCAATTCACTATGGCTAGGTTTTTCAGCGGTGGAAGTAAAGCAACCCACGAATGAAAAACCGTGGACTTCTTGGCTTTTCATCCAACCCCTCAAGTCATCTAATGAGTTATGAAAACCAATAATAACAGTTTTTCTACTAACGCCACGAAACCCAATCGTTCTTTTGAACACTCCAGGAAGTGCAAAGTTAGAAAAAATCAAAACTGGCCAAGTTCCGAAAACGAAAAATAGTAAGAACAATCGGCTTGTTTCTTTATCTTTAGTGGCAAAATAAGCTCCGAAAACAAAGAAAGCAATTACCGCGGTTTGAAAATTTGACTTTACGATTGAATCCCGAATTCTTTGCCATCCATTTTTAATGTAAAAAACCCCGTAGTCCTGAAAAGCACCGAAGGAAGCAACCAGTAAACCAGCAAGTGCAACTAGGGCATAGTTCCAAGGAAGAATGATAAGGGAAAACTCCCACCTTTCCCATATCCAGACACTTACCCAGAACCATGCAAAGCACGTGAGTAGAACGAACCCCTTATGGAGAAATAGATGACCTCGATCTCTGTGGTTGGGCATAATTTAAACTTCAGTACTCTAGCCAAATTTCGTCTAACTATCAAGCAAGCATTCAGCCACAATTTAAATTTACTTGAAGTTTTCATTTTTTTTTGAAATTA
The DNA here is from genome assembly GCA_036127675.1 of Verrucomicrobiota bacterium. Taxonomy (GTDB): domain Bacteria; phylum Verrucomicrobiota; class Verrucomicrobiia; order Opitutales; family Seribacteraceae; genus Seribacter. The sequence goes on from JAYYRA010000029.1 coordinate 36,777, forward strand.
TTGAAAAATGAATTTGGAAAGCCGATCTTCTGTTGACAGCATCGAGGAGATTTCTAGGAATCTCGAATTTGAATCTATCGATTTCTTTGTTCGTTTGATGAGTTTGCTCGGACTACCTCGTTCAGTTGGAGAGATCTATGGTTTGCTATATTTCACTCCTAGTGCCCTAACCATGGATCAAATTGCTTCAAGGCTCGAAATTAGTATTGGTTCAGCAAGTCAGGGACTGAAAACTCTGCGATCCCTCAAAGCTGTCAAGACCACTTATGTACAAGGTGACCGTCGAGATCATTATCTTGCTGAGAGTGAATTCAGAAGACTTTTTTCCACTTTCTTGAATGACGAAATCCTTCCACATCTTAATAGTGCAAATGATCGTATCTCAAGAATGGAAAAGGAGATTCCAAAAAATTCCAACGATTTGGATTTTTACAATATTCGAATTGAAAAATTGAAACGCTTAACTAAAGCAAGTGGACGACTTTTACCCACTTTGGCTAGACTTTTAAAGCTATGAAGCATTTTGAAAAGCTAGAGGATTGGCACTCTGGTTGGTTTTGTTTGCGGGCAAAACCAAGAATGGAAAAAGTTGCATCTGCAACTTTATCAAGTCTCAAAAATGTTGATGTTTTCTTGCCTCGGACGATTCGTCCTAAAAAGACTGCTCCATCCATAATCAAACCACTTTTTCCTGGATATCTCTTTGCTAGATTTGATCCTATATTACATTTAAGAAACATAACTTTTGCTCGCGGCGTTGCATATGTAATTTGCCGCAAAGATGTTCCCGTTCGAGTTCCTAGTCAAGTTATGGTCGAATTAAAATTGATCTCTCCTGACGGTGTTGTCGAAATTCCTGACCATCCTCATAAAGTCGGAGACAATGTAAAAATCATTTCCGGTTTATTTAAAGGAGGAAAGGGTAAAGTGACACAACTCTTACCTGCCCGAGAAAGGGTGAAAGTACTTTTTGAGATACTCGGCCAACCTACCGAAATGGAGATTGACGAAAACTCACTAGATTTTCCCAGTGCTCATCCGATGAGTACTGGAATGACTTGAAAATTCATTTACTCGATTTGATTTTCGTAATTGGCTTTGTTAATCACATACGGCCAAGGGCGGTAGCTTGACTGTTTCTTAAATTTTATCTAAGTTTTGATCCTTAGACCTTTTCAGTCTTGAACTTTAGTTATTACTTCATTCTGGTCCTGCTTTCTATCTTTGGTTGTTTATTTTTTACCGAAAAGTACTACATTCCAAAAGTTAAGGAGATTCAGTCAAATCGTCTACTTTTCCAATCTAAAGTCTATCTTGATTCTTCGATAGATAACGCTGGAGGACTTTTAGATAATGGCGTTAAAAAAGCTCGCATTGCAATGCTACTTAACCCGAGTAATATAGACGCCGAAAAAAACTACCTCTCCTTGTTATTCCGAACCGATCCAATAAAAGCACTAGTCCAGAAGTCAAATTCCTCAATGCTGTCAAAAGATGCTTTAGAGCAAGATATTCTACTAAGAAAATGCTTGAGTTTACTTAGGGAAGAGAACTTTGAGAGTGAAGAAATAAAAATTGTAGCTTCAATTGCAATTGGATTGATTGAAAAGCTTGAGGATCGCGAAACTTGGAGAAAAAGTCCTGAAAATGCTCTTCTAATTTGCGAGTTGTTAGCGGAAATTGGATATACTGACCTCGCTCTTAAAAAAGTTAAAAAAATAATAGAGAAAAACTCCAATTTTGCTGACGCCATTTTTCTTGCTACTAAATTGGTTGTTCACCTTAAGGATCGAGTTACGGCAAGGCCAATAAGTAGACAGCTTGCTGCACTTTCTTCTCAAAGAAGTGAACTTGGGATTAAAGCGATCAGACATATGTCCCTACTTTATTTGCTTGAACCTCTAAATAAAGAAGCTCTGAATCGTTGCATTGAACTTCTGGATTCTAATCCAAACTCAAAAGCAATAGATTATTTAAGGATACTTGCACTATTGTATTCCGATTCTGACGATCAAATCACGCGAAGAAAAATTATTAATAGAGGTGCGTCTATGTTCAATTTGTCGGATCGGAGAGAACTCCTAACTTTTTCTAATTGGCTTGCTCAACTGAAAGCATTCCAATTTTTGCTCCATTTTTTACCAGCCTCAAAAGCAAAAGTAGATGAAGACTTATTCAAATTGAGGATGAGTGCACTTGCACAAATTGGTGATTTGGAACGCCTTGGACAAGAAGTTAATGACGCACCCATTATACCACTTGTTTGGAGACTGGTTATTGAAGCAAGATCCCTTTCTCTGAGCGGCAATTTTGATGGTGCAAGAAAAAATATGGATCGACTCTTACCCTTAATAGATGAAGATCCTAGGAAAGTTAGATCTGTCAGTCATTATCTAGAAACTGTTGGAGATCTAACCAGTCTTTCCCATTTACTTGAAAAATTGATCGAAAGACCAATTCACCAAAAATTCGCATTGGATAAATTATTCCAATATCGATCTGCTTCCGCAAATCTCAATGATTTATTACTCTGGCTTTCAAAACTTAAAGAAATGAGAAAGCGTCAGCCCGAGCTTGAAAATGCATATTTATATTTCCGACTTTTAGATGAAGGCGTTTTTGCATCCTCACCTCATATGAACCAGCTGCTAAATCAAGCTCAGGAAAATTATAAATCCCAACCTAATATTCACACTCAAATAACTTTAGCACTTGCCTATCTTAGAAACCAAGATGTTAGCAACGCATTGGTTGCATTAGGTGAGCCAAGTCAATGGAGAAGGTGGGCGACCGAAAGAGACGCATGGTCTTTGATAGCATCAAAAATTTACTATTTGAATCATGATACTGAAAAGGGAGATATTCTCCTTAAAAAAGTTGACTTTAGTAGAATGGATAAAGCCGAAAGTGAAAGCCTTCAAAAGCTATTTCCTCAGCTCGCACTACCTAATAAGGAATAATTTAATCAAAAGGTGAGAATAAAAATATTCCTAGGAATTTTATCAATTGTTGGACCTTGGTTAATGTTATTGTACCAACTTTCCACGGTGTGGGCAATAAACTCACAATATGCTCATGGATTCTTAGTTCCATTTTTATTAATTTTTCTAATTTTAAAGATCGAGCCTCAAGAAGTTGAGAATAAAAATTTCTTCCATTCCAAGAAGACTCTTCTTATTTATCTTTTAGGCATACCTCTTTTACTCTCAATAATTCCAATATGGATTACTAGAGGTGCAAATTCAGACTGGCGATTAATAAACCTAGCCCTATTTCTTTGTGTCTCTTTGCTTTCTTTTCTTCATCTTTCTTTTCTGCAGAATAAAAACTTTAAAATTAGGCAGTTTATCTTCCCTATCCTTTTTTTCTTAGTTGCAATACCTTGGCCTCTTTCAACTGACTTAAAGTTGACTCAATGGCTCCAAGGTAAAATTTCCTCAATGATTGTTGATGCACTTTTACTGCTTGGTCACGAAGCTATTTTAGAAGGTACTGTCATTGATATCGGGGTGTTCGGAAAAGTTGGAGTAGACCAAGCTTGCAGCGGAATTAATGGTCTACAATCATCCCTCGTAGTATCACTTTTCGTCGGAGCATATTATTCTTTTCCAATAATCCATAGATTTTTGCTTGTTATTGGTGGCGGTCTAATTGCACTCTTCTTTAATTTGAGTCGTGCGTTCTCGCTTTCAATTATAAAAGTTAAAGGCTTTGGTCATTACTTGGACCAGTCTCCTTTTGCGATTGGCGAATTTAATTTTCCAAATCTTCACGACATGGTCGGAATAATTGAAACGGGACTCATTTTCCTTTCGATCCTTTTGCTTGCTCGCCTTTCAAGAGGAGGCCTTTTCCTAACCACATTAGGAACAACACCATATCGTCTCAGTAATTTATATTTCGCTCCACCCATTGGTCTAAGCATTTGCTCATTAGTAGTAGTCATTTCAACCATTTTAGGTACCGAACTACATTATTCTCTAAAAGAAAAAGTTATGCTACCCCTGCCTGAGCTCACTTTAATCCTTGAAGATAATGAAATTACTATTTCGGAAGAAGTTATCCCACAGCAAATCAAAGCCCAACTTCATTTCCAAACCGCTAGATCTGTTCAATGGCAAGACCGTTTCCGTTCAAGGTGGAATCCTTTCGGATATTTCGAAATAAATCCCAACAGTGAATACTGGCAGGCTTTCCACGCAAAGTGGAATTCAGGCGGTGCCTGTACAGCAGTACTTTCAACTCATTCCCCCGACTCATGCTTGCCCCTTACTGGTCTTACTCAAATTAACCCTCTTCCCGGACAGGATCCAATTCTTGTCCCAATTAAAATTTCAGAACGCGAAGTACTTTTTGAGGCTTACGAGTTCTCTAGGAACTTCCGTAAACTTTTTGTTTTTAGGTGTTTCTGGCCACATAAGCTCTCCCCCGGGCAACCTAATCTATTCCCAAGAGGAGGCTACAATTTTAATGGTCGTATAAATTCAGCTCTTGAAGGCCGACGTAATGTTGGAGGTGCTATGATTGCTCTTGCGATAGCTAATGTCGAAAGCAGTCAGGTAGCTCTAAGTAAACTTCAATCGCTCGCAATCAGACGCCTCAGTTTTTCCGAATAGTTCCTGAAAAAACATAATACATTAATTAAATCAAATCGTCCTTGGTGGGATTTGGAGTTTAAAGAAGTATTTAATTACAAAGACCTGATTTTCCTTCTGATAAGGCGAGACTTCGTAACCAGTTATAAGCAAACGATACTTGGCCCCTTGTGGATTATCCTTCAGGCTTTACTTGGAAGTGCTGTTTTTACAGTAGTATTCGGCAAAATAGCTAATATTTCTACTGATGGGCATCCAGCATTTCTTTTTTATTTGTGCGGGATGTTGAGCTGGCAGTATTTTTCCAGTGTCTATGGAGTTGGATGTAATGCACTGCAATCAAACCTTCCAATATTTTCTAAAGTATACTTCCCAAGATTAATTCCTCCCGTCAGTCAGGCATTTTTTCTTT
>JAYYRA010000030.1:0-21176 GCA_036127675.1 Verrucomicrobiota bacterium
GAATTTCCTACGCCCTAGGTTTCTAATCCTCTAACGAAAGACTTAGTGCTATTCCCAAACTGATCAATAGGAACGCCCATACGCTGAGCCAACGGTACGAAAAGATTACTCAATGGCGTATTGTCCTGAGAATCATGAGCAACATAGGAACCGTGCCGGTACCCACCGCCAGCCAAAATGATGGGTAAATTTCGCCAGTCGTGAGAGGAGGCATTCCCAAGATTTGACCCAAAAAGAATGGCAGTATTTGTGAGAAGGGAAGAGCCGTTTTCCTGATAGCTTTTCAAATCCCCAAGAAACTTGGCAAAGAGTGAAAATTCCTCTTTTTCTATGATTTCCAATTCATCAATTTTATTCTCATCCTTTCCATGGTGGGAAAGATTATGCCAGTCGGTTTTAACTCCATCAATGTTGGTGGGCACTGCATTGAAAGCTCCCAAAGAAAAAGTAATTACACGGGTTGAGTCGGTCTTTAACGCAAGTGTCATTAAATCGTACATCAATCTTTGTCTGGACAGAAGGTCATACCGGTCCTGCACATCCTTGGGTTCTTCATAACTTACATCCGGTTTAGGTTTTCGTGCCCATTCCTTGTTTTGTTCAAGCCTGATTTCCAATTCACGAACGGAACTAAAATATTGATCCAGCTTTTCCTTGTCCCTGTGCCCTAAATTCGAGCGCAATGATTTGGCATCTCTCAGAACAACATCCAAAATACTTTTTCCGCGGTTTAAATTATTCACCTGCTGCTCGACTTCTTTTTCTGTTCCCTGAACAAACAGCTCACGGTAAATTTTAGAGGGAGAAGCCTGACAGGGAATCGATACTCCATTGGCATCCCATGAAATCGATTGTCCACCTCCTCCAGTTCCAAGATTAAGCGATGGGAATCGGGTGGAAGCACCCATTTTACGAGCCATTACCTGATCAATGGAAATCGTATTCTTAAAGCCGGCGAGGCCGGGCCTTTCCACTCCGGTCAACCAAGTCATTTCGGAAGCATGCCCGCTACTTCCCTGTTGGTTGGCATGGGATAGTCCCGAAAAGAGCGTAAAATCCGAACGGAAATCTTCCAAAATTTCCAGATATGGAGTAGTCGAATAATCACTCCCCTCTTTCTCCGGAAAAAGATTGGGGCCATGAAACCCAAGAGCTGCATTCATAGCCACAAATCTTTTGGGAGATTTCGATATATTTGATGTTTTTCCGAAAACCGGGCTCATCACATCGAGAAAAGGAAGGGCGATGGCAATTCCACTTCCCTTCAAGATGGACCTTCTCGACAAAGCACGATGGGTGGAAATATGAGTCATGGCACTTACTTAGATTGAAAGATATTTGATGATATGGCAGCATGCAAGAGATCTCCTGCACGGTAGGCTCCTCCGGAACACTGAGAAACAATTCGCTCGACTTCTTCACGATCGGAAAACCCAAGTTCTCTACCGGTCGCAAAAGTGAGTAACTTCCGAACAAAAGAACGAGCCAGTAATTTTTCATTTTCGGCCAAGCCGGACATGAAATCATGAATATCAGCAAAAGAATTACCATCCGAAAATTCACCGGAAGAATCGACTTTCGGGCCTACCCGATATTGGACACTTTTATCCCTTACTTTTCTTTCAACCTTCGGTGCAGAAGGGTTCAACGAGCGATAATGCTCACGATATCCGCCAATGGGATTAAACGATTCCAAAGCAAAACCCAAAGGGTCAAACTTGGCGTGGCAACCCTGACAGCTTTCCATCGACCGGTGCTTTTCAAGCAAATCGCGTAATGTTTCAGCACCCCGAATATCAGGCTCCACACCGGGAATACCAGGGGGTGGAGGGGTTGGTGCCTGACCTAATATTCTTTCCATTACCCAAACGCCCCGCATAACGGGAGAGGTATTTGTTCCGTTTGCCGTGACTTTCAGAATACTGCCCTGAGTAAGTAAGCCACCACGTGGAGAATTTGGAGGAAGTGATACTGACCGGAACTTCGACCCGTCCACATTATCTATCCCGTAGTGCTGGGCAAGCCGATCGTTGAGCACGGCAAAGTCCGATTTTACCAAATTGGAGATAGGTAAATTCTCAAGAAACATCCTGCGAACAAATGAGCGGGTCTCTTTGAGCATGGAATATTTCAGGTAATTATCAAATTCCGGAAATAAAGTACGATCAGGAGAAGTAAAATCGATGTTCCTGAGATCCAGCCAGTTGTCAGTCAAATCTTTGATAAATCGGTCAAATTTTTCGTTCTTAATCAGTGATTGAGCAAAGGCTCGTAAGGCGGCATCTTCATGAATCTTTTTTGATTCCAGAGAATCATCTAGACTTCTGTTCAGAAACAGGCGAAGACGATCTTTGATTTGTCGATTGGAAAGCTTACCCACCCTTTCCCTAAGAAATAGGAATCGTGGGGAAGAAAAAATCGCACAAAATACCGTTCTCAAAGAAACATCGATATCTCCCCCTTTGGCTCTTTCAGCAAAATACAATTCCCGGTAAGCTTCCATTTCCTGGAGTTCGACCGTTTCTCTAAAAGCCAAACTTCCCATTCTTACGAGAAAGCTTTCAATCGTCTTATTTTCATCCTCACAAAAGATTTCAAACTTTGGTTTATACCAAGAATGTTCTCGATTACTTGGGTGGTTTGGAGCTAACTCCTTTCTTGCGATTCCATCAAAGATCAGATCGTATCCGTAGCGTGGATACCCTTCCTTCAAGGGACCTTCAATCTCTGCCCTCATAAAAGCAAACCCACGCCCCTCGTATTCATTAACATCGAGATGTTCAAAACCTGGAATTCGGTAAATTCCCTGTGGGTCAAACTTGATCATATACCCATCATCCAGCCAGACTTTCATTTCGAAGGTGGTTGGTTTGGCAGAAATAAACTCGGGGGTGGCTACGATCTCCTTTTTACTGCCAGGTGCATAGCTTTCAGCGATAAGTACACAGGTAATTGGATCTTCGGATTGGTATGCGTAGCCAGTGATCCGAAACCGATAGAGGCCAGACTTGGTAACCCTTGATTCTTTCAGTAAACCGGTTGGATAACTTCCACCATAAAAGTGAACAATCGCACCATCATCTAATTTCTTCCACTGCTTACCCACATGGGCTTTCAAAGTTTGTTCGCGGAAAAAGATCTCCTTTTGCTTGTACAGTAAGGGATAGTCAACCTGTTTGACCACCTGATCAAATACCAACCCAGCAGCATGGATATACTGCTTCAGATGCTCCATTGATAGACTTAAGGACTCGCCGACATTGTCAAATTCATGGGATCTCCCATCCTCTGGCAAGTGAGAACCCAGTCTCAAAGTTGTACCCATTAAATCGTTTAGGGTATTTTCATACTCCTGTTTGTTCAATCTCCGGAGTACCGTTCCTTTATTTTTCAAATGAGCATCAACGAGAGGTGCTGCTAAATGACTTGAGAAAACGGCCAACTCGTTGGCTGATGGTCTTTCTAAAATTTTCTTTGGTGGCATTTCACCGCCCATCGCCCGGTCATAAATTCTCTCCCATGTCACAAAGTTTGCAGGATCTGCCAAATCGTAGGATAACTGATCCATGGCTAAGCCACCCTTTTTTGCTCCCTCCCCATGGCAGTCATAGCAGTGTAACTCTAAGAATGGTAAAAGCTCTCTATTCCATTCAGCAAATGTTACTGAAATAAAAAAAAAGAAAGCCGTTAAAATCCTATGCACATTTTTAATTACAATTTTTTACAAACCTTCTTCCAATCAAAAAGATGGCAATAAGAGAAATTGTATTTGCAGATACGAGGCAAAATGAAAAATTAAGTGGTATTCTGTGGGTTATTGCCTGAAGACTCTAAGTTAATTCATTTCCCTTCCTTCCACCATTTCTTCATCTGAGCGATATTTGACTTAATTTCTTCAAGACGATCTCCTCTTCCCCTGTTTGCGAGTCCATCCAGATAAACCTTCATATCACTGTCGTACATTTTCATTGATTCCACAATCTGACCATGGTCTCCTGTTTCACGAATCCATTGGTTTAGGATTTTTCTCATTTTTTGAAGAGTTTTTGAGTGTTCTGGATCATCTGCCAAATTGTACAGCTCCCAAGGATCGTTTTTTAAATCATATAGTTCTTCTTTGGCCCGCTTAGGAGAAAGCAACAATCTCTTTTGTAAATCACTTAGTTTTCCCTTTTCTCCCCAATCCCGAATAGCCACATAGATATCTTTGTTATCCTTGTAAGCACACGGCTGTAAATGCGGGCGCTCAGGATAACCATTTCGAATATATTTGTATTTCAACGAGCGAACCGCCCGGATGCGGTCATAGGTCTCATCGCACCGGTCCCTGGCACTTACTGCAAATTCCCGTTTCATAGAATTAGGACCAAACAGGGTTCTCGCTTCCATGTACTTGGGTATTTCAATACCGGCGAAATACAAAGATGTGGCGGCCAAATCAATATGAAGCACCGGGTCCTTTCTTACCGTTCCTCCTTTAACCCGGTTAGGAGCATGAACGAAAAACGGAATCATCATGCCCTCATCATAGCAAAACTGCTTACCACGGGCATGGCTAACTCCATGATCAGTGATGAAAAAGATAATTGTATTTTTAAACTCCCCTTCTTTTTTTAAACGATTGATAATTTGACCAACCTGAAAATCCATCAGACTAAAGGTATCGAGATATGCGGCCCAGTCCTCAAGAACAACTGGATGTCTCGGATAATAGGGAGGAAGAACCACTTTGGACGCATCCACATGAGGAATGTCTTTTGATACCCTTGCCTGTGAACGGGCCTTCCCTCCACTTAGGCAAATCTTAGCAAAGAAAGGTTGCCCCTTATTTCGGCCTGACCATTCAGTTCCATCAAAAACACTGGGATTCCATTCAAAATTATAGTCTGATTTCCCCAATCTATTTTTATGTTTTGGACTCGCTGTACCCGCACCATGAACGCTCGACCCTAGGCAAGTGTAATAACCAGCTTTCTGAAACAATTCAGGAATTAAGTTGATATGGCCCGGTTTCTGAATTTTTGCTTTTCCACGCCCGCTTCGATGGTGATGTGCACCAATACTTGTCTGGAACATCCCGGTAATTAATGCTGAACGAGCAGTCGAGCACACCGGTGCGGTTACTGATGCGTTAGTAAATCGAACACCATTACCCGCCAATTCGTCGAGGACCGGAGTATGTACTAATTTTTCTCCGTTAAACCCATAATGTTTTGATTGATCTTCCACTACTATCCAAAGAATATTTGGCCGCTTAATCACTGGCGAACTCGCTAAAGTTTTTAGCAAAAAGAGAAAAAGAGAGAAAAAGAGATAGAAAGTTAATTTCATGGTTTTGGCTTAAGATTTACTTATCTTTTTCAAACATTGATATAAGATAATCCGCAGTTAAATTCTCCAATGAGCCAAGATGCCAGTCTGCTTCACGAAGGCTACTGGCGTTATGGATTGCAGTAATGCCTAAAACTCTCATCCCGGCATTTTTTGCTGAAGATACGCCATTGTGAGAATCTTCGATCGCCAAACAGTTTTGGGCGGGCAAACCTAGATCTTCTACAGCTTTCAAGTAAGTTGCAGGATCGGGCTTGGGTCTTGAAACATCATCACTGGTAATAATAGTCTTAAAAACTTTCTTTAGCTTTCCATTGGCAAGAACCTCAAAAGCAGCATTTACATCCGATCTTCTGGAACCAGTGGCAAGAGCAATGGGGAATTTTTCGGCAACGGAAAGAACTAAGTCTATGGCACCTGGCATCGCCTTTGCAGATTCCCCTACCAACCGCCTGTATGCTTTGGCTTTACCTATTGACCACTTTTTAAATGTTGGTTCATCATATTCAATTCCCGACAATTCAGCCAACCGTCCCATAGCAAAACGTTCATCCCCTCCGGTACATTTAGACAAAAAGGTTTCATAGGTTTGGTTCATTTTTTCTCCCATGGCCTCACAAATAGCACTGTAATGAGTAAACTCACTTTCGATGATTACTCCGTCCATATCAAAAACAACACCTTGTAGTTTATTCGGCATCATTTTGGGAAATCAGATTCTGTCTATGTTTACGCGAAAAGATCCAAAACAGGTTTCGCCCGCTCTCCGCCAATCATGAATGGTCGACCCGACGATGTTAGATATTTTTCCTTTATTGGCAGCCCTGCAGCCCAACCGATAGTTGAATGAAGATCTGGAACCGTAACGGGATCGTTTGGTAATGCACCATCTTTATCACTTTCTCCATAAACAAATCCTTTTTTTACTCCACCACCTGCTAAGACCGAAGAATAACAAATGGGATAATGCCCCCTTCCATTGCCACTGTATTGGGGCTTACGACCAAATTCGGTGGCTAAAACCACCAATGTTTCATCAAGTAACCCCCGATCTTCCAAGTCAGTAATTAAGGCAGCATATGCTTGATCCAGTGGAGGACTTAATTCTTCCATTTCACTTTCCAAATTATTATGCATATCCCAACCATCGGTTGCCACCTCTACAAACCTGACTCCAGTTTCTACAAGTCGCCTAGCCAACAAACACCCCTGTCCAAATTTATTTAAGCCATATTTCTCACGGGTGGCCCTATCTTCTTTAGAAATGTCGAAAGAATCAAGATCCTTACTTCTGAGTAATCTCAAAGTATTATCATAAAATTCCCGATAGGACCTGACATTGTCGTCCTTGTAACGCGTAGAAAAAAAGGAACTTAGCTTTTCAGAAAGTTTCAATTTTTTTCCCAGTGCATCGCTCCCGCCCGGTGTTGCAATATTTCGAAGTCCAGCATCAGGGTCAAGAATTGGAATAGGACTGTATGCAGTGGGGAAGAATCCATTTCCCTGTTTGGGGGAAGTATTGATACAAGCAGAAGATGGAAGAGTTTCATGACTGGAACCAAGGTAGTGCTGAGACCACGCTCCAAGGTTTGGATGTTTTATAGTATTTCTCTGAGCAAAAGCAGTACGCATGAAGTATTGGGCCGGGCCGTGAACTCCAATTTTTGCAGTCATACTCCTGATCAAACAGATTTTATCTGCAATTTTTGCAGTATTAGGAAGATATTCCGTAACCTGAAAATCTGCATTTGTTTTAATCGCTTTGCCGGGCCCTTGAGTCTTTCCTCGCTTTGGGTCGAAGGTATCAATATGGCTCATCCCTCCCTTCACCTGCAAAAAGATGATTCTCTTGGCCTTGCCAAATCCTTTCCCTAAGCGGAGCGAGTTGGAAGCTTCAAGATCAGGCAGAACCGTAAGACCGAAGGCACCTAAGGCACATTGCTCAACAAATTGTCTTCTAGAAAATTGAAAAGGTTTCATAATGTAATTTGAGTTTATTTCACTGAACAAAAAGAAATTCAGTTGAATTGAAAAGGGCCCAACTTAGGTCTTCTTTCTTCATCCCTTCTGCTATTGCCTGTTCTATTGTATTTATTTCATCAGGAGTAGGTGGTCGACAGAAGAAACTTAAAAAAAGAAACTGAACGGCGGACTTAAAATCACCAGATCTTCTAAGCATCTTACTAAGTCTGGCTTCTCTGTCGTACAACAACTGCTGAACACCTCCGTTCATCAACATCAGTGCCTGAGGAATACTTCCTTCGACACTGGAATCATTTACTAAATCGCGGGAGGACTGACCAAACATCCTGAGAAAATGATTATCCGGTGCAGGTTGAGATAGCTCAGAAGCTCTTAAGAGAAATTGATCGTTCATTTTGATAGGACGTTTCCCGTCGACAAAGTCCGCCTCGACAATTCTTTGGTTTGATTTCAAATAACCATTTTTTTTCATCAATAAGACTTTTTCACGAACTTCATCCGGACCCATTTGCTCATAAGGAAAATCAAAACGGGTAACTCTGTTTGACCGGTCGATTTTATATTCATCAAGGGAATTACCCAAAACAAGTGTCAGTATCGAGTCCCATGCCTGCTCGGCGGACATTCTACGAAGAATAGGCCCGGGGAAAAGGTAATTCTCTGAATCTCCAGAAGGGGGTGTTATACTTGAACTTGCCTGATAAACCTTGGAATTAAGAATTACTCGCTGAAACTCTCTCAGGTCAAAATCTGCAGCAACCATTACTTTGCCAAGTAATTGAAGTAATTCAGGATTGGAAGCTTTTGTTAGATCGTCCAGATCCTCCAATGGTTCCTGCACACCCAAACCAAAAAATCGCTTCCACAAGCGATTCGCGATAGCGATGGCAAACCTTGGATTTTTTTTATGCGTAAGCCATTCAGCAAAATTATCTCTTAATTTACCTGGGGCTTTTTCATCAACCTCGACAGTTAGTTCTTCATCACCCCAGATAAACAACAAAGGATCAACCGGACTGCCCGGCTCCACATCGCTGTAGGCATAATCATCCGGAAACTTTAATGTCTGAGCTGATTTCGTATGAACACGTGCAAGGTTCTGAGCCACAGCAGAAGCAACATCCTGCTTACTTATACTCCCGTCCGGCAACCTTAATTTATTACCTATCTTTCGTGGATCCCGGTCGCTCACATCTGTCGCTCCAAAAAATGCTGCCAATTCATAAAATTCACGCTGGGTCCAGTCAGCCAAAGGATGATCATGACACTGAGCACAGGAAACATTGGCACTCAGAAAAATGTTGAGTGTATTGGACAGATTATCTAGGGGCATTCCTGGGTCTCTCAGGAGATAACCGGTTGGCCCGGAGTTGGCTAATGTGCCCTCTGCGGTGAGCATTTCATAAACCATTTCATTCCACGGACTATTTTGGGCAATTTGATCCTTTAACCATCTCTCATAATGATTAAAGTTACTTCTCCTTAATTTCCCCCGATGTCTAAGGAGATCTGCCATCCAATTAAAAAGATGTGATCGATATCCATCACTCACCAAAAGTTGATCAATCAGCTTTCTACGCTTCTCAGAATCATTGTCATTAAGAAAATCACGGGCTTCCATATCCGTTGGAATGCGACCCGCGACATCCAAATATACCCTCCTTACAAAGACAAAATCGTTCGTTTGTTTATTTGGCTGAATACCATTTTTCAGCAAAGCATTCCCAACTGTACGATCAACCCAAAGCGATGCAGCCTTGATTTGTTCAATCGACATCCTAAAGCTTTTGTTCGGTTCAATTTGAGGAGCATTACCTTTGGGTGCGAGACCTTCAATTTGCGAAAATGAAACCGAATCAACTTGTTTAATCTGCCTACTCTCGCGGTTCTTTTTCTTTTCCTTTCTGCTTCTTTCAGTTCGCTTTTTAGTATCAGAGGATTCTGCACTCACAAAATGTAATACACAAAAATTGAAACAACAGAATAGAAGACTTGTTGAGATATAGAGTCGAATCATAACTAAATTAAAAGAATTTTCAGAATTTGTATGTTTGTGAAGTAAGAAAGCTTACGAATAAATTTGAAAGCTTTACTTTCGCCTCCGTTTTGCCCAAGCAGGTTTGTAAATGAATTAGGTCTGTAAAGGTACACTCCATTAGCTGTTGGTTCCAATCCTTTCTAATTTCATTGATTCCTTTAACTCATTCAGGTCATCCTGTTGCTTTCCAGATGACTCTAAGGAAATCAACATAAAAGCAAAGTAACTCCAATTTCAATTCGGTTTGGAAATTAAAAGATATCATTAAATTTTAAAATATTATGGAAAACAACTAGTTGACTGAACCAATGATCTAATTTTCAACAATGCCTTCCAGACTGATTTTTATAATCTTGCAAGGCGATCAAAATGTATAGAAAAAATAACTTTTATTATCTTTTAGCAAGCCCTTACAACATTCGAACCTGAGTACTTAGCTACCGGCTGTTTAGTCAGTTATCCACTATCTATCGTCACCTTCCTGTATAGACAGTTCATCCAAAAATTAATTCATTTTCTGTGATCTCATAAGATTACGATTCCAAATGATTTACTCCGTTATACACCATTGAAAATTATCAATCCAATTTTAAAAGGATTTAATCCGGATCCATCCATATGTAGAGTCGGTTCAGATTACTACATCGTAACCTCCACTTTCGAATGGTATCCTGGTATTCAAATTCATCATTCAAAAGACTTGGTAAATTGGAATCTCATGGGTCACGCTCTGAACGAAAAAAGATTGTTGGACTTGACCGGGATTCCAAGTTCGGGCGGAGTATGGGCACCCGCCCTAAGTTTTCATGATGGTATTTTCTATCTATGCTATACAGTCGTTCGTCAACATGAGGCAGCTACCAAGGATACTCCAAACTTTTTGATCACATCACCCAGTATAGATGGACCATGGTCGGATCCGGTTTTCATTAACTCGTCAGGTTTCGACCCTTCACTTTTTCATGACGATGACGGGAAAAAATACTGGTTGAACATGGTCTGGGACCACCGGCCCAATCGGCATCCATTTTACGGTATTGCCCTTCAAGAGTATTCTATTTCGAATCAAAGTTTAGTTGGAAATCGAGAAATAATTTTTAAGGGAAGCAAGCTTGGTTTAACCGAGGGACCACACCTATACAAAAGAAACGGATATTATTATCTCCTGACTGCGGAGGGTGGTACTGAATATGAGCATGCCGTGACCTTGGCCCGATCTCGTCAATTAAGCGGGCCCTATGAACTACACCCTCAAAACCCCATCCTTACCTCCTCCAATAAGCCCGAACTAATCTTGCAAAAAGCTGGACATGCCAGTCTCGTTCAAACTCAAACTGGGGAATGGTACATGCCTCATTTGTGCGGTCGCCCGCTCCCCGGGACCAGAAGGTGTAACCTGGGAAGGGAAACCGCTATTCAAAAAGTCGAGTGGAGAGATGATGACTGGCTCTACCTTGCTGATAGTGGTAACGATCCAAAAGTCGAAGTCTCCGCTCCCTCTATTGATTCATTTCCCTTCCCGAAACTCCCAGATCGCTTACCTTTTGTCTCTCCCCACTATGCGACTCCAAGGGGGCCATCTAACTCAGTGATTCGTAAAACCGAAAAGCTGACCTTAAAAGGTAGCGATTCCCTCGAATCCAATTTCAATCAGTCCATGTTGGCCAGAAGGCTAACTCATCAATCTGCCACCGCGACAAGCAAACTTTCCTTTGAACCGGAAAACTTTCAGCAAATGGCGGGAATGGCCGCGTATTACAACACTTACCTTTTCCACTATCTCTACCTATCGAATGACGAGGATGCGGGGCTTTCTCTTCAGATCCACAGTTGCAACGATGGTGAATCCTCCTTTCCACTTGGATCTGAGGTCGTTCCCGTTTCCAAAAGCAAACTTTTTCTCCGAGCTAGCTTTAATAACTCGGATCTGCAGTTCTCCTTTTCTGAAGATGGGGAAAACTTTTTGGAAGTCGGACCGGTTCTTGATGCTTCAATTCTTTCCGATGATCATGGTAATCACTGGGGCTTTACCGGAACCTTTGTCGCCCTCGCCTGCCAAGACCTGACCGGAGCAGGAATGTCTGCGGACTTTGACTTTCTTGAACTCTCAAATTAATCACAAACTCTCCAAATCATGAGCGAAACTCGACTAAAACCAATCGAAAAAATAGGGTATGGATTGGGTGACTTTGGTTCCAATGTTGTCTTTCAAACCATTCTCATTCTTTTACCCGCATTTTATACTGATGTTTTCGGCCTTGCCCCTGCGGCAATGGGAACGATGTTTTTAGCTGTCCGCTTGTTGGATACTGTAACTGATCCAATCATGGGGGTGATCGCAGACAACACCAATACTCGTTGGGGAAAATTCAGACCATACCTTCTTTGGTTCGCCATTCCCTTTTCAGTCATTTTTGTTCTAACCTTCATAACTCCCGATTTGAGTGAGAGCGGCAAGCTAACCTACGCTTATCTGACCTATGCTCTTCTCATGGTGCTCTACACCGTAGTTAACATACCTTACTGTGCCCTTGGAGGAGTCATCACTTCAGATTCTCAGGAAAGAGTGTCGGCAAACTCTTATCGTTTCTTCATCGCCACATCTGCAGGAGTGCTGATCTCTTTTTTTAGTCCCGGACTCGTGGAACGTTTTGGAAATGGGAATCAGCAGGCAGGATATCCTTATGCAATGGCAGTCTTCGGTATTTTGGCAGTCTTTGCCTTTTTCGGATGCTTTTATCTGACAAAGGAAAGAGTCAGACAGGTTTCGCAAACTAAGGGTTCTTTCGCCTTGGACTTCAAGACATTGCTCAAAAACGATCAATGGCTGGTGGTTGCCGCTCTCTTCCTCGTTCTCCTGATTCCGATCGTTCTTCGGGGTGCATCTCAGGTTTATTATGTCAAATGGTTCATGGGTAAGCCTGAACTTATTGCTGCCTTCCTGACCACTGGAACCTTTTGTCAAATGGTAGGGGCCGGATTTGCTTCCTCCTTGACCCGCAAACTAGGGAAAGTTCCGGCCTACATCTTAGTTCAGTCGATTATCGTGCTTGGCTCCATTGCATTGTATTTCATATCCAATTCCAATATTTGGGTCATTTTCATCCTCTTCGGATTAATTAATTTCTTTGTTCAGATGGGTGCCCCTATTCTCTTTACCATGGCTGCTGATACGGTTGAATACGGCGAACTTAAAACCGGAAGAAGAGTCACCGGGCTCGTATTTTCAGGAGCCTTGTTTGCTCTTAAATTAGGAGTAGCGGTTGGCGGTTGGCTCATCGGTTTGATACTGGCTTATTATGGTTACGATGGACAAGCAGAGTCCCAGAACCCTGAAGCCGTACGCGGTATTGTTCTTTCCCTCACTCTTTTTCCAGCAATCGGACATTTTATTCTGATTCCTATTGTTTGCCTATACAAATTGAATCAAACCCGGTGTGACGAAATCCGTAAAGAACTGGATGGTCAATCCATTACCTAAAACATGAATATCTACTCACTTTTTGTACCATTTTGTCTGCTTCTTGGCACCTTCCTTTATGCCGATCGCTACGCCGCACGCTTTACCCCTCCACCGGGAAAAATTCTTGTCTTTGCCGGACAGGATAATGAATCTACTGGAGGAACTCTCAAGTACCGGGACGGCTATGTCGACAACATTGGGATTCCAGCAGGTATTACCCACTATGTCTATTTTGCCGAGGGCTGGACCAATAAATTTGGGCGCACCTTTGCAAGAGGCAAAGTCGATGGTCTGAATTCTGAAACTGAATGGGCAGCCGGCCCAATGAATCAAAAAGCTTACTTGGATTCCCCCACCTTGGACCGATGTGTAATGCATTTATCGATTTCCATGGAGGGAAATTCCGAGGACAAGGTGGCAGATGGTTCCTACGATTACCTGATTGAGGAATTGGTCGATTTTGTGCGAGATCATCCAGACCATCCCTTTTTAATTCGAATCGGCTATGAATTTGACGGGAGTTGGAACAACTATGATACGAAAAACTTTAAGGGAGCATTTCGTCGAATTGTTGACGCACTGCAGAAAGCGAAACTAACCAACTTTGCAACTGTCTACGCATCCTCCAGCGGAGCAACCAAGGAACAATTCGAACAATACGACCCCGGTGCCGAATACTACGACTGGGTTGGTTACTCATGGTGGGGAGGTGACCACGATGGTCAAGCCGCCCTTAACTTTGCCCGAAAGCTGAACAAACCCGTCTTTATAGCTGAAGCAACACCGAGGGGGCACTTCTTCGACCGAGAAGATCCACAGGAGGTTTGGAATTCATGGTTTAAAAAGTTTTTCGGACACATCGAAGAGAACAAAGATGTCATCCGGGCTATTTCCTACATTAATGCGAACTGGGAGGGACAGGATATGTGGAAGGGAGACAAGTGGGGACAAACCCGCTTGGAAACCGCTCCTCTGCTTAAATCCAAATGGTTGGAGAAAATGGCGGAAGGACAATTTGTAAACGCTGCAGACAAACCATTTGACTTAATTGGCTTTCCCTCCGACAAAGCACGAAGTCTAATTTCCGGAACCTATAAGGACCCCAGTCTGCCAGTTGAATTTCGGGTCGAAGATTTGCTTAAGCGAATGAACCTTGATGAGAAAGTTGCCCAAGTAACTGGCTGGTGGAACCCAAATGAAGAACAACTTCTCAAGGAAGGCAAAATCTTCGATCCAGATTTTTACAAAAGAAATTGCCCCCACGGCATTGGTCAACTTGGCCCACTTCACAATCTGACCGTAGAAGATGATCTTAAGCAATATCCCGCGATCCAAGAATATTTTCGTAATCAAACGAGGTTGGGGATTCCAGCCATACAACATGACGAGGCAGCCCATGGCTTCATGCGTTTTGAAGCAAACTCCTTCCCCTCCCCAATTGGTCTATCCTGTAGCTGGAATCCTGATCTTTTAACAAAAATTTACGACCATGCAGCAAGAGAAGCGAGATCCCGTGGCATTTCTCATATTTTATCACCCATTGTAGATGTTGCCCGAGACTTAAGATGGGGACGAGTCGATGAAACTTTGGGAGAAGATCCATACCTTGTGTCCATCCTTGGTTCGGCAATGGTCAAGGGACTGCAGGGCTCAGTGGATGGGACGATAGATTCACAACATGTAGCTGCCACCCTGAAGCATTTCGCTGGATATGCCGGAACCGTAGGCGGACGCAATCGTTCCCCCTATGCAAGCGGTAGACGCCAACTCCTGGATATTGATGTCGTTCCCTTTCGGAAAATCATCCACTCGGTCAAGCCTGCAGCAGTAATGGCTGCATTTAATGAAATCGATGGTTTGCCCTGTCATGTGAATCCGTGGATTTTAAAGAATGTCCTACGAGATCGAATTGGTTTTAAAGGGTTATTAGTTGGAGATTACCAGGGCATTGACTTGGTTCGTCAATATCAACGAATTGGAACTTCAGATGCAGATGCTGCCAGAATGGCCATTACAGCAGGACTACAACAGGAATTACCTAATAATTTTGGATTTCAACACCTGCCCCGATTGATCCGTGAAGGTAAAGTCTCCGAAGACCTTCTGGACGAATCTGTTCGCTCCGTACTTTCCTTGAAGTTTCGCTTAGGCTTATTCGAGGCTCCTTTCCAGCTCGATCGTGAAAAAGCCTTCGCACTTTCGCGTTCGAAAAAAGCCACGGAACTTTCTCTTGAAGCTGCCAGACAATCGATCGTTTTACTGAGAAATGATAAGCAATTCCTACCCCTGAAAATTGGTGATCATAAGAAAATCGCAATCATCGGACCAAATGCAAATATCTGCAGACTTGGGAATTACTCTGGCAGACCTCTGAATTCAGTAACGCTAATTGAGGGTATCCGTAATCACTTAGGTAACTCGGCTGAGATTCTTTTCGCAGAGGGTTGTAAAATTGCACATAATGATACGGGGGATTCCTACTCCAACTGGAGATATGTAAACGAAGTCAAATATGCAACGCTCGCCGAAAATCAGGAATTAATTGCCGAGGCAAGGAGAATTGCCAGGATATCAGATTTGGTCATTCTGGCGATTGGGGAAAATGTTCTGCTCAATCGGGAAGCTTGGGGAGGAAACCATGTCGGAGATCGTTCAACTTTGGATCTCACCGAATCTCAAAAAGCATTAGCTCGAGCAGTACTGGATACAGGAAAGCCGGTGGTAGCCTTCCTTAATCATAGCAAGCCCGTTACTTTAAATGAATTAGGTGGTGAATTTAAGGCAATCCTTGCAGGCCATTATTCCGGCCAGCAAACTGGGACTGCGGTTGCTGAAATTCTTTTCGGGAAAACCTGCCCCTCGGGAAAGTTAACCCTAAGTTGGCCCAAATCTGTTTCTCAAATCCCCGTCCACTACAGTCAACAAAACAGCTCCCTCATTTTTGATTATCTCGATGCGCCTAAAGGGTCTGAATACCCATTTGGTCACGGCCTTAGTTATACGGAATTCAAATACGGTACTCCACAAATCTCTTCCCCCAGCATCCGCCCAGGGCAAAAAGTGAGTGTAAGTTTCAAGCTTACCAATACTGGCAATAGAGTCGGATCTGAGGTGGTTCAGCTTTATGTCTCTGGTGAAAATTATCGAATTGGAAGACCAGTTCTTGAATTGAAAGCATTTGATCGAGTAAGCTTAAAACCCGGCCAAACAAAAAATGTTTCCCTCGAACTCGATGCGGATGATCTCCATTTTCACGATACGGACTTGAAACGAGTTTTACCTTTGGGCAAATACAAAATTCGGGTAGGCGGTTCCTCAAGATCTCTTTCAAAACCGATTGATCTAAAAACGATTCCAGAAAGGGTTTCTTCGGGAACCGAAACCGTAACCCTAAATCAAGGACCTCTTTTTGCAGCTCCACCAAGAGCAAAGCCACAAGGTCTCAATGTCCTATTTATTGCGATAGATGACTTAAGACCCGAACTCGGAGTCTATGGATCAAAAGTCAAAACGCCCCATATGGATCGACTAGCTTCCAAAGGTATGCTTTTCGAAAGAGCTTATTGTCAGCAAGCGGTATGCGGGGCTTCAAGAGTTTCGATCATGGGTGGACTGTATCCTTCCCTTACTGGTGAACAAACTTTTCATGTCTCTGGTTGGCGGAATAGACATCCCAATCTCCTAACCCTCAACCAGCACTTTAAAGAACAGGGATATCAAACCATTGGAATGGGAAAAATCTATCATGGTTCCTCTGGTGCAGGAGTAGACCCAACCCATTGGAATCGTTGGATTAAACTTCACGCGAATGGACATTATTTAAAGAAAGAAAACTTGGAAATTTTAGAAAAAGCCCTGGCCGAGGCAAAAGTTGGTGACCAACATGATCCACCCAAGGGTCCAATGACCGAAAGCGCGGATGTTTCTGATGATGCGTACATCGACGGTATGCGGGCTCAAAAAACCGTCGAATTATTAGAAGAATTATCAAAGGGCTCAGATCAGCCTTTTTTCCTGGCAGTTGGAATGTCTAAACCACATCTACCGTTCGTTGCCCCAAAAAAATATTGGGATTTGTATAACCGTGATGACTTTAAAATGCCGCCAAATGCAGGAATTCCTCCGGGATATCCAATTCATGCGGCTAATCAATCTGCACCAGAAATGAAAAAATACAGTGACTTTGAAGGAAATGGTCCGAAAGATTTTTCCAAATCAACGAACCGAAGACTCCTTCATGGCTATGCCGCCGCAACCAGTTATGTCGATGCCTGTGTTGGAAAGATAATGGATGGTCTGGAGAAGAATGGTCTGGCAAAAAACACTATCGTGGTACTTTGGGGGGACCATGGTTGGAAATTAGGAGATCACTCAAGTTGGTGCAAACATACTAATTTCGAATGTGATACCCGAGTTCCACTAATCGTTCGAGACCCTCGACTGAAAGGTGGGAAGAAGACGACCAGACTGGTTGAACTTATCGACTTATACCCTACCCTTTGTGATTTAACCAACCTTCCCATACCAGATCATTGCCAAGGCAGAAGCTTTCGTAAGCTACTGGAGGATCCGGAAGCGGGACACCGATTGGATGCTTACAGTTCCTACCCTGCCCTGAAACTCATGGGGCATAGCATAAGATTCAAAAAGTATCGATACACTGAATGGCTGAATCCGGACAAAAATTCAGTTGCCAGTGTGTTGACAGACCTATCTGCAGACCCAGGAGAAGAAACAAATGTTAAAGATCAACCTGAATATGCGGAAGCACTGAAGCTGGCAAAAGAAAGGCTGCAAATTAGAATTGAAGAAGCGAAAAAATCAACTTATCAAAAATCAAAAAGTGTAACGCCTGCTTTTACGCTTAAGATCCATCCAAAAGAGAATGAAACCCATCAGGCAGTTGATGGCTTCGGTGGATCCATTGCCTTTTGGGGTACAAATCCAGACCAGCAGGCGATGCAACATGCCTTCAAGGAATTGAAGATTTCTATCCTGCGGGCACAAGGTGAAGTGGCACGGAAGGGAATCGTCGATCACAACAAGGAAGTTCTGCAACGAGCGATGAAGATCAATCCAGACCTTGAGATCCTATTGACATTCTGGCAACCTCGCTCTCTGGAACTTCAGAATGAATCGGATTGGCTGCAAATTGTCGAAGGTCCTCAGGGTGATCAGTATGAACTAAAGTATGCAATGGAAGATGCCTGGGCGGATGAAATTGTTCGTCGAACCAAACAATATTTGGATTGGGGTATCAATGTCACTACGCTAGGGGTCCAAAATGAAACCAATTACTCCAAAGTTGGCTCCCAAACTTGTATATGGGACCCCAGTCGATTAAAAAACTTTATCGAAAAACGGCTAAAACCCCGCCTTGTACAAACTGGAGTAAATGTAAAAATTGCGGCGCCTGATCTTGCTTATGTCGGTTACCAAGGAAGTGAAATTAACCGTTTTCTTCCAACCATACAGAGCAGTGCGGTTGATCTCGTAGCCTATCACATGTACGATAGTTATCAGGATGGAATGGATGGAAGCATTTCTGTTCTCCGTGAAAATAGTCGTCAAATCGGAGAGATCCGAAAAAAGGAATTTCCGAAAAAAGGCTTTTGGATGACCGAAACAACCGGTGCCCAATGGAACAATGATCTCTGGCACACTTACGGCTGGACTCCTCAAGCCAACGAATTCGATAAGGCCTTGCTTGCCGCCCAGTATGCTCACATGACTTTAGTAGATGCCGGTGCCAATGTCTTTATGTGGTGGGGGTTAATTTATTCCTTGGCTCCAGATCGTGAAACAAACCCAAAAGTCAGGGAAAAACACCGGGATGAAGGACTTGTACTAGTTCAAGAACAACCCGGATCTAATGGACGCCAGAAATTAATTGAAAGAACCAAAAAGTTTTTCGTTCTCAAGCAATTTATCAACTTCATCCCTCCGGGGAGCAAAAGAATCTCCATCCAATCACCCGAACCCCTTCTGGCTTCTGCTTACCTCAGTAAAAATCGAAAGAAAGGAGTGATTATTTTAATCAACCCATCCAACAAATCAATTGGTCTAGACTTTGTTTTGCCGGCTCAAGCCAAGATTGGTAAAGCTTTTCAGACGGACCGAAATCTAAATTGCGAAACAATTGATTCGGGAACACCACTTTCACCCCACTCTATCCGAACGATCCTATATTCAAAATAACAAGAATTTTTACATCTTCACCTAAATTTTTTATCTTTCGAATTTTTGAAAAGAAATGAGATTTACTTTATCTTTAAATTTCCTGACAGCGTTTTTAATGAGTATGTTTTCCCTTTCAGCAAAAGAGATTGAAGATTCGAAATCCAAAATATTGCTTTTTTCCTTCGAAGAAGTGGATATTGAAAAACAATGGATCGTTGTTAACGACAATGTCATGGGTGGCCGGTCTCAAGGTGGGTTCAAATTTAAAAAAAATAAGTTATTTTTTTCTGGAAGTACAAATACAATTGGGGGTGGCTTTTCTTCCATTCGCACTATCCCCAATGATTATGATTTGAAAGAGAAATCCGGGCTTCACATTCGCTACAAGGGGGATGGAAGAACCTACAAAATCGGGGTTCGTATGGAAGGAAAGTCAGTGGCTTACCGCACAAATTTTGCTACTGGAAATGAATGGCAGGAAACTAATATACCCTTTGAAAATATGGATGTAAGCTGGAGGGGAAGACCGCTATCCAAAGAAGAACATCCACTGATCAAATCCAAGATTCGCAGTATTGAATTTATGATTTATGACAAGAAGGACGGGCCTTTTAAACTGCAGATAGACTGGATTAAGTCGTATTAGTCCTTCTTGCCTTTTTTTCGGTCAGTTAAAACAAACCTCTTCTCAGTATCGATGGGGTTACCGTCCCCTAACTCCTTCAATTTCGTCATTAAGGCATTTTTAAGTTTTCTCTGGATTTTTTGGTAATTTGGGTCACCCGCTAGATTTTCCATTTCAAATGGATCTTTTTGTAAGTCGTACAATTCGAACTCTTCCCGGTTATGTAATTTATGTACGAGTTCCTGTTCCTGTTTACTTTTATTTACCTTTGCGACCCAGGAACCTGACAGATTAAGTTCTTTCGGTTTTGTATTTGAATCTTCAATCATCTTCAGAGCCTGGGAAAGGGATACATTCGAAGTCTTCGATTCGTGATTGGGGTTATAGATCAGGGAGTATCGTTTATTGCGAATAGAACGGACAGGGTAGACCCTTTTGCGATTATCAATGATTCGGCAATTGGTGAATGCACCGTAGACATAATCATGAATTGGCTCATTCTTACCCTGAAGTAACCTGATGAAGCTCTTCCCGTCAACGGCCTCATCGTGCAGTTTGCCGCCCAGTTCATCGACCAAACTTGGGGTAATATCAGCAGTAGAAATAAGCTCTTTAATGACTGATCCGGGCTTCAAGCGATTTGGCCAATGTGCAACCAATCCCGTATGCAATCCGTTATCATAGCAAGTCCACTTGGCAAATGGAAGCTGGGTTCCCTGTTCACTGCAGACCATGAAAATGGTATTTTCCCATAGATTTCTTTTTTCAAGTTCCTTACGCATCATTCCCACTAAGCGGTCAAAATTGGTGATCTCTGCATAGTATTGAATCATAACCTTCCTCAGTTCTGGTGTATCAATCCAATAGGGAGGCACCTTGATTTTCTTGGCGTCATATGCCGTGGGATCCCCAGTGGTAAATGGAGCGTGAGAATCGTGGGAACCGATAAATAAGCAAAAGGGATTTTTTGTTTTCTTACAGTCATCCAAAAATGCTTTTGCCTTATCCATAGTTTCAGGGTTGGCATCCACTCGCTTACTAACATCTCCAAGACGCTCAAAGGGATAGCATTCATCGGGGCCTACATGGGATTTACCGAGCAGAGCAACCCGGTAGCCGAGTGGTTTTAAGTAATGTACGATGCTCTTGGTACCCGGAACGGACTTGGAGTGATTGGGTAAGGTACCGGTTCGCCACGGAGATCTTCCGCTATAAAGTTCCTGCCTGAAAGGAGCACACATGGCCACCGTACAATAGGCACGATCAAAGCGTATTCCATCTTTGGCCAGTTGGTCGATGTTTGGAGTCTTACAGTCTTTACCTCCGTATGCCCCCAAAGTATCCCGACTCATATCGTCAGCGAGAATAAATACTACATTCAGTTTTTCAGTCCCATGAATAGAAAAGGCAGATGCAAATAAACCGAATAGAAAGATAAAATTTAAAGAATTCATAAGATTAGCAGAATGTTGTTTTTATTGGTAAATTAATTGAGCCTAGGCTTTTACTTCTTTGTCTTTACGAATCCTTTGGGGGCAAGACTAAGTAATTTATCC
>JAYYRA010000031.1:0-26456 GCA_036127675.1 Verrucomicrobiota bacterium
TTGGAAACGACTTTTAAGCGGGGTAAAGCTTTGTCAATCACATCTGCAGTAATTTCATCATCACCGCATAGTAATGCATCAATATCACCAACCAATTCCAACATCCTTGACTGTGATAACGGCCCCCTTTGGCAAACCAATTCGAAGCCAGCGTCTTTAAGAAGATCATGATGACCGCCAGGTGTGTCTTGGAAGGAAGTGGTAGTTAGAAGAACTTTCATTTACAAATTTGAGCCAATATGCTTTACACCAGTTAAGCTCGACGTCAATTTACTTTCAATTTTAATATGTAACCAATCAAGAGCATGACTGACAGCAAGAGATTTTTCTATCCCCTACTCGCTTTATTCTTCATTTCATGTACGGATTTTTCTCACGCCGATGACCATTCATGGAAAGAGATGTTCAACGGGAAAAACCTGAAGGGTTGGCACAACCCATATCCTCATGGTGAAGCCAAGGTAAACAGTGGGGTGATTGAATTAGTGGCCAACAAAAAATTTTTTCTGGCATATGATCAGCAAGTTTCGGATTTCATCATGACCGCCCAGATCAAACTTCCTCAAGGAAAGGCGAACTCCGGAATTCTGTTCCGGTCACAAAAAAAAGAAAATGGAGTAATGTTTGGTTACCAAGCTGAAGTGGACGGCTCCGACCGAAAATGGTCAGGTGGTTTATATGATGAGGGACGGAGAGGATGGATTCATCCTAAAAAACCACTCGAGAATGCCTACAACACCAAAAACTGGACCAAGGTAAGAAAGGAAGCTTTCAAACGGGACGATTGGAATGACTATAAAATCAAATGTCATGGAAACCACATTCAAATTTGGGTTAACGGCACAAAAACCACTGACCTGAAAGACAATACTGACAAAAAGGGTTTTCTAGCTATCCAACATCACGGAGAAAATGGACAGGTTTACAGATTTAAAAGTCTTAGATTACTTGAACTGTAGTCAGAAAAACTCTCCATAATCACTTTCCAAGAATTACATATGCATAAAGTTGGAATTATAGGGGCAGGAGTAATCGCCGACTTTCACGCCCAAGCATTGCAGTCCATGGCAAATACTGAATTGGTTGCTGCATTCGCCAGAAACCAGAGTAAAGCGGATTCGTTTTCCCATAAATATGGATGCACTGGATATTCTGACCTGAATGCTTTTCTGGCTCATCCGGAGATGAAGATAGTTACCATTGGATCAGTGAGTGGAGTTCATTTGGAGCATGTGTCCGCGGCTGCGCAAGCCGGTAAGCATATCATTTGCGAAAAGCCATTGGAGATAACTCCCGAACGAATTGATAAAATGATTGAAATTTGTGAGCGGAATCAGGTCATGCTCTCAGGGATCTTTCCAAGAAGATTTAACGATTCCACCCAAATTTTCAAAAATGCACTCGATGCCCAGAGACTCGGAAAATTGGTTCTTTGCGATACTGCAATTAAGTGGTGGCGGACCCAGGAATATTACGATAGCGGAGCATGGCGTGGCACTTGGGATTTGGATGGAGGGGGTGCATTGATGAACCAATCGATACATACCATTGATTTGATGCTTCACTTAATGGGTGATGTTAAAGCGGTCTCTGCCTCAGGTGGATTGGAAGCTCATCAAGGAATTGAAGTTGAGGATATCGCGGTGGCAATTGTCGAATTCAAATCCGGTGCGAGGGGAGTAATCCAAGCTTCCACCGCTTGTTATTCGAACAGTGGACTGCCCGCATCGATTCACATATGCGGGGACCAAGGCTCGATCATGATGGTGGATGACAAGTTCAGCATCTGGGACCTCAAGCACCCCATGCCCGAAGACGATGAAATTTTAAGAAAACATGGCGTTTACGAAGATCGTTCGGGAGCAGGAGCAGCCGACCCCAAAGCAATTGACTTCCAATGGCATCAACGAAACTTTGAGAACGCACTTGATTCACTGGATAAAAATAATAAGCCATCTGTGGACGGAGTGGAGGGTAGACGGGCCGTGGAATTAATCTGTTCAATCTACGAGTCAATTAATCAGGACGGAGCCAAAATTTTTCTTTAAACCCAAACAGCATACTATGTATTTAACTGGAATCGCAGACGAAGCCTCCCAAAAAATAGAAACCCAAATCCAAGTGACCAAGGAGTTGGGCTGGAATGCCATTGAATCCAGATTCATTAATGGCAAAAACATTCATGATATCAGCGACGGGGAGTTTGATGAAGTTTGCCAAACCCTTGATGGATCCGGTGTTTTTATCAATGCTTTTGGCTCCGCAATCGGTAACTGGGGAAAAGATGTCCGGGATGATATTGCGATAACTGAACAGGAAATTGCAAGAGCCATCCCTCGCATGCATGCTTTAGGTGCAAAATTCGTTCGAATCATGAGTTATAAGGTACTGGATCAGGATGATCAAATGGTAGAGGAAAGGATTCGGAGACTTCGTTTAATCGTCGATGCATTTACCTCGGAAGGAATTACCCCGTTACATGAAAATTGCATGAATTACGGTGGTATGAGCTGGAAGCACACTTTGGAATTAGTTGATGCCATACCAGATATGAAATTGGTTTTTGATACGGCTAACCCAGCTTTTAACCGAGACCGATCCAAAGAGGGCAACCCTTGGCAGGACTCTTGGGAATTTTACCGACAGGTTCGCGATCATATCGCTTACATTCATGTAAAGGATTGCTTGAGCCCGACAGCTGAAAACAAGGACAAAGAAATCTATGTTTATCCAGGTGAAGGTCACGGATATGTCAGAGAAATCATGGAAGACCTGAAGAGAACAGGTTATCAGGGAGGGATTTCGATTGAGCCTCATCTAGCTGCCGTTTTTCATGATGCTGATTCACAAAACCAGACAACAGAAGATCCTGCTGAAATTTATCTCAAATATGGCAGAGGCCTAATGCAAATTTTGACTGAAATTGGATACGAGCACCAACCCTATCAACCTTAATGTGATTGTTCTTTTTTCAATCCTGATTAGTAATTAAAGTATGGCCAAAGTTACTTACATTACACCAAGCGGTAGCGAATTAACCGTTGATGACGCAATCGGAAATCTAATGGAAATTGCCCGTGACAACGATGTCGATGGAATTGAGGGAGCGTGCAGCGGTTGCTGCTCCTGTGCAACCTGCCATGTTAGAGTAAAGCCAGAATGGTTGGATAAAACCGGACGGGCGACCGAGGCTGAGCAGGACTTGATTGACCTAGAGAGCGGCACCGATGAAAGAAGCCGGCTCAGTTGTCAGATTGAAATGACGGATGAGTTGGACGGTTTGGTTGTTGAGGTTGCTCCTTTTTAACCTCATAGTGCGAGAAGCTCATTCATCAACTTAGCGGTTTTTTCCACTCCACCGTCATTTCCCTCCCGAGTTGCCCACCCAGCAAACTCTATTTTTTCTAGTTCGTGTCTGACTTTTTTCCAATCCACATCGCCCTGCCCTAAGGGACAAAATCCATTTTTCGAGCCCCAGTCTTTAACATCCAACTTAAGAGTACGCTTTCCGAGAATACGGATCCATTCATGGCTTGGGGCAAACTTTTGCATATTTCCAATATCATAGTACGCCTGAACCCACTTGCTATCGATTGCATCGATATAGTCTCTGAATTCCTCTGGTTTGTAACAAAATCCATTCCACACGGTTTCGATCAAAATATGAATTTTCAATTTCTCAGCGAGAGGTATAAGCTGCCGGATTTGCTCAACAGAGCGATCCCATACATGCTGGTGACTTTCCTGATCTCCTTTTACCCGACCAGGGACAAGTAGTACGGATGTTCCCCCTACCCCTTTTGAGTCTTTCATAGCCTGAGCCAGTCCTTTACGACTCTCCTCTCGGACTTTCGGGTCGGGGTCTGAGAGTCTAACTTTCCAGTGTTTGTTGTAAACTACTCCATGCATTGGAAGATCCATTTTTTGGCAGGATTTTTTCATCGCCTCGATCTGCAGCCCAGGTGCAGATCCTTCTATTCCATCAAATCCAAGATCCTTCAGTTTCTGCATTTGTGACTCATTTGGCTTAGTTCCGAATTTAACCGCCTTTTTGATAATTCCCTTAAATGATTTTGGTTCTTTTGCATGGGCTCTTAAAAAACTTAGTGAACCTGCAGTAGTGGTTAAAAACATTCTTCTTTTCATTTTTTGATTCTCATACATCTAGGGAAAAAATGTCGATAATTAATCCAAAAATGAGAGAAGTTTTGGTTCCCTAATACGATTGTGTAATCTCGGTTTTCACATATTTTGATTATTTTTCCCCTTTTCTTACCACCTCTGAATTCCAATGATTACCAAGGTCAAATATTCTGTCATCGGTTTCTTTGCGATACTAGGAACAGCATTTTTTTCTCTAGGTAAAAAGTTAGAGATGGCATGGCCTCCAGCGAGTCAGGCAAACTATGTAGGAGTGGATAAGTTTATTACAGATCCTGATCTGGAAGTTACGCTTTGGGCGAAGAGTCCTCAATTTTACAATCCTACCAATATGTCAATGGATCCAAAGGGAAGAATTTGGATAACAGAAGGAGTAAACTATCGGGAAAAACTAGGGATTCGAAGAGATTCCGGAGATCGTATAATGGTTTTGATAGACTCAGATGGTGATGGGAAAGCCGATGAATCAAAAGTTTTTTTACAGGACCCATATCTCGAATCTCCATTGGGTATTGCAGTTTTTGATAATCGCGTCGTTATCTCCCAACCACCGGACATTATCATATACACCGATGTTAACCGGGATTTAAGGTTTGATGATTCCATTGATAAAAAAGAAGTTTTGCTTACCGGGTTCAATGGACGCCAGCATGACCATTCTCTTCACTCCATCACTTCAGGGCCTGATGGAAAGTGGTATTTTAATAGTGGAAACTGCGGGGCAATCTTCACAGATAACTCAGGTAAAACTTTTCGGATGAACACAAACTACAGAGGTGGGGCCAGTGAGAAGTATTTTTACACACCAACCCATGAACTGCAGGGTGCAAAAAGTGACGACGGTTTTGTATGGACTTCCGGTTTTAGTGTTCGAATGGATCCCGATGGAACGGATGCTGAGATCATCGGCCATGGTTACAGAAACAGTTATGAGCAAGTGGTTAACTCTTATGGGGATATGTATCAAAGTGACAATGATGACTATTCGAGCTGTCGAAACTCTTATGTTTTGGACTTTGGTTCTGCTGGGTACTATTCATTGGACGGTCAGCACAAATGGCAGGCGGACAAACGGCCGGGTCAGGCAATACAACGAGCACATTGGCGCCAGGATGATCCTGGTACATTCGATGCAGGTGATGTTTACGGAGCAGGAGGGCCTACTGGAGTGACTTTTTATGAGAATGGTGCTCTAGGGGATAAATGGGTATGGACATACTTATCATGCGAAGCATCCCGTAATACCGTTTTTGCCTACCAACCGAAACCTGTGGGGGCTACCTACAGCATGGATCGGTCAAATTTTGTTTCCACTCGAAAAACTACCGGTGAAATATCTGAAGAAGACCGGGATGAACGGGTTCATTTTCGCCCATCTGATATTTCTGTGGGGCCGGATGGTGCGATTTATATTGCAGACTGGTACGATCCGGGCTCTGGTGGGCACGCAACTCGCGATGAGTCATCTTCAGGAGCGATTTATCGAATAGCCCCAAAGAATTTCAAAAGTAAAGCTCCAGAATTAAAGCTCAACAAGATATCAGGCCAAGTAGATGCATTGTTGAGCCCTAATCCAAATGTTCGTTTCCTCGGCTTTCAGGCTCTACAAAAGCAGGGAGAAAAAGCATATCCCTCTGTGTTGGCCCTCCTTTCTCATTCGAATCCATATATGGCAGCACGTGGGATATGGTTACTTCCATACCTTGGAGAGAGAGGGCTTAAAAAAACAATAGACCTTTTAAAATCTGATCGTGCCGAATTTCGTTTGATTGCCTATCGAAGCCTACGAAGGTCAGACCAAAAAATACTATTCCACGCAGTTAAATTGGCCAAGGATCCAAGTGCAGGAGTTCGCAGGGATGTCGCATTATCCATGCGAAATTTCTCTGCCAAAAAAGCAGGTCCTGTGCTGACAGAAGTTGCAAAGCGATATGATGGTAAGGACAAAAACTATGTTGAAGCAATTGGGCTTGGTTCCGCAGGAAAAGAATCATCTATCTGGAAATATCTTAAAGACGCTCTCGGTATTTCCGATCCGCTGAAATGGGATAATGCTTTTGCCAGGATTACCTGGCGACTGGGAGCTAAAGAAGCCATCAATGATTTACGGAAACGGATCGAAAGTGAAAAGCTATCAAGCGATCAAAGATTGTTTGCGGTTGAATCAATCGCTTATATCAATCACGAGGATGCACCCGATGCACTTCTGGAACTTGGCAAAGATCTGAAGAATGAAGAAATCAAGGATGCCATTACGCATTGGATTTTAAAGCGAAGTCTGACTGCCTGGAATAAATACGAACTCAATCCCAAACTTAAGAATTCAGGGATATATAATCCTGATGATATAAATATAGTGGCGATAAGCACTCCGGCAGAGACCGGCAAGACTTCACTAAAGGTTCCTGAAATTGCGAAGCTCAATGGGAACCCCATAAAGGGTAAGACCACAATTTTACGCTGTACTATGTGCCATGAGGTCAATGGGGCTGGTGCAAATTTCGGGCCTCGTCTCGAAGGTTGGGCGGCCAAGCAATCAACCTCTGCAATCATTCATGCAATCGTCAATCCATCCCAAGGAATCGCTCATGGATTTCAGGGAACCGAATATGTTCTGAAAAATGGTGAAATCTTACATGGAATAACCGAATCAAAAGGTGATCCGGAATTGGTGCTCAGTCAAGGTGGGCTCACGCAGATGGTCCCAAAGTCCAAAGTTAAGAAATCCAGCAGAATGAAAAGATCTTTAATGCTTTCCGCTGAGCAGCTTGCACTTACCGCACAGGATGTTGCAGACATTGTAGCCTATATGAAAGTATGGGAGTGAGAATTTATTTTTTAAATTAGATTTCTGCTAATTGAAGTTGTTTGATTTTCGATTTGTCGGCAAACCTATCTGTATAACCTTTTATCTTTTATGAAATATCAAATTTACTTAATCGCATTTACACTTCTATCCACAACTCATGGAGAAAAAAAAGATGAATACAATCTATTTTCACCGAATGATTTCTCCCAATGGACAAAAGTAAGCGGTGAACCAGTTGATATTGGATGGACGATTAAAAAAGGTGTGATTCATCGCAATGCTCGTGGAGGGGACATCATCACCAAAGAAAAGTTTAAAGACTTCGATTTAACTTTTGAATGGAAGATATCTGAAGCTGGAAATAGTGGAATCAAATACCGGACAAGAAAGAACCTTGGACTTGAATATCAGGTATTGGATGATCTAAAACATCGGGATAATAAGAACCCTACCCATCGGGCTGCTTCCCTATATGAATTAGTTGCGGCACCAGACAGCAAGCCCCTAAAAAAAGTAGGTGAATGGAACAAAGGTAGAATCGTAGCCAAGGGTAATCAAATTGAACATTGGCTGAATGGTGAGAAGGTGGTTGAGATAACCTGGGGTACAGATAATTGGATAGAAAGATTTCAAAAAAGTAAGTACCGGAAAAATGAAGGCTTCGGAAGTTGGGAAGGTCCGATTCTATTGCAGGACCACAACGATCCTGCGTGGTATAGAAATCTGAAGATCAAAAGACTCTAAAAAAGGAGTCTTTTGGTGATTTTACTGGTTTCTCAGTAATTATCTAGCTTTGGTAAATTTTATCGTAGTGAATTTACGAAGTTTGCCGATTCTCACTTTTAAAGTCCCGTCCCGTACGATTTGATTCCGACTTCCTCCACTGGATACATTTTCGTCCTTTCCAGTCGTATCGTTAATATCTTTAGTAATGGTGCTAACGTTGTATTTGGTGCCGTTCCTGAATCCTTCTCCTCGAAAATCAATTTTTGAGGATTCATTGTTGTAAGACTTGCCATTTTGGATGGTGGCAGGAATGGCAACCTCAAGAAATCCAGTACCTGCAGCACCATTTGAATAAACAAGGACAGTAAATGACTTCTTGGTCCTATTATAGGAAGACATCTTATATTGTTCGTTACCGGTGAATCCATTCCCGCTTGTGGTAATATCATTTCCTCTCTCTCCAGCCATGGCATGCCTTATAACTTCATTTGAGCCTCCGGCAATCTGGGAGTACCAGCGCCAAATATAATAATGCAAGTGGTTTGGGTCACCTGGATTGATATAATCTTTTTCCGTAAATCGCAGCCCGTCTTCATCGACTTCCCTAGGATTTAAATTTTCTTCCGGTCCATTGATGCCTAATTTTCTAGTGATAACTCCTGGTCCGCCGTTAATGGAAGGGATGACCCATTCAGGTTTCAGTTTCTTAATCTGTCCACTGTAATCCACCCGCTTGGTTAATCCCATGGACCAGCGGCTTGAGTTGTCACACCAAGGCATGTTTACCGTATTCAATCCGCGTTCCAATACTTTACCGAAGATGGTTATGGTTTTTTCAAAAGCATCCCTTTCGTCCTTTTTTCCATCCCCATTGACATCGTGATTGTTTCCTGATCCATCCCAGCAAATCCAAGATTCGGAAGATAAGATTTTCTTGGATTGGTATTCCGCTTGATCTAGTTTTCCTCGGGCTAAGTCGTATTGAGTCCAACAATTCGGAATAAGTGCTCCATCCATCATGCCGTATCCATTAAAATGGTCAGAAATGTTGAGATTTAGGGCATCGACTTGATTCATTAATTCCTTATCCGCAATCAGTTGATCATAGTAGTCATCAACGGCTATTGCACCCACGCCTTTTAGACCTTCCCTTGCCCCGCATGGTTGACATGGAGAAGTTCCGGATGTCGAAACAATAACATGTGTCTGCGGCTCTGCTTCATAGACTTTACGTATTGCCTTGGCTCCATTGGTAAAAATCTCATCTTTTATGAAGCTCATATCGGCTTCATTCATCATGCCCTGAAGATTTACTTCATGGTAGAGTTGATAGGCACCAACACGACCTTTAAAATGTTTCGCCATACGGGCGACGAACTGTGGATACTCCCCTGCCTTAGGCTTCCATCCACCCGCTTTTCCGCTTTCTGAAGCCCAACTTGGGGTATGCCACATTACAAGTTCTGCATGAACACCACGCTCGACACACAGGTTCACTGCATGGTCGATAGCTTTTAGATAACCGGACATGTTATTTACATAGTCCTTATTACCCGGATGAGGTTCAACCGCAGCCCAACTCACCCAAAACTGAGAGTAACTACTGTACTCCTTAATGAGTGGGCGATTGGCGTCATACTCCTCACATTTAGGCAACCCGAAAGGTTGCCATCTAACCCCAACATGCATGTGATCCGTCGTCCATGGATATTTAATCTGCAATCTTTTCTCTGCTGAAACCGAAAGATTTAAAAAAAGAAAAGGTGCCAAAAAAATAAGAAATTTTCTTAAAAAATAGAAAACAAAATTTGTTCTTAGATGGGAATGGGAGTTGATCATAAATTTAGTGGATAGTTACGGGAATCAAATGGCATGAACTTCAAAACCAAACGGATTTTTATAATCTATAACCGATCATTCGTGAAGCTTGAAAATAAAACCTTCCTCTTTTCTTTCATGAATCTGTTTTATCTTTCTTCGAATGGTTAACTTCTTGGAAGCATCTACTCAGATATCTTTGAACCCAATTTCCTCGAACCAATTCTTTAAGAGCTCCAAGGGTAATCCAACTACATTGCTCCGGGAACCGGAAAATTTCTCAATAATCAACTCCGGTCGAGTTTGCATTGCATAGGAACCAGCTTTATCAAGTGGATCGACTTCAGAGAAGTATTCTTCGATGATTTGATCTTCAATCTTTTTGAAGGTGACCTTGCTACTTTCTACTCTCGTTTCCAGAAAGCACTCTCTTTTTTTACATAGACAAATTCCAGTGCTTACTAAGTGGGTTTTACCGGACAATATGAGCAGCATTTGTTTAGCCTGATCAAGATCCCTGGGTTTTCCAAAAACTTTTTCATTTAAAGAAACTATGGTGTCTGCCCCTAAAATTAAATGGTCTGGGTAGCGATTCGAAACTTCCACAGCTTTTATTCTCGCATTTTGCTTTACGAGTTCCAAAGGTCCGTCCGGATGTAACTTCAATTCCTCTCCTTTTGAAACCACAACTTGATGCGTAATTCCCGCACTGTTTAATAATTCCGTCCTTCGCGGCGACCCCGAAGCTAAAACTAAAACTCTATTTCCCTTCAGGTTCGCTTTTTTTCTTTCATTTTGCATACTGGTTGACTGGTTATGAAGCTTTTTGACTTTAAGGCAATCACATGAGAATAGGCGTGGCCCAATTGAACTCAACGGTTGGAGACTTCCAAGGTAACCTAGATCTTGCCCTGGATGCATATGAGCAACTGGTTGGAAGAGGAGCGGAATTAGTGGTATACCCTGAACTTTTCCTTTCCGGATATCCACCACGGGACTTACTCCTAAAAGACAGCTTTATCGAAGGCTCCCGTACCTCTCTTCGGGAATTTTCGGAAAAAACTGGACCTACGCCCGCTTTGATTGGATTTCCCGAAGAAATTAGGGATTCGGTCAAGGTTTACAACTCTGCCGCGTGGTGCCAAAACTCAGAGATACATCAGGTGTTTCGAAAAAAACTGCTACCAACTTATGATGTGTTTGATGAAAGCAGATACTTCGAAACGGGCAATTCTTCAATGATCAGAGAATACAAGGGCATGCGATTTGGAGTTACTATTTGCGAAGATATTTGGAATCTAACCGACCAGCGTTACTCCATTGAACCATTGGATGAATTAGAGACGGAGGCTCTGGATCACATGATCAATTTGTCAGCTAGCCCATGGTTCGCCGGAAAAGAGAAAAAAAGATTCCAACTTCTCAAAGAAGTGGTCCGAAAGGTCAATTGCTCTGTTACCTATGTTAATGCGGTTGGGGCAAACGATGAGCTGCTATTTGATGGATCTTCTAGTTCACTTGATCGGAACGGTTCGCTTCAAGCCCAATCGAAGGACTTCGAGGAACACATTGACATTCATGATTTATCGGACCAACCAACTTCACAAACCACCGATTTCTTAGAAATGGAGCGCCTCAGAAAAGCTTTAGCCATGGGAGTGCGTGATTATGTTTTGAAAAGCGGATTTTCCAAGGTTGTCATTGGTTTGTCCGGAGGAATTGATTCTGCTGTGACTGCTGCGATTGCAGTTGACGCATTAGGTGCTCAAAATGTTTTGGGAATCAGTCTTCCTTCATCTATTTCCAGTGAACATAGCAAACAAGATGCCAAGGAACTTGCAGAAAATTTGGGAATCGAATTCCATACAATTTCCATACAAAGCTTAGTTTCTGCTGCCTCCTCAGAGTTGGATTTTCTATTTCGTGATCTTCCCGAAGATGTAACCGAGGAAAATCTTCAGGCACGAAGTAGAGGACTGTTGTTAATGGCACTATCCAATAAGTTTAACGCTCTTTTACTGACCACGGGTAATAAAAGTGAGTTAGCCGTTGGTTACTGCACTCTGTATGGAGATATGTGTGGTGGACTCGCAGTTATATCAGATGTCCCCAAAATGAAGGTATTTGAGCTCGCCAAATATTTTAATCGTCAAAAAATTCTTATTCCGACCAACACTATCGAGAAACCGCCTTCTGCAGAACTTCGACCAGATCAAAAAGACAGTGATTCCCTACCCGATTATGAGACACTTGATGCCATCCTGCATGCCTATGTCGAGCAGGGTAATTCCCTTCAGA
This sequence comes from Verrucomicrobiota bacterium, assembly GCA_036127675.1. Taxonomy (GTDB): domain Bacteria; phylum Verrucomicrobiota; class Verrucomicrobiia; order Opitutales; family Seribacteraceae; genus Seribacter. The sequence goes on from JAYYRA010000031.1 coordinate 11,813, forward strand.
CAATTATTGAAAATGGATACGATCCCGATGTTGTCAGAAGAATCATCCGATTGGTTGACTTGAATGAGTACAAGAGAAAACAGGCAGCACCCGGACTCAAGACCAGCCCCTTGGCTTTTGGAGTCGGTCGGCGTATTCCCATCGTACAAAAATTTCATAACTAGAATCCTTTCACCTCATGAATTCTGAATCCATAGAACTTTTCGAAAAAGCTAAACATTTAATCCCAGGTGGAGTTAATTCACCGGTCCGTGCCTTTCGCTCTGTTGGAGGAACACCGTTTTTTACTCGGAAAGCGGAAGGTTACAAGCTTACCACTGCCGATGGGAATGACTTGATTGACTATGTTTGCACATGGGGTCCAGCCATTCATGGTCATAATCATCCAAGAATCAAAGAAGCAATCAGTAATGCTCTGGAAAACGGTACGAGCTTTGGTACTCCAGGTCCCGCAGAGGTGGAGATGGCCGAATTGATCTCTCAAGTCGTACCATCTGTTGAAAAAGTAAGAATGTGCAACAGCGGTACAGAGGCTACAATGTCTTGCATTCGTTTGGCTCGCGGATTTACCAACCGGTCCAAAATTATTAAGTTTGCCGGTTGCTATCATGGGCATGTTGACAGTCTTCTGGTAAAGGCTGGTTCGGGAGCATTGACACTTGGTAATCCCGATAGTGCAGGGGTTCCCAAAAGTCTGGCTAAAGAAACCATTGTTCTCCCATTCAATGATCCGGGAGCTGTTAGAGAGGCTCTGGAACAAAACAAAGACGAAATCGCAGCCATCATTATCGAACCCTATCCGGCAAATTGCGGTTTGATACTTCCTCAAGATGGATATCTTCAAAATCTAAGAGATTTATGCGATCAGCACAAAGTATTGCTGATCTTTGATGAAGTTATGACCGGATTTCGCCTGGGAATCGGCGGAGTACAGGAAAGAGAGGGAATCACTCCGGATTTAACCGCAATGGGTAAAATCATTGGGGGCGGGCTACCGGTTGGTGCCCTTGGCGGTAAAGCTGAAATAATGGACCATTTAGCCCCTCTTGGCCCGGTGTATCAGGCGGGAACACTGAGCGGTAACCCGCTTGCAATGGCCGCAGGGATCGAGTCTCTTCGGATGCTTAAGGATGACCCACCCTACGATCATCTCGAAAGTATGGGAACGATAATTTCCAATGGGATTCTTGATCTTGCCAATGTTCACGGAATTCCTCTCCAAGTCCCGCAGGCTGGCTCTATGTTTTGTCTATTTTTTTCCGAACAACCGGTTACGAATTTCGAACAAGCAGTGAACGGTAATCACAAGAATTTCAGTAAATTATTTCATCAACTTTTAGGAGACGGGGTATATTTGCCTCCATCCTCATACGAAACCTGTTTTATCTCATCCAAACATCAGGAAGAAACTATCTCTGTAACTCTTGAAAAATTCGCCAAGGCTTTTTCCTCCCTTTGAACTTCTTCTCATTGACAGCTTCTTATATCCAATCAAATAAGCATAGCATGATGGATTTACTAAAGTCTATTTTCTACCTTTTGACTCTTTCTGCAATCGGAAGCCTTGTCTTTGCAGAAGAACGGATTCCATTTTATGAGGACTTCCTTAAAGAATCAGACCTTAAAGGCTTTATCGAAGAAGCGGAAAGCTTTCTCCAAGAGTCTCCCGATGCAATGGAAGCTCCTAGAGTCGCCATGGACTTATTAATGGTAGGCAAAGCCGCTAATCAACCGAAAGTTGTCGATAAGGCAACGGATTTTTTACTGTTCCGTGTCCCCAAGAGTCTTCCAAGCTTACAATTCATCAGTTCTTTTGATCAAGGCTCTCCTAGAATGATTAACCTATTGAAGATCAAAGCGGATCAAGGAAATTTGGGGAGTAAAGATTTCGCAGTCTCTTATTGTAGAACCCTTCTCTTCGTCGCGAAAATTCATGGTCCCACTCTGTTGAAGGATGCCTCTCTTCGGATACGAGCCTATTTGTTGGCTACCTTAGCGGAAGTCGATGAGATTGAATTATCTTCAGAAGCATCTTTGAAAGCCTTATCCGAAAAAGACGATTCTTTAGGGAAGACCTTAAGAATTATTCTAAGTGAGAAAGATCTTTTCTCCAAAATTGAGGGGCTTTCAGAAATTTCCGGAAAGGATGCGAAATTTTGCCTTTCCTTTTATCTTGCTCAACTAGAACCCGATCAAGCCAATTCTGACAAGATGCTTGGCTTCCGAATCAATCAAATCCTGTTTGGTCAAAATCCGGATACCAATCTTGCTAGGGAATTGATGACAGCACTGCCTAAAGATGTTCAACAAAAACCTTCGTTTCGATCTCTATTGGCCTTTTCTCACCATTTGGACAACAATACCCCAACCGCCATTGAAGTGCTGAAAGATTGGACTAAATCATCGGATTCGAAATCTGAATGGGCTAAAACATTAAGTGCTTATGCCGATGGATTATCCTTTTTGGAAAACCGTAAAAAACTTTTCGTTTCTTCGATTGGCAAGGCCATCGATCAAATTGACTCGGAATCGACTTGTCTACTTTTGTTCGCTGAATGGGATCATCATGCAAAGGAGGGTACCAACCAAATCTTCCTAGCCATTGATAAATCCGAAAATAAGTTCGAGATTCAACATCGCAGAAAGAAAAAGTTGATCATGGGCTATTCGAGCACACCAGAAAGTTCAGAAATACTTGGTCCGGATTCATCCAAGATTTTTCGTTTCAAAAGTGGTGGAGCATTACCCATACCGCGAATATCGATAAATCGGGACGGTTTGACAGGGGCATTCGCTTACAACTTCAATCTTACCTTCGGTTCCTCCTTTTCGGAGTTTTTTAAGGCTGGGTCCGTACTACTGGAAAATCCGTATATCGGAACGGAAAAAGGAAGAGAGGTTCTCTGGAATTATACCTTTAACAATAAATTGATTTGGCTTGGACCGGCAGAAACTGCAAATGCTGGAACTACTTATCCAATTTTTTCCTTACCCCGGGGGAAATCTACTCCACGGGTGGCTCGTATCACCTTTGATATTCAGGGAAATATTGAATCAGCAGAATTTGAAAATTTTAAAATTTCAAAAATCCAATTCGGGAACTCCTCGCTAATGAAACAATTACCTTCCTGGCCAGAAAAGGAAATTGAACAGGCGGAAAACTTTGATTTTTCCATGTTTACTAAGATGGTCTCTGTTTTTGGATCGGTGATTAAAAAGTAAGTAGGAAAAGTGTGAGGAAAATTTTCCTGATTGAGTCTACTTTTCTGCTCCTAGTATCCACCTTATTTTGCTGTGGTGAAAAGAGGGAGATCTCAATTAAACACAATCTGCCCTACGCAGGTAAGAATCATTCACGTCAAACTCTCGATTTGTTTCTTCCAAAAAACCAAAATTTATCTAAAAAAATCCCAATCATTGTTTGGATCCATGGAGGAGCTTGGAAGAGTGGAAGCAAAAAATCAGGTCACAACCCACACCGTATCCCACAAATTGTTAAAACTGGAAGATATGCAGGAGCCAGCATTGGATATCGCCTAAGCTCGGAATCGAAGTGGCCCACTCAAATCCACGACTGTAAAGCGGCTATCAGATGGATTCGTGGAAATGCTAATTCTATTGGCGTAGATCCCGAAAGAATTGGCGTTTGGGGATCCTCAGCAGGGGGTCATCTGGCCTCCATGTTAGGAACCACCGCGGACATTAATTCTCTAAACGGAAACATTGGAGATTATTCATCTCTTTCGACAAAAGTTCATGCCGTTGTAAATTATTATGGACCGAGTGCATTTCTTCAAATGGATGATCATCCGGGAAAGATCCGTCACAATTCTCCATTCTCTCCTGAAAGTCTTCTGATTGGAGCTCCCATCCAGTCCTCCAAGCTGTTGGCTAGAAACGCATCTCCACTCCATCATGTAACAGAGGGCGACACCCCTCATATGAATTTTCATGGCAAACTCGATTCCTTGGTTCCATTCCAACAGTCCGTCCTCCTTCACCGAGCTCTTAATAAATGTAAAGTTCAATCTTTTTTAATTTCGGTTAGTGGTGCTGGTCATCAAATGCCTGCTTCTTTCACCGGAAAATTCGTAATTCCCTATTTTGATTTTCAATTTTTCAATATTGGAAAAGCACCGGAAAACCTTTCTATTTGAAATGGAGTGAATGTAGATTTTTCATGGTTTGAAGTCGATTCCCTTAGAAAAGAATTGGAAAACGGATCGGGTTTTTCTTTCTTTTCCAACCCAGTGGATGAATCAGTCTTATTAAGTGATCCCAAAAATTACTTTCTTGAACTTTCAAAAAGAATTGGCTACCCGCTTTCACAAAGTATACAAGGGGAAAGAATTTTGGATGTCAGGGATCGGGCTTATTCAAAAAATGATCAGCGGGCACGGGGTCCCTACTCCAACCGAAAACTCGGCTTCCACACTGATCGTTGCGATGTAATTGGCTTTCTATGTTTGCAACCGGCTGCAAATGGGGGAGAAAATCAAATCGTAAGCAGCGAATCCGTTCAAAAGATTATTAAAAAAGAAAGACCGGACTTGCATGATATTCTTTGCCAAGCTTTCCCATACAAGAGACATGTAATAGATTCCTTAAATCCACTTCCCTATTGCCTCCAACCTATCTTTTCTATGACCGATGGTTTTTTTGCCTGTTCTTATTTAAGGGTTTTAATCGAACGAGCCCATCAGGATCCCGACTGTCCTAATTTATCTAACCTCCAAATGGAATCGATTGATTTTTTAGATTCCGTCTGCGAAAGAAAAGAAATTCAAACCCGCATTACTTTAAAACGGGGAGATCTTTTATTTTTGAATAACTGGACAACCCTTCATCGAAGAACTTCATTTGAAGATTTTCCAGAAGAAGATCGCAAGAGACATTTTCTGAGAGTATGGCTGTCTATGCCGGACAATCGCCCATTGGACCCTTCATTCATGGATAATTTTGGCTCGGTTGCAGCAGGACAATTACGTGGTGGCATCCAAACCCAGTGAGTAACTTCCCTATTTGATTCTGTGCTAGAATTAAAATCCCTTACCCCTCAAGGCCGAATCCAATTGTTTTTGGAATTCCATGACATCTTCTTCCGACGGTTTGTATCCTTCTTCTCCACCTGAAAGACCAAGTCTACCAAACTGATCCAAAGTCCATTTTTGGTTTTGTCCATCCGAAAAACGAACCGATCCACTAGCCATTGCTCCGGGAGGTGTTACCGGATCAACTTCTACGGTTACTCCTCCGTCATTCGGATTTAGATCATCGGTCAAATCGGGGGTATCAGAGCTTTCGGTTGAATCATCCTTTGGTTTCTCTTCTTCCTTGTCTACAAGTGTCAGATCCAAGTCATCCACCAAAAACCGAACATCCATGTAAGTCATTACCACGCCATAGTCGGAGTTAATCTTCTTTTGAACATCCGACAAACCCATTCCTTCGGCAACCCAACGGGCTATCTCCTTTTTTTGTTCCTCGTTGGGTTCGCTTTGCAATGGTTTATCTGTTTGTTCTTCAGAAGAATCAATCTGAGAACCATCAGAATCTGAGAAATCACTAATATTCATATCCTTACAGGCTTAAGGAAATATAACTAATTTGACAAGTTGGGAAAAGAATTTGGCAGAAAATCAGAATCCTACTCCATCGATTGAGAAAGCTGTTCGTTCAAGAATTCAACGGAATGCTTTATCGAAGTATCTTGATCCATCATATTTTCCACTGTCTTACAGGCATGAATAACCGTTCCATGATCTCTTCCACCAAAGGCTCCACCAATTTCCTGCAGAGAATGCTCAGTAAGAAGACGAGACAAATACATCGCAACCTGTCTAGGAAAAGCTATGTTAGCGGGTCTGCGACGGGAGAGCATGTCAGCCATTCTCAGATGATAATAGTCAACGACCTTCTTCTGAATGGTTTCAATGGTGATTCGGCTGAGATTTTCCTCTCTTAGTATATCACGTAACAATCGTTGCACTGTTTCCAAATCCGCCTTTTTGCGGGTCAATCCAACATATCCGGCAACACGGGTAAGGGCACCTTCCATTCGACGGACATTTCTGGAAATATTTTTAGCCAAGAACTCAATAATCTCGGGCTCTACAGTAATCCCCATGGCGTCCGCTTTCCTTGAAAGAATTGCGACCCGGGTTTCCAAATCAGGTGCCTGGATGTCAGTAACTAAACCCCACTGAAATCTGGAAAGCAAACGACTTTCGATTTTATCAATTTCTCCCGCTGGTCGGTCACTAGTCAGGAAAATTTGACGCTGAGCTTCATAAATTTCATTGAAGGTGTGAAAAAATTCTTCCTGAATTCTTTCTTTGCCGGCTAAAAATTGAATGTCATCAATCAACAAATAATCAACGCTTCTATATCTGGATCGGAATTTTGTTAAGGTATTTTCCTGAATCGCACGAATAAATTCATTAGTGAATTTTTCACAGGATACATAGGTGATCCGACAGGAGGGGTTACGATTTAATGCTTGGTGGGCAACGGCGTGCATTAAATGGGTTTTCCCAAGTCCAGTCTCACCGTAAAGAAACAGAGGATTATAAGCATGAGCAGGAGCATTGGAGATCGCTACACATGCTGCGTGAGCCAGTTCGCTACCCCCTCCTACAATGAAGTTGGAAAAAGTATTTTTGGGATTAATGCCTAGAGATCTTCCCTTCAAAGCAGGACCGGTCAATCTGGTCTTATTATGTGAAGTCTTTGGCTTCAAACGGTCATTAACTTCATTGTCCGCGTTGCTACCGCCGATGTCGCCGAGTAATTCAACCGTAAAAGGACGACCCACTAAACGATCCGCTTCCTGTCTTATAACATCGAGGTAATTATCTCTTATCCAAATAGCCGAAAATTCGTTAGGAGTAATCAGTTCGCAACCGTCCTCATCAAGGTGACCGACTCGAATATTGTCGAACCAGACTCGAAAGGTGTCGGCGGGAATTACTTCCAACAAATGTTCTCTTAAAGAACTCCAAAAAGTATCAGGGGTTGAAACGGGTGAAGACATCAGGAACTAAAATTTATTCACAGAAGGAAAGAGGAAATTGTAAGTCGCTCAAACAAAAGCATTTCTGGCTGTGAGGGTATAGAATTTAAGAAGTTATGAACACTTTTTTAATAAAGAAAGAAAAATTTCCTAAATCTCTGGGAAACAATATTTTACACTTTATTAGATGAAGCATTCGAAGGGTTATGATTAAAAACTGTAACAGAAAGGATACAACTCTTTTGAACAAGAAATCGAATGAAACCAAGAAAAAAATTTAAAGAAATGCGGAAACTTTCTCACAAGTTATTCACATTCATCAGTCCATAAGTTTTTGTGACTTTTTTGCTTGCACAGATTGTGGATTTCAAACACCCACACAGCTAATTGATATATCGCAACTTAGAGAAAAATTTAACTCCAGAATGAATCAATCCAAATCGGGTTGATTCATTTTTTTTAAAAGTTTTTCATTAAAATCAATTGCTGAGTCGTAACTAAATTGTCGGGCCGCTTGAACCATTGCCGCTACCTCCACTAAGCGTGCCATATCACGCCCCACTCTTACCGGAATTTCCATATGAGGGACCGGTACGCCCAATATGTCGAAAGATTTCCTTTCCAGTCCAGTTCTCTCTAATTCGTTTTCACTGGTGTCATCCAGAAGGGTTACTACAAGCTCAATCTTTTTTTCAAGTCTAACGAATCGAATGCCAAAAAGCTTTTCCACATTAATGATTCCAATCCCTCTGCATTCCATGAAACCACGATTCAGGTCATCGCAAAAACCAACTGGTGTATGATCACTGAGCAATTTGATTTTTACCACATCATCAGCCACTAAGCTGTGGCCTCTTTCAAGCAGTGCTAGGGCAGCTTCACTTTTTCCAGCCCCACTTTCTCCACGGATTAAAGTACCAATTCCTCTTATTTCAAGCAGAGTACCATGAAGGGATGATCTGGGGGCAAAGCGTTCTTCCAATAAGACCGTCACCTCGGTTGTAAATGCTTTTGAACTTAGCGATGTGCGAAATAAGGGCACGCCGTGTTGCTCCAAAACCTCAACCATTTCAGGGGTCGGGGCCAAGTTTCTGGTAACCACAACGCAGGGAATCTTCTTTCCTGCCATGGTGGAAATAACATTCTTTCTACGAATTTTTGACTGCTCTCGAAAAAACCCCATCTCTCCTGCACCAAAAAGTTGAATTCGCTTATGAGCAAAATACTTGAAATAGCCAGTCACTGCCAAGGCCGGTCGATTGACGCTTCTTTCACGAATCGTACTTCTAGAAAGCGATTTCTTTGAAGTAACCAATCTGAGTTGCAGTTGCTCTCCGTAATCTTCAAAAAATTCGGTAACTGCGATACTCTCAACCGAATGTGGAATGTTGGAATGGCTGCTTTTCATATCTTTAATTTCGTAGATTTAAGCTTTAAAGTCTTCTCCCAAGTATTTGGCCCGAGCCTGTTGATCGTTTAATAGAAAATTTGAGTCTCCATGAGTCAGCACTTTACCATCGTAGAGCAAATAAGCCCGATCAACAATTCGTAAGGTCTCCCTGACATTGTGGTCAGTAATGAAGACCCCGATTCCTTTTTCTTTTAGCTGGAGAATAATTTTCATTACTTCATTCACACTGATCGGGTCGACTCCTCCAAATGGTTCATCCAGGAGAAGAAAACTCGGATTCAAAACCAAGGCCCTGGTAATTTCCAACCTCCTCCGTTCACCGCCGCTTAAAGTCTCAGCCCTCTGTTTAGCTAGGTGAGTCAGATTTAATTCCTCCAGTCGAAAGGCAACTAGTTCATCTTCTTCCCTTTTTTTAAGTTTTAGGGTTTCGGCTATTGCCCGGACATTATCTGCAACCGATAGCTTTCGAAAGACGGATGACTCCTGCGGTAGATATACAACTCCCTTTCTGGCTCTGCGGTACGCTGCTAATCCGGTAATATCTTTTCCATTTAATTCGATTTTTCCTTCACTTGGAGTGGTGAACCCAGAAACCATTGAGAAAGTAGTAGTTTTCCCCGCTCCATTCGGTCCCAACAAACCAACAACCTCTCCAGCCAGTATGGTTAGATCAACCTGATTAACCACAAGTCTTGATCCATAGCGTTTGCTGATTGCTCGAACTTTGAGTGAGCCTCTTTCATCCTCTTTAGCCACTGTCATTCAAATTATCTCTTTGGGAATCCGAAATCTGGAATTTCAGGTAATTGTAGACTTGGTCTTTCTTCATCGGTTCCAACGATCTTAGCTCTCCTCTTACCTCTTTCGAGAATAATCTCGTTGCCTTTGGCAACACCATAGTCCTCGTCCTCCACTCGTGCATTTCCAGAAAGCACAGCTTCTCCCGAAATAACATCGATCCTTAATCCATCTGCAAAAGAGTTTCTCCCATCTTGAAACATTTGAACCTTTCCAATTGCTACAATTCTGGAAATTCTTCCCAAGCTTTTTGAATTCTTTGTTCGATTTGAATCCTTATCGAAGAAAATTTCCATCGAATCACAGGAAATATTCAGGTCTATTGAACGAACTTCCACTTTTTTCTTCAAAAGAAATCGATTTTGAATCGGCGATAACTCGAGTACTTCAATATATTCCGCTTGGGCTAAAGTTTTAAATAATTTCTTCTTCTCCACAGCTTCGGAGTCTGATTGGTTTTCATCTATGGAGCCCCTTGATTCTGTATTTCTTTCGATTAACAAATCATCTTCAAATAAAACTTTTCCATTTTCCTGAAAGGCCATTAATTGTTCGCCATCTTCTATTTCATTTTTCCACAGCCATCTTTTCCCCTCAGCCAGATATCCGCTTCCCTCAACCTCAAGTACAGATTCTCCCCAAGCTTTTCCCTCTTTTGGTTGAAATGTACCTTGCCTGCTTCTGGCATTCGAACGATTAAAACCTGTCAAAGTTCGCAAAACGAGATCAAACGCTTCATAAACTCCATCTTTTTGAAAATTCACTTCTTTTGCCTCCAATTCCCATGAAATTCTGCCACTGTTATCAAAGCCGGGAATCTTGAGGGCCCGAACCCCGACCTCATCAAGATTCCCCCACACTCGAGCTACAAGCAAGAAACTGAAAACTAAAAGTCCGGAAAAGATAATGCTCGAAGGAGGTTTTCGTAGCTTTGCTAAGTCTGAAGACGGCGTGCTAAAATCTTCCCAATCCTTCTTTGGACGGTTGGCCATCAACTTATTGGATTATTTGGCTTCCTCTTTTTTTCCCGTATTACGGGGCTTGGAATCAAAGGGAACAAATTTGAGAATGGCTCCATTGATGCAATATCTTTTGTCCGTAGGGGTGTCAAAGCCTTCTCCCTTGAAAACATGACCTAAATGACCGTCGCAAACCGCACAACGAACCTCAGTTCTTCGGTAACCTAAATGAAAGTCATCAAAGGTATTGACATTTTCAGCATCCGCCGGGTCGTAAAACGAGGGCCATCCACATCTGGAATCAAATTTGGTTTCAGATGTAAAAAGCTCAGTATCGCAACCTGCGCACAAATACCTACCGCCTCCCTGTTTCTTAAACTCTTCGTATTCCTTGCCATATGGACGCTCGGTTCCAGCCTTTCGTAGAATGTAAAATTGTTTTTCTGATAATTTACTCTTCCATTCCTCTTCGGTTTTTTCCACCTTTTTAGCTTTTGTCATTTTTGGGGGGGGATTCTTGATTTCAGTATTCGCTTTTTCGGGATAAAGATTGGTCGATAAACAAATCCAAATGAAAAGCATGCTGGAACAAACATATATTTTCAGCGTCCTTGGCTTCATGTTTTAATCTTCCCTCATTTTCATCTAGTGGCAAGTTCTTTACCCCTTATAATTTGGACAATCTACCCAATCCTTTCAATCAAGCTGGCCTCATTTGTATATGCAATGGCAGATTCCTTTGAAATAATTCCATGTTGATAGAGGTGCAGGAGATGCTGTTCCATGGTCATCATGCCCTCTTTACCCTGCGTTTCCATGGTTGAGTAAACCTGTTGCCAATTCCCAGACCGAATTAAGTTTCCCAATGCCGGAAGGTTTTTCAGAACCTCCATTGCCAATATTCGACCATTTCCATCTACTCGCGGAACCAGTTTTTGGCTCAGCACGAAAGACAAACTGAATGAAAGTTGCAGGCATAAACTTTTTGTCTGCTCAGAAGGAAACATATCTACGATCCGACTCAAAGCTCCTTTTGCGTCACGAGTGTGTAAGGTGGAAAAAACCAGATGACCGGTTTCCGCAGCACTCAAGGCAAGGGACGCAGTTTCAGTGTCCCGAATTTCCCCTACAAATATGATATCCGGGTTTTCTCGGAGGGCACTCCTTAGTCCATCAGCAAAAGTGGGAACATCCTGGCCTATCTGTCGCTGGGACACCATCGAGCTTTCGCTCTTGAATAAAAACTCAACCGGATCTTCCAGGGTAATAATTCGAGTCTTTCGGTACAAGTTGATATGATTGATCAACGAAGATATGGTGGTCGACTTACCGCTTCCTGTAACTCCAGTGACTAGAACCAAACCCCGTTTTAGGTTGGTAATATCCTGCCAAATTTTCTCTGAGGGCAATCCAACTTCCTGAATCGAAGGAATATTCGAAGCCAAAACCCGCATCACAAAAGCCAAACCGTCCCTGTCCTTAAAAACATTTAGTCTGAAATTAATCTTTTGAGACTCCCATTCGAAAGCGGTATCCAGATCCTTTGGTTCCTCCAAATTTAGTACGACTTCCAGATGCTTTTCACTCAGTAAAACTCCCAACATGTAGCGAATGGTTTCATCGGTCACCCCGGTTCCCTCTGGCAAAGGAGTAAGGTCATCATCGATTCTAAAACTGATCGGTCGCCCTCTCTTTACATGCATATCGGATATACGGGAAAGATTGCCCCGCTTGTATGCAGGGTCGATAAAGTAATTCAACAGTTGGTTGAAACTTAAAGAGGATGAACCAACTTGGTAAATCGGCTGATCGATATCGTAACTTTCTGACATACCCAAGAAAATGACCCCTTCTTTAATTTTCTTCAAGCCAAGATCGCAATCTCAGATAAAGTCTTTGATTAATAAAATTTAAATTTTGGTTTGCCAATTTTCACCGAAAAAAAGAAAAAACAGACTAAACTCCTATTATGAAAGTTCATTTCAAAGGCACCCGTGGTTCCATACCTACCGCTTACTCAGCAAATGAAATCAATGAAAAAATCATTGCTGCTCTGCTTGCTGCCCGTGGTAAAGACCTTCGATCGGAGAGCCAAATTGTTGAATTCGTTCAAAAAAAATTGCCCTTTCGTGTTGGTTCTACTTGGGGAGGAAATACCCCATGCATTCATGTTGATACTCCATCCAAAGAAATTCTGATTCTGGATGGTGGTTCTGGCATTCGTCCCCTTGGGCAGGAATTTGCAAAGTCCGGAATCAAAAACACCACTTTCCACATTTTTATTTCCCACCTTCACTACGATCATATCCAAGGTTTGCCATTTTTCATTCCGGCTTACGATTCATCCAATAAAATCGTATTCCACGGCGGGCACAATCATTTGGAAAAGAGTCTGAGGGCACAAATGCAAACGCCCTTCTTTCCAATTGATATGGACACTTACAATGCGGAAATTTCTTTTAAAATCCACAAACCAGGTGACGAGTTGGATTTTTGCGACAGCAAAATCACTATGTATCAACAGGAACATCCCGGAGTTTCCTATGGCTATCGAATCGATTGCCAGGGAAAATCAATGGTTTACTCCACGGATGCGGAGCATAAAAACGAAGCACACTGCAAAAATTATCCCTTTATCGATTTCATCAAAGGTGCCGACCTTTTGATCTTCGACGCTCCTTACACCCATTCTCAATCCATCGGTATAAGAGAAGACTGGGGTCACTCCAGTAATATCATGGGGGTTGAACTCGCTGCCAGAGGGGAAGTTAAAACTTTAGCAATCTTTCACCACGACCCGGGTGCCAATGATCTGGAACTTGAAGAATTTCAGGCACATACCAAAAAATTCTTAGAGAGTTCTCGAACGGCTATCAAGGAGACCCAACCGGGAATTCCTGGTGCTCCATCAGCAAGAAAATTTCCCAAGGAAATCATACACTCTTACGACGGACTGACCCTCTCTCTATAAATCGTTTAAATGAATCACATCCCCTCGCCCGAAGACGAAGTTCCCAAGCGATTGGATAAGGAAACCATCAACGGACTTTCTTTGATTCGTTTTCACGGTGCGATTCAGGTCGCGGAAGACTCCAAAACCTTCAACCGTCTTGCTGCCCGTTTGAAAAAACATCCGATCCTGGGATTTGACATCGAGTGCAAGCCGAACTTCAAAAGAGGCCCAAATAATCCGCCCGCACTGATTCAATTAGCAACTGCGGACCAAGCCTTTCTCTTTAGACTTTATCCCGTATTTAAACTAGGACCTTTGGTGGAAATTTTGGAAGATCCAAAAATCATCAAAACTGGAGTTGCCTTGAAAGACGACCTTCACAATCTTCAGAAAATTGAAGAATTTACTCCTGCGGGATTTGAGGACCTAGCCACTCTTGCCCAGTCTCTCAAAATTGAGCAAACCGGACTACGAAACTTAACTGCGATTTTTTTCAAACAAAGATTGTCTAAATCCGCACAACTTTCGAACTGGCAAAAACGCCCACTTTCCTCCTCCCAGAAACATTATGCAGCAACCGATGCTTGGATTAGTCGGGAGCTTTATCTGATCATGAAAGCGAGACTGGAACACCTCAGTTAGAGTTGAGTTTCCACCCCCTCTTCTTGACTAGATCCAATAATACAGCAGACAACAAAACCAAACCCAAAACCACTTTTTGGGTGTAACTCTGTACACCGGTCAAATTCATTCCATTCTGAATCACTGCAATAATGAACGCTCCGATCAAGGTACCGAAAACCTTTCCCCTGCCCCCCGACAAAGAACTTCCCCCAACCACAACGGCGGCAATTACATAGAGTTCATACATCAAACCATACTTTGGATCTCCACTGCGAAATTGGGAAGCCATTACGATGCCCCCCAGACCAGCTAGGGCCCCGCATCCCGCATAAACAGAAAGTAAAATCCTTCGAACAGGAACCCCGGATAAACGGGCAGCTTCGGGATTTCCTCCGACCGCATAAATTTGTCTACCGGCAACCGTTCGACTCATCATCAAATGGGCAAAAAGGTAGAGTATAATCATCAAAACCACGGCATTGGGAATACCAACTAAATCATCTCCTCTTCCCAACCACTCAAAAGACGGGGGAACTTGATAGATAGATTGTCCTCCGGAAAGCATGTAGGCTAATCCACTGGCAACCATCATCATTCCCAGACTCGCGACGAAGGAAGGTACTCCAAAAAACGCAACCATCGACCCCGAAAACAATCCCAATCCAGAGCAGGCCAAAATCGACAACATACATGCGATGATCATTCCTCCGCTTCCGGATTCGACTCCCCCCATCCAGCTCTTTATGATCCAGGTGGCTAAAACAGCAGAAAATGCAATTAAACTACCCACCGAAAGATCAATTCCTGCAGTTATAATCACCAGAGTCATTCCGATTGCCAATATGGCAATTACCGCAATTTGGTTCGCAATGTTCAAAAGATTGGAG
>JAYYRA010000032.1:0-17665 GCA_036127675.1 Verrucomicrobiota bacterium
AATCGAAGAATTTTTCTTCGAAATGGTGGCTTGGCTTTGGGAGCGACTGCACTTTCGGGTCTTTTGCCACAAGTAGCAAACGGTGCAGTAGGATCCACATTTCCAAATTTTCCAGCCAAAGCGAAGCGGGTAATTTACCTCTTCCAGTCTGGAGCCCCTTCACAAATGGATCTCTTCGATCCTAAACCCGGAATGGAGAAAGTGCGTGGGCAAGACTTACCGGATTCGATCCGGAAAGGGCAACGACTCACCACGATGACCAGCGGGCAGAAAAACTTTCCGGTTGCTCCAAGTATTTTTAATTTCAAACAGTACGGACAGTCAGGCCAATGGATGAGTGATGTCTTGCCACACCTCTCCAAGGAAGCAGATGAATTGTGCTTTATCAAATCGATGCACACGGAAGCGATCAATCATGATCCAGCCATTACTTTTTGCCAGACGGGCCATCAACTTGCCGGCCGTCCAAGCATGGGGGCTTGGTTGAGCTATGGTTTGGGAACTGAAAACAAGGATCTGCCGGCTTATGTGGTACTTACCTCATGGGGAACAGGCCGTCCGAATGATCAGCCCCTATATGACCGTTTATGGGGAGCAGGCTTTCTTCCAACTCAGCATCAGGGAGTAAAATTCAGAAATTCCGGTGATCCTGTATTATATTTATCCGATCCGAAAGGAGTGAGCCGTTCGATGCGACGTGGAATGCTGGATGAGTTAGCTGTTTTAAATAGAAGAAATATGGCAGTTGCTGGAGATCCGGAAATTGATGCCCGAATTGCTCAGTATGAAATGGCGTTTCGTATGCAGTCCAGTGTACCTGATCTTACAGATACATCTGACGAGCCTAAGCATATTCTTCATAGTTATGGTCCGGATGTGCAAAAACCGGGTACTTACGCAGCGAATTGTTTACTAGCAAGACGCTTGGCAGAAAGAGATGTCCGTTGTATTCAATTGTTTCATATGGGTTGGGATCACCATGTTGGACTGCCCAAAGCAATTCGTGGGCAATGTCAGGATGTGGATCAACCAACCGCTGCACTAATTGCAGACCTTCGACAAAGAGGATTGCTCGAAGACACCTTGATAGTATGGGGTGGCGAGTTTGGAAGGACAATCTATTCTCAGGGCAAGCTTTCTGACACAAGCTACGGTCGTGATCATCATCCAAGATGCTTCACTATTTTTATGGCAGGTGCAGGAGTGAAAAAAGGATTTTCCTATGGGGCAACGGATGACTATTGCTATAACATAACCGAAAACCCCGTACATGTTCATGATTTAAATGCCACAATTATGCACCTCTTGGGCGTGGATCATAAAAAGCTTACTTTCAGATTCCAGGGTAGAGATTATCGTCTAACTGATATCCATGGACACTTGATCAAAAATATTCTCAGCTAATTTTTTTATAAATGATAAATGATAATTCTAATCGTCGCCAATTTCTTCGGGTAATCGGAGGGATTGGTATAACATCCATGTCTGCTCCTAATTATTTAATTGGAGCCAAGCCAAGTGCAGCATTGAGTCGTTCAGGTGTATTGTTAGAGGCATCATCTTTTGCCCATATTGGGGGTTGGAAGATAGACACCCAGCATTATCTGCAAATGGGCGGAAACTATCTTCTTGCTCACGGAATGGGCAAACCGGTAAAGGATGCTGAAACAACCATTGAGCTTCCTGAGCCGGGAATTTGGAATGTTTGGGTTAGAAATCGTGATTGGTGTAAGGGGGACTGGCAGTCACCCGGTCGCTTTAGGGTTCTAGTTGATGGTAAACCCCTTGAAACGACTTTTGGAGAAGCAGACGAAAAATGGCATTGGCAGTCGGGTGGGTCTTTTGAAGTGGTTGATTCGGGAAAAATCACTATCTCTCTTCACGATCTAAGTGGATTTGATGGCAGGTGCGACGCGATTTATCTTACCAAGGAAACTACCCCAAATTTGCCTGGTGATGATCTAAAGGAATTATCAGATTGGAAGGATTTACTTTCGGGGCGTGCTAAGGAGAAAGTCGAAGAATTATCATTTGACCTTGTAGTTGTCGGTGGCGGTATGTCTGGTTGTGGCGCCGCACTAGCGGCACGCTCTCAGGGGTTAAAAGTCGCATTGATTCAGGACCGCCCTTTATTTGGCGGAAACGCAAGCCAAGAAATTCGTGTTCACACCCTTGGCATCCATGGATACGGATCAGACATTTTAAAATCGATAGACACATACCACTATCCCAATGGGGATCAAAAAGCAAAAATCGATCAAGTCAAAAGGGAAAAAACGATGGCTGAATCAGGCGTTGATTTATTTGCCCATCATACAGCTTGTGGGATCGAAAAACAGGGTGATAAAATTCTTAGTGTGGAAGCCCGAGAAGTAAAAGGTGGTAAAATTAAAAGATTTCGGGCTCCTGTCTTCATTGATGCTACCGGGGATGGCTGTTTGGGCTATTGGGCAGGAGCAGATTACCGGTACGGTCGTGAAGCAGCTTCCCAGCATAATGAAGGATGGGATAAGTACGGCGAACTTTGGAGTCCGAAGGAAGCGGACAATCGGGTTATGGGCACTAGTGTGTTGTGGAATAGTGAACGAACCACAGAAAAACAATACTTTCCAAAAGTCCCATGGGCTATGCCAATTGCCGGTAAGTATGCTGCTTCCAAAGGAGAATGGTTTTGGGAATATTCAGATAACGATTTGAATCAAATAGATGATGCTGAAACGATTAGGGATCATATGTTGCGTGCTATTTTTGGTTCTTTTGCCAACGCTAAGAAAAACCCAAAGTATGCACCAAACCGTTTAAAGTGGGTTGCTTATGTGGGGGGTAAACGTGAATCCAGAAGATTAATGGGTGATCATATATATGATATGCACGATGCTATTAACCGTAGGGAATTTCCTGATGCTGTAGTTGTTGAGAAAAGAGAAGTTGATGGGCATTACCAACGGAAATTAAAAGGAGCTAAGGAAGATTTTCTATCCACTGCTATGTTTCACAAAACCGGAGGATATTATTACATTCCTTTCCGCAGCTTTTATTCCAGGAATCTTTCCAACTTGATGATGGCTGGGCGTTGTTTTAGCTGTACTCATGTTGGACTATGCGGACCTAGAGTGATGAATACTTGCGGACAGATGGGCATTGCCACCGGTTTTGCAGCAGTTTTATGTAAAAAACATGGTACTAATCCTAAACAGGTTGGTAAATTACACATCAAAGAACTAAGAAGCTTGATCGGTTTTGATAATAAAAAATTAGTTAACAACCCGAGTAAGAGGGGTCATTAATAGCTTGATGAGACACTTGGTCAATTTCGGCCTTTTGTTTAGTTTTTCTGCGCTGGCAGTAACCGGTGTACTTGCATACTTGCGTCCATTTTCTATTACCGTTACGCAAATTCACATTATTGCCGGCTTTATAACTTTGCTTCTTGTGCTTTTGCATTTGTTAGCAAGATTACCATACTTCAAAAATCGAATTACAAAGGGCAGGCAGGGTGCATCTCTTCGACTGCAGGTCATCCTTTTTGGCTCCGTATTTGGCTTTTTAGTTTACGGTTCAATTTCAAGTATTCCTCCTGCATCCTGGTTAATCGATAACAGCTATGAACATAGAAACAGTGCACAAATTGTAAGATCTTCGAGCCTTGTTGGTTTTAAAGAACCTGCACCACATCGAAAATGGATCGTTCGTGAAAGTCAGGATGACAATGGAAGTGGATTATCTATTTATCTCAGCTTTCAAGAGGAGTTGAATCCTATGCCCTCCATTGCGGTTTGGGCAGAGAGTACGACAGGTTCAATGATTGAAACACTTTATCTGGAGCAGTCACTTGCCTACTCTGAAGTTCCATTATGGGAAGATTACAAGACTCAACGAAGTCATATTCTTCCCCTTTGGCGCCATCGCTACACTTTGCTTTCTGGTATTACTCCTTCGGGGGAAGTGGATGCAGTAAGTGGTGCAACTGAATCTCATCAATTTGCATTGGACCCATACTTGGAGAAGGGAAAAGGTAATGAATTCGTGCTTTGCGTTGAGATCAATGCTCCAGAAGATAGCAGTTTGAATTTCCCAGACCCGATTCTTGGTCAACCCTCCCTTATCTACACTTGTTTAGTTGAAGTAGATAGGGAAGATAATTATTATCTTTTTGAGCTAACCGGTCATGGCGGCGGGGATGCATTGGAAACCGGCAATATTCAATATGACTGGGAAAGCATAGGTTCCGCAAAAGAATTAAAAGACTTGTTTATTGCAAAATTAGAAAAGTAATTCGTTTCCGATTCTTCAAATATAATCGGATCATCTGCACATTTCAGTGAATATTTAGTTCAACATTTTGCTCTTCATATATTCAAATAATTTTTTGATTAATCGCTTTGATCGCCTCTTCGGCTTTCATTGGCAAGGAAACCGCTTCTTCATAAGCAATTTCGGATTCTCTAGGATTTATTCGAATATAATGATCCCCAATCATACGATACACTTCTTCGCAATTTAATCGTACGGTTGGAACATCAATACCTGCTCCAATCTCAAGGACGACTAATCTTTTGGACTTTTGGTTTTTAAGCCAGTCTTGATATTTTCTCTCTTGGTTTAGAGTTCTATTTGAGTCCCATTGAAAGTCAGAAAACATCAGAATGTTTGGTCTGGCAATTGAACCGCACTCGGAGCAATTTGGTAATGGCGACTCCGCTAACAAGTTATCAGGATTGATTCTGAAGACTAAGCTCGAATCAGTACGCCATATTGGATGACCACAATTTCTTAGACATTGTAGATGCAAAAGGCTACCATGACATTCAAGTATTTTTTCTGAATCGAAACCTCCTTTTTGAAAGTGTCCATCGACATTCGAAGTGAAAATGAAATAATCCAGTTTCTTTTCGTTGATCCATCTATTAATAAAACTAAAGCCAGAGTGTGGTTGGGTTCTTTGATACAATTCAAACCGGTGACCATAGAATCCCCATGCCAGTCGTGGATTTTTCTCAAACCATTGTGGATTCGCCATCTCCTCAAATGATACGCCTAACTGCTCTAGTTGTGGATAAGCCCTCCAGAAGCCTTCGGCTCCTCTAAAGTCAGGCAACCCTGAGTCAACCCCCATGCCTGCTCCGGCTCCGATCATGATAGCCTCTGCTGACTCAATGAATTGAGCGGCAGTTTCGATGGCTTTGGGGTCGAGCTTCATCAGAAATTCTATCTCAATCGTTTGTTTTTTCCTTTATGTGTATGATAAGGCTATGTTTCATAAAGCTAGACTTTCAAAAAAATTGAAACCAAAAAAAAGATTGGCATTTCTGATTACTTCTTTCGTTTTTTTAATCCAGGCTGGATGCTTTTTGGCTGGAACAAAAACGATTAAGCCTTCCGTCCTTGTGCCTTCAAAGACTGATGAGAAACTTATTTTAAGTACTGAAATCACTCAAATTTCTGGAGAGGTTAATTTGGCCTTTGATAGTAAGGATCAGATTTACTTTCCGAATGTTAGAGATAAGGCTCAGATTAGTAGAATTAAGCTTGGCTTGGGTCGACAAGTTAAAACTTTGATTAACTTAAGGGAGTGGGTCGATGAATCTGGTGGCAACCATCCGGAATCTTCGGATTTGAGAGTAGATCAGGAGGATAGAATTATTGTTGCTGAAAAGGGAACGGGTAAACTTTTAAGAATCTCTTCGAATGCAAGAAAGCTAGAAGTTTTAGCCGATTCTTACGATGGATACCGCTTCTCTTCTATTGATAGATTGGCGATTGATTTCAACGGTAGATGTTTTCTGACCTCGATTGATTCAGGAGTGATTTATTTAGTCGATTCTCAAACGGGTCAAATCACTATTCTAAATGATCGGGTAATTCTCCCAGAAAGTCTCTGCGTTGGTCCATCTGGTAAACAGGTTTTTGTTTCTGAGCCGAACTCCGGTCGCGTTCTTTATTTTAA
This sequence comes from Verrucomicrobiota bacterium, assembly GCA_036127675.1. Lineage (GTDB taxonomy): Bacteria > Verrucomicrobiota > Verrucomicrobiia > Opitutales > Seribacteraceae > Seribacter. Next base: position 5,948 of record JAYYRA010000032.1, read on the forward strand.
TCTGGAAGGTGTTCTTTCTCCCCAAGAACCTAAGACTCTGATCGACTACGCACCCGAATTGATTCGACCTTATGGTTTAGCTTTTGACCAGTCTGGCTTGCTCTATGTTTCCCTTGGTGATCTGAAGCAAATTCGGGTCTATGAGTTAGAAAGCGGCAAAGAAATAAAAACACTCAGGATAGATGTGTTCGCAGGTCAATTAAGATGCAATAATGGATATCTTTTTATTGGCGGAAATGAATTTTATCATTTTTTGAAAATACCAACAAGTAATGATTAATCACGATTTGTATCAAATTCTTTAAATAAACCCAGGGGAGGTTTTTCACATTTATATCGAGCTGTTGATAACTTCTCTTTGACAGCTCTTCGAGGAAGTCCAATCTCAGATTCTAGAACCCTTAACAAAAGGAATATTGGATGGACGAAGATTTTCTTCATCTTTTTGATGAATCACCCGCTTTGCGACTGATGAGAGGTCGCCTTGGATCCTTTGTCGTGGGCTTCTTCTTCAAAACCTTTAAAAAATGGGGAGTTGTTGAAGCCTCCGAGGAAGAATTGACCGCTACTTTATCGGAACATATCGAACAAGTTAGAGAACTTGAAGACTTTGACGCACCCAAAAGATTGCCCCAAGAGTACTTGGAAGAGTGGTGTGATGAAGATCATCGATATATGACCAAAACATATGATGAGGAAAAGGAGGAATATGTCTTTCGTTTGACCCGACATTCAGAGAAAGCTCTGAGTTGGCTTCAGGATTTGCTTTCAATGCAGCAACGGGGATATGCCACTACAGAGTCTCGTTTTAATAGAATTCTTCTTGAGATGGAAAGTCTTTCCCAGGGGGTGAACGCTGATCCAGAATCTAGAATCAAGGATCTTTCCAGAAAAAGAGACGAAATTGATAAAGAGATACAGAGGATAAGAGAAACCGGGGAAGCACCGATTTTTGGTGAGGATGTGATTCGCGACCAAGTGTACGATTTGTCTGATTTGGTTGAGCATTTTCTTTCCGACTTCAGGGCGATCGAAGAGTTTTTCAAGGATCATGCCAGAGAAATATCCAAATTATACGCTCAGGGTGAAGCGTCCAAGGGAGACATCGTTGAACATGTCCTTGATTCGGATGATGAGTTGCGTTCTTGTGACCAAGGAAAAAGCTATTTTGGCTTCCGTTCGATGATGACGAATCCAAGTTTAGCACGACAATTTCGAAATTTGGCTGAACAAACATCGGATATTGCCAGAAGAAGGGGCTTAGATCCGAATAAGACTTTCTTGAGTTTGAGTGATCGTTTGTTTGGGGAGGCAAACTCGGCACATGGTGCCTACGGCCGAATTTCCCGTAAGCTTCGCCAAGTTGTAGGAGACCATGCGGGTGGAGGTGGCAAGCATGTGCGCGAAACTCTTTCTGGTATTCGAAAAAAAGCTTTCTTGCTGCGCCACCAGCCTCCTGAGGAGTGGGAGTTTGAAATAGATATCAAACCACAACTCTTTGCTCTTATGGAGTCTGATTTTTGGGAACCCAAAGCCGTAGAGCCCTTTGCCCCGATTTCTGTCGCGAAGTCAGAAGGTGATGAATGGATGAATGAAATTCTTCACTCAGTCGGTGAGCCACTTGATCTAAAGAAATTTCGTCAACGTGTAGATGAAGTCTTGGAAGAAAAAGAGAAAATCTCACTTTCTGAGATGGTAGAACGATTTCCATTGGAGAGAGGAGTCGTTGATGTGGTTTGTTACAGGGTAGTAGCTGGCGAGGACAATCGGCATGATATTCTAAACGATGAAATTATTCAGATCGATTTAAACCGCCCAGCTCAGCCTCGTTTTGTCGAGGTTGAACAACTCATTTTTCAACGTAATATTTTATGAATCCATCCATTACTTATCGTCATGTGATCGTTCGGCTCTTGAACGGTCCAATTTATCAAGAAGACTTGGATCTCTGGGGCCGTTTAGGTGCCGAGTGGGACCGTATAAAAAATCACTTTTTTGATATGGGTTTGGAAGTTGCACGGGACGATGCAGCTGGCTACGCCTTCGTCAGACAGGCGGATGAAACCGAAGAGGATCAAGAAGAATGGGAGGACTCGAATGAAGCACCTTTGCCCAGAGTTCTGAGGAGGACCCGTCTTAGTTATCATCAAACCATTTTCATGGTTCTTTTACGCGAGGAATTAATGAGATTTGAGCAGGAGCAGGAAGAAGGAGATCACCTCTATCGTTCATCTCAGGATTTGCGTGAAATTATGTTACCGTATTATCCGGAAATGCATGACGAGAAAAAGATTCACCGTCAAATATCCAGTATGATAACAAAATTCGAGGAGTGGGGAATTTTGAAGAAGGTTCGCGAGAAGGAGGATGGTTTGTATCGTGTTGAAAGAATTATAAAAGCTAAATTGCCTCCGGATAAGCTAGCAGAGGTGCGGGATCAAATCCGTAGGAGGTCACCAGATTTAGAAGAGGAGATAGAAGAAGATGATATTTGATTCACAGCTTGAGTTAGAATTTGCACCCGACAAGTCAACCGCTGGCTACCGGTTGCACGAGCTATCGGTACTTAACTGGGGAACCTTCCATAATCAGGTCTACAGCATGCGACCTGATGGCAGAACGAGTATGATCACTGGTCGAAACGGATCCGGAAAGTCGACCATAGTTGATGCTTTGCTCACATTACTTGTTCCAAATCGAGTTCGAAATTACAATGTTGCCAGCAGTCAAGCAGGTAGTCGGGAGCGAAACGAAAGAGACTATGTTCTAGGTGCATACTCAGAAATTCATGACATTACTACCGGGCAGGGAAGAAAAGAAACTCTCCGTAAGCCCGGTGAGTCATATACCGTGCTTTTGGCTCACTTTTACAACGAAGCCTACAAGTCCGATGTTAGCATTGCTCAAATATTATGGTGCTTACCGAGTGGCAAAATCGATAAAATTTATCTTGTTGAGAAAAGAAAACTGAGCATTCAAGAAAATTTCAATGATCTTGGTGATGTCGATAATCTTAGAAGAATTATTAAAGAGCGGAATCTTACGACTTTTGATTCCTTTACTGCATATCACAAGAAGTTTGAAGCTCTTCTATTTATGGATGCGGATATGGGGAGCCGTTCTCCAATGTCAATTTTTAATCAGGCCGTTTGTATTAAAGATGTAAAGGATCTCACGCAGTTCATTCGTGAGCATATGCTGGATGATGGGGGGTCAAAGACCAAACTACAGGCTTTACAGGAACGTTTTGATGATTTGAGAAGCACGCATCGAAGAATTGAAACTGCATCTTTTCAAATTGAACAATTAGATGAAATTAAAGAAACCCACGATTCTTTTTCCAAAGCCTTCAAGGATCGGGATCATGCAGAAAGAATTCGTTACGCGATTGAGCCATATTATGCTCAAGTCGAATCGGTTCGCAGGCAGGAATGGGTAGATGAACTCAAGCATCAGGAAGAAGCGGAAAGGGCTAGATTAAAGACATCACGGGCAGAAGTTGACCGCTTGCGTGAAAAACTTTATCAGTTAGAAAGAGCATTATCTGATAGCGATGAAAATCGCAGGCTTGAACAAGTTGGTGCCGAGTTAGACCGTTTGCGAGATAAGAGAGAGGTTGTTACAAAGAGGTCTGCCACTTTCGAAAGACATCTTGGTTCGTGGGAAAAAGGATCAAGCATAAAGACCGAAGACGACTTTATTGGCCTTCAGAGAGATTTGAACTCTCAGCTTCCAAGAATCGAAGCAAATGTGGCTGACTTGGACGAAAAGATTCCTGAAATCTCCTATCAATTACGCAAAGCAAACGAAAGAGTAGAAGTATTAGAGGATGAAAGATCTTATCTTTTGGAATCCAACTCTAATATACCAGCTGATCTTTCGAGAATCCGAAAATCACTAGCTGAATCTTTGGATCGTGATGTGGCCGAACTTCCGTTCATTGGGGAAATTGTACAGGTAGTTCCGGATGAAAGTAAATGGGCAGGTGCGATTGAGCGAATGATGCGTTTGGTTGCCCTTAGTATTATTGTGCCTAAAAAATTGATCTCCAAAGCCGAAGCTTTCCTGGAAGAGAATCACTTGGGTGATAGAGTTACTCTAATTGCTCCAACTCAAGGCTCGAAGATAGCTAAGCCCCACCTTGATTCGTCTTTTGCCAAGTTGGCATTTCGTACCGACTTGGAAAAGACACGACTCAAGTGGCTAAAAGGATTTCTCTTGGAAAAATTTCCACATATCTGTTTCGAAAGTAGGAACGATAGTTTCCAAGAGTGCGAAAATGCGTTGACTTTGGACGGCATTGTAAAAACTGGTGGTCTTCAAATTGAAAAAGATGACAATTTCTTTCTGGAAGATGCATCTAATTGGATCCTTGGGTGGGATGTTAACCCAAAGCAGAAAACCCTAGATGATGGTTTGGCTAAATGGCGTGAAGAGGTGGATCGTTGCGGTCGTTCCATTCGTGAGGCCGAGTCAGAAAGGCAGTCTTTGCGTGCAAAACTTCGTTCAGGCGTACAGTTGCAGGCCTGTGCCAGTGAATTTTCTGATATCGATGGCATAGGCTTATCCTCTCGAATAACTGAACTCGAGGGAGAAGAAAGAGTTATTGTCGGAGGATCAGATGTCCTTAAGAAACTCAAGGATGATCATGAGGTTGCCGCTAAAGCCCTAGAGGATGCTCAAAATAAAAGAGATGATATTTTACAAAGAATTGGAGGAGTCGAAGCTAGGGCCGAGCGTAATGATGCCCGCTTGATTTCCCTGGAAGTTCTACTTGGAAAATGTTTGGACGAATTTTCAAAAAATCATTCCGAAGGAATGGAGGATAATGATAGTGTTGAAGAAGAATTGAATGCTTTGTACTCCGAGATCGAATCTGAATTCGGTAAGGCACCGGATGAGCCGGATGAGATTGAGGAAGCTGCACGTTCAGCTACTCATAAAATGGATTCCCGTATTGCTAAACTGGAAAGCTCTCTTGATAAGCTGAGAGATAAGAATGTAGCATCAATGCAACGCTTCATTGCTGACGCACGAAACCAAGCTTTTCGTGACGAACTTAGTCTGGATTTGGATGAAGGGTATCAAAATTCAACCTATGAAATGTTTGATGAAGTTCGTAATCAAATTGAACAGGAGGATCTTGCAAAGAACAAAGAGAGGTTTGAAGAACTCCTTCGCGTACAGGTGCCTGAAGAAGTGTCTGGCTTTAGCGAATCCCTTGAATCTCATCGTGATCGAATTAGAAAAAGAATTAATGAATTAAATGATCATCTGTCCCGGGTTACTTTTGACCGGAAGGAGGAAACTTTTATTCAGTTAAAGTTTGAGGATGCAGGAGACGATGGAGTTCGCAGATTTAAGAAGTTACGGAGGCATGCTTTGGAAGCCGATCTTGAATCAGATGACGACGATGAGCGTCGTCGTGAACGATATCATCGAGTTGAGCAATTTCTTGGTGAACTTGAAACAGATATGACTTGGACTGAACGAGTCATTGATGTCCGAAATTGGTTTAAGTTTAGAGCGGATGAGTTCTACAAAGAAGGTGAGGGCCTGCGACAAAGTTACAGCGGGGCCGCAGGAAAATCAGGTGGTGAAAAGAACCGGCTCGCATCTACGATTCTAGCAACTGCAATTGCCTACCAATACGGGATTGATGTAGGAGGCAAGCAAACGGAAACTTTCCGATTGGTTGCCGTTGATGAGATGTTCAGTAAGACAGATGACGAATTCTCCCAATACCTACTTGATTTATTCAAGGAATTTCATTTGCAGTTGTTGATTGTTCAGCCTCTTGATGCAAAAATTCATGTGGTACAAAAATATGTTGAACGATATCATGTTGTCGAGAGACGTGATGGACTGTCTTTTGTTGGTGATTTGAGCGTTCAAGAGTACTTAGGTGAACAATTTGAGAGAGGAGGATCCGAGGTCGAAACTGAGAAGGAAGACAGCACCATTGAAACAGACAAATAATCATTGTTTGCGGACTAGTCTGATTCTCGTTCACTTCTTAAAAAACTTCATGGAAAGATAATGAGTTCGGCTACATTCGACGAGGGTCGTTATGACGGTAGAATGCCTTATCGAAAATGTGGTCGTTGGGGTTTGAAACTGCCCTCAATTACTCTGGGTTGCTGGCATAATTTCGGAGGAGACAATCCCACCGAAAAACAACGGGAAATGATCTTTGGTTCATTTGATCTTGGGATTACCCACTTTGACTTGGCCAACAATTACGGACCTCCTTATGGATCTGCTGAAATAAATGTTGGAAAGATACTTAAAGGTCTCCCACGGGATGAGATTCTGATTACAAGTAAAGCCGGATATGATATGTGGCCTGGACCCTACGGAGAATGGGGTTCTAGGAAGTATATTCTAGCTAGCCTTGATCAGTCATTGAAAAGAATGGGAGTGGAATATTTTGATTTATTTTATTCACATCGGTTTGATCCCGATACTCCGCTTGATGAGACATTAGGTGCTCTTGACACAGCTGTCAGACAAGGGAAAGCATTGTATACTGGTATAAGTAGCTACCTTCCAGAGGCTACCAACGAATCGGTACAAATCTGTAAGAATCACGGATTTGCCCCTCTTGCGATTCATCAACCCAATTATTCCATGCTTAACCGGTGGATTGAAAATTCACTAATGGATGTATGTGAGCAAAATGGTCTTGGGATAATCGCATTTTGCCCCCTTTTCCAAGGGTTTCTGACGGATAAGTATTTAAATGGTATTCCGGAAGGTTCCCGGGCTAGCTTAGAGAAATCTCCGTTACGTAAAAACGAAGTCTCCGAGCAGAATATAAGAGTCATCAGGGAATTAAATGATCATGCCTCCGAGCGAGGTCAAACTTTGGCTCAGATGGCACTGTCTTGGGTATTAAGGGATGAACGAATCACAAGTGCACTCGTTGGTGCTAGCAGCCTTTCACAGATTAAGGATAATGTGAAGAGTGTGAATCAGACATCCTTTTCCCCCGAAGAACTTCAAAAATTAGATCGGATTTTAGCAAAAATTAACCTACCCAAATCACTCTGGGCACAGGAATAAGTAAAAGTAATCTTAATTTTTTTCTGGCAGGAAAAGATTTTCCCTTTTGTGTTCTTGGGCAGGAAATTTTGTTCTCCAGTTCTCTACTTCATCGATACTAATCTCTCCTTTCAGGATATCAGGTTCAGATTCTAATTTGTCAATAATCTCTCCTTTAGGGCCAAAGATTACTGAGTTTCCATTATAAATAATTCCAGGTTCTCTTCCTGTTCGATTTAGACCAATAACAAATGCTTGGTTCTCAATCGCTCTGGCTTGTAGCAAACTTGTCCAATGATGGATGCGTTCTTTAGGCCAACATGCGATGACCACAAAAAGGTCGGCACCCATTCTGGTTCCTTGCCTGAATAACTCTGGAAATCTCAGATCATAACAAATGATAGGACAAACGGTAAAAGGACCTAAATTAAAGGTTCTACATTCATTTCCTGGAGTATGTACATGCTCTTCGCACGGTTTGGAGATTAGATGGATTTTGTCATATTCAGTCACTCTTTCGCCCTGAGGAGAAAAGCAGACAAACCGGTTGAAACTAAATTGACCGATCTTCTGAATCAAGCCGCCAGCAACCCAAGAATTATATCGAGTAGATAACTTACTAAGGAATGTTGAGGTTTTTTTGGGTTCATCTTTCGTTGTGATTTCCGTATTTAAACAAAAGCCTGTAGCAAAGGTTTCAGGAAGAATAATTAAACTACCTTTTTTAATCTCCGAAGACTCAAGTATTTGTTCTATTTCTTGAAAGTTATATGTCTTGTCCCCCCATTTAGGATCGAATTGAATCCCATATACTTTCATTGTTTCAGCCGATTAATTAATAGATTTTAGAAATAAGTATCAAATCGCTTTAGATGCCACCTACTGGAACCAAATTTTAAAGTTTTCGAATCCGGACATTGCGAAAGTAGAAATTTTTAGCGGTGCTATAGTCTTCTATCCCAATATATCAGGTAGGTGGAAGATCTCCTACACCACTCAATTTTTTCATACGGTTTAGCTGTAGAATCAAGAATTTGACTTTCGATTCCTTTTTGGAGGGATCATTGGATTTCCATCCTTTTGAGGTAGACAATTGTCGGAAGTTTTCCAATCAGTCGTAAAGGTGGATGAACATCCTTCTCTTGATCCCCAAAATCCACCGATGAAAGACTTAGTATTAAACAGTATGTAGGTGGATGGAGTATTCATCTAAAGATTATTCCAGTTCTTTGATTTTAATATTTCTCCAAGCGACTTGATAAGGACCAGTACCTTTTTTTATTCCGTGTACTTGCAATCCAATAAAGCCTTTAGGGTGAGTCTTGAATTTTTCTTCATCCTTGAGATTGGATATTTGCTTTCCATTCACCCAAGTTTTAATGAAGGGGCCTGTCGCTAATATCCTGTACTGGTTCCACTTTCCATTCACGAAGTGTTTGTGGGGTATCAAATCCTCTTTGGGGGTCATCCAACCACCACATGCTTCGCCATAGATGTATCCGGATTCTGCACCATTTTCTTTTGTTGCTTCAATTTCGACTTGGGGACCATTAACCCGTCCAAACTTGTCGCCCCGCACTTTCTCCTTATCGTTCAATTCTTTGGTTTGGGATCGAATTTGGACTCCGGAGTTCAGCTCGTCATTGATCAGTTTTACTTCGAAATGTAATTCGAAATCACCATATAACTTGTTCGAACATAAGAACGAGTTCGGGCTGCCTTCATTTGTTTTACCAAAAATCGCACCGTTTTGGACCCGATAGGAAGCAGTCCCATTTTTTTGACTCCAACCATCGAGATTCTTACCGTTAAAAATAGATTTCAAGTCATCACTTTTGTTATCTTTTGCTGAAAGCTGATAAAAAAATAAAAGTGAGGCAAAGATAGAAAGAATTTTTTTCATTTGTTTGTTTTATTGTGCGTTAGAGGTGGAATAATTTAAAACAATTATTTTTTCTTTGGTTTTGGACGCTTTCTAGAGGCAGCGTGCTCTTCAGGGGTCATCCATGGACCAGGTGTGAAAGTTATATCTTCCTGAGTCGGCAATTTGATCCGATTGGTCTTTTGGCCGTAATCATCAAGTTTTTCATTCAGTTCATCTTCAGTGACTTTGTAGGTGGGTACTCCCGAACTTGGAACTTTCGCTCCAGCAGCCCAGACGATCGAATTAAGCACCAATTGTCTATATCCATCGATAGCCCAGTTGCGATGGTGGTGTCCGCCGGTAAAACCAACCCCTCGACCGCCATCGGGACGAACAATTCCCCAAAGTAATGCCTGGCTTTTCCCTTTGGCTAAAAAACCATCACGAGTCCATATATTATTAATTCTCAAAAGGTTCTTTTCATTAGGTGTGGCAGTTCCGAGAGGAAGCATTTTCGGGTGATAATGAATGTTGAAATAAAATTCATCCACCGCATCGATAGGACCAACTCCGTTAGCCGTTTCATGTCCTTTCATAGGTTTAATTTTTGCCCTCCAAAAGGGATTGACTGAAACACCATTTTTGAAAAACCCTCCAATCCACGGAAGAAAGTATTTTTCTCCCTGCTCCACGCTTGGATGTACAGCGTAATGCATAAAGATCACACCAACTTTTTTCTCTCTTACCAGTTCATCCATTTTTTCCCAACCATGTCCAATCACTTTGGTACCGTCTGCATAAATCACGATGGCATCTGCATCGTCTAGTATGCTCTCATCCTCGGGCCAACCGGCATTGACCACTGCCTCAACATCAACTTTATCCTGTGCATTGAGGTGTTTTGCCAGTAAATGGGAACCAGCTTGAAATTCATGATCTCCGGAGGCATGGCTTCTCGAACCATAGAGAAAGACAACTTTATGTTTGGCTTTTGCCTCGGCTGCAAAGCCTGAAAATATAGAAAACAGGATGACGGATAGAAGTGGTATAATTTTCATGGGCACTTTAAATCTATTGGCAGTTTTGTTCGGGTAAAGTTCATTCGCGGTTGTTTTTAAGATTAGATTCGCCTACTAAATCATGAATGAAGTTAATCCATCTAGTCCTTTTGCTACTATTTTGTTTTCTTTTGTCTGCAGAGAGGAAGCCAAATGTAATTTTTATTTAATCGGATGATTTAGTATTTAAAGAATTAGGGAGCTACGGTCAAAAGAAGATAAAAACTCCTTTTTTGGATAAATTGGCAAAAGAGGGGATGCGTTTTACTCGTAACTATTCTGGTAATGCGGTGTGTGCACCCTCACGTTGCGTGTTAATGACAGGTAAGCACCCTGGTCATGCATTTATCCGAAACAACGGAGAGCTTAAGCCTGAGGGACAACGTCCTATTCCGATAAATGAACCTACCATGGCTAAGGTTTTAAAAAAAGAAGGCTATGTCACTGGCGCCTTTGGAAAATGGGGACTTGGAGGTCCGGGCACGGAAGGTGATCCCATGAACCAGGGCTTCGATCGCTTTTATGGGTACAACTGCCAAAGGCATGCCCATAGCTATTATCCAGATTATTTGTGGAGTGACAGAGACCGTGTGCCTCTGGCAAACAATCCTCCAGTACCAGGACATGCATCACTTCCTAAGGGAGCAGACCCCACAGACCCGAAAAGCTATGAAGTATTCAAAGGAAAGGATTACGCTTCTGATCGGATCAACGAACAAGCCTTACAATTTATTAAGGATAATAAGAATAAACCCTTCTTTCTTTATTATCCGACACTCATTCCCCATGTTGCCCTTCATGTTCCGGATGATGAATTAAAACCATATCTGAAACTCAAGTGGAATGACCCTCCCTTTACCCGTTCTCAGGGCTATGGGTATACTCCGCATTTCACTCCTCGTGCCGCTTATGCCGCAATGATTACACGGATGGATCGTTATGTTGGAAATGTGCTAAACTTGTTAGAAAAACTGAACTTAACCAATGATACCATTGTAATCTTTTCATCAGACAATGGAACTACTCACCTGAAACTTGAGGTTGATTATGACTTTTTCGACAGTGTAGGGGAATTGCGTGGCTTGAAAGGTTCTTTATACGAAGGCGGAATAAGGGTTCCCTTATTGGTAAAATGGCCGGGCAAAATAAAAGCCGGAAGTGTCTCCGATAAAATGATAGGCTTTGAGGATTGGTTGGTCACTCTGCATAATATGATCGATGCCAAGGCTCCCCTTACTGCCATGCATGATGGCCATGATCAAGCGGAGCATCTTTTAGGGAACTGTCATCTGGCAAGACCTCCGTTGTATCGGGAATTTTCGGGTTATGGGGGACAGCAGGCGGTTTGGATGGGAAAATGGAAGGGAATCCGCCAGAAAATGCTCCGAAAAGGAAAGAACCATGATCCTTTGAAGATTGAGCTTTACGATCTTGCGGCTGATTTATCTGAAACTGAAGACTTGGCATCCAAGCATCCGGATATCGTTGAAAAGATAAGGAAAATGATGATGGACCAGCATGTTCCATCCAAGGAATTTCCGATCGCAGTGATTGATTGAGCCTTTTTTGATTATTCTAACTGAGGTCGATTGAATCAATAGTTATAAAGTTCTTAAAACTTTAGTTTAATCGTCACTGAAGTAGTCCAAGACATCTGTTATTTAAATTATTTATGAAAAGTATGTGCCTCCTGATAACCTTTCTCTCATGCCTGTCGGCCTTTGCTAAGGATCGTCCCAATATAGTTTTTAT
>JAYYRA010000033.1:0-16804 GCA_036127675.1 Verrucomicrobiota bacterium
TCTGGGCATGATTTCATTCGGCGACAAGCAAGACCAAGTTTTCTTGGGGAAGGAATTATCAAGAGCCCAAAATTACAGCGAGGAAACTGCTCAAAAAATCGATATTGAGATCAAGTCTGTCATCGATGACCAATATAAGCGCGCCAAGGATATTCTGGTGGAAAAGATCGATGCTCTTCACGCATCAGCAGAAGCTCTTCTTGAATACGAAACAATTGAAGGGAAACATATCCATGAAATCTTAGAACACGGTAAAATCGTTTCCGAAGTTTTAAAAGTTGCCGAGATAACGGAGAAGTCTGAAAAGCAAGATGACCAATCATCTGAAGAGTCCGAAGAGGAACAGATTGAAGAGATCGACCCAGGTGCTGAACCTGCGGGAGCTCCAGCTTGATATGATTATCCTGACGGTTATAGTCTTGTAAATTTTCTGATTATTGTCTACTTTAATTAATATGAGCAGACATCCAAGCTTTAAACCTCCTGGCGGTAATACGCAGAAAAGAAATGTTTTAAAACGCTTTGAGCGTGTTGAGTTGCTTCGTAAGCGTGGTCAGTGGAAGGAAGGTGACCGAGTGGTTTCTCTGATGAAAACCAAACCTGAAGAATAAGATTAGTCTACCATAGACTCATTTACCCATTTTAGATATTCTACACTTGCTTTGGCCTCCAACACCAGCCACTGAGGAGTGTCATAGTCGTGAATTCTCCTAGTCTCGAGTTCTAACTCTTCGAGTTTTTCTGCAGTTGTCTTAAGTAAAACTCTCCATTCCTCACCATCATTCAACTTACCATCCCACCTATAATAAGATCTTACTGGACCATCGATTTGAGCACATGCGATTAACTTTTTCTGAAATAGTTCGCCAATCACTTCCTCTGCAGAAGCAAGAGAGGGAAAAGTAGTCAGAATCATTTTCATTGAATCGAATCATACACAATTTTTCATTGCTAAAAACCTTAAATAAAAGTACTACCAACCTTTTATCTTCGCTAATACTAAAGAAATCAAATCGTGAGAGACGAATACCTTAAAGAAGCCCAAGAGATAATCACCGATCCCAATACACTGATTAATGTGGTGTCCAGAAGATCGAAACAACTTAAGCACGGAAATAAGCCTTTAGTTGAATCCTTGGAAAAACTGGAACCGGAAGATATCGCACTAAGGGAAATCATTGAAGGAAAGATTTCCTATCAGGAGTGGGAAGATTCGGACAAGTCTTGATTTTCTCTGCAGGATGCCAGTGAAATTCATTGGTGTCTAGAAACATTCTGATTGTGTCCAAGAAATCTAAGTCAAAGGTTGGACCTCAAGTAATTTCCAATTCCAAAGCACGGCATAAATTCGCTATTGGAGACAGATATGAAGCCGGGATTTCTCTTTTTGGAACCGAGGTCAAATCTCTGAGGCTAGGGAATGCCCAAATTTCGGAATCGTTTGCAAGATTTATAAAAAACGAGCTTTTTTTATTTAATGCTCATATCTCAGAATATGAATTTGGTGGTGAGCAAAATCATGAGCCTCAGCGCCCTAGGAAATTACTGCTCAAATTAAAAGAACTGGAAAGACTAAAAGTCGAGATCGAAGCTGCAGGAAAGACAATCATCCCCCTAAAGCTTTATTTTAAAAATGCTCTGGTAAAATGCGAAATTGCTCTGGGGACCGGAAAAAACCAAAGAGATAAGAGACAGGATTTGAAAAAGAAAGTTGCTCAAAGAGAAGCGGATCAAGCCCTAAAGAATTCACTTAAAAGATGATTGAAATCATACTTTTTCAACCTGAAATTCCACAAAATACTGGAAATATTGGAAGGATTTGCTCTTTCTCTGGTTGTAAGCTCCACTTAATTCACCCACTTGGCTTTAAGATAGATGATAAAAATCTCAGACGAGCCGGAATGGATTACTGGAAAGATCTAGAGATCTTTGAGTACTCAGAATGGAATGAATTCTGGTATCATCGGAATCGTCCAAAACGAATACTTCTACTGACCACCCATGCCGAAAAAAATATTTGGGAAACGGAATTTCGGACAGGTGATGGGTTACTCTTTGGAAATGAGGGCCATGGGGCACCGGAATTTGTCCATCAATCTGTGGATGAAAGAATCAAAATTCCGAAGTTTAAACCAAACTTAAGATCATTAAACCTTGCGGTTGCCACGGGGATTGTAACTTATGAGGCACTAAGACAAATCAATTCTTGAGATCGCCGGTCGTTTCCATTCTATTTCCCTATCGAAAATCTTCGAAGTTCATTCATAGATCCATTAAATCTATAAGAGAACAATCGGTTGATGATTGGGAACTAATTGCCGTCAATGATCAATCGACAGATGGTACTGATCAAAAAATTCGCAAAATTATTGGATCTGATCCTAGAGTCAGACTCTTTAATTGCCGAAGTTCTGGAATTGTTCCCGCACTGAATCTGGCTATCAAGGAGTCTAGAAGCGAACTTTTGGTCCGAATGGATTCAGATGACTTCATGATTTATGATCGTTTGGAAAAACAAATCGAATTTCTGAAAGAAAATCCCGATATTGGAGTGGTTGCATCAAGAGTTAAATATAGGTGTAACGAGAAAACTGCTTTGCACAGTGGCTTTGAAAGATATGTTGAATGGAGTAATTCTTTATTGGAAAGAGAAGAAATCTCTTTCCATCGTTTTGAAGAATCTCCGATCGTACATCCTTCTGTAGCTTTCAGGAAATCATTATGTGAGTTACATGGAGATTACCGAAATGGTTTATTCCCTGAGGATTATGAACTATGGCTAAGATGGCTCTCAAAAGGTGTTGAAATTCACAAACTGCCAGAATATCTGCTCGATTGGTACGATGATCAAAATCGAGCCTCAAGAATCGATGCGAAATATAGAAGATTGGGATTCCAACAAATAAGGGCAAGATATCTTGGTAAATGGTTGGATGAAAACAATTTATCAGGAAAAACTTTAATCGGGTGGGGAGCTGGTAAAATAGCTAGATCGCAACTGAATTGTTTAGCAGAAAATCAAATATTTTTAGATAAAATTTATGATGTTGACCCTAAGAAAATCGGTAAGCTTTGCAGTGGAGTACCCGTTCATTCCATTGAAGATTTTTCGCTAAAAAGTGCAGAATTTATGCTGATTTTTTGCGGGTCGCACGATGTTAAAGCTGAAATAGGACAATTCCTGAAAGACAAGAATCTGGCCCACGGATTGAATTACCTCTTTTTTGCCTAAGATGGAAAACTAAGGTTTTCATCTTGATTGTACTTTATCAGTGGTTTCAAATGTAGGTGTGATGACTTCAAGACTTTCAATTTATTTTATCCTTTCTCTGCTACCAATTTTCACCCTCATTGGCGGAACACCTGAAGGATTTACCTCATTGTTTAATGGAATAAATTTAGATGGTTGGTGGGGAGCAAAGACAGAAGATCCGGAAAAATGGATGAAGTTACCACCCGATCAGTTTCAAGATAAATTTCTTTCCAGCAAGGAAGACATCTCCAAACACTGGTATGTAGAAGACGGTGTACTAGTTAACGATGGAAAAGGACTTTTTCTTACAACTGAAAAAAATTATGCCGATTTTGAATTACGACTAGAGTATAAAACCGTACCCGGTGCTGACAGCGGCATCTATTTAAGAGGAGTTCCTCAAGTTCAAATCTGGGATACCACAGAAGCCGGTGGGAAATGGAAGCATGGAGCCAAAAGCGGTTCTGGTGGGCTATGGAATAATGGCCCTTCCGGTACACCAGGGCGTGACCCTCTTGTCCGTGCCGACAAAGCCTTTGGCGAATGGAATGACTTTCGGATTTTAATGATTGGCTCTAAAGTAACGATTTATTTGAACAATAAGCTAGTTGTAGATGACCAACCGTTAATCAACTACTGGGACCGAAAAACCCCTATTGAGAAAAGAAAGCCTCTTTTGAAGAAAGGTCCAATCCAACTTCAAACTCATGGTGGTGAGATTCGATGGAGAAATATTTACATTAGGGAAATCGCTACCCCTTGCTATACTTCCTCAGAAAAAGATGAATACATCTCCATTTTCAATGGAAGAGACCTTTCAGGATGGAAAGGTGCGATTCAAAACTATGAAGTCGTTGAAGGTGCCATTCAGTGCAAGAAAGGGAAGGGAGGCACTCTTTTCACCGAAAAGAAATTCAAAGATTTTATGGTTATGCTAGAATTTAAATTGCCTGAAGGTGGCAACAACGGTCTTGCCATACGATACCCAGGAAAAGGAAACCCAGCTTACGATGGAATGTGCGAACTTCAAGTATTGGACAGTGAGCATCAAAGATATGCCAGACTCGATCCAAGGCAATACCATGGATCAGCTTATGGAATAGTTCCGGCGAAAAGAGGATTTCTTAAACCATCAGGCGAATGGAACGAACAAACCATTGTTGTCCAAGGGTCACATATCCAAGTCATCCTAAATAAAGAGCAAATATTAAATGCCGATCTCTCTAAAGTTTCTTCTTTTATGGCAAATAAGGCTCATCGTGGTATTTCTTTAAACGAGGGCCATTTTGGATTTGCTGGACACAACGATCCGGTTGCTTACCGAAAGATCAAACTAAAGGAAATCTTCTAATTTTCGAAAAAATCATTTCACATCTAGGGTGATTAGCATTCTTAAAAGCATGTATTCACTCATAGAAAATATCATGGTTACAAATAATGAAACCCAAAATATTTTACCATAAAGTTTATAATTCCTTCCAAAAAAGATCATTGGAAGAACGCCCAAGCGTAGAAGGCAGAGCGTATTGATTATAACCAAAAACCAACCAAGGATATGTGCCCATAAAGCCATGCCATTAATTATAACAAATGTAATGGTTAGTCGAGAAACTCCCTGACTAAACTATGCAAAGATTCGACTTATTTCACGAAATCGATCAGTCCTGCAGTGCAGAATTGCTAAAACTCGGAATTAAAGGAACTGCTCGTGTTGTACCCGGAGGTGTCGAGGTTAAGTTTTCTGAAATTAATTCAGACAGTTTAAGATTATTGAAAAATATTCCAGTCAAAGGACTTGATTTCACCTCGGTTGAAATGCCTGACATCGATACATTTTCCCATTTCCCTATCACCTCTTTAGCTGTTCCTCCTGGTTCACATTTCAATCTCGCTGAACTTACAATCTTTGAATTAAAACATTTCAGTGGGCGCGGTTCATTGTTTAAAGATTTTAGCCCTTTAAAAAACCATGCTTTAAGTTCACTTGATCTCGCGAAAACAAATGTTTCCGACTTGTCTTTTTGTACCGGAGGAAAATTAAAGTCCTTAAATCTTGAACAATGTAAAATAAATGATTTATCACCTCTTGAAAATCATCAAAACCTCAGGGAATTAAATATTTTCAAATGTGAAGTGAGTGATTTGACAGCATTGCATGATACTCAACTTCAAACTCTGACAATCTCAGGAAATCCGATTTTAGAGTTAGATTCATTAAGAAATTGTCCCTTAAGGAATCTGGAGATGAGGGCAACAAAAGTTTGTACTTTAGAACCTCTTGCGGATTGCCCGCTTGAAATCCTTCATCTGCCCGGTTCTCCAATCGATTTCATTGGAGGTATCATAAATTGCCCGATCAGAGAATTGAATATTATTGGTTTAAGTCTGAAAGATTTTGATCGCATCCATTCCTTACCGCTTGAATCACTTTCTCTTTCACCCGAAAAATTATCCCCTTCAGAATTTGTTAAATTAAAGGATCTAGGAGTGAATTTTCTAATCGGACCAGGTGATGATATTCATCAGAGCAAGGAAAGCTTCTTTTTGAAATATTCTTGCCCAACCTCATAGTTAGTTGATTCCAATCTTGTCCATTGTCAAGTGAGAGAATAGAAAGGTATGAATGGCTAGAGATCCACTTTGTGATGTAAAAGAGTACTACGATGTAATCGTTGTGGGAAGTGGTCTGGGTGGTTTGACAGGTGCAAATTGCCTAGCGAAACAGGGACATTCCGTACTCTTACTTGAGCATCACTACCAGTTCGGTGGCTTGGCAACTTGGTTTAAAAGAGCAGGAGGGCATATTTTTGATATTTCTCTTCATGGTTTTCCAGTTGGAATGATTAAATCGTGCCGTAGATATTGGACCAAGGAAATTGCTGACTCCATCGTACAACTTAAGAATATCCGTTTCGTTAACCCGCAATATGACTTAAGGACCACTTTTGACCGAATGGATTTCACCAAAATCTTACAAGATAAGTTTCAAGTGGCGAAAGGTAGGGTAGAGCAGTTCTACGATCACTTAAAACAAATGGATTATTTTGCCGGGGATAACCGCACAATAGCAGAGCTATTTGAAGAATTTTTCCCAGGAAGGTCAGATGTAAAGAGACTTCTCCTTGAGCCAATTTCGTACGCCAACGGGTCTTCTTTTATGGACCCTGCTTTTGCCTATGGGATCGTTTTCACCAATTTCATGAGAAAGGGAATTTATACTTTTAAGGATGGTACGGATGTGCTGATTAAAAAAATGGTTTCCGAATTAAGAAAGAACGGTGCTGTGCTTAAGAGACAATGCAGAGTGGAGGAACTGATTACTCAGGAGAGAGCTGGGACTCACCACATCTCTGGTGTCGTTGTAAATGGAAAAAAAATAAGATGCGGAGCTGTCCTTTCCAATGCTAACCTCAAGACGACAATCGAAAAACTTCTCGGTCTTTCTAAGCTACCAAAGAACTTTGCTAGCCAATCCCAGAAAGTCAGACTGAACAGCACATCCTGCCAAGTTTATATTGGGCTAAAAGAAGGAGCTACAATCCCGGAGAGTGTCGGTGATTTGATCTTCACTTCAGAAGCGAATGAATTTTCCACCGATGAATTGACTGACTTTAAAACTTCAAGCAGGACTTTTTCTATTTATTATCCTGACACCCGGCCTCATCGAAAAAACCCAAAGTACAGCATCGTTGCTTCAATCAATGCAAAATGGCAGGACTGGAAGGATTTATCCGAATCTGAATACGAAGACGCAAAAAAAAGGCTTTGCGAAGAGAGTGTCTCGGCATTGGAAAAAATCATCCCTGATATCCGGAGTAAGATTGAACATCTAGAAGCTGCAACGCCAAGAACTATCCGTCATTACACCCGACATGCCAATGGTGCCACCTTTGGCACTAAGTTCGAAGGTTTAGAGGTCTCCAACGCATTGCCTGAAAAAGCTCCTGGTCTTTTTCACGCCGGATCGGTGGGAATTATTATGTCGGGTTGGCTGGGAACCATAAATTATGGAGTTATTACGGCAAATAAAGTGGACCGTTTTCTTCGTGATAAACTAAGTGCTGCAGTTTGATTGGCCAATCCCTCTTTGTTCAGAAATCAAAGAATTAATTCTGTTCAAACATCAAGAAATTCTCTTTATTGATCAAATGGAAGAAATTCACAGGCTTATACCCCATCGACCACCTTTTCTATTCATTGATAAGATCATTGGAGTGGATAGCGATGGAGCTAGAGCTTCACTAAGTATTTCTGAGGAGATGCCTTTTTTTAAAGGCCATTATCCGGGGAATCCAATCATGCCCGGAGTATTGTTGTGTGAATCCGTCTTTCAGACAGGAGCTATTTTTCTTTCAAAAGAAATCGTAGGGGAAGAGAAGTTAAATGATCAATCATCAACCCCTGTTTTATCCAGAATACGAGATGCAAGATTCAAACGAATGGTAAAACCCGGTGATGAATTAGTGATCTCTGTTTCACAGACTGAAAAAATTGGACAGTTCTTTAATTTGCGTGGAGAAGTGGCTAATCAAGAAGGGAAGGTAGTATTGACCGTTTCTTTTGCACTGGCTCTGGTTCAGCAGTCATCTTAGTGAGCTTTTTAGACCTAAGTGGTAAGACTTTTCTGGTGGTTGGGTTCGCTAATCGCAAAAGTATTGCTTGGGTTACAAGTCAAACTCTAATCGAGCAGGGTGCTAATGTATTGTTTTCAGTTCGTAGTGAGAAGAGAAAGCAAGAGTTACACGCCTTAATGCCAGATGCTGAAATTTTTATATGTGATTACGAGATAAAAGAAGATATCGAATCTTTGGCGAAGAAGGTTTCCTCAAAATGTGATAAGTTGCACGGTATTTTACATTCGATTGCTTTTGCAAATTATTCGGATGGTATGTTGCCGTTCCACGAAACCAAGAGGGAGGACTTTCTGCAGGCCATGCAAATATCATCTTTTTCCTTAGTTGAATTGGCGAATGCATGTAAACCCATCCTTGCGAATAATGCATCAGTGGTTACCATAGGAATTTCTTCCACGGAAGTTACCGCTGAAAATTACGGTTACATGGCACCGATCAAGGCTTCTTTAGAGGCAAGTGTTAGATACTTGGCAAAGTCCTTTTCCAATTCTTCCGAGGTTAGATTCAACTCGGTAAATGCAGGTCCCTTAAAAACAAGTGCATCTGCTGGAATTCCCGGATATCTGGTTAATTATTTGTATGCTGAAAAGCTGACTTTCCGCAAAAGATCCCTCCAAACAAAGGAAGTTACCGACTTGGCGACTTTTCTTTTAAGTGAACGTTCATCAGGAATAAACGGCCAGGGTATCGTGGTTGATGCTGGGATGGGCCTCAATTATTTCGATCGTGAGGTAGTGGGTGCTACAATGCAGATAAAAAAGTGAATTTCCCTAATGTTGTAATAGAAGGGATGGCCTATGACCTTCCCGAACAAGTGGTTTCCTCTGAGGAACTAGAGAAAAGCCTGTCCCCCCTTTACTCTAGTCTCGGATTAAAAGTTGGTCGTCTTGAATTGATGACAGGAATTAAAGAAAGAAGGTTTTGGCCTTCCTCAACCTTGCCCTCTTCGGTATCTGCAAATGCTGGTAACAAGCTATTAGAATCCAATGGTATTAATCCAGACTCGGTGGATTTATTGATTCATTCTGCTGTTTGTCGAGATCGACTTGAACCTGCAACCGCATCATATGTTCACAGGCAAATGGGATTAACTGGAAGAACTCAAATAATGGATGTTTCAAATGCCTGTCTTGGTTTTTTAAACTCATTGGTGGTTTCCTCCTCGATGATCGAGTCTGGTCAGATCAAAAGAGCAATCATTGTTTCGGCAGAGAATGGAAAGCCACTGATAGACCGCACCATTAAACTATTGAACTCGGAGGATCATACTCGCCAAAGCATTAAACCTTTCTTTGCAAATCTTACCATTGGTGCGTCTGCTGTTGCTTGGTCGGTTTGCCATCGAGATGAAGCTCAAAATACTCCTTGCCCAAGGCTTGGATTTTATGAGAATTATACGGATACTTCCTTTAATCATCTCTGCGAAGGGGACACCGACGGTGAAGAACTAGTTATGCAAACAAATTCGGAAGATTTACTGCATGCGGGTATTTCTGTCGCTCGAAAGTCTTGGCTTTCATTTGAAAAGAATACTGGCTGGAATTCTGATTCTCCTGAACTGTTAATCACTCATCAAGTTGGTAAAGCCCATACAAATGCAGTTTTTGAAGCATTAAATATGGACTCTAGCAAAAATTTTTCGACTTTTGAAACTTTAGGTAACTGTGGTGCGTCCTCACTTCCAATCACTTATACTCTTGCGTGTGAAGAAGATCCCACAAGACGAAATATGAGAACCATTCTTATGGGAATTGGAAGCGGTTTGTCATCCATTATGCTTTCTCTCAATCACTGACTTGGATTGAAACAGATACCTCAATACCCGTTTTCGAACAATTACTTCGAGACTCAATCTGGTCATCGGATGCATTATTTAGATGAAGGTCCCCAAAGTGGTCCTCCTATCTTATTTTTGCATGGAAATCCGACATGGTCCTTCATGTATCGAAATGTAATTAAAAAATTAAGCAGTACCAATCGATGCATTGCACCCGATCACATAGGTTGTGGATTGTCTGATAAGCCTAACGAAAAACAATTTCCCTATGATTTACGAGCCCATTCCCGAAATATTCGTGATCTTCTTTCGCACCTTTCGATTGATCAGTTTTCCATGGTCGTGCACGACTGGGGTGGGGCAATCGGGTTGACAGCATTCAGACAGGAAGTCGAACGATTGCAGAAAATAGTTTTACTCAATACAGCCTGCTTCAACCCAAGAAATGTTCCCAGAAGAATTTTATTCTGCAGATTACCTTTGATCGGTACTTTTTTTGTGCGCTGTCTCAATGGCTTTGCTTGGCCTGCGACCTTCATGGGAACTTCAAGAGGATTATCTAAGGAAACAAAAAAGGGATTTTTACTACCTTATGATTCCTGGCGAAATAGAGTTGCTGTATGGCGATTCGTAAAAGATATCCCTTTTGAAAAAAAGCACCCAAGTTCGTCCTTACTTAAAGAAACTGAAATTAGACTAAAAGAATTAAAATCAAAAAATATCCTTACCTGCTGGGGTATGAAAGACTTTTGCTTTCATCCCGCTTTTTTGAATGAATGGAAACGAATTCTTCCAAATATCAAATCCTATGAATCCAAAAATGCTGGCCATTATGTTCTGGAGGACGACTTGAATGGTTGCATGAGCAGAATCGAACCATTTTTATCTTCAATGGAGTGATGGAACCGAATTCTTGCAATTCAATGTAACTATTCGCATATTGTGGATGTGCCTTCTAAAAAATCTAAGTTAGCCAGTCGTGAGGAAAGGACTCACAACCTAGTCAGAATCGAACCGCACGACCTAACGAGCCAAGCTTATCATCGGGAATATCATCGGCCTAAAGAATCTGGGATAGGCATTTATCTCACAATTGGAATTTGGGCATTCTTCATCCTTTCCATCTTTGTTATACTTGAACTGGTGGTTGGTTCATGGCAGCGGATAAAATAGATTTTTCGAGTTGTACATCCTTGGAGTTAGCCATCGACTCTTTCCTTTCATGCCTCAAAAGCGAAAGACGGTTATCTTCCCATACCTGCAGAAATTACCAACATGCTGTAAAAGCGTTTGCTTCCTGGTATCAATCGATATCTGGCTCGGAAATCTTCGCTCAAGAAGTTAGAAGAGAGGATGCCCGATCTTACATCATCGAATGCCAAAATAAGATCTCACGCATTACCCTTAGGAATCATATTTCAGGATTAAGAAACTTTTTTAAGTTCTGTATGGAAAGAGGATTTTGCAAAAACAACCCTTTTAATAATCTGGTCCTTCCAAAAACCGAAAAAAAACTACCAAAATTCCTCTCAGAAAAGGAGCTCTTAAGCTTACTTTCGCAGCCAAGCATTCTGGCTTTTGAAGGCAGACATTCAGAATTCATTAAACTTCGGGATCAAATGATTTTGGAAATACTTTACGGTGGAGGTCTTCGAGTAAGTGAATTGATTGGCTTGAATTATGGTGACTTTGAATGGAACAGGAATGCACTTAGGGTCACAGGTAAAGGAAAAAAACAAAGGGTCTGCCCAATAGGAAAACGAGCGATCTCTGCGGTCCGGAATTATCAAGAAACCATAAAACCAAAATCATCTTTCAATGATCCGGTAATTATTAACCGAAGTGGAAGACGGATTTCAGCAAGGAGCATCCAACTCCTTCTCAAAAAATACTTGAAAGCAGCAAACTTACCTCAAGAATTAACTCCCCACAAAATAAGGCATTCTTACGCAACTCATTTACTCGATAATGGAGCTGACCTTCGTGCAGTTCAGGAAATGCTTGGTCATGCTAGCTTGTCTACGACACAAGTTTACACGCATGTCTCAGTTGCCCGATTGAAAAAAACTCATGGGCAAGCACACCCCAGAGCGTAAATCCCATTCGAATTTTAATATTTGGTTTTGTTAGATTCAGAATTACTGTAATCTTTACACCTATTCATTTTTAATAAACTTTTAAATTATCAACATTATGAATCCAATGATAAAGACTCTTATTTTCTCTCTTAGCTTTGTAGCACTATGTGCTTATTCTAAATCAACTGTCTTTGACTTTAAGGATCCGAAGGGTGTAAACAGCATACTCTTTCACTTGGATGCTCCGCTTGAATCAATTAGCGGCTCCGGAAACGACCTCACTGGATCTGTCAGTTTCGATCCTGAAAAGCCTGAATCAACAAGTGGAGAGATTAGGTTGAGTTCATCAAGTCTTCATGTTGGAAATCCGGTTTTAAAAGAGCATATGCATGGTGATGACTGGCTTCAGGTAAATAAATTTCCTGAAATTAAGTTTTCCTTTAGTTCACTTTCAAAAGTAAAAAAAGATGGAAACTCACTGGTCGGTGAAGCAAATGGTAAGATGACGATTCGAAATGTTACGATTGCAATGCCAATCCCGGTAAAGATAACCTACCTAAAAGGGTTACTTGAAAAAAGAAATCGAGTACCAGGTGATCTCCTTGTTGTAAGGTCTAAATTTGTTGTTAAGCGAGATGACTTTAACATCCAAAAAGGAAAGAATTTGGAAAAAGTATCGAATGAAATTGAGATCATTTTAAATCTTGCGGGAGCGGCCCCAAAAAAGTAGAGTTTCAATTACCCCACGGAGAATTCCCCTATTCTCCACCCCAACAAGCGAGAACACAACGTGTTCTCGCTTTTTGGTTTTTACTCCCTATAATCTCTTATCTACCCAAATTGTTCTCATGCCCGACTCTAATCTTTATCCGATTACTGATCGCCTTGTTACCCGAAAAGAAAAGGAAAATCTTCTCGGCAGTAAAGGGGCGGTGTTTTGGTTAACCGGATTGTCGGGCTCCGGCAAAAGTACGTTGGCAATCGAACTGGAAAAGTCTCTTCTTAGTAAAGAGCTACATTCCATCATCTTGGATGGAGACAATCTACGCACTGGCATTAACACGGACCTTGGCTTTTCCGATCTTGACAGAAGAGAAAACATTCGCCGAACAAGTGAAATTGCAAAGATACTTAAAGATTCAGGACTGGTGGTAATTGTCTCTTGCATTACACCATTGAATGAATTCCGTTCTATTGCCAAAAGTATAATCAGTGCAGAGGACTACCATGAAATCTTTGTAAAGGCATCCTTCGAGACCTGTAAAAATAGGGATGTAAAAGGCTTGTATGCAAAAGCCATGAATTCTGAAATTGAATCCTTTACCGGACAGAAATCAGAATTTGAAATTCCAAATTCCCCCCAACTCTTACTGGATACCGAATTAGAAACACAGGAAGAGTCTTCATCTAAATTACTTTCTTATGTAATGAGCATCATCTCCAAAACATAACTTTATCCTCATGCACAATTACAACCTAACACACTTAGAACAGCTTGAATCCGAAGCAATTTTTATTCTTCGCGAAACCGCTGCTCAATTTGAAAGACCCGGACTTTTATTTTCTGGAGGGAAAGATTCAATTGTGATGGCACATTTGGCAAAAAAAGCATTTTCACCAGCACGCATTCCGTTCCCATTCGTTCATGTCGACACTGGTCACAACTTCTCAGAAACCATTGATTACAGAGATCAATTTGTCGAAAACTTGGGAGTAGAACTAATAGTTGGATCCGTTCAGGACTCGATCAATCGTGGAACAGCTGTAGAAGAAACTGGGCCAAACGCGAGCAGAAACGCCTTGCAGTCAGTCACTCTGCTAGAAACTATAGAGAATGAAAAATTAGATGCTTGCTTGGGCGGTGGAAGAAGGGATGAAGAAAAGGCTAGGGCAAAGGAGCGATTTTTCTCTCATCGGGATGCATTCGGGCAATGGGATCCAAAAAACCAACGCCCAGAGCTTTGGAATTTGTTCAATGGCAGAAAAAATCAGGGAGAAAACTTTAGAGTTTTCCCGCTTAGCAATTGGACTGAAATGGATGTCTGGCAGTATGCAAAACTAGAGGAAATCGAATTACCTAATTTATATTTTGCTCATCAACGCGAAGTTTTCCTTAGGAATGGTTCCTTACTTGCGGTCACGGACTTCATTCAAACGGAAGAGAAAGATAATGTCTCCAGTAAAACAGTTCGTTTTCGAACGATCGGAGATGCAACATGCACTGGTGCAGTCGAGTCCACTGCACAATCGATCGATGAAGTCATTAGTGAAGTAGCAGCCTCTAGAATTACCGAACGTGGATCTCGTGCAGATGATCAGAGGTCAGAAGCAGCAATGGAAGACCGAAAGAAGCAAGGCTATTTCTAAATCAAATTTTTAAAGGACGGAAATATTCAGAATGAATGATTTGAACAACTATCTAGACATGGATCTTCTTCGCTTCACCACTGCGGGCAGTGTGGATGACGGAAAGAGCACATTGATTGGCAGACTTTTCCACGACACTAAATCAATTTTTGAAGATCAACTTGAAGCAATTGAGCGAAGCAGTAAGCAAAGGGGAGATGAGAATGTAAATCTGGCACTACTTACTGATGGTCTAAGAGCAGAACGAGAGCAAGGTATCACCATTGATGTTGCCTATCGTTATTTTGCCACGCCCAAGCGAAAATTCATAATTGCGGACACTCCTGGCCACATTCAATACACCAGAAACATGGTCACTGGTGCCTCAACTGCTAACTTGGCTTTGATATTGGTTGATGCCAGAAATGGTGTCATCGAACAGACCAAACGACACACATTCATTGCCGATCTACTCGGAATTAAGCATGTCGCGGTTTGTATCAACAAAATGGATTTAGTTGATTACAATCAGGAATCATACGAGAAAATTCTTAATCAATTCACTGATTTTGCGAGCAGATTGGAAAATGTCACAGATTTAACTTTTATTCCAATCAGTGCACTTAAGGGGGACAACATAGTGGATCGCTCCGAAAGCATGCCGTGGTATAAGGGTCCTCCCTTGCTCTACCATTTGGAAAATGTTTATGTCGGATCCGATTTCAATCATATTGACGCTCGTTTTCCAGTTCAATGGGTGATCCGCCCTCATTCTGATGAGCATCACGACTTCAGAGGCTTCGGAGGAAGAGTGTCTGGTGGGGTATTTAAAACAGGCGACGAAGTTGTAATTCTTCCATCCGGTTTTTCCACAAAGATTGAACGTATTCTACTTGCGGATAAGGAAGTTGAAACAGCTTTTCATCCTCAATCGGTAACCATTACACTGGAAGATGAAATTGATGTTAGCAGGGGAGACATGTTGGTAAAACCAAACAACCAGCCTACAGTTTCGCAAGATTTGGATGCACGAATTTGTTGGTTTTCTTCGACGAAGAAGCTCGCAACCGGGGCAAAATATATCCTTCGACACACTACCAAAGAAGTTCAAGCAATGGTGTCGTCCATTAACTACAAGGTGGATGTCAATACTTTGAGGAAGAATGAAGAAGACCTAGAATTTGGTATGAATGACATTGGCAGGGTCCAACTCAGAGTTTCTCAACCTATCTTTTTTGATACATACAGACGCAATCGAAATACCGGAAGTTTCATCCTCATCGATCCATTCACCAATGAGACGTTGGCAGCAGGAATGTTGAGATGAACTCGGAACTACCATCAAAATCGATCGACAAACTTAGGCAACTTGCCGTCCGTTTGATTGATCAACGTGAATGCAAACAGTTGATTCAACCACTTGGGAGTGGAGAAGGGTTTTGGTTTGGTGGTGGAAACTTCATTCAAATGAATGATGGTAACATTTTCGTTTGTGGAAGATATCGTAATCATGGTGATGCCAGAACCGGAGTTGGAGCAGGGGAGCGTGGGCTGAAATTCTCCGTATTTCAAGTTTCTGAAAATTTAGAATCCGCTTGTGAAGTCTACGCCCTCAGTAAATCTGAACTTTCTTTCGACTCTGAGGTAGTTTCCATCGAAGGGGGTTGTCTGGTTAATTCTGTTGATGGCCATGGAGTAGAGGCGATTATATCAACGGAAAAGAAAAAAGCATACCCCAAGGAGTTCATAAACTTCCAAAAGCCAGGTACGGGAGTTTGGTCGATCGACCTGTTGAAAGGTCCAAGTGGGATCACCAGCTTAACTACCGAAAAAGCAACAGTCATAGCAAATTCAGAGGAACCAAACACATTGCATGTTAAGGACCCTGTCGTATTTCGCATAAAACCGGATCAAACAGAGCTAATTTATTGCCATCATCCATTTTCCTGGTCCAGTTCCAACACTGGTCTGCGCAGAAGACTAAAGGAAGAAGAAGAGTTTCAAGTAATCGAGGAAAATGTTCTTCCTAGAGGAAATAGTTGGGATGTTGCCTGCTCTCGAGTAACGGAAAGACTTTCTGTTCCCAAAATAGGAGAATTCTCTGAACTCCCGGATCTTTCCCTTTATTTTTATGATGGTGCTGAATGCCTGCGCTCCCTAGAACAAAATAAAGAGGCTGCACACCGGCCAAGAGGATATTCTTGCGAAGAACTCGGTGGGCTAGCGTGGGGTTGGGATGATGAATTTCCTAAAATGCAAAAGATCACCCACCACTTCCCACTCTTTCTTTCTCCATTTGGTACGGGTTGTAGTCGATATGTATCCGCGATTCATTTACAGGATGGGTCTATTCTAGCAGGTTGGCAACAGTCTCAAAAAGACTTCTCTCAACCGCTTGTGGTTAACCATCTTTCTGCAAATTCAGTAAAAGCCATTCTCAACTAGTAACCACCCCGTCTTACTAAAGGTGGACGGACTCTGCCCTTTATTTGGCCACATAATCAGTGTAGAATTTAATTTATGAAAGCATTCATTCTGCTCCTGTTTTATTTTTCCACTTTTCATCTCCAAGCAGAAAACAATCAATCCAAGTCACTATATACAAATGGTTGGTTTTACCTTCCGGGAGTCGATCGTAGCATTAAAGAATGCCTCGTAATTGAACTTGAGTATGGAGAAGTACTCATTGAATTATTTGAGGATGATGCCCCCCAGC
>JAYYRA010000034.1:0-10711 GCA_036127675.1 Verrucomicrobiota bacterium
GGTCATGAATTACCTTAAGGAAAGGGAGCAATCCAAGGATACGGATCCGTTTCTAATCTATTACGGATTTAGTCATCCGCATGATATTCGAGATGGTAAACCGGAATTACTTAAGAAATATGGTGCCACCAATCATACGGACCGTAATCGTCTTCCCTTGGCACATCCGAAGCAGCCAAGTCTTCCAGTTAATTGGCTACCCGCTCATCCATTTGACCATGGGCATACATCCGTTCGGGATGAGGTGGCGGTGAAGGGGGTTTGGCAAAACCGGGATGAAGTGACCATTCGCAATGAAATGGGTCGTGAATATGCCTGTAGTGAAAATATTGACATTCAGGTAGGGAGAGTACTGGACAAACTCGAGGAGATGGGAGAATTGAAGAATACCTACATCATTTACACAGCGGATCATGGAATGGCTATTGGTCGGCATGGTTTACAGGGAAAGCAAAACCTATACGATCACACCTGGCGGGTACCCTTTATTGTAAAGGGACCTGGGATTAAGTCGGGAAGTCGGGTGCCCGGTAATATTTATCTTTTGGACGTGCTTGCCAGCCTATGTGATCTGGCGAATATTAAAGTACCTGCCACATCCGAAGGCTTAAGTTTTATGCCTATACTGATGGGTAAGGAAGATCAGGTCAGAGATACCGTTTACGGGGTTTATTGTGGAGGGGGGCGTCCGGGGATGCGCAGCGTTCAAAAGGGAGATTGGAAGTTGATCAAGTACGAGACCTCCAAAACCGGAGAGAAGCATACCCAGCTTTTTAATCTGAAGGAGAATCCCCTGGAATTTATTAAGGAACATCACAATCCCGATGTGATTGCATCGATTGGAGTAAAGCCGAAGAAGCATCAGGTCAATTTAGCAGAATCCCCAAAGCATTCCTCTAAATTAAAAGAGATGGAAACCTTGTTGTTGAAACAAATGAGGGAGCATGATGATCCTTATCGTTTTTGGAATCAGCCCAGTGATGGTTTGGCTGAACCAGTACTGAATGAAAAAATCGCTAAACCTGCTAAAAAAAAGAAGAAGTAGAAACTTCTTCCATAATTCCTGAAATCCCAAAACTTTCCATCTAATCCATTAAAATGAAAAAATTATTACTCATTACTCTATCTTTCTCGCTCTCCTGCTTTTTCCATTTAGTGACTCTGGCAAATAATAATCCATTGAAAGTCTTCATTCTCTGTGGACAGTCCAATATGGAAGGTCATACCAAAATAAGCACATTTGAGGCGATGAAATTAGATCCTGTGACCAAGCCCATCTACAAGAAAATGGTTGATGCATCCGGAAATCCAGTAACTTGTGATAATGTCTGGATTTCCTATTTCACAGGTGGGCGAGACAACATGGGGGAAGGATACGGCAAACTGACTGCCGGCTATGGTTCACGAAGAGTACCCTCTGAAATGGGGGAAAAAATTGGGCCTGAATTCACCTTTGGAATCTATGCTCAGAAAGCATTGAAAGAGCCGATATTGATTATCAAAACCGCATGGGGAGGAAAATCGATTCATACTGATTTTCGCCCCCCTTCAGCCGGGCCCTATGTCTTCAATGAAAATGAACTGGAAAACTTCAAACGCCGGGGAAAGGACATTAAAGAAGCGAAGGCTGAAAAAGCCGAGCAAACCGGAAGATTTTATGGTCTGATGATGGACCATGTGAAGAAGGTGCTTGCGGATATCAAACGGGTTTATCCACAATACAACGAAAAGAAAGGATATGAGGTTGCTGGATTTGCCTGGTTTCAGGGGTGGAATGATATGGTGGCGAGTGGGACATATCCGAACCGGGATAAGCCGGGTGGATATGATGCCTACACGGATTGCTTGGCGCATTTCATAAGGGATGTCAGGAAGGATCTCAACGCACCGAGGATGAAGTTTGTTATCGGCGTAATGGGAGTGGGAGGTCCTTTGGAGAAATATGCAAGTCCCCGTTATGTGCCCATCCACGGGAACTTTCGCAATGCGATGGCTGCTCCTGGAGAGATGCCTGAGTTTAAAGGTAATGTATTTGCGGTGAGAACGGCTAAATTTTGGGATATGCGCTTGAAAGAGTTGGAGGATAAACAAACACAGGTCAAGCAGATGGCAGGGTTCCTAAAAAGTAAGCATCAGGAACACGCGAATAAGGATGGTTCAATGTCAGCGGCAGATCAAAAAGAGTATCTTGAGAAGTACCGCAAAAAGCTGATTTCGGAAGAGGAAGAAGCCTATGCTCAAATCGCCCGTTCCAATGGTGGCTATCACTACTACGGAAGTGCCAAGACGATGGCCCAAATTGGAAAGGCGTTTGCGGAAGTCTTAGTGGGGAACTAATCAAAGGAAATTTCAGCCTGGAGGATTACCCTTTATTTTTGATCGAATGAAATTTATTGATTCCCATACAGTCGGTGAACCTACGAGGGTAATCATTGCGAGAGGTCCAGATCTGGGTGATGGTAACCTACAAGAGAGGTTGGATAATCTTAGGAATCATCACGATGACTTCCGTTCTTCGGTTATCAATGAACCAAGAGTGTGGGATGTCATGGTGGGTGCTTACTTTGTGAACCTCATGACAAAACTTGTGGTGCCGGGGTAATTTTCTGAAAGTATTTTTACACCATGCTTTTCAATGAGCAGTCATTTCTCTTTTATTTTCTTCCTGCAGTCGTTGTTGGGCTTTTAGTTTTTCGGTTCAAATCGGTTGATCTCACCAGTTGGTGGATCATTTTGGCCTCTTTTTTCTTTTACGGCTTTCATGGATGGCAACACCTGCCACTTCTTATTTTATCTATTTTAATAAATTATGGGCTTGGCTTTGGGATTGAAAAAAGGGCTATGAGCCGAAGTGGTTATTATCTTCTGGTTTTGGGCATAACTTGTAACTTGCTGGTTCTGGCGATCTACAAATATGCTGATTTTATTACTTCCAACTTCCATTTGGAGTACTCATTAAATCTTACTCTTCCACTTGCTATTTCTTTTTTTACCTTTCAACAAATTGCTTATCTGGTTGATGTTAGGAAAGGAAAAGTGACTACTCCTAGCTTTACTCATTATTGTACATTCATTTCCTTTTTTCCTCAGTTAATTGCCGGACCCATCGTTCGCTGCCAGCAGATGATTCCGCAACTTCAAAAAGGTGCATTGGGAAGATTAAGTAGTAAAAGCTTTTGGAGCGGTATTTGTTTATTTTCAATTGGGCTTTTTAAAAAGTCCTGTCTTGCTGATGGAATTCGCCCGCTAGTTGATGAAATATTCAGTGTATCTTCAGATGGAATTTCTTTGTCATTAGCTGAAGCTTGGGTAGCAGTCTTGTCTTTTGGTTTGCAGATTTACTTTGATTTTTCTGCATATTCTGAAATGGCACTTGGGCTTGGTTTGATGCTTGGTCTTCGTTTGCCACTAAATTTTAATTCTCCTTACAAAGCCGTCAACATTGTTGATTTTTGGAGGCGTTGGCACATTACTTTGTCAGAATTTTTGCGTGATTATCTTTATAAACCTCTAGGTGGAAATCGTCTCGGGGTAAATCGGGGAGTTTTTAATGTTATGCTGGTTATGATTTTGGGAGGACTATGGCATGGGGCTGGTTGGACTTTTATTATGTGGGGTCTTATTCACGGATGCATGATTGGGATTTACCACTTTTTTCGTGGTATATCTAAAAATAATGTCCAAAAAACCAGTTCTTTGTTAGAGAACCTTCTAGCGAGTTTTGTTACTTTTGTCGTAGTAAATGTCGCTTGGGTATTTTTTAGATCTGAGAAGATGGATTCTGCATTCGAAATGATCAAATCTCTGATTGGTTTAAACGGAATTTCTTTGCCTAGATCATTTGAATTTTTACCAATAGGAAAGTTAGTTTCTTTTACCGGTCTTTTTCCCAATCACGCGGTTGACTTAGGCTTAATTGTTTTTCTTCCAGTTCTTCTCGTTATCGTCTGGTTTGCCCCCAATGCCTATCAATTGATTGGATTCAATCCCAAAGAGGACTCGGATATTGCAATGCCATCTTTCAAAATAATTTTTCTTTGCGGTCTATTATTTTTCTTTGGCATTAAGGTTTCATTCGAGACTTTGTCTTACGATTTTATTTATTTCCGATTTTGATGATGTTTACCAATTTCAAAAATTTAATTGTCCTTTTGTTAGGCATTTTCACTTCTGTTATTTCTTGGGAGATTTTGTTAATTTTTTTAAAAGATAAGCCTGTACCCAATGCAATTTTCACCCAGTCTATTATTGACGCTAAATTAGACTCTGCAAAGTTTAAATACGAAAGCCCAAAAGTTCTTTTTGTAGGTGGATCGAATGTTCTTTTTGGAGTTGATTCTAAACAGTTTTCTGAATCTACAGGAACACCTTCCCTAAATCTTGGGTGGGCTGCTGGAATAGGTCCAGAGTTAATTCTAGATTTAATGAAAGGTCATCTATCGTCGGGGGATCTTGTAATAATGAACTGGGAATATGAGCACTTCCGATTTGAAAGAAGTGGTTTTGTTGATCTTACCTATCTAAATCTGCTAATGAGTTATCAGCATGAATTTAAGGAAAGATTACCATTCATTGTTCAGAGACATTTATCTCTTAGTGTCCCATTTTCCAATTTTAGGGACGCAGTTCTATGCCACATAAATCCACTCATTGATAAAAATGTTTACAGGTGCAACTGGTTAATTGATGAGAATGGAAATATACGGTCAAATAAAGGCCTTCACATTAGTAAAAAAGAATTAATTGCGTCACCCTTGTCATCCATAACTTCTCAGCTCACGATAACAAATGATGTTAAAGATATCTTTTCAAATTTCGTTCAGTATTGTCGTAATCGAGATGTTAAGATATTGGCTTCGTGGCCAAACACTTTTGCAAATCCCGATTATTTTGGAAACGCAGTAGTTGATGCAAATATCCAAATTATTCGTAATTTCTGGAATTCTATGGGAGTCGAAGTTGTGGGAAATTACAATGATTCAATGCTCGGAAGTGAATATTTCTTCGATACCATTTACCATCTTAATGCTGAAGGGGTATCTTTAAGGACTGAAAAGCTCATCTCTCAATTAAAGCCCTATTTGAAAAAGGGTAGTTAAGATTTTGTTTAGTTTATCTCGAGCAACTCACAGTCAAAAATCAGAGTATCTCCGGGCTTGATTTTACCATCTGGTCTGGGATTATCTCCGTAGCCAAGCTCGCTGGGAATATAAATTTTTATCTTGCCACCGACTTGGGTCTTGGTGAGCCCCCCGGAAAAGCCCTTAATTACTCCATTCATTGGAAAACTTGCGGGTTGGCCACGATCCACTGAACTATCGAAGACGGTACCGTCAATCAGGGTGCCGTGGTAGTGAAGTCGGACGGTGTTGCTCAAGGTCGGACTGGGGCCTTCGCCTTCCTTAAGAATTTCATAATAGAAACCTGAAGGATCTTTTTTTACGCCTTCTTGTTTGCTTAACAGGGCGAGAAATTCCTTTCCTTTTGCTTTATTACCACCCGCTTCCTTTGCCATCTCCGCTTGCTCGGCTTCTCGGGCAAGTTGCATCTTTTGCATCATGACCGCCTGAACCTTTGGCTGTAAGGCCTGATATTCAGCAGGGGTCTTACCCAGTATAATTCCTTTTTTCATGCCCCCAAGGATAAGGTCGATTTGTTTTTCGGTGAATTCCATTTTCCCCAAACCCGAACCTTGAGCGAACATCATCCCAATGGCTTCATAGATCTTAGG
Source organism: Verrucomicrobiota bacterium (assembly GCA_036127675.1). Taxonomy (GTDB): domain Bacteria; phylum Verrucomicrobiota; class Verrucomicrobiia; order Opitutales; family Seribacteraceae; genus Seribacter. The sequence continues at coordinate 5,732 of JAYYRA010000034.1, forward strand.
GTTTTCGTTTGTATCTCCGGAGTTCGAGGCTGAAGTTTGACCGTTGCTGGCCAATGTCGTGAAAAGAAAACCGACGAGTAAGAATACGGCGGTCAGGGTGCGTTGAATGAAGAGCATTTATTGACGCTCACATCTTTTCGCTCAGAGTCAATGGAATTTATACTAAAGCCAATTCCGTAAAGGGATCGCTCGATACTTATCAAAAACAAAAATCTTTGTTGACGAGTCCGATACGCGAAGGATCATGATAAGAGATCAAAGATGAAGAAAACCCTAACCTTCGATCAAAGATGCCATGCACTTTTGATGCAGATTCCAAAAGGCAAGGTTTCCACTTATCGTGAATTGGCACATGCCTTAGGAACCATTGCGTACCGGGCGGTGGGGCAGGCGATGAACCGAAATCCTCACTTGATGAAAGTGCCGTGTCACAGGGTGATCAAGAGCAACGGTGAGATCGGAGGCTATGCTTTGGGTACGGATAAAAAAAGAGAATTACTTTTAAAAGAAGGCGTTCAGGCGGAAGCAAATGGAAGGATCCGTCTATCCAAATACCTTTACCTTATTCCACCTAATCTTAAATTCGAGCCTGGTAGCGTTTCACAATGTCCTTGAGTAGACCGCGTTGAGGCAGTTTTTCTTCAGGGATCTTGGCAAGGATCGAAAAGCTGTCCCTATCCATCCAGTCGAGAACATTTGCCAGCATCTTGTTTCCCGGATTTTCAGTGATTTCCCGGAGCATCCATTGCTTGGCAAAATCCTTGTCACCCGCCTTGAAGATCGCCCAAGCGGCAAGAGAAGGGATCTCATCCGAGTCGTTGAGGGCTTTCCTGAGTCCGGATAGGGCAGGTTGAGCTCGCTTTTCCAGAAGTAGCAAGCCAACTACGGACCAATAGCGGATAACGGGGTCGGAGTCATGCAAGCCCTTGGATAAAGTCTTTAGGTTGCCCTTCTTGCGAGCCAATGCAAGGTCGGCATAGTCAAGATACTGAGCCAGTGGGTAGAGCTTGGGGTCTCGGACAAAGGCATACACGGTGGTCTTTTTTTCGCTTGTAATGCGTTTTCTCATTTCCTCGGGGATGAGACCGGAATCAAAGTACTTCAGTTGCTGTCGACGAAGCTCCTGCTTTAATTCCTTTATTTTGGCCTGATGTTTAGAGTCTGCAATCCGGTTGTCGATATTGTGAAAGTCCTGGAAATTATCGTAGAATTCCTCGGATGGGCGGGGCTCGAAGAACCGGCCGGTTACTTGATTGGTTTTTCCAGCTTGGTGGTATCTTTCCCAAGCACCGGTCGCTTTCATGTTGTGCATGTAAGCGAGGTACTGTCCGTTGGGGGCGAAGGGTGCATAGTTTTTATGATAGGCAAATTGTTTGTCCCGCATCACCCGTACACAATCAAAGCGTTCGTCTGCCCGCCCCCGCCAAGAGAAATGGTACTTGGACTCGGGTTCGGTCTCCGGACCGAGAAAGATCCGACCTTGGAAATTATCTTTCATTTCAGCCCCGGTCAAGCTGACCCAGGTCTTGGGCATGTCGATAAAACTGACAATTCGGTCGATGGTTGCCCCCGGACTTTTCCCCCTTGGGTAAAGATGCTTCCATTTTTCTGGAATGCGGACAATCAAGGGGCAATGGATTCCGCTTGAATATAGAAATCGTTTACTGCGGGCAAGCACCCCACCATGATCGGAGTTGTAAACAATGATGGTGTCTTCATAAAGTCCGTCCTGTTTTAGGTTTTCGATCGCTTGCCCCACTAGGGAATCCATTTTGGATATGGCACTCGAATACTTGGCATATGTATTTCGCATTTCGGGAAGATCCGGATGGTAGGGAGCGAGAATCATTTCCTTGGGGTCAATGGATTCGTCCTTATGATCGCCGAAGGCCCGGGATTCATGGCTATCCCCGATGTTGTACACGGTGAAAAAGGGTTGTCTTTTTTTCCGCAGTTTCCAAGTTCCGGCATAGTCTCCTCCGGAATAGTTCCAGAAGTCCTTGGGGTTGCGACCACCGGGAGCTCTGAGGTTGTAGTCAGTTTTCGAACAATTGCTGGTGAAGTAACCAGCCTTTTGCAGGAGTTCGTTGTAGAAACTGATAGATGAAGGAATCTCAAAACCGCTGCGCATGGGTTGGGTTCCGTTGGAGATGGAGTGCATACCGGTGATCCAGGAGGATCGGGTCGGGGCACAGACCGCTCCGTTATCAAAGCAGTATAGGTAGCGTAAGCCTTCTTTTGCAAGTTGATCGATATGAGGAGTCTTTGCGTTCTTACTACCGTAACAACTGATCCATTCGATGCTGTTGTCCTCGCTGGTTATCCAAAGAATATTGGGTTTGGCCACTTTGCCATGAAGGCAAAAGGCTGCAAGTATGGAGACCAGGATAAAAGTGAACTTGAAAGCATTCATGATGATGAAGTGGGATTATTTCGTTTGGTTTTTCTTTTAGTTTCGATGGCTAAGTTGAGGTGGGATGGTTGATTCTCCGCATGCGGACATTAGAGCCTTTAGCTTCTGATGCAGGGTCTTGATTCGCTGTTCGTGGCTGGCTTTGGATGCAAGATCTTTGGTTTCATAAGGGTCGGAAACGACATCGTAAAGCTCGAAGGCTTTGGGTTGAAGGACCCGTTCCAATTTGCGGGCAGCGTTTTTATTGGAATTGGCCTTTTCCATCCATTCCGCCCAGGGCTTAGCAAAGAACTTCCCTTTGGAGTTGAAGTTCCTCCAAATATGTTCCCTTTCAGGATGCCCGGTCCAGATCAGTTTGTAGGTTTCGGTTACGATAGCCTTTTGCCAGAACGGGTGGACATTGGAAATTAGAACTTCCTTGCGATGATCTTTTATGCTCTTGTCCGTCCATAAACCCATAAGTGAATTGCCATCCAGAAGAGGATCCTCGCCACCTGCGAAATCGACCAAGGTCGGGACGATATCACAATACATCGCGAGTGCATTGGTTTTGCGGGGTAGGATTCGTCCCTTCCAGTGGGCACGACAAAGGGCCCTCGATCCATGCTCGTATGGAGACCACTTGCCTCGGGGCATGGCAATTCCTTGTTCGCTCAGGAAGATCAGGATCGTATCCTTTTCCAAGTCCATCTTCTTCATGAGTTCACGGGTCTCGCCGACTTGCTGGTCCAACACTTCTACTTCGGCTGCATGTTTTGCTACTGCCTGTCGGGCTGTTGGTGTGTCAATGTAGTGGGGTCTTAATTGAATTTCATCTAGCGGGAAATTAGATTCTTTCCCATGGTCCCAGGGATGGTGGGCATGCGTCGCTCCGATGATTACGCAAAAGGAAAGGGCTCCCTTCTTCGCTTCAGAAATGTATGCTTCGACTCCATCGAAATTATGAACTTGGTTGGAACCATTTGCTCCGGATGCAAACCCCGGGATTGGATCGATCTTCGCCGTGCCCAGGCCAAAGTGTTTCTTGCCTGACAGGCCAACCTTGTAGCCCAGGGGAATGAGGAAATCGGCGATGTTTTTAACCCCAACCCTCTTCTCTTTCTTTGCATTGGCCAGCACCCCATTGTTCTTGGGCAGTAAACCGGTATAAAGCTCGGCCCGAAGAGGAGCACATTGAGAAACGCTGCAGTAAAAACGGGACATCATGGTGGATTCTCTAGCTAACTGATCGATCGCGGGAGTCCTTGCCTCTTTCATCCCGGTACAACCAAAGGCATCCCAACCCACATCGTCTCCAATGACGATTATGAAGTTGGGCTTTCGCTCACTTCCCCAAAGATTAAAGCTTATTAGTATAAGCACCAACGGAGGAAATCGACTAAAGTTTCGTTTCAATTTTAGGGTTCTCATTGGTTGTTCATAAAGGAAAGAAAGTTATCAAGTTCGTGATCTTGGGTCTTCTGTAAAACCTTTTTCATGCGATTCCGGAATTTTTTTACGGTATCATTAAAATTACCTTGACCTGCAAGATTGATCTGACAACCAGGGTCAGTGGAGAGGTCGTACAATTCTTCTTGAGTTCTGTATTCAATGAAATCTTTAGTCTTGAGGTAATCTGCCATGACTGAGTCAGTGGAAGTCTTGGTCCTTTCAGTGAGTATCCAGTGGAATTCCCCGAGCATGGTTTTAGGCAAGGGTGTATTTCCATCGGCCCATCCATTCCAGACATAACAAAACGAACCGGTATTTAAAGCCCGAGAAGGTCGATACTGGTCGAATTGCTTGGATAAATCTGAATGGAAAAAGGGAATCGAATCGTCGACTTCAGCATGGTTGTTCATGTAGTTAAAACAACTGAATGCCGTGGTCCTCTGCCATTTTAATGGTCGATCTGTCAATAGAGCAGAAAAGGATTGCCCGTCGGTTTTTTTCAGTGGGGGCAATCCACAAAGTTCGGCAATAGTAGGAGCGATATCAACCACTGAGACTACGGATTGCGAATCAATTTGGCCCGATCTTACTTTCGCGGGCCAGCGAATAATAATAGGGGTGCGTACGCCCGACGGATAAAGAGACCATTTGCTCAGATCCCAAGCCATTCCATGGTCGGAAAGAAAGATCACTAGGGTGTTGTCGGCAAGTCCACTCTCTTGAAGTGCTTGGATAATTTCCCCGACGACTTGGTCCATTCGATTAACGGAGTCATAGTAAGTCGCAATCGTTTTCTGAATTTTTGATTCGCTTGGATAGGGGGGGGGTATTGGGCATTGTTCGGGTGTGAAGCGGGACTTCGGGTCCGGGTAAGGTTTCCCGTTCGGAAAAGGTTTCCATTTGCCATCCCCCATCATTTGGTTGATCCAGTGGGAAGTTTCATCGGGATGCCTCGCCCAATAGCGATGCGGGTCATGAGCATTGGCGGCGAGGAAGAAAGGCTTCTTTTCTTCTTTTGCTTGGGCAAGGAATTTGCGGGTAAAGGCGAAATACTTTTCCGGATTACGACCCATCCCGGTTTGTTGATTCTCCCCATGGGGTGGAAGACTGAAGCGGCACCATTGGGAACCATGTTT
>JAYYRA010000035.1:0-46635 GCA_036127675.1 Verrucomicrobiota bacterium
CGCACTGGTTATTGAAAACTCCGGAGTTTCTGGAATCGGTAGCATGAAATTGACCACGATGATTTCGGGTGGTCCTCCTCCTTCCCCGGTTCTTCCCTCTGCAGCACCCAGTTCCATTCTTCCATCTTCGCTCCCTGGTCCCTCCGCTCCGGTAGCAAATCCAGTTCCAGGTCCAACTCCTCTGCCTTCAAGTTCTCCAAGTCCTAGTGGTATGTCTGCACCCGCACCAAGTTCTGCACCCGCACCAAGTTCTGCACCCGCACCAAGTTCTGCACCCGCATCAAGTTCTGCACCCGAAGCAAGTTCGAGTCCTTCCTCGTCTCCTAGCTCTGGCGGTGGTTCGACAGCACCATCTGCTAGTTCATCTTCTGGAGGATCAAGCTCCGCACCTGCACCAGCCGGATCTTCTAGTGGTTCTGGAGGGAAAAGTGGAGGTGGAGGAAGCGGATCTGGAGGAGACGCAGGTGCTGGTTCCTCCGGTAATTCGAATGGTTTAGCAGTGGACTTATTGGACCGACCGGATACTTCTACGGTTGGTTTGGTTGCGGTCAGTGTGCCTGCCGATTCCAGTGTCTCAGGTACCGGTTTTTCCTTTGGTTTACCGGCTGAAGTTTCATCCATGGTAACCGAGCAACCGAGTGCTGTCGATGTTACCTTGCAATCTGGAGAGCCACTTCCTAATTGGTTGAAGTTCGATCGGAGTACGGCTAAGTTTACCTCGAGTGCGGTTCCGGATGGTGCATTCCCAATAACCGTAATGATGAAGATTGGCGGTCAGCGGGTTGCAATTGTTATTTCCGAGAGAACCAATTAAACGGGTTTTTTCTATTGTTAGTTCTTTCGCTGCGAAAGAAATACTGCAATGAAGATCAACGTACTTCCAATGATTAACCGGATCAAGTTTTGGTTTTCTATATCTTTTTTTTCTTCGAACCAAAAGAGTGAAAAAAGGACTGCAATTGGTACCACCGCATTATTAAAAGCAGCTAAAGTACCGGGATTTGTTTGAGAAGCACCCTTGTTCCACAGGAAAAATCCGGCTCCGGAGGCTATACAACCCAAGTAGACAATCGACTTCCAATTGTCTGTCGACAACTCGATCGAATTAAAATCCGTTAAGAGGAAACTAAAAATACCAATACCAAATGTTCCACCCAATGTGAGAAAGGCAAAAATAGAAAGGTCTTTGACCTTGGAGTTTTTGCTCTTCCAGTCCCGATAAGCGACTTGGCCAAAAGCAAATGAAATTCCGGCTAATTGCATCAAGCCAAAGCCCATCCATATATCACCACTCGGAAAGTTTTTTGCCTTAATACAGCCAGCTCCGAGAACGGAAAGAAAAGCAATCCACAAATAATGTTTTGAAAAGGTTCTTTGCCTTATGTCATGAATGAAAACAATATATACTGGAGTTAAAATAGAGAAGATCGCTACCAGATGAGAGGGAAGGTAATGATAAGCCCTCATGTAGCAGGTATACATCAGGCCGAACTGTATTGAACCATAGATAAATAGTCTAATTCGGTCGTTGGTTTTTATCTTCCGGTATCTGAGAAATGGAAGAAATATTAAAGAAGCAATGCACAATCTTAGTGTTCCAATCAGATACGAATCTATTCCAGCTAGAGTATTCCCAATTAGACCAAAGGAAAAAGCCCAGATGACAGAAACGATGGCGAGGTAGATCATATCTCTAACCGCCTAATCAATGAATCGATAAATTTTTACCAACTGTAGGTCGCACCCAGTGAGAATTGATCTCCACGACCAGGGGTACCTGGAATATCCTGAAAATCCTCATCCCAAGGTTTGTCGTAGGAAAGGAAAATTTCCAGACTTTTAAATTGATTTGGATAATAACTAGCTGCAAAGTGGCTGTAAACGGTATCATCCGGGCCGGATCTAATGCTGTTTTCATATTGTTCTCTCCACTCGTTATCGAGTCTTATTTGGAGCACATCGGTTGGATTCCAAATCACTCCCAAAGTTGCTCGATGTTTTGGGAAATTCAGGGCATAGAAGCTTCCTTTTATAGTGGAGGAGCCATATTTTTCATCTTTGGACAGATATGTGTAACTGGCAAGCGCATCAAAAGAATCAAATTTATGTGATGCAATTAGCTCAAAACCAAAAGTTTCAACATCTATGGGGTTGGCCTTTCGGTTCCTATTATCTGCCTCAAAAGTCCAATCTGTTAAATCATCATCCCAACGATAAAAAAAGGATGAGTCTAATTTCCATTTATCTCTTGTAATCTTTAGACCAGTTTCGAGATTCTTGGAAACTTCGCGTCCTAAATCTTGGTTTCCACCAAAGAGGAAGCCTGTAGGGTCACTAGCAATGGCTGAATAACTCGCAAGTTGGGTACTTTGGGCAAAAGAGATGTATAAAAATTCAGAGTCCAATAAATTATCCGACCGCAAAAAACCAATCTCTCCGATAGGAGAGAATTTCGACCCGTTTCTGTTTGAATAATCGAAGGAGGTTCCAAGTTTACAGGTAATTGATTCATTTGAATTTATGACCACACGGTATTGGGGGAGTAGCGTAGCTTTGTAATATTCTCTGTCCGTGAATCCAAATCTCAATGATGTGGAGTCCATTTTATCTTTTGTACCTTGGGATTTATAATTTAATCCTAAATTTTCTTCAAATTGGTGGAAGCCACTTAATCCGAATGAGTAAACCTTTGACTCACTCAAATAAAGGTCTGCCGGGTTTGCGTGATAGATGTATCTGTCAGTAATCCGTCTACTGTAAAGATTACCCTCAATAAAGCTTTCACTGTTATATTTAAGCTTGTGATTGAAAACAAATAAGCGTGCCTTGATGTTCTCAGTTTCGTAGGTGCCAAACGGGGCAGTGTAAAGTTTTGGCCAACTGAATATCTTGTGATGGTATCCAGCAAATAAGTCCGTTTGAGAATTTTGACCTAAAAGTTGAAGCCTTCCGGTAGTACGAGAAAAATCATGATCACCCAGATCTATGGTTCCGTCGCTTTCAGACCGAGAGCTTTCAAACTCCGCTCCCCATTGCAAATCCTTGGATTCGTAAGCCCGAGTAATAGCCTGATGAAGCCTTTGGAAGTTTAAGTCATTCTCTCCCCCTCCGAGGGTTAGACTTCCTTCATTGACCATTTCACTCCATGTATAGGAGACGGTTCCCACCCCGCTATTGAATCCATGCAGTGCATTATCAGCACCAGTTAAAATTCTGGGTTCCCCAAGCATCTCCGGAGCAATCGGTAATTCAGTGTAGTAATGTCCGCTTTGTGCATCATGGAGAACAGCACTACCAACACTGATTCCAGTATTCTCAAAAGTTCCGCCTCGAATACTAATATCGCCCTGTGCTTCTGCCATGTTGCGTGATTGCATGTCTACGCGTGGATCGAAGTCCAAGTTTGAGATTGGTGTCTCATAGGTCGTGACAGGGCGCTGATTGGCAGTTTCTTGGCCCATTACTGTGAGCGCGGGTAATTCATCTGCAGCATATCCTCTTTGCTTAAGAGAGATCGAAATCATGACCAATGAAAAGTAAACTAAAGATTTTGTTATGGTTAACATTTCATTTAAAAATCATGTTTGCTTTCCTTTTACAATCGTTAAGCACTTTTTTGGGTTAGATTAATATTAGCTTAAAGTTTTCCGACTTTTATTCTAATTTTAAATTCAATGAACTTAAAAGTATCTGAGGAGGAAATCTATTTGGCGGGTGGTTGTCTTTGGGGAGTTCAGGAGTTTATTCGTCACATTCCTGGAGTTTTCAGTACTGAAGCGGGCAGGGCAAACGGTTCAACCAATTCTCATGATGTTGATTATGACGGTTATGCTGAATGTGTCCGTACAAGCTTTAATCCGGTCCAATTAAAGCTTACTCAATTAATAGAGAAATTTTTTGAAATTATTGACCCGTACAGTCTGAACCAACAAGGTCCGGATGTTGGTAAAAAGTATCGGACGGGAATCTACAGCAAAGAAGAAACTCACCTCAAATCCGTAAGGAAAATGATTGAAGCCAGAGAAGATTCGGATCAAATACTAGTGGAAGTGCTTCCGTTGACTTCGTTCTTGCCTAGCAGAGAAGAGCATCAGTTTAGGCTTAAGAAAAATCCAAAAGAGAAATGTCATATTCCACCCAATCTTCTTTTTAAGTACAGGAGTGAAAATGAGTAACTATGAAAAAGAGGGAGGAATTCCCTCTAATAGATCGATTATAAATGTTTAAGTTTCGCCTTCTTACAGAATCAATTATTTTGCAATTATCGGTTAGTTTTTGAAAATAACAGAGGATGCATCACAAGCTGATTGAATTATTGCAAAATAAATCACCTTTTTATGGTAGTTCAATTCATGGGATAAAGCATTGGAAGACAGTTGAACGAAATGGGCTCTACTTGTCTAAGTTTACTGGTGCGGACAAAAGCGTAGTATCCTATTTTGCTTATTTCCATGATTGTATGCGTCAGAATGATCAGATCGATCCAGATCATGGTCTGCGTGGTGCAAAATTTGCCAAAAAGCACCGATCGTTCATAGATCTTGATGATGATCAGTTTGAAAAGCTTTTCTACGCCTGCGAAATTCATACCGATGGGAAAACCACCGCGTGCGAAACCGTCAACACCTGCATGGATGCCGATCGCTTAGATATTGGAAGGGTTGGTTTCATTGTTGATTCCTTTTATCTTTCATCAGTTGAGGCCAAAAGGATTGCGGATCAACAAGACTTTCGAGCCTTGGGTCCACCAGTCTAGAAGTAAAAAAAGGATTAAGGGAAGTCTTATTTTTGGTGAGATAATGGATACTTTCCAAGCCAAAATTTAGATACTTTAGTCGAATGTTTAATCTTGGCGACTCTAGAAAAAATTAGGCAGATTAATCACGAGCAACTCCTAAACAAATTGCCCAAATTCATGAAAAATAAATGAGCCTAAATCCTGATGGTTGGACATTTATAATTCAGTAATTTATTTATTATCTAATATCTTTTTCATAGGTTTGCCTTTAGGAAAGGAAATAGATAACCACTTTACTTTGACCAATTCAAAACAACAGGATTTTAATCTTTTTCCGGATTGCCAGATAGAAGAAAATAATGATCAATTAATACTCGGGCAGGGGATCATATTGTACACTTCTAATGATCCGGAGGAGTTGGTTAAAAAATGTGCGGAAGATTTGAAAACCCCACTTTCCAACCCCTTCAGGATGGAAGAATTTCTTGTGCAAAGCAGGGGAATGAGTTCCTGGCTGAAATTACAGATGGCGGATAAACTTGGGATATTTGCCAATGCAAAATTTCGTTTCCCCGAGGAAACAATATGGATGATTCTCAAAGGCTTTATGGGGAAAGGGCCCGATAAAAATCCGTACACTAAGGAAGCTATGGCTTGGAAAATCTTCCAATTATTGCCTGAATTAATCAAAACTCAAAAGAATGAATTTTTACAAATTTCAAGGTATTTGGCGAGTGAAACAAGTGGAGTGGATGCGGATCGATCTTTTCGGCTATGCAGACAGATAGCGACGCTTTACGATTCATATCAGACCTACCGTCCACAAATGATACTGGACTGGCAGGCAGGAAAACATCCGGATGGCTCAAACAGATGGCAGGGGGTTTTATGGCGGTCCTTGCGTAATGCATTTGGTCAAGATTCGTTGCCCGAGCTCATACAGAAATTGGACCCCAAGGGAATTCCTTTAGACCAGAATTTATTACCCGAGAGATTATCAGTATTTGGGGTTTCTACATTGCCTCCCATTTTCCTTGATGTTTTGCAGATCTTTGGACGAGTGCGATGTCTGCGTTTTTATGCTTTGCAACCCGCACCGGTAATGTGGGGAGATGTGGAATCCGAGAAAGATTTGGAAAAATGGAAAAACCGGTCGATGAAGCGTGCACGGGATCTGGCTAACAGAGAGGTTTCCGAGGGTGAGTTGGATGTGGATACTGGAAACCCGTTGATTGGGTCTCTTGGTCGAACAGGAAGGGAATTCTTTAATCTGTTAGTCGATCGAAATGCCCATGATTACCCTTTGAATTTTCGTGAACCTGATGGGGATTCTGCACTGGCACGGCTTCAAAGATGGACATTTGAGGTTTTTTCCAGTCAGCCGGAAGGAACGAGGGACATCATTAAGCAAGACGAATCAATTGTAATTAATAGTTGTCATGGACCCATGCGCGAAGCGGAAGTTTTACGAGATTATTTGCTCAGAAGATTTGCCGAGGATTCAACTCTTCGCCCCAAGGATATTATTGTGATGATGCCGGATCCGGAGGATTATGCACCTTATATCCGGGCAACATTTGGAGGAATGGAAAAGAACATGCCGCAATATTTTCCGTTTTCAATCGTCGATCGAGAACCGCGTCAGGAAAGTCATCTGGTCGACTGCTTCTTTGATTTACTTGAATTTTTTGAAGGACGGGCAACGAACCGTGATGTTTTAGACTTGATTGATTCATCTGTATTTCGAAAAAAATTCGAACTGGATGACGAGGATGTGGAGACATTTCGTCACTGGGTTAAACAATGTCATATCCATTGGGGATTGAACAGGGAGCACCGCGAGCGATTTGGTTCCATCAAATCAAACGAGCATACTTGGTGCTACGCGCTTGAGCGGATGGCTCTAGGCTTTTGCATGCGTTCGAATGGAGATCGCATGTGGGATTCTGTTTTGCCCTTCGATGAAATTGAGGGAGAAAATGCCAATCGATTAGGAAAACTCTACAGGATAATTGGTGGATTAATAGAATTGGAGCAAAAATCATCTGAACCTAAGACTCTCACTTTATGGGTAAAGTTTCTTAAAAATCTTACAGAAAGATTCTTTCCTTCCGATAATGATACTTTTTTAGATCGTAGACGAGTTCAGGATGCGATCATGGATCTCGGGAATGAATATTCGAAACTGGCCAATGATTCAGTGGTTCCTTTGCGGGTAATTCGCTATCATTTGAAAAATGTATTGGAGGTGGGTTCGCCGAAGGGGCAGTTTCTTACTTCGGGAATTACTTTTTGCGGACTCCGTCCGATGAGGAGTGTAAATGCAAGAATTATTTGCCTGATTGGAATGAATGAAGGTACGTTTCCAAGACAAACTAGGAAATTCGGTTTTGATCTTTCAGGCACAAGAAAAGCGGGAGACCGATCAACGAGAGATGATGACCGTTACCTTTTCCTTGAAACACTTTGGTGTGCCCGGGAACATCTCTATATAAGCTATGTTGGGCAATCAATCCATCAAAACCAAAAGATTTCTCCATCTGTGGTAGTTAACGAATTGTTGGATAGCCTTGATAAGTTGTTTGACTTCGGAGAGATCGATGGAAAGACCAAAAAAGCGAGGGATAAATGGGTGCGTGATCAGACCCTTCATCCATTCAGCGAGGAGAATTTTACAGGACAAAAACTTCCGCGTTCTTATTCCATGGATAATCTTGAGGCTGCTAAGGCTCTCTTTTCTCCTGATAGGGAAATTCAACCTTTCGTTTCTACTGAAATGTCAGAACCAGAGGAGAGTTTGAGTGAGTTGACGATGGAACAACTTATACAATTTTTTGAAAGTCCGGCTGAGTCATTTTTGAAGCAGCGACTTGGAATGAGTTTGTGGGATGAGGATTCCCCACCCGAAGAATGCGAGCCTTTTGAACTCGGAAATCTCGAAAAATACGCAATCAAACATCGTTTGCTTGGCATTGCCCTAGATTTAGAGAACGATGACGATACCAATTTTTTTGATATCGAAAAAGCGGAAGGAAGCCTGCCACCTCTCAGTCTGGGCGAGGTCTGGTTTAATGATGCAAAGCGGGATGTGGAGGAGTTTGTTGAGAGATGGAAGGATGATTTAACTGGAAATAAAGAGGAACCGGTATCCATTAATCAGGAATTAAAAGGAATTCGCATTCGAGGGGAATTGGGGCCTTTTATAAATGGAAAACAGGTCTTATATCGTTGCGTAAAAGAGACCAAGGGAAAAGACCGTATTCGAACCTGGATTAGGCATTTGTTTGCGTCTGCATTTCAAGAAGGTGGCAAGGAAACAAGATTTTACTCACTGGATAAAAAGTTTCTCTCCCTCCAGCCACTTCAAAAGGAAACGGCCCTCGGTGAAATAAGCAATTTGATCTCGATTTATGAGAGAGGTATGCGTAAGCCTTTGCCGTTTTTTCCGGAAAGCTCCTACGCATTTGCCTGTAATGAGCAAAATAAATCAAAGGGGGAAAAAGCTAAAGATGATCTTAGTAACGAGACCAAGGGGATTATCGAAGCAAGGAAAAAGTGGGTTTCTGGAGAGCATCAAAGGGGTGAGGGGGAAGATTCAGCCAATCAACTATGCTTTCGGGATGAACCCTTCAAAGATCCGGAATTCGAAAATCTTGCCTTCGAAATATACGAAAAATTTATAGAAATAAAGGAGCAGAAAAGGGATTAAATCAATGAGTTCAATACAGGCATTTGATTCTGCCAGTACTAAGCTAGAAAAGGGAGTCACTCTTCTCGAAGCCAGTGCAGGGACGGGTAAGACTTATGCCTTAGCCCGTATATTTCTTCGTCTTGTGGCAGAGGAGGGCGTTGAAGTCGGAAAAATTCTTACTGTTACTTTTACAACTGCGGCAACCGAAGAGCTATGCGATCGGATTCGCAGTTTGCTGGTTGAAACTTATGAGACATTAATCTGTGAACCAAAACCAAATGAAGACGCTGTCATTAAAAGACTTCGTACTCTTAAAGAAGTTCCAATAGAAGAATGCATACGCAGAATTAGGTTGGCTATAATCTGCTTTGACGAGGCTATCATCAGCACGATTCATGGGTTTTGCAATTGCGTACTTAACGAAAACTCCTTTGAAACCCGTTCCCTTTTTGAGGCAGAATTGAATAAAGCTTCAAAGGAAATGATCAAGGAGGGGGTTGAAGAGTATTGGCGCGAAACTTTTGCAGCAGCAGATCCAGTGGTGTCTGCTGCTGCATCGACGAGCAAATTGAAATTTTCAGAAATGGTTGATTTCTTCAACGGACTCCCAAGAACCCAGGATTATGTTCTCGGATTTAGTGAGAATGAGGGGGTAGGATTTCAAGCAACAATAGAAGATCTTAAGGAGAGCTTTGAAAAGCTTAAAAATGCTTGGTTAGCCGGAAAAGCCGACTATTCAGAATATGTTTCTAATTGCCTGAGCCGAAAAGATGCCCGTGCAAAAACTCAGCTTGCTAGACATACCCGTATCTTAAATCAATGCCTGATAAAGCGTGAAGTTTCTCCTGCTGGCATGGAGATTTTAAACGAAATGCGTGAGTCCAAACTTAGAGCTAAAGCGGAGTTTAGAGAAAGAGAGATTCCCTCCTTTGCCCGGGAGGCTGATTACTTTTGGGGAGTCCTTGAGTCTTTTGGTCGAGCAGTTCGTGTCGACTGTATTCGTTATCTCGAGGATAAAATTAGCCAATGGAAAACCAAAAGGGGAGTAGTCTTTTTTGATGATCTTTTGAGCATTACTGCCAAAGCAGTCAATAGTGAGAGTGTGGATGGACAGTCGTTGAGAGATACTCTTCGGAATTCAATTGATGCAGCTCTTATTGATGAGTTTCAGGATACTGATCCGGTGCAGTTTAAAATATTTAGCCGATTGTTTGGGCAAAAACGCGATCATTGGCTTTTCTTAATCGGAGATCCTAAGCAATCGATCTATCGCTTTCGGGGAGCTGATCTTGAAGCATATTTTGAATTCGCGAAAAATACCAAGGCCCAAAAGTATTCTTTGGACACAAATTTTCGTACGGTTACTCCCTTGGTTGAGTCCATCAATGCATTTTTTCAGAAGTCCACCAATCCTTTCCTACACGATCAGCTATCTTTCCTTCCGGTTCAGCCCAACAGGAACGGGCCTGCAGATAGTGAGAAAATATTCATGGGTGGAAGTAAACCAGCTTTTGTGATTCGGGAACTTTGTTGGGAAAACGAAAAGGAACCGAACGCAGAGGAAGCCAGATTGGAAATACGCAAGGATATGGCTAATGAAATTGAATATCTTTTGTCCGAAGGTACGATCGGTAAACGAAAAATCCGTCCCAAAGACATTGCGGTTTTGGTTAGAAGTAATCCAGATGCCCGAAAAGTTTGGCAGTACTTCCGGAAAAGAGGTCTAGCCGCGGTAGTTTTTACTGATGTAAGCCTGTTTAATTCAGTCGAGGCAAAAGAAATTCTTTGGGTTTTGGAGGGAATTGTGAATGCAAGAAATGAGCGTGCAATCAAACGGGCATTAGCAACCGGACTTTTAGGCATGACAGGTATGGATTTTCAACTTTGGAACGATAATGCGAGCAAATGGGATGAATGGGTCGACATATTCAGGGACTGTCAGGATGCCTGGAGGAAAAGAGGAGTTTACATCGCGTTGCATGAACTTTTGAGGAAGACCAATGCAATACCTCAAAATTTGTGCAGGCCAGATGGGGAGAGAAGGGTAACTAATTTTTTGCATTTGGCTGAAGTGCTTCATCGGGCAACAATCAATAATCCGCTCTCACCTTCGTCCTTACTTGTTTGGCTTAGAGCAAAAATGGAGCAAAAGGATATCTCTGAAGATGAGTATCAATTGAGGTTGGAATCTCAATCTGAATCCATTCGAATCCTTACAATTCATAAGTCAAAAGGATTGGAATTCCCTTTTGTCTTTCTCCCAGGACTCTCTTTTACCTCAGGTGGTTACAGGGATGACTTCAAGTATCACAGGGAAGACGGAAAGTTGGTAGTCGATTTAAAAAAGAGTGCTAGTGAAAAGGCTAAGGAAAAAGGAAATCTGGAGGAAGAGCAGGAGGATGCTCGAGTCCTCTATGTCGCCCTGACCCGTGCAGCCTCCAGGTGTTATGTTTATCATGCACCAATCAAAATTTCCAGTAAAGCGAGAGTTCCCGCTCAAGTTAGAATGATGCGTTCTTGGGGTGCTGAAGAAAAGGATTCCGACAAAAAAGAAAATTCATTGGCGGAGAAAGCATCGGTATGGGTCGATGAACTTGGAGGTTCAGCAGAGTACAAAGAGTTTTCGCCTAAGCAAAGTGAAGGTACTGATTATGAGAAGGATGACCCTAATGATAGTGATGTACTCGACTTACAATCCGAGCTATGGGATGAAAAAAGGAAAATTTCAGGAGCTAAAATAGTTGAGTCTTTCAGCGGTCTTTCCAACCAAGTCGGATTTGATGGGAGAGATCTTGACTGTGTTCAGGAAGGACAGGGGCAACAGGGGGATTTGATTGGTTTGGAGCAGATGCCGATTTTTAACTTTCCTGCAGGTGCGAATGCAGGAAACTTTATGCATGATGTATTCGAACATCTTGATTTTTCGGATTCTTCAAATTGGGAAAAATACATTTCCAAAAAACTGGAAGATCATCAGTACGAGTCGAAAAAATGGACTTCCACCATTTATGAGATGGTGACTGAAGTTATGCAAACGGAATTAGAAAAAGGATTTTCCTTAAGCCTCCTAAAAAAATGTGATCGCTTGGAGGAGATGGAATTTTACTTTCCCACATCCTCCGGTTTTCTTCCGGAACTAGCCCAGCGTATTCCCCAGCATTCGAAACTAAAAAAATACCTCGATCGGATTAATGCCGAAGATTCTAGAAAGATAGATGGAGATGGATACCTGAAAGGGCTAATCGACCTTAGCTTTAGAAAAAATGAAAAATTCTACCTCCTTGATTGGAAATCAAATAAATTGGGCGGAACCAATGAAGGTTTTGGAAAGAACGAAATCGAAAGAGAAATGCTGACGCACCATTATGTGCTGCAGTATCACATTTACACAGTAGCATTACATAGGTTTCTGCTCAGCCGAATGAAGGATTACAGTTATGAAAGAAACTTTGGGGGAGTTTATTACCTGTTTGTTCGTGGAATGAAGAAGGGTACCGATCGCGGAATATTTCATGATTTGCCTGATCTGGAAACGGTTCAAATTTTAGAGAAATTTCTTGTTTCTAACCAATGAATTCAGATGCAAACAAAAATAACGACTTAGAGATTGATGCTTTGGCATCAGTGGTTTCCTCTTTTTTTAAAACAAAAATTGGAGGAGAGGAGGGTGAGTCCCTTTCCAAATTAACCCGGTTACTTTCCAAAAGAGTTGCTTCCGGCTCCAGTCATCTTTTACCCCATGAGGCAAATGAAATATTGGATGACTGGAAATCTCTTCCTGCAATCGGAAATGAGGAAGAAAATCTTCCTCTCGTAAGCACTGTGCATGGAAAACTTTATTTTCGTAGATTCTTTGAATATGAAAAACAGGTTGCGGAAGTATTGAGTGAACGACTTGGCCGAGTTTCAGTTAAGGTCAGTAAGGAAAGTGAAGCATTTTTTAAAGAATTCCTATCAGTTTTGGTTGATGAAGATCAGGCACTTGCCGTTGGTATGATTCTCCAACGAGATCTTGTTTTGCTGACTGGCGGACCGGGAACAGGGAAGACTCGGAGTATTGTGGCCATGCTTGCCGCTTATGCATATGAAAATCCGGAAAATCTGATAGCCCTTGCAGCACCTACAGGAAAAGCTGCCTTTCGAATGCGGGAATCTGTGCTAGAAACAGTGAAAGAACTTCAACTGCCGGTTCCAATCATGGAAAAGCTGATTGATTCAGCCAAGGCTTCAACTCTTCACAGATTGCTTGGATCGAAAAATGGATCAGTTGATTTTATCAGAAATAAGCAAAATCGGCTACCATATGATCTCGTTATCATCGATGAAGCATCCATGGTTGATCTTCCATTAATGGCAAAGTTATGCGAGTCACTGAAAGAGGAATCCAAACTTGTCCTAATTGGAGATGCGGATCAATTATCCCCGGTGCAGGGAGGTGCAGTCTTTAATGGATTGGTTCAATCCTTCCCAAGTAATGTTTTTCCTCTGAAGGATTTCCCTCTCATGAAAGTTTTTTCGGCTTCAGCAAAATTATGCACAGAAGGTGATCCATTGGCTGGTGCTTTGGTACAGTTAAGCAATGTGCATCGAAGGAATAATAGTTCATCTACAGCAAAGATTGGTGAATTGTGCGATGCCATAAATCAAGGTCGGTCAGATGATGTCGTCTCGATTATTCAATCGGGTGCAGAATGTATTACATGGATAAACGATCCAAATGACCCGCAGTTGGATTCATTAATGCGTGATGAATTTAGTCAAATTTCAGGGGCACCTGATCCAGCTATTGCACTTTCCAAACTTGATGAATTTCGCATTCTTTGTGCCAACAATGAAGGAAGGTATGGTGTCTCAAATTGGAACCATAGAGCTGAGCAGCTTCTGCCTGAGGCTGACTCCCCAATAACACCGGTCGTGATTCATGTTAATGACTACACCGTTGATCTATTCAACGGAGATGACGGCGTGGTGCTTGGTTCGTGTTCATACTTTCGTTCGGAGGAAGGTATAAGGGAAATCACCCGTTCCAGATTACCGCAGCACGAGATTGGATATGCCACGACTATTCACCGTAGCCAAGGTTCTGAATTCAATAAAGTAGCCGTTGTACTGCCACCGGAAGATTCTAAACTCCTAAGCAGAGAACTGCTTTATGTTGCGGTTAGTCGAGCGAAGCAAAAGGTTTTTATAATCGGATCAAAGAAATCGGTTATAGCCGCAGTTGAGCGAAGTGAGAAACAAAATTCTGGGGTTTCGGATTTTATAAATCTTTCATACCAGCAAAGTTGATAAAAATACTTTCATTAAGTACAAAAAAGTTGAAACCAAAAAAAAGGTTCGGAACCAGGTTCCGAACCTTTTAAAAAGATGGGACGGTGCTCGCCACACACTCGTTCCCGGATATCAACATTAGGCGCTTTTTTGGCTGTTGACTCCCCGACGTCATTCATAGCGGTTTAGGCTACATTTCGGCCTCATAACAGGGCCGTTCGATTCATTGGACTGAAACGAAATATTGATGATTAGTTTCTAAGCAATGATTAATCAAAGATTTTCATCACTGGAAAAACCGCCGTTTACCAAGCACGATTCTTCCTGACATTAGCCTAAACATAATCAGTAAACTGTTTATGTTCAGACAAGTCAACGGGTCTCACTCATCATCTCAGGTCATTAGGGTAAATAGGATATGATGTAAGTCATAATCCTGAAGAGTGTAAAACTTACATTTTACACACAGTACGACAAATCTTCATATAAATATGAGGGATATTCTAAACCTATACCCGACTTGCCGTCCATTCTCTGGTAGTAGCGGAAATAACCATACTTTGCAGTACCGCTGAAAGCTTCTATCCTGACCAGATAAAAACTCAATAACTGCACTCATCTAGGTCATATCGATGAATGCCGATCCACACTTTACATGTTATCGTAAGCATGTACTTACGAGGTGTGAAACGTGATATTGCCTGTGAATGAAAAAATTTTCATAAACAGGGATTGAATTTTACCAGAAAAATTCGACCATTATCTCTACAGTAAAGTAGAGACTATCGAATAGAAAACTCACCATTGCTGGCTTGTCTACTATTAGTGCTATCAAAGAACTAAATTAAGGATGTAACTGTTATTCTCTTTTGTCAAATATTTTTTTCGTAAAATATTGATATATAATAACTTGTGAATAAAATGTTAATATATTGTTAATATGTATTCAATTTCTAGACAGATAGGGTCTTGAATCAATGCATTTCTGAAAGGATGGTAAAAAAACAGAAAAAGACGGAAATTATGTTTGTGAATATGTTAATAACTAAAACGACAAATTTTTTTTTCATTTTTTTTAAAAATTTCTTCATTTTCTGTAATTTTAATGGTGAGAAAAAATTAATTGTCTGCCTCGACATCTACTCTGGAAGAATCCCACACAACTTGGATATTAACTTTTTTTGTTAATTTTACCTTTTCTATTACAGACTGAACAGACAACACGAACTTCTACAGTGGAACAGAATGCGATTTTTACCGGTCGGTTCTTAGCATGTAACGATGGTAATTTTATCCTAGCAGGTAGATTCGCAACCTACCCGATGAGGGACTGTTGACTGAGATATTGACTGAGATTTCCGGGGAATCGGGTCAAAACGGGTTAAATTCTGTCGAAATTACCTTAGTCAAAAAAGAGCCTGAGAACCGCTTGAATCCTGCATTCCTAAAAGGAAAACTGCCTAAAAAGGTCTCTGAAACTTTGGTGGAGGTGGCGGGAATCGAACCCGCGTCCCGCAATCTTTCCGATTCGGCGTCTACGTGTGTAGTTCTCTTATTAATTTTAGCTTAAAGAAGGAAGGAACACCTTTTAAACCGAGCTTATCTTCAGCCATTTAGCCTCCGATAGATAAGCAAACGCTCCGAGGTTTTACCTGCTTTTTAACGCCCCGACCACCCAGCAGGTGTCAGTGGACTGTCGACGTCACAGAACTATGCTGCGAGGGCTTCGAGCTCAGGCTCGAAGTTAACGATATTATTTTCGCCATTTAATGGTTTGAAGCATTTTTTACGAGGCCAAGCGTCATCCTCGACACGCGACCGGATTTTCCACATTGCAGTCGAATCCGGAACACCCCCATCAAAATTTCAAAGACCAATCCCAAAAGATAATCAAAGGCCGGGAATTGGTCAAGCGGTGCAAGAAAATTCTTTTGGTTTGTCGTTGAGGAAATCAAAGCTTTCTTTAAAGTTGATTTTCTCTCATATGTCTACCCCCCGTACAAAGCCTTCTCTATCCAAATCAGTCCAAAAGCGGTATTTTAATCGGGAGTTGAGTTGGTTGGCATTTAACGAAAGAGTTCTGGATCAGGCATTTTCCGATCAATACCCATTACTGGAAAGGACTCGTTTTTTATCTTTTGTAAGTTCCAACTTGGATCAGTTTTATGAGATTCGGGTGGCCGGATTGATGCAAAAAGTGGATGCCGGTATAACTCGAAAAAGTTTGGATGGGAGCTTGCCCGAAAGTTTGCTGAATGAAGTTAGACAAAAGGCACATGCGATGTCCCTTAGGGAATACCAGTGTTGGCGTGAACATTTGCAACCCGAGTTGGCGAAAGAGGGAATTACCTTCAAACGAATTGAGAAACTTTCGAAAGAGGAATTTCTTTGGTTAAGGGCTTACTTCAGAAGGGAAGTTTATCCAGTACTTACTCCACTAGCCATAGATCCAACCCATCCTTTTCCCCTTATAGCTAACAAGTCGCTGAATCTACTAGTTGCCCTGCGTAATCGAAGAAAGAAGAAACAGAAGCCTTTGATGGCAATCGTTCCAGTTCCAAGAATTTTGCCTAGACTTGTAAGGATCGAAAAAAAATCTGGAAGGGGAGATACCTTTGTCTTTTTAAGTGAAGTGGTGCGTCACTTTGTTGCCGATTTGTTTCCCGGGCATGATGCAATAGGTGCTTGGGCTTTTCGAATTACTCGAAATAGTCACCTTTATGTAGACGAGGAAGAAATAGAAAATCTTCTCCTCTCAATTGAGGAAGAGTTGCACAACAGAAGAAAGGGGGCTGCGGTCAGACTCGAGATTGATGATGAGGTGGAAGAAGAGGTTCTCAACAATCTACTTACTGCAATCAATTTGCAAAAGGAGGATGTGGTAAGGATAAGAGGTCCAATCAATCTCTATCGATTGATGAAATTACCGGATATGGTAGATCGCCCGGATTTGAAATTCGAACCTTTTGAGGCCCGGGTGCCAGTTGCCCTGGGAATGAGGAAGAATTTGTTTTCCGAATTGGCCAAGCGTGACTTTCTGCTGCATCATCCATATGACTCTTTTGCTCCAATGGTTGATTTTCTGAGAGTTGCTGCGGAAGATCCAGATGTATTTGCCATTAAGTTAACCATTTACCGAACCAGTGGTGATTCTCCCATTGTACAGGCCCTGATGGATGCGGCTAGAAACGGAAAGCAAGTTACTGCGTTGGTTGAATTAAAAGCACGTTTCGATGAAGAGGCCAATGTTCAGTGGTCGAGACGAATGGAAGAAGTCGGAGTTCATGTAGTATACGGACTTGCCGGTTTAAAAACGCATTGTAAATGCTGCTTGGTCGTGCGGCGTGAGAAGAACAAATTGAGAAGATATGCTCACTTGGGTACAGGGAATTACAATCCCAGCACTGCAAAAACCTACACCGATTACAGTTTGTTCACTTCAAAATCAGCATTCACTTCGGACTTGGCTAATCTGTTCAACACATTGACAGGTTACACCCGTAAACCTAACTTCAGAAAGATTTTGGTTGCTCCTTATTCTCTACACTCGGAAGTAATCCGGCTAATTAGAGAGGAAATTAAGGCGGCAAAGTCTGGCAAAGAAGCCCGAGTCATCATAAAAGTAAACAGTTTAATCGATCCGGAATGTATTGATGAATTATACAAAGCATCTCAAGCGGGTGTAAAAGTGGATCTGATTGTGCGTGGAATTTGCGGTTTAGTTCCAGGTGTCAAAGGGTTGAGTGAGAACATTAGAGTCAAGAGTCTCCTCGGTCGATTTCTTGAGCATAGTAGAGTTTTTCATTTTCAAAATGCTCCAATCGGAAATCGGACTTATCTTGGAAGTCCGGACTGGATGCCCAGAAATTTCTTCAGAAGGGTGGAGGTAGCATTTCCGGTAGAGCAAGTGGAGGAAGAGAAAAAGATTTTGGATACCATGCAGGCATTTATTGATGACAATGCATTTGCCACGGAACTGAAAAGTTCGGGTAAGTACAACCCGGCATCCAAAAGAAAGAAAATATTTTCAGTTCAAGAAAATCTTATAGAAAGCACTAAAGTGGAAATTGCCAATCAGATGGAAGCTTCTTTACGAAGACGAACCTCTGGAAAAACCAAGGATCAAAGCGAAGGCGACCAAGAAAACTCCTAACCCAATTATAGGGTCTCTGGATATACAAAGTAAAATGCCAACTATACAAAGAATTGGAGAGAGTGGTCGTTTCCAGTCAAATTTCATCAATAGTTCTATTCTTACTGTACCCTGAAAGGAATTTCCAGTACCGAATCGAACCGACCTCCGGGAGGAGGACCGAAAACCCCGCCTCTTTGAGCAACCTCCAGCACCAATCGGTCGAGCTGTGGATTTCCTGACGATTTCGAAAGTTTCGGGGATATAAGTGTTCCATTTGAAGAGATTCGAAAACTTAGTCGAGCTTCCCCGCCAGTTTGGAGTGAAGCATGGGTCAACCGTTCCCGCCAGATGCTTTCAAGTTTTGCCTTAATCTGGGCAAGATATTGATTAACGGCAGTAGGGGAAATCGAAGGGTTAGATTTTTGAGGAGTAGTGACTTTTATTTTCGGCAAACTGAAATCGTTTGGATTTAACTTAACCGGAGGAAGATTGCTCGGCTTACTTTGATTTTTAGGGGGGGCAGGTAGTTTATGATTCTTTCGAAATTGTTCGAAGGAAATTGGTTTTGGCTTTGTTGGAGAAGGGGTTGGAGGCTTTGGTTTCGGTTTAGGCTGAACGGGTTTTGGGGTGGGTTTCAAAGGTGGCTTACTCTCAACCTTTGGCTTTACTTGTGGTGTTGGAGCTGGCGGCTTGGGCACCTCTTTTTTAGGTGGAGTCGGTGATGTTGGTGGCGGGGGTGTCAGAGCCGGTTTTGGATTCGGTTGAACAATGGTTTGGGCTGAGGTGGAGGCTAACTCGAAGACATGTATTTTTTCGGGCTCTTTTTCACAGCTTGGAAGCAAGCCGGAGAAAAAAAGACCAACCCCCAGTAGAAGGTGTCCAATCATGCAAAGCCTGAAAGTCCGATTTTCCCGATTATTTAATCCAAACATTTACACCACATTGTTTCCCATAGTGAAACCAATCACTATGGTTTAATATGAATGGAAATTCTTTAAGATGCAAGATTATCGATAAAGCTTAGAACCGCATCTCGGTATTTTTCTCCACCTATCTTTTCGATATTGTTATGGGTAGCTTTTTTTATTTCAATAAATTTACTCGGTTTCTTCATGGATTGATGCAATTTCTTTCCGTGACGAAAAGGAACAACTTCATCCCATTCGCCATGAATAATAAGGGATGGACAGTTGATTGATTCGGCTTTTTCCAGATTATTGAAGTAATCCCATGGCAAAATCTTGAATTCCGTAAGGGTACGAAAGGCAGACAAGAAAGGCGTTTCAAGAATCAGTCCAGCAACCTCTTTTTTGGCTGAAAGGTAACAGGAGGGACCTGTACCAAGTGATCTGCCCCAAATAATGATCTTTTCAGGAGAGCGACCAAGTTCTCCGGTTAGATACTGATAAACTGTATCAATTGCCTCATAGCAGCCTTTCTCCGATGGGTTTCCGGTACTCAAACCATATCCTGGATAATCATAAGCTATAAATTCCCAGTCTTTATCTTTCCAACTGTTAAAAAGAGAATCTAGGCGGCCAATGTCCTCACCGTTTCCATGACTGTAAATAATGCTGTAACGAGGGTTTTGTTTTTTACCGTGCCTAGTCAGAGCAATCTTATTACCTGATGAAGTGGTTATAAAATTTATATTTTCAGATTCAGAGTAACTTGGTTGTGGAACTGGAAACATGGCCTTATTTCCATATGCCCAAGCAAGAAGCACGAATAATAAGTAAATGCATGCACTGAAGATTAGCATGCGTCCCCAAGGAATATTCATAATTTCCTCCATTTTAAAAATAAACATATTCTTCTATACATTATCGAATCGCAAGAACCGAAACTTTTTGATACAGATAACAGCATGAAAATATGTTGTATAGGGGCTGGTTATGTTGGTGGTCCTACAATGGCAATGATTGCTCGGAAGTGTCCGGAAATTAAAGTTACCGTGGTTGATTTGAACGAAGTTAGAATTGCCGAATGGAATTCTTCCAAATTACCAGTTTATGAACCTGGACTTCAGGAAATCGTGGAGTCAGTGAGGGATCAAAATTTATTTTTTACCACAAACATTGATGAAAATCTTAAAGAGGCGGATATTATTTTCATTAGCGTAAACACTCCGACTAAAGACTATGGATCTGGTTCCGGACAAGCTGCGGATTTAAGGTTTGTGGAGTCGTGTGCTCGACGAATTGCCGAGGTGGGTGGTGGAAACAAAATCGTAGTGGAAAAGTCGACGGTGCCAGTACGAACTGCACAAATGGTAAAGGAAATTCTTAGCGGAGCAGAAAATGGCTTTGATTATCAAGTCGTTTCGAACCCAGAGTTCTTGGCGGAAGGAACCGCAATGAGTGATCTAGAAAAACCCGATCGAGTTCTCATCGGAGGAGAAACAACCGATGAGGGCAAAATAGCAGTTCAAAAAGTGGTTGATATTTATGGTCATTGGGTGGATCCGGAGCGAATCCTTACCACAAATTTGTGGTCTTCCGAACTGTCGAAACTTACTGCAAATGCTTTTCTCGCCCAGCGGATATCGAGTATTAATGCGATTTCTGCACTCTGTGAAGCAACTGAAGCTGATGTGGACGAGGTTGCTCGAGCAATCGGCTCCGATTCTAGGATTGGACCAAAATTTTTACGGAGTTCGATTGGTTTTGGGGGTTCATGCTTTCAAAAGGATATTCTTAATCTGACATACCTGTGCAGGTATTTTGGATTGCCAGAAGTGGCGGAATATTGGCAACAGGTAATCTCGATGAATGAATATCAGAAAGAACGTTTCGTACGGCGTTTGTTAAATGCCATGTTCGATACGATTTCAGGAAAACGAATTGCTGTGCTTGGTTTCGCTTTCAAGAAAGATACCAATGACGCGAGAGAGTCTCCCGCAATCGGAATTTGCAAGAGATTACTGGAGGAAAAGGGAAGTTTAAATATTTATGATCCACAAGTGACTCCAGAATCGGTATTGAAGGCCCTCAGTATGGAGAAGGATGAACTGGGAGATCGTATAAGATTTTTTGATTCTGCCCCGGAGGCTTGCATGAATACACATGCCATAGCTATTCTTACGGAGTGGGATGAATTTAAGGAACTGAATTACGAGGATATTCTACAAGGTATGCTTCGACCCGCTCATATTTTTGATGGAAGGAATCTTCTGGATCTGGAAAAACTCAAGAAGATTGGTTTTCGGGCGTTTGGGATTGGAAAGATTTAAATTGCCGGTTTTCTGGTCGGTCTTGTCATCTGAAGCATTGCTTTGTCCAAGACACCATTGAGGAACTTTCGGGAGTCATCGGTTGAAAAGTCCTTACTGATTTCAAGAGCCTCATCTATAATTACCACTGGAGGCACATCCAATCTGTATTTTAGTTCGTAGAGAGCCACTCGAAGCATAGCTAGTTCAACCTTGGCAATTCTTGAGAATTCCCAATTTTGAACCAGTTCTCTAATGATGGAATCGAGTATTTCCATTTTATCCATAACCCCGGCTATCAATTCGATCGCATAGGAAAAATACTCCTCACCTTTCTCCAGTCGAATGAAATATTCAGTCAAATCCTGTTGAAAATCTTCGGATGAATTCATTTCCCACTGAAAGATGAAGCGAAAGGCGGCACATCGATTTTGTCTCCTCTGGCTCCACTTTGGATTGATAACTAAGTCGTCGTCCATTTTTCCTTTAATGCTGCCATTTTTAGTGCGGTCTGAGCAAATTCCCTTCCACGGTCGATTGGTCCTGTTACTCTTTCTTCAGCACTGATTTTGTCTTCGGTTACCACAATTCCATTGATAATTGGGGTATTATGTTTGATTACCAGGTTTTGAATCGCGACTCCCGCAGCTTCTGCTACTAGGTGATGATGGGATGTGCCACCCTTTATCACGACACCCAGACCGATCAAACAAGAGAAAGACTTTTTTTCGAGTAGAAGATTCAAAGCTGCTGGAATTTCATTTGAGCCAGGAACTCTCTCTGTGATCATTTCCATCGGTTTACCGTTTTCGCCAATCACTTCAATTACTCTGGAAAGTAGGAATTCCACCAAACTTTGATTAAATTCTGCTGCAACAATTCCAATTCGAAAAGGACTTGGGTCAATAGGAGAAAAAGGTGGTGATTCAAGGCTCATTTTTCAGGGAGTAAAACTCTATCTGTAATTTCCAGTCCATAGCCTTCAAGTCCTACTACTTTTCGATGGTCACGAGATAAAAGTTTTAATTTTTTCAAGCCGAGAGCAACGAGGATTTGCGCACCGATACCATAGTCCCGAAAGTCCATTTTAGGCTGGTCTGAGGGGAGGGGAGTGGAGTCGTTAGAGGACTTTGGAGAACCCTTATCCATTTCAGTCTTTCTGGGTTCCATGTAGAGTAATACTCCAGTTCCCTCTGCAGATAGAGTTTTCATTGTTTGACGGATCAGGTTTGGTTGACCTTGATTTTCTAGAAGTCCAAGAGCGTCGACCAGTACATTGGCGGTTTGTACCCGAACTAAGACCGAGGAGTCCTCGGAAAGATTACCGATTGTTAGTGCGTAGTGAGTCCGATGATCCAAGATACTGCGAAAGGAATGGAGGCGAAATTCACCGAACTCGGTCAGAAAAGAGGATACTGAAAACTTTTCAATTAATTGATCCCGTTGGTGGCGATATTGAATTAATGATGCGATTGAAATCAATTTTAACCCCCACTTTTCCTTCAATTTTATTAAATCAGGAAGTCGAGCCATCGTTCCATCTTCCTTGAGAATTTCACAGATGACTCCACTTGGATGTAACCCTGCCAGTGAGGCTAGATCAATCGCAGCTTCAGTATGACCAGCTCTTTCCAAAACACCACCTGGTCGAGCCCGTAAGGGAAAAACATGTCCCGGCTGAACCAACTCTTCAGGACTAGCCGTCGGGTTTGCCAAGATTTGAATAGTTGAGGATCTGTCGAATGCACTGATTCCAGTGGTGATACCCTCAGCCGCGTCAACGGAGACGGTAAAATCAGTTCTTTGGGCTTCCCGATTGTGGGGGACCATACTCGATATTCCAAGTCGGGATAATTGATTGCTAAGCAAGGGGACACAGATCAGACCTCTTGCATGTATGATCATATGATTGATTGCTTCGGGGCTTACCTTTGAAGCAGCCATAATCAGGTCCCCTTCGTTCTCCCTTGCTTCATCATCTGTAACGATCACCATCTTGCCCATGGCAATGTCTTGGATGGCATCTTCAACCTTATCGAAGCTTTTCATGATAGATACAAATAAACGGAGACATCTTTTAAGAATATCCTAAACAACTGATAGTAACAATTTAAATTAAGAGTTAAGACCAAGTTATTCAGACTTTTCTTCAATGAGCTTTTCAAATTGTTCCTCAGATATGACTTTTACCTCCAAAGCTTCCGCCTTGGATAGTTTTGAACCAGCTCCTGGTCCGGCAAGGAGAAAGCTTGTTTTCTTACTTACACTCGAAGAAACCTTTCCACCAAGTGCCTCGATTTTGGAGCTTGCCTCATCTCTGGTGTACCGCTCGAGACTTCCAGTTAGAACAAATATTTTATCTTTTAGGAGAAGTTCGTTTTGATTAATTTCAATCTGGGTTTGCAAACCTAAATCCTTAAATTTTTCCATTTCCAATTGGCTGGATTCTGATTGAAAAAAAGACAGTATGCTTTCAGCCATGATTTCTCCTATTCCATCCAATGTGATTAGCTCCTCAAATTTAGCCGAAGCGATTTTTTCAAGGCTTTCAAAATTTCTGGCCAAATCTTTGGCGGCCGCTGAACCAACATGCTTGATCCCTAAACCACAGATTAGTCTCCATAATTCTTGATTTTTACTTTTTTCGATTGAATCGATCAGATTACGGGCTGATTTTTCGGCAAAGCCTTCTAAGGAAAGAAGTTGTTCCATAGTTAGTTCATAAAGATCCGACACTTTGGATACCATTTTTCGATCAACCAATTGCTGAATCACGGATTCTCCGAGATTTTCAATATCCATGCAACCTCTGGAAGAATAATACTCTAATTTCTCTTTTACTTGAGCAACGCATTCAGTTGAAGGACAACGCCATGCGGCTTCACCATCAATTCTGACTAAAGAAGTTCCACAACTTGGACAATCCTTTGGGAAGAAAAATTTTTGAGAATCGGATTTTCTTTTTTCAAGATTTACCTCGATTACTTGTGGAATAATTTCACCAGCCTTCTCAACCCATACTGAATCTCCTACTCTTACATCCTTTCTTTCGATTTCGTCTGCGTTGTGAAGGCTTGCCCTAGAAACCATGGTACCTGCAAGTTGGATTGGCCGCAGGCAAGCTACGGGTGTGATTGTTCCAGTACGACCTACTTGAAAAACGATGTCTTCCAGTAAAGTTTCCTGTCTTTCGGACTCAAATTTATAGGCGATTGACCATCGAGGAGCTTTAGCAGTAGATCCTGCAATTTCCTGCATTTTAATAGAATCGAGTTTAATAACTGCTCCATCTGTTGGATAAGCATATTGGTGTCGAAGCTGATCCAAGGTTTGAATTGCATCCCACGCCTCATCTACACATGAAACAACTTTTAAAAATTCAACCACCGGTGCACCCCAATCAATGAGAGCTTGATGGAAGGAGGATTGCTTTTCGAAAAAATCTTTCGGGCGACGAGCACCCAACCCATAAAGTACAATTTCAAGTTTTCTCTCTCTTGATTCTTTCGGGTCGAGTAATTTGATCGTTCCAGCAGCTAGATTTCTGGGGTTTGCGTAAAGGGAAAGTCCAGATTTTTCTCTTTCTTGATTAATTCGGGTAAATTCATTGTGATTCATGTAAATCTCGCCACGAATTTCAATCAGTTCAGGTATGGGGAAGGAACTAAGATCCGTTGGTAGATTTTCCACATGTAATACATTCTGAGTCACGATATCACCCTCAACCCCGTTTCCACGGGTCGTTGCGAGGGAAAGTATTCCTTCCACATAAGTCAGGGAAATTGCGACACCATCAATCTTTGGCTCTACAACATAGGGTAGGGTGGAACAGTTGAATATTTTTCTGAGTCGACGGTCGAATTCAAAGAACTCCTCCTTATCATAGGTGTTGTCCAAGCTAAGCATGGGCAATTGATGTCTGTGAGATTCAAAAGATTCCAAACGATCATCTCCAATCAAATTACTGAAACTTTTATCCTCTCCAGTTATTTCAGAGGCAAAAAGACCGAGTGGATCCACCTGTTCTTTTAAAATCTCGAGTTCTTTCTTTAAGGAATCATATGCTTGGTCGGAAATGCTCGGGCTCGCATTACGGTAGTATCTTTCGTCATGCTGCCGAATGATTTCTTCGAGTTCTTTCAGGCGATGAATGGACTCTCGACCTCTTTTTGTCATTGCAGGGACTGGCAAGCACTTTTTATGCGGTCAAGAGCCTTAAGCAACAACTGCATGCTGCAACCTAAGTTGAGTCTTAAAAATCCAGGGGCGCCAAAATCCTTTCCATTCGACAAACCGACACCATTTTCCTCGAAGAACTTATGTGGGTCGAGAACCGGAAGTCTTTGGGCGTCAATCCACATTAAATAGGTTGCTTGAGGGTTGTAGGGTGTCAGTAGAGAACAGCTAGATAATTGACCAAAAGCTTCATCCCTATTTCCCCTTAAGTATTCAAGCAATTCCGCCCGCCAAGGTTCACCATGGCGATAGGCTGACTCAGCAAGTGTAAAGCCCATCGCAGGTGGATCAGGAACAATCCCTCGACAAGCATTTTTAAATTTCACCCTCAATTTAGAATTGGAAATAATCGCATAAGAGCAACCAAACCCAGGTAAATTAAAAGTTTTACTCGGAGCCATTAGGGTAATGCAACGTTCGGCCAACTCTTCGCAGATAGTCGCAATCGGATAATGCTTGGATTCCGGATCGAGGATTAAATCGCAATGGATCTCATCCGAACAAAGGTATAAATCCCTTGAGTTGATCCATTTTGAGAATTGAATCAATTCAGATTTTGTGAATGCAGTCCCGACCGGGTTGTGAGGGTGGCATAACATAAATAAATCACCTGGAGAAGTCTCCATACTTGCCAAAATGTCGAAATCAAAAGTGTATCGATCCTTTTCCAGTTTCATCGGAATCTGCTTGGAAGGTAGACCAAAGTTTCCCGGAGCAGAAAGGAATGGTGGGTAAATCGGAACTTGAGTAAAAACTTGAGTAGATTCCTTTTCCAATGCTCGACAGGATACATTCAAACCACAAACCATCCCGGGTAACCAAATAATCCAGTGCGGTTCGATTTTCCAATCGTAAAGTTTTAAACTTCTTTGAATAACTACCTCAGTTAAAGAATCTGGAGTTCTAAAATATCCGAAGTTTCCGAACTCTGCTGCTTTTTTCGCCTCATTTACCACTTCGGGCGGAGACTTGAAATCCATATCTGCCACCCAAAGAGGCAGAATGTCCCTTCCCCGATATTTAGCCCACTTTAAACTGTGGGTATCTCTACGGTCAGGGATTTCCTCGAATAATCTTTTATTCAAATCAATTCACCCACCTGATCAGCAAAAAAATTTCTATTGCCAGGAATAGAGGTATTTTAAGCCAATGAAGTCAATTTCGTTTTCGGTGAGATAAGAATATTCGAATGCTACCCCATGAACTTCATCGACCCACCAAGTCACTCCTAGGTCAAAGCTGAAGTCCGTTTCACTGAAATCAGTCCATGCTCCAAGAAGTCTGCCTCCCAAGGAAACTGAAAATTGGTCGTTCAACAATATCTCGGTACCTCCACGAATTGACCATGTCATTCCGTCTTCCTTTAATCGGGCTTTGGCCTTGTCTTTAAGGTAACCAATACCAGCTCCTAAAAAGGGACGAATCATGTCATTGCCAATGCCCATGTCATCAAATCTGCGGAGGTAATCGATTCCCAGAGTCCACGCAGTGTCATCTTGAGCACCAACCTCGACGCTAGCATATTCCAAGTAAATCTCAAAATCAGCAAAGTCTGAGGCAGGAGAATTTAAGGACAAACTAAGTTCGTCTCCTTCAACATCTGCTCCATTTTTGCCACCATCCAACATGGAGTATCCGAAACCATAGTAATACTCTCCAAGTCTGGATTTTGCATGAATCAACGATGAAAAGAAAATAAGTGTAAGAATAGTTGAGCAAAAGAATTTCATAAAAATCAGAGAAAGAATATTTTGCATGATAGTCAATGCGTAAGGATAGGAACTTGCTGTGCTAAACAAAAGACATGATTCCTTTTGTTTTAGAAAAGCTAGAATTCAATTAAGAATTTACCAGAAAAGAGCTGGTCACAGATCAAATTAGGAAAATTTTGTATCGCTTGTTTAGCTTAAGAAAATAAGAGATCCAATGGATTTTTTTATTAGGTCGAACAGAATTTACTTTCGAATGATTTTTCTGCAGCCTCATCCCCGATCAGGATAATTTCTCCATTTTCAGAGAATTGATGGTCAGCGGATGGAGTGATTATGGTCCCTTGATCGCCTTTGATCGCAACTAAGCTACATCCAGTTTTCTCGGTAATTTTTGATTCCCTTAGTTTTACTCCGATCAATGATTTTGGGGTTTTTTGGCTAAAGACATCTAATCCCTCGGTGACCATTAGAATTTCTGCACGGTTCAAGAGATTGAAGATAGTATTAGCACCCATATGGTCTTGGGACATTACGAAATCCGCTCCGGCACGATGAAGTGGTTCGACATTTCTGTGAATGAATGCACGAGTTATAATTTGAATATCCGGTCTTAGTTTGCGGCAATATATGGTTAGGTAGATATTCGATTCATCATTATGGCTTGTAATGATGACAGCGGGGGCATTATTTATTCCGGCCCTGTCCAGAACTGCTTTTTCGGATGCATCCCCATGGATCGAATTCTTGACCATGCCGCATTTCTTTTCATCTGATTCAATGACGCGATATGCAATATTCATTGATTCCAGAGACTTTGCGGTCTCTCTTCCGACTCTTCCCGCCCCGATAATAATGACTGCAGAACCATTATGAGAAAATCCACTAAATTTCTCATCATATCTCTTGAAGTTTTCTTCTCTGCCGGCAAGAAGGAGGACAGTGTGATTGTTAAGTAATGCAGTTGCCTCCGGTAGTTGGAAATGACCCCTCTCCCACATCCCAACTACATTTACTCCAAATTCATCTCTCAAATTTGTGTCTTTCAGTTCTTGACCTACTAAGGGAGTACCATGGATCGTAGCCTCTGCTATCTGAACCTCGTCAAAAGATCCAATCAGATGAGTGTTATTGTCGGTACAACTAATACGGCGGGCTAGAAAGCTTCCCATTTGTTTTGCCGAACGAATGACATGTGAGGCTCCTGCAAGACTTAGGATTTCTTCAGAAGTTGACCGGTTACAGGTGCTTACCACAGTTAGTTCAGGTGATGCATCCCTTGCCCGAAAAGCGATATTAACATTTCGAATGTCATCGTCAGTTGCGACTACCATCGCTGCTTTATCTATAGCTGCATTCTCAAAAGTCTCTTCCTCGTCTAAATTCCCAAGCATTACCGGAATATTCATATCATGAAGTTCGAGGGCTTGCTTGAGGTTTTCGACGATTAAAACAAAAGGATACCCGAATTGATTAAGCTTATCCATTAGTGCGTGGCTTATGGAATCGTAGTGAGTCAATATTACATGTTTTTCTTCCCCAGGCTCATATTTTCTAGAAACCCTTGAACCAGTCTGATATTCCATGAAAGGTTTGTATAAAAACTCCATGAAAACGAATGGAAGCACAATAAATAGATAAAAAACCCCGGTAAACATTACGATCATCGAAAAAAGTCTTCCCTCGCTTCCAACAAATGTAATATCTCCGTATCCCAATGTGGACATGGTAGTTAAAACCCAATAAAAGGATTCGACCCAAGAAACATACTCGACGCCTCTTTCTTCCCCCATAAGGGAACGAAAGATATTCATGTAAATAATGACGAAAACGACCAATACCGAAGCAAATCGAAAAAAACTGAAGATATTCTTCTGTTTTCCTTTCTGTTGAAAAGAGGATGGAATTGATTGGATAACTTCTTTCACAAGTTTGCTGTTTTGTTCGTAAGTGGAAATCGACTTGGTTGCGAGTTCAATTATCGATTTTTTAGTTTGAAAAAGGGTATGGAATCAAGTTGCTCTATGGTCTGGGATTTTTGAGTCTTTTTAGATGAAACTCAATCAGGTTCTGGCATTATCAATCTGGATTTCTGGAATTCTTTTCTTAAGAGATGGAGTAGGGCAATCCAGATTACAGTTTAATCAAACTGCCGGTAAATTATCCTCTTCGGCGAAAGTGAGCGATTGGCTTCGTTTCAATGGTCCAAATGATGATGCCTGCTCACCTGAAACAAATTTATTATTAGATTGGTCTGAAGAAGAACCAAAATTAGTTTGGGCATTAGAGAAGGGAGATGGTTATTCGAGCCCGGCAATTAGCCAGAATATTTTAGTTTTGTTCCACCGGATGGATGGACAGGAAATAATCGAGGCACGAAATGCAGAAAATGGAAGATTGCTTTGGGATTACTCCTATCCAGTAGAATATCGTGATAGATACGGATATTTGAATGGACCGCGTGCAAGCCCGGTAATTATTGACGATTTGGTCTATGCTCATGGCGTTACAGCATGGATAACCTGTTTGGAACTGAGAACCGGCAAGGTTGTATGGAGAAGAAATCTTAGAGAAGAGTTTGGTATTCCACAAAATTTTTTTGGAAAAGGTTCGAATCCTATTTCTGCTGGGGGTTGCCTGATAATAAATCTTGGTGGATCAGAAAACCGATCTGTAGTCGGTTTGGATTTTAAGACAGGATTGACCAAATGGGTACTTAAGGATGAATGGGGGGCTAGTTATTCCTCTCCTCGTAGAGCAAAGCTTAATGACAAGGAAGTATGTCTGGTTTTTGCCGGTGGAGAAGGTCGTCCCTCTACAGGAGGATTAATTGTTTTGGATCCGAAAAATGGCCGGAAACTTTCCCGTTTCCCTTGGCGTTCGAAGAGTTATGAGTCGGTAAATGCGGTTCCTCCAATTCCTTTACCGGAAAATCGTGTCTATCTTTCGGAATGTTATGAGAAGGGATCCGTAGTCTTATCCTTTGATAAGAGTTTTCAGCCCCGAATCGAATGGGAAAATCCAGACCTGAATATTCATTGGATGACACCTGTTTTAAAAGGAGATTTACTCTATGGTATTTCCGGCAGACATCAAAGAGGAGCCAATCTTTATTGCGTGAATCATTTGAACGGAAAAGTACTCTGGAAAGAGCCGGTGACTTGGAGCGATGAATGGAATGGAAGGAGATTTCAGTTGGAACTTTTTCGGGGCTCCTTACTTGCAGTTGGAAAAGAAGGAAATGATTTCATAGGACTTTCTGAACTTGGATCTTTAATCACTTTAAAATTGAATCATGAAACTTGGAGGTTGGTCTCAAAAAAACAGCTTTTTTTTGCGTCCGGGACTTGGACTATGCCGGCATTGAGTCGGGGTTTACTTTACATTATGCAAAATGAACTCGATCGAATTACCGGTAATGGCCCGCGTTTGCTTTGTTATGATCTACGAAAACAAAAATGAGCTCTACCGTTGAAGTTCAACCACTCGTTGGATTTGATCGTTTGCTGACTTATCAGGTTCCGGAAAAATTATCTTCCAAAATCAAGATCGGTTCACTTGTCGATGTTCCGCTTGGTCGAAGAAGAGTTACAGGTGTAGTATTCAGTCTTGATTCCAAAGTAAGCATTCATCCTGTTAAGCTTCGCTTCTTATCCAGACTCGTCCAACAAGAGCCAGTTTTAAGCCCAGAGCTAATCCGTTTTTCTAAATGGATTTCCAGTTATTATTCATGTTCAATGGAAGCTGTTCTAGAAGCGATGGTTCCTGCGGTGATTAGAGAGGGGAAACAAGCCAAGAGCGAAAAGCTGATTGAGATATCTAGCCAATACATGAGTTCCAATCTGAAGTTCGATTGGAAACGCTCTCCAAAGCAAAAGGAGCTCTTTCACAAGCTCCAGTCTCTAGATAAACCAATTCGTAAAGTAGAACTAATCCAGAAGTTAGGCTTCGGAGAGAGTACAATTAAGGGTCTTATCGATAAGGGATTTGCCAAAGAAAGTTCCAGAACCGTTGAAAGAAACGCTTATGAGGATGAATTGGATCATGATTTTGTTGACTCGAAATGGGAACTAACTGACGAGCAAAAAAAGGCATCCAATGACCTTCGTAATCTCTTAAAGAAGAGAGATTTTCAGGTTCAACTTCTTCATGGAGTAACGGGATCTGGAAAGACCGAGGTTTATTTTGAGGCGATGGAAACTGTTTTGGATGAAGGCGGAGGAGTTTTATTCTTAGTTCCTGAAGTATCCTTGGCTCCGCAAACCGTTGCACGATTGAGGGCCCGTTTTTCCAAAAGGAAGGAACAAGTTGTGGTTTGGCATAGTCATCTTTCTGGAGGGGAAAGACTGGATGCTTGGCGTAATCTCGCTTCTGGGAAAGCAAGAATCGTTGTCGGGGCTAGATCAGCAGTTTTTGCACCCGTACCGAATTTAAGATTGATCGTAGTGGATGAAGAACATGAACTAGCTTTTAAACAAGAAGATACGCCGAGGTATCATGGCAGGGATTCTGCGGTTTACCGTGCGATGCTAAATAATGCCTGTTGTATACTAGGTTCAGCAACTCCGAGTCTGGAAACACTTCGAAATGTAGAACTTAAAAAATATGGTATCAGTGTACTGAAGGAAAGAATTGATGATAGAAAACTTCCTCTGATGCATATTGTCGATATGCGATTGGATGCAAGGAAAGAAAAGGGGGTCCAAGTACTGTCCCAAGCGCTCGTAGAAGCAATGCGTGAAAGATTTGAGAAAAGAGAGCAAAGCATTTTGTTTCTTAATCGAAGAGGGTTTAATACCACCATGCTTTGTACGGATTGTGGTTTTGTCGAAGAATGTAAGCACTGTAGTATCGCACTCACTTTTCATCGTACGGATGGTTACCTCCGATGCCATTTATGTGGTTTTCGGAAACCAGCACCAAGGATTTGCAGTTCTTGCAAATCAATTGAAGTTCGAAAAAAAGGTCATGGAACACAAAGAGTGGAGGATCTGGTGCGTTCCCTGATGCCAAAGTCTTCAAAGGTGGTCCGAGTTGATGCGGATATGATGACCAAAAAAAATCTTTTACGGGAAACATTTAGAGATTTTAGACTTGGTAAGATTGACATTCTGGTTGGCACTCAAATGATCGCCAAAGGGTTGGATTTCCCCAATGTTACTCTGGTCGGAGTAATTGATGCGGATCTGCCATTGCGCATGGAAGACTTTAGGGCTTCAGAGAGGGCTTTTCAGCTTTTAGTTCAAGTAGCGGGAAGAGCCGGTCGGGGAGACCGGTCCGGAGAAGTGTTTGTACAAACCTATGCACCGCATGCCTCTTCGATTCAATACGCTAGAAAGTCAGATTTTTATGGATTTATCGATGAGGAAATGGAAATCAGAAAGGAACTCGAGTACCCTCCATTTCGTCACTTAATTCGACACTTATTTCGAGGTCGAAGTTTAGAGAAAACCGAATATTATACGAATCAGTGGAAAAAGAAACTGACGGAGAGCTCTTTCTCAGAAATTGAAATAAGAGGACCTGCCATGGCCCCGATTGAAAAAATTAAAGGTTATTATCGGATCCATCTCTTTTACCTCACTTCATCGATCTCAATTTGCCTAAAAAACTTGGAACGATTAAGAAATCAATTTCCTTTGGATCCAGAGGTACACGATATTCTCGATGTGGACGCCCAACAACTGAGCTGATTCCCAAATTTCACTCTTCAAACGGGCTATTTATACTGAATAAAGTAGGGAGCCCTTGCGAGTTATTTCTAACTAAAAGAATGCCAGAACCTGCGGGGATTAGAACATCATTGAAAGGAGCATTTCCGGCACCTAATTTCTTCCAACCTCCTGAGTGGATGAAGACTTTTGGGGCACTTACATATCCCGCACCAGGTTCAGTAATCAAGATTGAGACCACTTCTTGTGATGAAGGGTCGACAGTAGCGATTCCCGAGGCTCCACTCCCTCCACCGCCAACAAACGAAACGAAGGCATTGGAGGTATAGCCAGCCCCTTTTGAACCAGTTGACCATGTTGCGGATCCATTATTCAAAAAGTCACAATTGCCACTCTTGCCAAGGATTTCGAATTGGTCTGTATTTAGAACTTCTATTTCAAAGAGACCATTGGCAGCGGATTGTATAACCAGAGGAACCGCTCCTTGAGAAACTAGATCCCCATTCTCATCTACTTGTTCTTTTTGTTCGTTGGTTTTGTAACCTTCGGCACCCTTAATTAAGACCGTGAAGCCATTTTTAAGTCCATGATTCAGAGAAGTTACAACAACATTACCAGTGGAAGGATTTGTCATGCCAGTGATAATACCATCTGTCATCGAAAGATCTTGTTGAGTAAGAGCTCCCCCAATACCGGTTCCAAATCGGGCAGTTGCTTTTGCAAGTTTAGTGACCGATTGATTTTTTCCATCATTCCAATAAGTGTTCCAAACATTGCCGGACAAGATCTTCACATTATCTGCAATTTCTTGGGAGGAGTGAGCCAACCATTTGTCTAGCTCATTCTCATCCGTGGTAATGTTTTTGGAAGAAATTAAATTGGAAAGCATGATGTCAACCCCATAGGGATTACTGACTAATTTTCTTTTAAGCCCCTCGGGGAAGTTCCCAAAGGTGGAATTAGTTGTTGCACTTCCTGAAAAAACTAAGTCTAACGGCGTTATACTTTTTCGGGCCAAAATAAAAGCTTGATCAGGGTGGATCACCACGGTATCCGCCGAATCGTTTTTATCTGGATCATCCTCGGATCGCCAGATTTCTCCGTCATGATAATAGAAAGAGAAATCATCATTTGAACCATTCTGGTTCGAGTCCACTTTTAGGAGATACACTCCATCTGCGGTCGTTTCATTACCTTCCTGGAGGCTAACTTGTTCGCTAGTGTACCCAAACAAAGAGCCCAGCGTCCATGCCTCGTAAATTTCGACTAATTGATTGGATTGAAAAATTTCGGAAAGATTGAGATTTAACGGATTATCTAAAATAATACTAGATTCGTCATTGGCTAAAATTTTGAAAAACTTTCCAGTATGCTCGGAATTTTTTTCAGCTAACCTAATGAAGTGAAATCCTCCCTCAATGGTTATCTTAGGAGGATTTTGATAGCCCAATCCACCATCGTTTATGAGCAAACTGGATACGACGCCAGTACTCGAGTCCAAAACTGCCTCAATCGAGGCTTGTTTGAAGTCAGTCGAACTACTGGTGCCCGAAGTTGGTAAATCTACAAAAACTTCCGGAACGGCTAAATAAGAACTACCGTTGAACTCTAAGCTAATACTGGACAAACTACCGTTCGAATCCAAAGAGATGCTTCCCGCTCTTGCTTTGATGGATGCAAGTATCCCAGCTTTAAAGGGAGCCTGTAATTCATCCGGGTCCAAGAGATTTGGGACTTGGTAAAAAGAGATATTGTTATCTGCTGTTTCTTTAACTTGACCGCGAAATACCGCTTCGCCTTTCAAACTTGAGGAGGTTACAAGAAAGGAGGGGGTATCAGGGGAACCTGCCTTTAAATGTATGGAGATCGCACCCTGTAATTCGCTGATTTCACCAGAGTTCGAAAGCAACTGCTGACTAATACAAAAAGCAGTCTGCAAAATCGTTAGAAATAATGGCTTCTTAATTCTCACTTAAGTTCTTTAATAATATGATGTTGTAGACTGCCAAAAGCAAAAGGAAACTGACTCTAATTTTGAAAGTTACAAATGTTAGGGACTTTCTACGAACACCTTGCCTTTAGAAAATAGAATTCTTTAACAAACCTGAAATCAAGCAAAGAACCATGAAGAGTTTCCAATAAAATAAGAAGACACCTTAATGGTGCCTTACAGTAGATGATTCGATGAAAGTTATTTACTGGATATTTTTGCTCCAGCCCTTTTCCAACCTGAAATCCCAGCAGAAAGATGCTTAACATTTTTGTAACCAAGTTTGACCGCTGCCTCAGCACCTCTTTTGTATGCTCGACAACCTGGTCCACCACAGTAGGAAACAACGAGAGTGTTCTTGTCCTTGGGTAAAAGACTCGAAAGTTTATCTTTGGAGCTTGAATAGTGAATCGCGGTAGGGATGTGACCTTTGTCAAATGTTCGAGCACCATTAACATCAATAACGGCAACATTACCCTTTTCCAATGCTTTCTGAAGTTCTTTTACGCTAATGTCTGGGAAATCATTGGCACAAGCACTGATTGCGATGATGAAAAGTAAAGGAAGGGCAATTAATTTTTTCATATAATAAGGTATGTTGTTATGTTTTTTTTAAAATTGTTAGGTTTTTCGAAATTCTGCAACTCTAATAAATTGGAATTTGGGTTAAGAAAAAGAATTTACTGTAGATCTAAGGGGTGGAAATTCGAAGTCTGAGGAACTTTCTTTCACCTGGTGTAATCGCAGAAGAAGTAACCACAGTGACGCGCTCCATATTTTCTCCTAATTCTATGACACTTTCTTCCGTTAAACCAAATTTATTCCAGGTTTGGAGATCTTGACTCTGTTCGACATGGTATTCAAAAGCTTCACCGGTAGTTTGTTTTGGCGTTTTGTAGCGAACAAAGGTAATTCTCTGCTTGTTGTCCGCCATGACAACTTGTTGAGGTAAGTGATGTCTCTTGTCCGGTCCAAGTGAATCTGTGCCAATCGCCCGTTCGAAAAGATTGCTGTACCCGTCCCCGTCCGAATCCGCATAATCTTCATTAAAAACTTTTCTGGCTTTTTCAGTTGCATCAAATTCACTCATTTCCGGGTTCAACTTGAGGTATCTTTGGGTAAACCTCTCCAATATGCCACTGTATCTAACATCAGATTGTCGGAACTTTTTCCAAGCTGATTTAGTCGGTGGAACAATAGTTATACTTTTGGTCTCAACTTCAGATTCCAAATAGAAGGTGGATTCAGGAATTACTAGACTTAAGCTTACTCTGCCGGGCGATTTTGGGATGATCTGATTACCGTTATGTACGGTAATTATGCTTGAGTTTGAACTCGTGATCAAAAATGGTTTACCGTTTGTTGAAGAAATTCCCTGCAAAATAAGGGGGCGATGCCCCACGGGTACTTCAGTGAGGTTTCCGTCGGCTTCGAGATTCTTAAATACGATCCTAGGCCTTTGTTTGGATGAAACCGTAAATTCAATATCGACTGGCGGAGCTGGATGGACATATGCACTTCCGGATTGTGCAGCGGTAATAATTACTGTTCCTGCAATTCCATCCAATGAAACAAGTCCGTTGGAATCAACTGTGGCGTGCCCGGACTTTACCTGGTAACTTACTGGTAGATGGAATACAGGATGATTAATACCTGATGAGGTTGCGAGTGCAGAAAGATAGAATGGCGGGTCATCCCTTACTTTAACAGGAACTTCGGGGAAGGTAATTACCTGCTCGTCCTTGGTAACTGGTGGAATGATGTGAAGGGTATGGGACTTAGGAGACGCGGGATGATAGCGAACATCACCCATTTGAATTGCACTTATAGTTACCGTGCCTGTGCCAACAATGGATAGCATATTTCCAGCTATAGCGGCGATACTCGGATCACTTGATACAAAGCTGACCGGAAGACCTGAGGTGGAAAATGCCTGAAGTTCAAAAGGCAGGTCGCCCAATGCTTTGTCTGGGAGTTTATATTTAGTTTGATTCATTTCCTGATAGGATATCAATCCTCCCCAGATAATTTCCTGGTTTCCTCCAAAAGCCGGAGGCACAGTTGAGTATGGATGAGCAGGCAAGAGATTTTCCTCTAATCCCCATTTATGAGCTAAGTAGCCCTCAACTTTCTCGCGAGTCACGGTGTTAAGTTCTTTGTCAAAGACTAACAGTTCTGCAATTTCTCCCACAAAGTTATTGCCCACTTTATTCAAATCCTGAGCACCTTGATTAAAGGCATCCGTACCAGCGATAGAGCCATTTACCCATAGTGATTGAGCATTTGGAAGGACTCTCAAAGTACTAATACTCCACTGGCTTGAAGGGGTTTCTGAAAAGATTTGAACATTACCAGAAGCATGCTCAAGTGAGATGAAACCATCTGAACTAGTGGTTGCAAGGTCTCCTCCGAGAATATTTGAGCTGCCAGCAACATTCTGTTTGTGAACCAGAAAAATGAAAGATGGTTGAGATACAGGATCTTGCAGCAAAAAGCTCAGGTTCGAATCGAAAATCACTGTCGGTTTCGAATTCAATGCGGCTGGGGTCCATTTGGGCATATTATTTATATTACCTTGGATTGGGTTATTATTGTTGCCGGATTTATCCGCCCACATACTTATACGATCTTGAGAAATGAAATCAAATTGGTCATCCGGGCGAGAGTCGGCATTTATGTCGGTAGCATCAAACCAGAGTTTCAGACCCGGAGTTGAATCAGCAAATAAGTTTCCAAAATTTACTTCGAAAGATTGATTCTGGTCCGGAGCAGCATCGAATTTTTCATTACCATCCTGCTTGGCAAAAATCGTGACATTTCCAGCTCCCTGCACGTAGAGGTAATCTCCCACGATTGTAGCAACCGATGGATTGGAAGAAACGAAGTATACCGGCAAACCTGAAGTAGCACTGGCATTCAGGAGAAAAGGGAAATCACCGACCGAATGATCCTTTATGGGACCAAATTCAATCTGCTGAGGCACTTTATAAACACTCAAATAATTGTCTTGAGGTAGAGATGCTTCAAAATCTTCGTTACCGAATTGCGTAGCGGTAATTCTGGTTTGCCCGGAGCCAATAATTTCTATGCGAGTAAAATCCCCAAAGCCAGTTCCATAAATTTGTGTGACATCATCTTGATTCAAGTTTGTTTTATAAATTCTGAGGTCGTCGATGATTCCTGAATATGATGCCGAGTCATCTCCAATGGTCATTGTGGAAAACCGAGTGGATATCTCTGAACCATTAAAGAAATGACCGTAAGACTGCTCAAC
Source organism: Verrucomicrobiota bacterium (assembly GCA_036127675.1). Lineage (GTDB taxonomy): Bacteria > Verrucomicrobiota > Verrucomicrobiia > Opitutales > Seribacteraceae > Seribacter. The sequence continues at coordinate 37,928 of JAYYRA010000035.1, forward strand.
CAATTGAGCATCCTTAAAAAGTTTAAAGGTGCCGTTTGCATCTTCATAACTCAACAACAGATGGGTCCAATTACTATCTTCCAATAATTCGATGGAGGAGGATATAACTAATTCCTCCGTATCTCCGTCGGGATAATAAGAGATATTCAGGCTTCCATTTCCAGCTGACTTTTCAATCTTAATCACTTTCATTGAGCCCAAATTATTTTTTGCTAGAATGGTACTCGCACCACCAGTCGTACTGTCAGGTTTGGTCCATAGGGAAATGGAAAAATTAGCATCTAATCTTACGCTACCGAAATCAACCTTCCCAGAAGGCGGTGTACCCAGTTGTATTCCATTGCCAAATCTTCCGGGTTTCCAAATTTTGTTTGGTCCGGTAGTTTCAAGGTCTATTAGGCTTCCGTTGTATGCATTTAGCTCGTCCTTTGCTCCGTTGTAAAGATTTTCATCAAACTTCCAATATGCCGTAAGTAGATGCTTTTTGGTTTCGAGTATTTTGGCAATTGAGGGGTCTTCAACCGAATAACTTAAGGGGAGATTGGTTCGATTACCCTCCATATCCTCAGAGTAACCATTTAAATCGATGTATGGGTTTGTAGCAGGAACATAAGTCAAATCTTGATCAAAAATGATTTGTTGTTGCTGTTTGCTGGATACCACCAAGTTCCCGGGTTGATATGCAAAGAGATAATTGTCAGATAAGCCCCCGGACGCGGTTATTGGATAGGTTCCAACCGGAGTAGGTGAGGAAAGGTTTCCGTCAGGAACCGGAGCAATAATCGAAATATTGAAATCCTCTGAATTATCATTACCGACAACCCCATTAATACTGTAAGTGAATTCAGGGTTGTTTTGGCTCGGACTTCTGAACTGGTCATCCACTTTCACAAGAACTTCCTTGGACATTACCTGATATCTTAAAATGATCGACTCAGCAGGTAGCCAATTCGTATCGCCTTCCTGAGAAGCAAGAATACTGGCAAAACCGGTTTGTTTCACAGTTATGGTCGAACCATTCAAGTCTATCGATTCATTACCTTCGAGAATGGTAAGATCAACTGGGAGTCCGGAGGTAGCCGTCACATTTAGATCGATCGGAGGAGAACCATAGATCAAGGAAATCACATCTTCGCTTTGTAAAATACTTTGTCTTCCGCGATTTACTTGAAATTCCAAGGTCTTGGAATCACTGCCTGAAAAGTTCGATGCAGTAATTAATACAGGGAAAATACCTGTTTCGTTCGCTTCACCGAAGACCAACCCGGAAAGTGGATCGATTTCGAGCCCATCTGGTAGACCGGTGGCATTATAATCTGTTGGACCTTTAATGGATTCGACAGCATAGGAAAACTCCTCTCCGAAATAAGCGATCAAAGGAGGATCAGCAAAATTATATACTTCCTGTCTTTGAGCAGCAGAGAGGGCCTGTTCAAAGATTCTGACATCGTCAATTAAGCCCTCAAAGGAATTTCCAATCCCATTTCTTCCACCGACATACAGTGTACCAGACCCAGTAAGGTTCCCATTGGTGTTAATAGGAGCGGCAATTTCCAAGTTATTTTGGAATAGCCGAAGTTTTTTTCCGTCCCAAGAAAGGATAAGATGAAACCATTCGTCAACCGGCAAGGCAATTGACTCGGTTTTCTTAATGACCCCACCGACTTGAGCTTGTCCCCAAAAGAAACCATCTGCCAGTTTAATTGCAAATCTTCCGGATTCTAAGATATCAGCATTCAAGTCCTCGGATTTAATCCAAAAACATACGCTGAACGGGCCCTGAATATTGTATGTAGATACATCCTGTTCAAGTTTTATTGTTTGATTCCCATCAAATCGAACAGCAATGCCATCTTTTCCTGTCTCGGAATGATCAAATAGATCAGGAGTTGTGAGATTGCTTTCATCGTAAAAAGAACCATGGTTTTCTATGCCCGAATCGTCCCTTACCACAGATCCATTCAATTCATTGAAAGTCCAATACACAATGGGGTTCTGGGGAAAAATTACTTCGGGAATATTATCAAATTCAGGTGGAAATTCACCATAAGGATGGACCCCAAAGTCTCCATCTCCATTTCCATAGAGTTCAACTACCTCTGAGTTGGTTAGACTTTTGGAGTAGATTCTGAAGTCATCGAGTTTTTCGGAAAAGGTTCCATATCCTCCAAAAAGATTTCCGACCGATTCAATGTTCAACAGGATACCCTTGTTAAATGAGTCCCGTAAGATACCATCAATAAAGAAATCCATACCACTGGTTGAACTTCGAACCACGAGGTGATGCCACCCTGGAGAGTCGTCAAAAATATAAGTAGTGTCTGAAAAAGAGCTTCCATCAAAAAGCATCAGAGTCTTTGGACTAAAGTTAAACGCAACATATGGTTGAAGGTACTCATTAAAAAGAGCATGGAAATCATCCACGCCAGTGGAAGGTAATGGGGCAGAAAACCAAGTGGAAATCGTCCAATTCTTGCTGTTTAATGAAAGCCGGTTGCCTTCTGGTAAGAGTATTTTGGATTCGTTCATATCGGGCATTAACAAAATACCAGATCCAAACTTTCCTTCCGTATCAAGGGAAGCATCAATCGCTTCGGCATCCCTTAACTCGAGCGAATAGTCCTGCACTACTGAACCATCGGTTTCGTTGAACGGATAATAGAGAATTAAATTCTCACGAATCTTATATCCAGTTTGGGCAAGATCATCTACCACGCCCCATTTATGAGCTAGATAACCTTCGACTTTTTCGGTTTCTCCAGGGCTAAGGTTTCGATCAAATACCATGATTTCGCCAATTTCACCGACCAATTGACCGAAGCCAGTTCGAGGATCAAATCCAAGGGTCACTCTTTGCAGTGAATTATTCTCACTTTTATACACCCCAATGCGATTCCCGGGTTTTGCATCTAGAGACCAACCCGTTAACCCATCGGTTGCACCAATTGCAACACCGGAGCCTTGTGCAACCATAAAGACATGCACATTTCCATAAGTTAAATTCAAACTCCCAATATTGAAGCTCTGTCCGGATTGGAAACGTACCGCAGGAAGAGCACCAAATACTTTGGTTGCATAAGATGGCGTCTGAAGGGCTACGGTTTGAAGGGCGTTCTTTTGCATTTTTGATTTATCCACCCATAATGGCAGGGCAACACCATCAGTGAATGAATCCAGGAAGTTATCACCATCTACATCCATTGCGTCCAACCACAGGGCAAGTCCGTCCATCGTGTCTTTGGTAAACCGGGTATCAATTGCCCTAAATGATTCAATCGTAGGAGCCCAAGTTTCTCCACCAAGATTTTCGGCATAAGCTCGATAAAAATAGGTTTTATTTAGAGTAAGTTCGCTAGCCAGTCCCTGATGTATTCCGAGTCCAACTGGACCGCTCGAATTTACTTCGACTACGAAATCCCAGCTGGAATTATTATCTGGATCAACCAAAGTTGAGTTTTCTTCGATCCTTTCATCTCCCCAAAAGATTTTTACGACTGGAGGATCTCCACCCTTCGTCTCAAAAGTATTAACCGTGGTGATTCCACCAAATGGAGACTGTTCGAGGTGCGGGTGGGAATCCGGAAGGATATCATCTTGTAGATTCCACTTGTGAGCCAGATAGCCTTCCATTTGAACCTGCTCGGACTGATTTAACATTCGATCGAAAAGAATTACCTCAGCAATTTCACAAGCTGACATTTCCTGGTTGGTTCTATATCCACCAAATTGCAACTGTCCCGGATCAAAATTAGAATTCCCAGAGCCTCTCGAGTTAGTTACCAAGACTTCTCCATCCCTCCAAAGTGTCGCTTGCGGGTTATTTCTCTTGTCGATCACTCCGAAATGCAAATGCCAATCTGAATCCAATGGACCTGCAGTGGAAATCCAACCTTCGGCATGCCATCTTCCAGTCAAAGCACCGTGATAACCGAAAAGAAAATTGCGAGTTCTTGATGAAATTACTCTCTGATTCCGAGCTCCGGTGTACCGAGCAATGGAAATCATAGTATACCCCGTATCGAGTAGATGTCCGAAGTCATGAGTTGTCCAAATCAAATCGTCACCATCAAAACTAATGATGGGTTTTCCTTTCAGAGCGGAGTTCAAGAATCGTGGGTTTCCTGATGTGTAGCCCATGTCACGACCTTTTCCAGAAAGATCGGACCAGTTACTTATTATATCTCCGTTATCCAAGGGGGAGCCAGTATCTTGAGCTGAATACCAAGCCTCCATGCCGGGGAAAGTATCTGAACGAAAAGTTAAGTCTATGGTTTCGGTAGATTCAAAAATCTCACCACCAATTGATAAAACTTCCATTTGCATAATTGCCTGATCGGGTAGTACACCCGAAGGCTTTAGCGTGGCAATTACTGGTTTATCGATGGCGATAAAGTCGATAAATCCTTCGTTTTGAAAATCTCCAGCATAAATCTTTTCAACTTCATCGATTCCTAGTCCCCGATCGTAAATCCGAACTTCATCAATATCACCCTTGTAAAATCCAAAGTGATTTGGAAAGGCCGAAGTTGCTTCCATGTTTCCGATTCTTGGTTTCTGACTCTGTCCTGAGATCGTAGAACTAGAATTCAGGAGGATTGGACCATCTTCCAAGTTTCCATTCAGGAATAGATTAAATGATTTGGGTGATTCTCCGAAACTTACCAAAAGATGAGACCATTCCTCGCCGCTAATCTTTGTATCACTTTTGACCTCTACGGTTTCTCCACCCTCAACCACTCTAGCCTTGAGTATTCCGTGCTCCAGTCCGATGGAGAATCCGGAGTCTGAAGATCCTTCATCATAAATGATTTGGTTATCATAGCCGGCAATTACGGAATTGGTAATATCATCGTTTGCAATGGTAACGATTTCTTCCGCAGTGAGTGCCTTCTGATAAAAACGCACATCATCCAGTTTGCCGTTAAAATAGTCATCTTCCACAGGATTTGTACCACCCAACAACCATTTTTCTGTGGAAAGCAAGTGGAGAGCTTCCCCTGCTGGCAAATCTGTTTCGCCGGATTCAACTCCATCAAGATAAAGTTTAATGGAGGAAGCATTGTAATCCACGACCACGGCCAAGTGAGTCCAGACCGATTCGTTAATCGCCTGATTTGCCACCACTTTTACATTCGAGGAATAATTTGAATGTTGAAAACTTGGGTAGTAATTTCCATCCAGATTCAGAGCAAGCGAGTCCCGTTTGAGAATGCTGTATGAGTTTTCAGTAACGAATAAATCGTTCTGAATAGGATCGCTTGGCTTAACAGTGGTAAGCACCGTTGGACCGGCGGCACTGGAAGGAGTGGAAAACTTAAGCTCTTGTACCGAACCGCCAGACTTTTCCCCGTGAACTAAGGCGATCTTGTAATATCCAGGAATTAAATTAATACTCGCATTTTCAAAATCCTCGGTGGTATCGAGAATTTTTTCCTGTCCTTGTGAACCGGTGGACTCAAAGATACCATTTTGATCCCGATCCAACCAAAGGGTACCCCGATCATCGTTGCCTAAAATTTCCCAACTGTAATTGCCTGAAACCTTTGCTTGAAAGGCTCCGCTAAATAAAACCAAATAGTTATCGTTATTTACGCCAACCCCGGCTCCTGCAAAATCAGCATCATTTTCAAAATCCAAGCCTCTGGCACTTGGACCATCGGTTAAAAGTGAACTTCCGGAAAACGGTAAATTAAAGAGAGATGACAAATTTGAAAAATAGGAATCGCTCATGGCAACCTGATAACCATGAATTCTAAGCTGACCACTGTTGTACAGACCTGAACTTGCCACGGAAGGATTTATCCATAGAGAAATCGAGTAAGATGAACGGTGTAATTCGTTTAATTTTCCTTTGGATTCGATCGAGACGAAGTCATTATTTCCATCGAGAGAAAGGGCTTGTCCAAATCGGCCAGTGCTCCAAGCAGTTCCACCTTCCAGATCGGAATGTAGGTTGTTAGTAGTCAAATCGGAAAGCACCGTACCTGAACCTTCATCTGCGGTGTAATAGGCGACTAAATCCTCATGGGCAACAATGGCGGGACCAGAATAGAAATCGGTTACTGGCTTGATCCAAGCTGAAAAAGATCTGCCATCAAAAGCGGAATTTAAGTAACCGGTGTTTGCAAGATCTATATCAATCGAATTGGACCAACCGTCCAAGGTAATTCCATTTCCTTGAATTGAAGCAGAACGATTTTTATCCGCATTTAACCCTTGAATTTGAGCAGTGTAGAGAGGGTAAACGGAATCATACACCAAAGTTCCGTTGGATTCGTCCATTCTCCAATAGGCCATCAAATCCTGATCAACTTCAGGGGCTCCACTGGACCAATCAGTTCCGTCCGCACTTTCGGCAAAGACCCTGAAGTAGTATTTTTCACCTGGAATTAATCCAGAAATGGACCCATTGAACTCACCAAGAGGAACAGTATTTCCACCGAAAAGAGTTTGATTGTGTTCCCATGCATTTGAATCGAAACCACCATCGGAACGACCATAAAAGATAGAAACGGAAGGAAGATTCTCGTCTTTACTGGTAAGTTCGCCTCGAATACTAACCGTTGCGTTTGCTTCGGCTTGAAGATCAATAATTTCAACGGCTGGAGGTCTAGGTACTGAGGATGTACGAAATGCAATCGTTCCGTCCAGGGCAATGCTTTTTACTTCGATTTGGGATAATCCACGATCGTAGATTCGAAGTTCATCCACAATTCCTTTCAAGTGGTTCCCTCCTTCATTGGTGCCAATTACTAAGTCATTTGTACTGCCGGTATGTACGATGTAATCCATAGCATCTGCATAGGGGTTGCTTGGATTAAGGTTTTCGGTCAGGCCATATTTATGAGCTAGGTATCCCTCGATGTATTCTCTTTCAGTTATGGTAAATGCTTTTTTGGCAAGAATGATATCACCAAATTTGTGACCACCACCGATTCGAATGTTATCTGAAGAGCTGGGAAGAGAGCTGAAAACTCCATTGGTTGTAGTGATCTCATAACCATTGCTAACCAATAGATTGGTTTGAGTATTACCGTCATATACTACAGTAATAATCTTGGTTTCACTTCGAGCATCTGAGTTTGTATTTCCATTAATCTTAAAGTAATTGGAACCGTCTTGGGCATACCATATTCCGGTTCCTTGACCAGCACCGGTGTTAAATTTACCTATCCAGAAGGTTGGTGTCTGCTGCCACCATCCGGTTCCATTTCCTTTCCAGATCATCTTGTCACCAGTGTTGGTGTTCAACCAGTCGACAACGAAAGTTATGCTCATTGCAGAAAGTTGGTCAAAATCAACCGCACTATTGATGATTTCAAAACTGTCCCCGCTGGTGTTTATTCCCGGATCATTCGAATTTAGATTGGATTCCAATATTGGCGTTCCGGTTATTCTTACTGCATTGTAACCATTTCCGGTTTTATCATTCCAAAATTGGACCGAATCTCCAGGGGATGGGCTCCCCAGTGAACCTGGAGAGGTACCTTGATCCATGGAAGTGAAATCAGATGCGTCCAGCCAGATGTCAGGATTGATGAAAGTTGGATTCAAATTGAACTGCGAGGAGAAAGCAGTGTCGACTTCACCATTCAAATAAAGGGTACAATCCGAGAGCAGTGGACTTCCCGTTGGGAGAGTAATTGCAACATGATTCCATAAATCGTTATCCAGATTGCTTGCACCCAACATGATTCCACCACCGATATCTAGTTTAAGCTTACCGTTTTCAAGAGAGATTTCCCACATTTCACCATCTGCATCACTGCCCCAGGAGACCAAGCTGGCGTTGGCGTCCGAGGTCTTTAACCAGAAGGAAAGGGTTCTAGAATTTGACCCCACGATTCCTTTGTAAGTTTTAATGACTACATGGCCCCCATCGCCATTGAATCTTAAGGCCTTTCCTTCATGTCCGAATATTCTGTCGGAGTCATTGATTCCAACCAGAGTTCCACTGCGCTCCGAAATTTGATTTAAAATTTGACTGCCACCATTCTCATCGAATTTCCACCATTGAATCAAACCGTCTTGGGTTGGGGTACTCCATACTTGTGGAGATACTGAATTTCCACCCATCCATCGATAGTAATAGGTCTGATTCTTTTCCAACCCATCTACGAAATAATTGAAACCTCCTGTGGAGAAGCTATCGTTTATATCGATACGGTAATCCCATTTACTTGCATCCAAAGGATCGGTCAAAGTATTCGAACCACCATCATTGTCTCCCCAGAATAAGCTTAGATTAGCAGGTTCGCCTCCATCTGAAACCATTCTGCCGGCAAACCTGGCGGTCGTTGAACTTAAATTCTTTGGGGCGGAGGAAGTAAGAGAGGGTGGGGTCTTATTAACCTTGAGTTGGATAACCTTTGTAGTTTTACCGGCCTGATTCGATACAGTTACATTCAAGTCGAAAGTACCTACTTCTTGTGCAAGGCCGTAAACCTCTCCGCTTGAAGAATCAACGATTAAACCCTGAGGAAGACCGTCTACAGAATATTGTGTTGGATTTTCGGAAGCTTCGATAACAAACTGCATGTCTTTGGATTCGACAAATAAATCCTGTCCAACTGAGATGGTTTGAATCTCAGTTTCAGTCAAAGCGTCATCGTAGACTCTGAAATCATCGATACTACCATAAAAATAGGCATTGGTTTCATTTCTCCATCTCCCAATTTGTAATGGAATTTGATTTCCCGTTCCGATTT
>JAYYRA010000036.1:0-152965 GCA_036127675.1 Verrucomicrobiota bacterium
TTTTGGGTATCGATTGGGACAAAACTCTGGATTTCAAGGCACTCAAGTTGCACCATACGAATGGTCAGTTTCAGGGAATCAAGGTACATTGACCACAACACTCGATGGCGGCACGGGGACTTACGGCTTAGTTTTCGAAACAGAGGAAAGTGGACAAACCAATTATTCTTTTAGTGCAGGAGGCAGCACAACTGGAACCTTTACGCTTGGCAATGCGACCCCCATCACCGTTCCAAGCTCACTTGTCGGAAAAATCCTGACTGAAACCTTTTATGATGAAACTTCAAATGAGAATTTCACCCAATTCATGTATTTTGAATCAGATACCAAACTTTTGGAAATTCAAGAGGGGGAAGTTTCAGGTCTTTACAATATTTACAATCCTTCCTACACATTTTCGGTTTCTGGAAATATTGGTAGTTTAATTACTTCGACTGGAACCGATACAGCGGTCTACACCCTACTCTTTACCTCAGAGACCGGTGGATACAGCGATTATTCAAATTCATACTCTGACATTCTCAGTTCCGGTTCCTTCGCTCTCAGTAATTCGACAGATGGGTATTCTCCAGGTGATCTCGTCAATGACCAGATTATCATCTCTGGGGAAACCTACATATTTAAGGCAAACAATGCTTGTACGATTCGCTCCGATTCAGGATCCATTGATAGCACCTATCAATTTATCAAAACCGGACAACACACTGCCGTACTTTCGATTCCGGCTGATGATGATGCTGGACCTGATTCGGTTTTTGGAACCGCCGATGATGTTTTCGCAAACAAATATAAACTAACCTTTTCTTCGAGCTCATCCGGGACGATTTCCGGAGGGGAAGCTGGCAATTTTTCATATTTTCCGGAGGGCACAAGTGCACCTTCGACTAAAGGTTGGATGTGGTTCGATCACTACCCATGGGTTTATTCGAATATTGAACAGGATTGGTTGTACTATTTCCCGACCGGTTCAAAGCTGATGGTCTACAGTGCAAAAGATCTTGTCTGGCGAGAGATGGATTGAGGAATTTTCCATATAAAATAAGGATATTTTTGAGAATCTGAACAACTTTTGTGCTTGTGAAAATTAAGGATATTTTTGAATGATTAGCTCATAAAAAAATTTGCCCATTTCTTATTTGATTCAATTCAAAAGCCACTAAAATCTTTAGAAGAATCAAGAATTCAGTTTCCCACTTTATTAAGCCATTATTTTTTGCTTATTGCCCTACTTCTTCAATTTCAAGGCAATGCACTTGGAGAAGTTGCTTATTGGAGTTTCCAAAACAATCCAGAGGGAACAAGCTTTAGCACTGAAGTATCGCTTAGTACATTTCCAGATGGCACACCAGTATTATCTGGGACGGGAAGTAGTCTAACCAATTTGGGGAATTACGGAGCGTCTTGGACTACGGTTGATCAATCCACCTGGCAACCGGGAAAATCAATTGCATGGAACGGACAAAACGGTTCAACCGGGAATACCCTACAGGTAAATTTCAATGCTTCTCAGCTCAAGGATTTTACTATTCGTTTCAAATTCAGAAACAACAGCACGATGAATTCCGGTTCTTCAATCTCCGGATTTACAGACTTCAAATATAATATTGGAAATGGATTCATAAGCATTCCATCTGCGAATCTTGCCTTAGCGAATAATGCTATATGGAATAACGAATGGAGCATGGATCTATCCTCACTTTCCGCGATCGAAGGGGCAGAGTCGGTAACTTTAAAATGGTTTCTACCAGATTTTGAATCGACTGGCACTACGGCGAGTCAGCTCAGAATTGATGACTTACAAATTACCGCAACATTGAATGCCAACCCTGGTCCTTTAACTAACACCAGCGTAATCAACATAACCAAGACTTCCAATAATCAGCCGGATGGTTACACATATCCGATTGCAATTGAGGTACCTTCAGGAATCGGATCGCCAATGCCGGTAGCAATCCTTCTCCATGGGCGTGGAGGAAATGGAAATGGAGCGATTAACCAATTCAGAAATACCTTGGATAATCATATTTTAGTGGCACCCACTGGATATCAAAATTCATGGAATATAACCGACGAACCATCCGATCTCCCAGATATCGCTTTTCTTAGGGATCTATTAACTGAAATCAAAACCTTTTCCAATGTAGATTCTACTAGGATTCGAGTAGTGGGAACATCTAATGGCTCGGGCATGACCAATCGTGTCTTTGTGGAAATCGATGATCCAGGAATTGATATCATTTGCCCTATTGTTTCTCAAATGCATCAAGGAAATTATCGAAACGGGCTGTTCTATGCACCAAGCAACGAACAAAACACGGGCTGGTCTTTTGGAGCAAGCAAAGGATACGATACTCCTAAAGTTCCATCCCAAGGGAGGAGAATTCTTGCTATCACAAATATCAACGATGCAAGCATTCCGTACGCGGGTGGATCCAAGTTTGGATCCGATTTCATTCATTCTCAACTCTCGGCCTATGCAATGGCGAAAAGTCAGGGGTTTACCGGATCTCAGCTTTCTGAAAACGATGCAATTGAGTTGTATTCGGGAATCAAAAAGTTCTCTTATCTAAACGAACAAGTGGTTCATATACAGGGAAGTGCCGGTCATTCTTTGGACTCAAATCTCAAATCAATCCTTAGGGAATTTTTCAACCGAGCCCCTCCTCCCCCTGCACCATCGTCTTTCATCGCAAGCTCTAAGAGCACCGAGCAAGTAAATCTTCAGTGGGATGATAATTCAGTGGACGAAACTGGTTTCGTCATCCAAAGAAGCTCCAATGGAATCTCCGGATGGAGTAATTTGAAGACTCTCCCGCCCAATACAGTGATCTCATCAGACCTCAATGTGAGCAAGGGTGAGACTTGGTTCTATCGAATTAAGGCAACCCGGACAGACAGTGATTCAAGATGGTCTGACATCAGCAGTACAACCGTTCATCGAAGTCGATCGATTCCAGTCTCCAACTACAATGTATTATTCATAAACATAGATGACCTCAAACCTATGCTAGGCTCTTTTGGAGACCAAACCATAAAAACTCCAAAAATGGACTTATTAAGTTCAAGTTCTCTCAATTTCACCAATGCTCATTGTCAGCAGGCCATATGCACCGCCTCCCGTGCCTCCTATCTTACCGGATTACGACCAGACAGCACAAAAGTCTGGGACTTGAACACCCATCTTCGGGATGTGATTCCAGATGTCGTTACCATCCCTCAACACTTTCGTGAAAATGGATATAACAGCCACGGTATTGGAAAGATTTTTCACGGTGCATCTGCATCTATGCAGGATGTAGAAAAATCATTCGATGATTGGCAGGAAGGAAAGTCGAATTACAAATACCACGAACCAAATCATTCGGTGATGGAAGACAATCGGAACTCCCCACTTCCAGCCACGGATAAGGGTGAATTCCTGAGGGATGGGGTAACCCCAGTTAACGATTCAGATTACTCTGCAGGCGTAATTGCTGATTTGACAAAAACGAAATTATCACAACTCAAGCAGGATTACATTCAAAACTCCAAACCCTTTTTTCTTGGTGTAGGATTTTACAAACCTCACCTACCTTTTACCGCTCCGAAGAATTACTGGGACTTATATGATCCAGATACTGACATCGATTTATCTGATTACGACGGTGTTAAAAGAATGCCATCGGGTGTTAATCTTTTCGCCGCTCCCTACGCCGGTGAACAGAGTGATTACAGTGATATCGATTTACCTCCCACAAAGGAACAAGCCAGAAAACTGATTCATGCCTACATGGCTTGCGTATCCTATGTCGACCGTCAAGTTGGGAAAATTCTGGATGAATTGGACCGGTTGGGTCTTGCTGAAAGTACGATTGTTGTACTCTTCGGTGATCATGGATTTCATCTGGGCGATCATAGTGGATTTTGGGCTAAACACTCAAACTTTGAAAATGCCACCCGTACTCCCCTGATCATTCGGGTTCCCGGGATGGAACATACTGGAAACTTCAATACTCCGGTCGGGTTAATCGATGTCTTCCCAACATTAGTTGATTTGTGCTCTTTGCCCTACCCTAAGCAGCCCAATGGTCTTCACTTGGAAGGAACCAGCTTATTACCTTTGATTGAGGATCCGACACAACCATGGAAAAAAGGAGTTTTCAGCCAATATCAAAGATATATCTGGAAAAAAAGGAATGCTGGAGACTTGGTGAATATTAATCATCCAGGTAATGGGATTGGCTATTCGATTCGAACTGAAAGATACCGATACACTGAATGGTGGAGAACACAAACCACCGAAAAAGATTCGAAGGGAAATTTTACCGACAGGGACCAAAAACTTTTCGATTCCCCGGAGATGGTCGAACTTTACGATTATTCTGTTGATCCAGAAGAAACAACTAACCTGATTGATCAATCCAATTACTCTGAAATTGCCAATGAGTTATCCACTTTTCTAGATGGAGGTGATGGGTGGAAACACTACGCAGCTGCTCCAAGTGAAAAGCCTGCTTATCTCCTAAATGTTTCGGGTAATAGCGGGGGAAGTGTTAGTGGAGGAGGAAATTACGAGCACGGCACAAGTGCTCCAATCACTGCGACTCCAAATCAGGGTTACAATTTTGACGGTTGGACCGGAGACGGCATTCTAGAAATAAACAATTCATCGACAACTGTTTCAATGATTGAAGCGCGGTCAGCAGTTGCCTCTTTTTCTCTGAAACATTTTCCCTTGTCGGTCACTGCCGGCGTTGGAGGGTCGATCGAGGGGGAAGGCATTTTTTCGTATGGTTCGAATCCTACAATCCGAGCGATTCCGGAAAACGGATACTCTTTTGTGGAATGGATCGGAGAAGGATTGGAAAATCCCCTCTCCTCTGTAACAACGGTGAGCATGTTCGAGGAAAGAGAGATTTCGGCGAGGTTTGTGGCAAATCAATTCAATCTATCGATTATTTCTGGTTCGGGAGGAACCGTCCAAGGGGAAGGAAGATACCCGTATGGTTCCTATGCTACGATATCAGCTACTCCCAATACAGGGTTTTCATTTGTACGATGGGAGGGAAATGGTATTACCGATAAAAATCAATCGACCAGTACGGTCCTGATGACCGAAAATCATTCTATTACTGCATTCTTTACCGAAGAATCCTACAATTTAAACTTGATTTCAGGTCTTGGTGGTACTGTTAGGGGTGAAGGAAAATATCCCCATGGATCAATCGTCACCATCCATGCAGACCCCAAAACGGGCTTCTTTTTTGATGGTTGGACCGGAGAAGGAGTAAGTGAAGATAGTCTTTCTACGACCACTATTTTGATGACGCAAAACAGGAGTGTTTCCGCTTCATTCTCTCAAAATTTTTATCATCTAGACCTAGTTGCACAAAATGGAGGCTCGGTTCAAGGTGCAGGAACATTTGCTCATAATACAGATGCAGTCATTTCCGCCATGCCTGATGAAGGATATTCTTTTAGTGGATGGCAAGGGCTTGGTATTTCTGACATCCATGAAGCTACCACCACTGTTTCAATGCTTAATGACCGTTCGGTGACCGCAAATTTTGAACTCAACAAATATGAACTGATCGTTTCTAGCGGTCTAGGTGGTAGAGTTACTGGAAGTGGCACCTACAACCACGGAGAAACCGCTCAAATTTCCGCAATTCCGTCAATAGGGTATGAATTTGTAGATTGGAAAAAGAATGAATCCACAGATGGTAATCTTCCAAACAAATCCATCTATATGAATCGTTCCATGTCCATCTCTGCAACTTTCCAAATCAAGAGATATGAATTATTGATGATTTCTGGAAATGGTGGTATTGCAAGTGGTTCGGGAACTTATGATCATGGGAGTGTTGTACCTATTCATGGAATTCCTGAAGAAGGGTTTGTTTTCAATTCTTGGGAGGGAGAAAACATTGCGGAAAAAAATTCCTCTTCTACGACCATTCAAATCATTAGTGATCAAAATGTGACCGCTAATTTCTCTATTAAAGAAGTTGAGAAAAACATCCTTACCATTCGATCATCTCCGACTTACTCTGGAACTACCAATGGGTCAGGGAGCTATGACGACCAAGAAACAATTACGATTTCCGCTTCTCCGATGGAAGGCTTTTCCTTTGTCAAATGGATTGGAGAGGGCCCTCTTGACTCAAACTCATCGACCACTCAAATCTACTTGGATCAAGACCTTAACCTAACCGCTCTTTTCTCATTAAATTCTCATCATTTACAAATCGAAATGGAAGGTAATGGAACACTCAGCGGATCGGGAATCCATCCGCATGGAACCATGGCTGAAATTATTGCTGTTCCAAATTATGGATACTCCTTTCAAGAGTGGAAAGGGGCTGGCGTTATGAACCCTCTTTCGTCTGAGACTTATGTTCAAATCGACCGCGATCGAACACTCAAAGCCATCTTTAAAAAGAATAAGTATTTGTTAAAGCTGAATGCAGAATTGGGCGGGATAACAAAAGGAAGTGGCATCTACAGTCACGGGAGTGTAGTACCAATCGAAGCAATCCCCTACACCGGTTACAATTTCAATTTCTGGGAACGGAACGGACAAGTAGAAAATCGTTCAAGATCCATTACAATTAATATAACAGACCACATGCAATGGACCGCAAACTTCCAAAAAAGAAGGGTCACCAATCTCGGTGGAACTTCTCATATCGGAGCGGAATGGTACAAATCAAATTGGTTGGGGAATTTCTATCAATCTCCGTCAATATGGCTTTATCACTCCAAACTTGGTTGGGTATTTCCAAGTCAAGAAAATGAAAGCGATTTATGGCTATGGTCCCCTCAATTGGAATGGCTTTGGTTGGAAAAGGAAACTTTTTTGAAGTCATTTGCATGGTCACTTGCAGAGAGCGACTGGATTTTTTTTGAATTTAAAACATTTCCTTCAAGATTATATCATTACTCCAGTGGAACTTGGAAGGACTTCGAAAAAGATAAAAAAATCAATCTTTTAGAATCCATTTTCTAAAAGAAAATAAAAATCTTGTCGAAATGTACGAAGTGACTTCCGCTTCCGCCGTGCATCGCATTCACCGGTTATATGACCTTCTAGGTCCAGGTGGGTATCCTCGCATCGCTCTTAGTCTTCCGATTTACGGCCTGACTGCAAACGATTGTCGATAGATTCCCATAATTGTAGGAGTAAGGAAAAGAACCAGAGAGACTTCTCGAACGATGCAGAAGTCAAAATCATAATCCTATTCCTTTTCGAAATTTGGTCAAGTTGTACTTGGATAAAGAATTGAGTTTGAGATTAGGATTCGATCGTGTGCCGAATCATCGAAAATTTTCGATTGTATAAAAAATCATGTTTTTCCTGTTCCTTTATCGAATCTTTTTTAAGAAAATTCAATAAATGCTCTTCTTGGATTTTCACATCTCTGACCAAAAGATACTTAGACGAATAATCTTCTAAAATTCCAGACTCCTTCACCACACCATTGGTCGTTTTTCTTTCAATGACTATTTGATGACCCCTGTATTTTTCCAATACTGGTTCCCATGCATTTGGAACCAGTCCAGTTAAACCCGATTGAAATTCATTCATTCGTTTGTCCGAGTCCTTTACTTTCGAGAATGAACTATCTTTACTAATTGCCCGAAGAATTGCCTGAGAAGCCTGACCAAATGCGTCTCGGAGCATATTGTATAGGTTAAGAGCTAAACGTTTTGATTTGTTTAAGAAATTTGGGTTTCGAATTCTTTCCAATTCGATGTTCCATTCGTAACCTTTTCGAGAATCCTTCTCCGGTGCTGGACGTAAAAAAAAGGGAATCTGGTCAACCTCCGAAGGATGAAGGACATAGGAATTTAACTTTCCGATCACTGAGGATCTCGGTTCTTTGTAAAACAGTTCAATTCCTTGGGCAAATACCTGTAGAACCCCTACTTCCCACTTTGCTCCTTGTACAGGCATGACTATCTTACAATCTTCGAATTTCTTCAAGCAGTGATCCTTGAAGCTTCTCCTAAGAGCGGTACCTAACAAAGCAGATGCGAATAGGAGTATGAGCGGCAGCCAAAAAGCCAATGTTTCCATAATTTAGCAATAATTGAATTTCACCCTAATTACTAGACGAATCATTAATAGTACTTGCATCATTTCAATTTGCTTGTTTGCATATTTAAAGAATTCTATTGCCCCCCTTGAAAATCCTTAAAAATCTTACCTATTTAATTGTTCTGTCCTTCCTTTATTCTTGCTCGGATGAATCCGAAATGGAAAAAGATGTTACAGATTTACCTCCTATAATCGAGGATCCAAGCGTTCCTGCTTTAGAAAAATCAGTAAAAGCCGACTTTCCCATGGTTTATGTTGAGGAACTTGATCAATTTCAAGAATTTTTCAAGGAACAACACGAGACTAGTTTTAGCCATGTTCCGAATAAGAACTGGATGAGTTTTACTGCTGGAAAAGATGGAATATTGACCAAAATCCTTTTGTTTGGGAAAGCAAATTATTTAATTTCCGAACATTATGGTTCTGCAATGCGTGGCTTCGTTCGAGAATCTAACCCAAATACTGGAACGGTGTTTGGCGAATGGGAATTATCCAGGGATGAAATCGTAAATCAACTGGCCGCTCAAGGTTTAGCAGAGAATGAACCTGGTTGGATCACGATTCGGATGAGAGGCGAAATTCCTCAAGAGGCAGGTAAAACCTATTTTTTAGTGTGTAAGGAAATCGATGATGAAAGACCTTGGTTCGGAGCATTCGCTTTCAGCGAAGGAAACAATTATTTGCCAGGCAGGCATTGGCTTCATCCGGGTCACGACTTGGTCTTCCGTACTTATGTCGGTAAAACCAGCGATCAAATTGCTGACGAACAGAAAGCTGCGGTAAATTTTCAACCCGCTCAACCGAATCAAGATAATATTGTAAACAACTCCCCGGTCATGCAGCCTCCCCCACCAAAGCCGATGACTGAACAAAATCCACCTGTTGATACACCGGTTGAGTACAAACCGGCGGTTGATGTTGAGCAGAAAAAGACAACTGAAGCTGAGTCAGCCCCGAATAGTAATTCCAAGGAAAGAAAAGAAGTACAGGAAAAAAGTCTCTTCGATCGCCTTTTCAAAAAGAAAAATTCAAACGAATAAAATTTCGTGAGATAATGGTACCAGGGGGCGGACTTGAACCGCCGACCTTCGGGTTATGAGTCCGACGCTCTAACCACCTGAGCTACCCTGGCACATCAGGAATATCATCATGTTTATCTTCCTGCTTTAGTCAACGATAAGCTTGGTTAACTTTTTTTCGAATTGTTGATTTCGTCTTTACCATTTTAAGGAATAAGTAATGATGAAGAGTTTTAAATCCCCTAATCATGTCCCAAAAAGAAAACAAGATATTACTGATAGATGACGATGCTGAGATTCGCTACTCTTTGGATCGGGTATTACGACAGGATGGGCATTTGGTAATTTCTGCAGATTCGGGAGAAAATGGCATTGAAAAAGCGAAACAAATAAAGCCTAATCTCATCTTCCTTGATAACCGGATGGAAGGAATCTCAGGTATTGAAACTCTTCAACATCTGAGAACAGCATCTCCTGATTCTTTGGTCATTCTAATGACCGCCTATGGGACCACACAAACCGCAATCGAGGCAATGAAGCATGGTGCCTTTGATTATGTTTTAAAGCCTTTTGATTTGGCAAAACTGAAAGAACTTGTGGCTAAAGCCTTAAAAGCAAGCAAAGATTCATCTTCCGGTAATGAAGAAACTTATCATAAACTCTTGAATACCGAAGACTATGCTGAAGGCATTGTGGGAAGTGGAGATATGATGCAACAAGTTCTAAAGAAGGTTGGGCAAGTTGCTGCATCCGAAGCAACTGTAATGGTTACTGGAGAAAGTGGGACAGGAAAAGAGCTAATTGCTCGTTGTATACATAGACACAGTCATCGATCCGATGGACCATTTCACGCAGTAAATTGTGCGGCAATTCCTGAGAATCTCATCGAAAGTGAGCTTTTTGGGCATGAGAAAGGATCTTTTACCGGAGCGACGGAAGCAAAGGCTGGACAATTCGAACTATGCAATGGAGGCACTCTTTTTCTGGACGAAATCGGTGATATGCAACTTGCCACTCAAACCAAAATTTTGAGGGCGATTCAAGAAGGTGAAATTCAAAGAGTTGGTGCAACCAAAATTAAAAAAGTTGATGTTCGACTACTGGCTGCGACCCATAAAAATCTCGAATCCATGGTAAAGGAGAAGAGCTTCCGCGAGGATCTTTACTACAGGTTGAATGTTGTCAGAATAGAAACTCCTGCCTTACGAAATCGAATGGAAGACCTTCCTGAGCTGATCGATTTCATGTTACAAAGACTTAATAAAAAACACGGCACAAGTGCTACTGAAATTTCAAAAGATGCAGTAACCGCTCTTTCCCAATACAATTGGCCTGGTAATGTGCGGGAACTCGAGAATATTCTTCATTCTTCTTCGGTTGTATGCAAGGGAAAGAGAATATTGTTAAAAGATTTACCGGATACAATAACTAGCATACCAGTAGCAACGGTTAACCAACCAGAAAATATTAAAGAGCAACCGCAGTTTGAAAATTTAGGGGGTCAGCATGAAGACCTGAATTTTCCAACCGCTTCTTCAAGACAGACAGATCAAATTATTGATCACTTCGGTGAAGGTGAAGTAAGTTCTGGAAATGAAGAAGATTTAGGTGCTCCGCCCTCTTCGATTTCTCTAAAAGAAAGTTATGATATCGCTTATGCTCACACCCGTGAACTAACGGATTCCAATCTTCTCGAGTTGGTTGAAAAGGAAATGATCCAAAGATCTCTCACCGAGAGCGGTGGAAATCAAGTTAAGGCTTCTGCTCTGCTCGGAATTACTCGAGCGACTCTGCGAAAAAGAATTGATGCATACAGCATTCGATATTAATCGAGGATTATTTAGACTTCTTCCCCTCCAAAATAAATGATTAAATCTCACCTTTCATTTCAAAACCAATTGCAAAATGGATAGAATCGTACTCACTGGAGTTGGTTTAACTTGCCCGCTCGGTAATGATTTACCGACTTATCGGTCGGCCCTTTTGGCTGGGAAAAGTGGTGTTTCACTTTTTCCAGTCCGTGGCATGGGTGATCAGCCAGCAGGAGTTTGCGATTTTGATCAGACAAAATATCAAAAAAGAAAAGAAATTCGTGTCGGAACAAGGGCTGGTAGCATTGCAATTTATTGTGCAAATGAAGCAATTTTAAGTGCAAATTTGAATTTGGACGAAATCGACACCAATCGAATCGGCGTCTACATCGGTATAACTGAACACGGGAATGTGGAGACAGAAACAGAGGTTTGCCAGCTTTTCGACCACTACGATGAGGATGTGAAATACTGGACTCATCACCATAATCCAAGAACTGTTGCGAATAATCCAGCAGGGGAGATTACCATCAATCTTGGACTCACGGGCCCTCATTACACCATTGGTGCAGCTTGTGCCGCCGGAAATGCGGGAATTATTCAAGGAGTACAACAACTTAGGCTCGGAGAATGTGATTTCGCTCTGGCCGGTGGGGTAAGTGAAAGTATACGAGCTTATGGAATTTTTGCCGGATTCAAAAGCCAAGGTGCTCTGGCCTCGCATCAAGATCCGACTCGCGCTAGCCGCCCTTTCGATAAGGAGCGGAATGGTATCGTAGTCAGTGAAGGTGGATGCATTTATGTATTAGAGAGACTTGACGACGCAAAACGAAGAGGATCAAATATCATCGCGGAAATAGCCGGATATCGAATCAATTCAGATGGTACCGACTATGTTTTACCAAATCCTGAAAGACAGGAAGAGTGCATCAGGCAAGCAATTGAAAACGCTAATCTACAGCCTGATGATATTGATTTGGTTAGTACTCATGCTACTTCAACTCCGCAGGGAGACGAACAAGAGTGCAAGGCAATACGCAATGTTTTTGGTGAAAGTAAAAACACCAAAGTAAATAATACCAAGAGCTTTATTGGTCATTCAATGGGTGCCGCAGGTGCTATTGAGTTGGCCGGCAACCTTCCTTCCTTCGAGGATGAACTGATCCATGGTACATTAAATGTTGATGAATTGGATCCGGCATGCTCTCTACCTGGCTTGGTTACGGAAAAATCGGTCCGCAAACCAAACGGTGTAAATTTCATCCTAAACAACTCATTCGGAATGCTTGGAATCAACTCCGTTCTAATCTTGAAAAAGTTTGAAGATTAAACTATAACGGATGGATCTTCATTCATGAATAAGGAAAAGATCAAACAAATCGTTTTAGACATCATTGCAGAGATCGCACCAGATGAAGATCTCTCTGAGGTCAAGTCCGACATCCGCCTAAGGGATCAACTTGACTTGGATTCAATGGATTTCCTAGATATTGTGATGGAACTTCGCAAACAACATGGAATCGATGTTCCGGAAGCAGAATATAGAGAACTGGAATCTTTAGACAGTTCCGCAAATTATTTACTACCGAAGTTTGAATCTGGAGCTACCGCTTAATCGGCTTCTAATAACCTTTTTTTGGATTCCTCAATTTCCTTTTCTTTGCCTCAAGAAAAACAGGAAGGCGACTCTTACGATGTCATCATAATTGGTGCTGGTCTTTCCGGTCTGGCTTCAGCAGTGAGGCTAGGGATGTTTGGACTAAAAGTCCTTTTACTAGAAAAGCATTATGTTGTTGGAGGACTGAATAGCTTTTATGCCAAAAAAGGTCGTAAATTTGATGTAGGTTTGCACGCCCTGACCAATTTTCCCTCTGAATCGTCGGGAAAATCATCTCCCCTTTTGAAACTTTGCAGACAACTAAGAATCCCAATTGATTCTCTCGAACTCAAACAACAATCCAGTTCACGAATCAGCTTTGGAAAGACAAGTCTTCACTTTAACAACGACTTTAATTTTTTTGTTTCCGAAATTGAAAAGGTTTTTCCTTCTGAAAAAGACCGTTTTCTAGAATTGCTAAATTTGATGGAGTCATTTCCTGCTTATTCTGTTGATGCAGAGGAGATTTCTACTCGAAAAATCCTTTCCGAAAAACTCAAGGATCCACTTCTGGGGGAAATGTTGCTATGCCCAACATGTTATTACGGATCCGCCCGCCCCAATGATATTGACTTCCCAACTTTCATCATGCTTTTTGATGCCATTTTCAAACAGGGACTTTCGCGTCCGGAAATGGGAATCAGAGCTTTTTTGGACCCGATGACAAAAAAATTGAAGGAATTAGGCGTGGAGAGAAGAATGAATTCGCCAATTAAGTCCATTGAACGATACCAAGATCAAATTACCCGAGTTGTCACTGAATCAGGAGAATCATTCCGTGCAAAGCATTACATCTCGACCTGTGGCGGATTGGAAACAGAAAAGCTATTAAATCCTCTGATTCGTAAAATGGATTTCGAATTAGGTAGATTTTCTATCGTTGAATCGATTTCTGTTTTCGAGGGCCACCCTCGAGACTTAGGCTGGAAGGAAACCGTGGTTTTTTTCAATGAGGACGAAGAATTCCACTATGAAGAACCCGCAGAAGCGGTTGATCTAAAATCGGGGGTTATTTGTATGCCTGAAAATTACGGAAGTTATGAAGCTTTAAAAAACAAGGAAAGCAAATTACGTATAACTCATCCAGCAAACTTTAAATATTGGTCGGAATTGGATGAGGAGACATACTTAGTAAACAAAACAATGTGGGAAGAAGATATATTGCGAAATGGGATACGATTCTTACCAGATGGGAAAACTCAATTTACTGAATTGAAAAGACGAAATTTGATGACGGATACTTTTACCCCTCGTACAATAAAAAGATTCACTAGCCATGAAAACGGTACATTGTATGGCTCCCCCACCAAAAGCAGGGACGGATCTACGAAATTTAAAAATTTATTTCTGGCTGGAACGGATCAAGGCTATGTGGGAATTGTTGGGGCGATGTTAGGTGGGATCGCAGTGGCAAACAATCAAATCCTCCGAAATATCTAATCTAATTTATTAATCAGAGTTTCCTGCATTTCCGCAAGAACTAAGTAGGAAAAATAACATATCTTGTTGGAGCCATTTTGTTTTTCCAAATCGAAATCACCAGTCTCGAGTTCATCATCCGATAATTCGGACAGGAAGCTTTGCCTTATAAACAATCTCATTTCACTTAAAGCTCGAATTAAGTTTTCTGCTTCCTCGGAATCTATTTCAACATAACCATGTTGGAGCCTTGGATCCATTATGACTTTTGCTAAAGTTAGACGATCCTCTGATGAATCTTGGGTTAATCCATTTATCCATGATTCAGAAAACTCTTCATCCCCTTGAACTGGACATAAAAAATCCGATTTCCAAGAATGTTTTGCCGCTGCCGAATATATCTGCTTCATCTTTGGAAGAACGGCACGGATGATTTGAGGATCAGTTCGCAATTGAAACTCAATCATCTGGTTCCAAAAGAGTCTGTAATTTCCATCTTTGCAATTGATACATGTAACTTTCTGCCTGCTCTCGTTCTCCGATCCAAAGAACAGATTTACCCAATTCGTGAACTTCCATCATGTGTTTGGTAGCTTTGTTTTTGTCATAACCAAATACTTTACGAAACACCAAAACAACATAGTTCATTAAATTTACTGGATCATTGAGAACAATCACCTTCCATGGTTTGTTAAGCTGAATCGCTACTTCGGATTCTTCTTCAACCTCTGTAATGGGCATAGATAAATTCATTTAAAATGAGAATCTTTCAATTTAATGTAAAAAGGTTGGATAAAAAAGCTAAAATTCAGATTTTAACACTATACGGGCTTGCCTGATACAAATTAAATCCATTATCTGTTCGTATGCTCAAAGTTCCCACTTATGTCATCGGTTCTCTTTTGTTTTTAACCGGTCTATTAGGTTATTTAGTTCAGGATCCTGGACTTACATTAAAACTAAAGGGCCCGTTAGCGAACAACGCCAAATTCGTCCTATCGGATGGTGCCCAGACTCATGAAATGGATTTTATACCCTGCCCTGAATCGGCAGGTGAAAATGTCTGGTGGTTGGCTCATAAATTAAACGAAGATCATGCCCGGGTTGCCTCTCAGAAAAATTTTGCGACCGAGAATGGTGCAAACGACAATGATCTTCAATCCTTCTGGTATGCTTCATCAAGAGGAGAAACAATGAAAGGACTACTTCTGGAGTCTGAAAGATACAACAATGCAGGAACTGGGAAATCAATATCCATTGATTGGACAAAAATTGATATCAATTCGTCTTCATTAAGAATTATTTACAAAAATGCAGCAGATAACCCCGGACCTGTCACTCTCACCTCCAACAATTGGGAGAATGTAGATTTGGATCCACTTCCGAATCCTGGGGATGAGATAAGTTTTTCCAAAAGTTGGACTGCTTTTATCCCTGGAATCATTGGTTTGATACTCGTTATTTTAGCTCGTTTAGCCGATGTTTTTTCCAATGGACGGAAACATATTATGCACTTGGCTGTTTTGTTTGGATTATTGGGTTTCTTTGTCAGTGCTGGAAAGATTGGCAGTGCGGTTGCAGAGATGAATTGGTTGAAAGGTGAGCCCTATGGAATCATTCACGCATCTATGCTTAAGCCTTTGTCGATGTTACTGACTTCTGGATTGCTTTTTATTTTTATCATACTTTGCGTTGTCTCATTCATTTCCGCTCGTAAGGAAATGGCAGCTCAAGCCAAAGCAGAGGAAGAAAGAAAGAAAAATGTCCTCAAAAAGGTTAAAGCGAAGAACGACGAAGTATCTGTTAAAAGTGAATCAATCGAGGATGAAAAATCTGATCCTAAAGACGATAAAGCAGATTCCAAAGAAGAAGACAAAAAAGATAATTCATCGAAATCTGATATAGATGACGCTAAACCCTCATCTTCTGAAGATGAAAAGGATGACTCTCTAAATGTTAAGGACACACCAAAAAAGACAGAGGGAATTTCTGACGAAAATGAAAATGTATCAGAAGAGAAAGAAGATTCTAAATCCGAAGTTGATCAACCAAGTCGAACGAAAAACGAAAAAGATAAAGTAACAGTTTCACCTTCTGAAGAAGCAAAAGACTCTCCGATGGAGAACGAATCTAATGAAAAAAGCTTAGACTCAAAAGATACTCCTGAAATGGCATCTGAGATTACTTCTACCGAGAATCTAATCACGGATTCTGACCAGGATTCTGCGAATCTTGAACCCAGTGGCTCGAAAGAAAATAATTCAGATAAAGATTCCAAGGAGGAAGAGAATTCATCTTTCAGTGAAAAGGATGATGCAGTCACTGATTCTGATACAGCTGATCAGAAAGATGAGGAACCAAAGGAACCAAGCCAGAATACTAAGGAATTAGACTCCGAAAAAACAAAAGAATAAATGCATCTGCAGTAAAGTTGGAATTGGGCTAAGACTAGGTGGCAAAAAACCAGCAGGCATTGGGGTTTTCTAAACAATTTTACTGAACAAAGAGGAAGTTCTGCTATCTAAAAAGCAAGATAAAGAATATTCTAAACCTTTTTTTGTGTATAAGAAACTAATCTAATTTTTTGAAGTGGCACACCCGGAGGGAGTCGAACCCCCAACCTCCTGGTCCGTAGCCAGGCACTCTATCCAATTGAGCTACGGGTGCACGCAAAGAATGTTTAAATTAGGATTTGTCAAAATTTCCGCAAGCAAAATTAAAATCTCGAATGAATCAAACTTTTCGGAATACGATGGATGCGTTGTGGCCTCCAAACCCAGAATTGTTACTCATGGCTACACTGACTTGAGCTTCTCTGGATTCATTCGGTATATAATCTAAATCACAATCGGGGTCAGGTTCCTCATAATTAATGGTTGGAGGAACTACATTCTCTTCGATAGCCTTGCAAACCGCTGCTGCTTCAATGGCTCCTGCTGCCCCTAATAAATGACCTGTCATAGATTTTGTGGAACTGACCATCAACCCATTCTTGGCATGATCACCAAAAACATTTTTCAATGCAGTGGTTTCCGATTTATCATTGTACGGAGTTGAAGTGCCATGTGCGTTGACATAATTGACAGAATTTTTGTCAATTTGTGCCTGGCCGATGGCAAGGTTCATACATTGAGTAAGTGCCTTACTCTCTCCATCCGGAGTAGTCACATGATAGGCATCACATGTGGCTGAGTAGCCGATAATTTCTGCATAAATCTTTGCTCCTCTTTTACTCGCACTTTCCAAAGTTTCCAGAACTAATACTCCGGCACCCTCCCCCATGACGAATCCATCACGATTACGGTCAAATGGACGAGATGCACGGCTCGGATCGTCATTAAAATTAGTACTCATTGCTTTCATCGAAGAGAATCCGGCAAATCCGATACGGGTAACTGCGGCCTCACTACCTCCCGCAAAGATCATATCCGCCGCACCACGACGGATCATTTCAAAAGCTTCACCAATGGCATGGGAACCGGACGCACAAGCACTAACAGGAGAGTAGTTTGGTCCGTTTGCCCCAAGGTCGATGGCAATGATCCCACCCGCAATATTGGCAATGAGGGAAGGAATCATAAAAGGAGAAACTCGACGGGGACCACGCTCAATCAAAGCGGTCATCTGCTTTTCAATGGTCTCCATTCCGCCAATCCCTGAGCCTACGATCACACCGGTGCGATCCGGGACTAACTCATCTCTGGATAACCCCGAATCTTTTAGAGCATGATGTGTTGCTGCAAGAGCGAGTTGTGCATAGCGGTCATTTCTCCTCGCTTCCTTAGGATCCATATAATCCTCAGGATTAAAGTCGTTAATCTCAGAAGCGACTTTACTGGCAATATCACTCGCGTCGAAACGATTTACAGAAGTTATTCCGGATCGACCAGACTTTAAGCCGTTCCAGTATTCCCCTACACCGTTACCGACGGAGGACAAAACACCAATACCAGTTACCACGACTTCTCTCATATTCTAGTAATAAAATTTAAAGTGAGTCGCTTTCCACATCCACTCACAAAATCAGAATTTAAGAAAGATTGCTGTCTACGTAGCTAATAACGGATCCAACTGTTTGAAGTTTTTCTGCCTCATCCTCTGGGATTTCGGTGCCAAACTCCTCCTCCAGAGCCATTACCAGTTCCACTTGATCGAGGGAGTCTGCTCCTAAGTCGTCGATAAAACTGGCCTCAGGAGTGACTTGCTCTTCACTGACGTTAAGTTGAGAAACAATGATTTTTTTTACGCGATCGGCGTTGTTTTCAGACATATCTTAATTTTGGTTAATTGTTACACAGAATCTCTTGTTCACATCACCATGCCTCCGTCAACCGTAAAAACTTGACCAGTGACATAAGATGCATTTTCAGAACAAAGAAAAGAAGTCATTTCAGCGATGTCTTGAACGGTTCCAAAACGTTTTAGAGGAACCTGAGATAGAGCGACTTCCTTAACTCTTTCATCCAATTCGGAAGTCATATCAGTATCGATAAAACCTGGTGCAACTGCATTTACTGTTACAGATCTGGCAGCAAACTCTCTTGCCAAGCTTTTCGTAAGTCCGATCATTCCTGCCTTTGCCGCAGAGTAATTAGCCTGACCAGCATTTCCGGTCAAACCGACAACCGAAGAAATATTTACAATTCTGCCCCATCTTTTTCTCGTCATCGGTCTACCGAGTAACTTTATCCAATGAAAGCAACTCGTGAGGTTAGTATGTAACACATCGTTCCAATCCTGTTCTTCCATTCGAAATAGAAGATTATCCCGAGTAATCCCCGCATTGTTAACCAAGACATCTACGCATTCATACTCGGCAAGTATTTCTTCGCAGGCTTTGCTAATTTCTTCACCAGAAGAAACATCTACAGCCCGAGAAATCGCGTTTCCTCCATTCGACCGAATTTCTTCTGCCGCACTGCCACAAGATGATTCCGACTTACTAACACAAATAACCTTCAAACCATCTTTGGCCAAAGAATGGGCAATTGCTTTACCTATTCCCCTGCCAGCTCCAGTAACTAAGGCAACTTTTTGTTTGTTGTTTTCTTCGCTCATAAAAAAATTAAATGACTGAAATCTGACATGTCATTTACAAATGTTGATTTGTCATCTAAAAGCAACTCACAAGTTAAGAAGGCAAAGAACAAATAAGAAAAAATTCATGACTGCAAACTTACCGAAATTACAAAAGTTCTTAGCAGCTTCCGGTTTATGTTCACGACGCAAAGCAGAAGAATGGATTGCAGATGGGAAGGTTACGGTAAACGGAAAGATCGCCCAGATTGGTATGCGAATCAATCCAGAATCCGATATGGTAAAAGCTAATGGGAAAAGGATCCAAACAGATGTTCTCGGATCTCTGACACTTATGGTTAATAAACCGAAAGGATTTACTTGCTCGAATCAAGATGAACATGCAGATCGATTAATATTTGAGCTTTTGGAGAAGAAACATGCCAGACATCGCTTATTTTGTGCCGGCAGGTTGGATGTTGAAAGTGAGGGCTTAGTGATTCTTACGAACGATGGAGACTTAAGTCATCGACTGACACATCCATCCCGTGAAACTCAAAAACGATATCAAGTTGAATTAAATCGTAAACTTCAGAAGGAAGATTTTCACAAATTACTCGATGGAATTGAAGTCGAAGGAGAACACCTCCGGCTTGATCAGATCAAAACAAAATCTGGAACCTCACCTGTCGGTGCCACAAAAATGGAAATTAGAATGGGGCATGGGAAAAAAAGGGAAATTAGACGAGCATTCGGTTCTTTTAAATATCAAGTAAGAAAACTACGCAGAATAGCGGTAGGGAAACTTTTCCTCAATGGTCTCCCCTTGGGAAATTATAGAGAATTAGAAAAGAAAGAAATTGATTTGCTCTTCTCTGGGTAACTTTTCTAGATTCATCTCATGGGAAAAAGGAATTTTGGTAATTGGAGGTTAGCACTTTTGCTTTCGGTTTTTATTTTCAGCTTCGCATCACTTCTTGGGCAAGAAGAAGGCTCGCCCTCGAATCTTGCGGAGGCTTTTAAAGGTAATTCATCGACCAAGGTATCCCCCTCGGATACAGAAATAGAACCGGTTGTTGTTGGCCGATCTAGTTGGAAAGACAAACCTGCGGGTAAATTGATTGAAAACAAAGACGGACAAAAGCTCTCCAACAGTACCCAGATCGGCGAACTGGATGCACTTGAGACCAAGCAATCCAATTTATCAACCGAAGGTCTTCCTGTACTTCCTCCAAAAATAATGCCAGCAGTCGATTTACATCGAAATTTTGAGGGAACATTGGTACTCCAGACAAGAAAGCTAGGATTTGCTCAGAAATTTTCCTATCGTCTGGAGAATGCAAACGGTAAAAGGTTGGCTTTTGTTGATGCTCAAAACTTGAGAGTTTTCAATCCTGTCGCTTTCAATGGCAAAAAAGTTAATATTTTGGGCAAACTGGAACCAGTCGAAGTAGGTTCAAAAGATCTGGTTATTCGGGCAAAAATCATTCGATTAATCGAATGAATCGAGTAATTTTATTCCCGTTCGAAATCCATGAGAATTATAGATGGTAATACCATTTCTGAAGAGATTTTAAATGAGTTAAAAGCCAAGGTTAAATCTTTTACCGACACTAAACCTTCCGTACTTTTCATCCGGGTCGGAGAGGATCCAGCATCCATATCCTATGTTCGAAAAAAACAGAAAATTGCAGAAAAGATCGGTATTATTAGTAGATTATTGGTTCTTCCCGACTCAATTTCACAAGGTGACTTGATTAGAGAGATCGGTCAGGCAAATGCAGATGATTCGGTTCATGGGATTTTAGTTCAAGCACCCCTGCCACACCAAATGGATGAGCGAGAGGTTTTTAACTCTGTAAATCCGCTCAAAGATGTCGATGGATTCAATGCTACCAACCTTGGCAAACTTTGCCAAGAGGTAGAAGATGGCTTCATATCGTGTACTCCTGCCGGCATTTTGGAACTTTTGAAAAGATCACGAATTGAAACGGATGGAAAACATGTGGTTATTCTTGGTCGCAGTTTAATTGTTGGAAAACCCGCCGGAATGCTAATGCTTAGGAAGGGTTTCCCCGGTAACTCCACGGTTACCTTTTGCCACTCAAGGACTTCGAATTTACCAGACTTAACTAGACAAGCGGACATTCTAATCGCTGCAATTGGCAAACCTAATTTTGTTGAACCTGAGATGGTAAGCGATGGCGTTTCCGTTATCGATGTTGGTATTAATCGGATTCCAGACTCCAAAAAAAAATCAGGATTTCGTTTAGTTGGAGATGTAGATTTTGATCGGGTTGCTCCGATGTGTTCTTCGATTACTCCAGTACCCGGCGGGGTTGGTCCTATGACTGTAGCAATGTTGATGAGGAATACCATCAAGGCTTTCGAAACATCTGTTTCCATTTCTGTTAGATAAAAGTATGATGCCCGAGTCAGAGGAAGAAATTGATGGTAGCGAGAAAATAGAGTTTTCTTCACCTTCCAGACTTAAACGGTTGTTAGCATTTGGAATGGATTTTGTGCTGCTGACCCTTTGTTCAACCCTTCTTTTATTTTATATTCCAAAATTTCATGGAGAAGAAGCCATTATAGAATTTGAAAGACTGAGTGAACAATTGAGTGGATCATTTAGTTCAAACCAATCCGAAGCTTCCGATGTAGAGAACATTATGATTCAGTTCTCTGACTTTACTGAAAGAATGAATTATGAGCTATGGACAACATTGTTTTTCATTTCATACTTCCTTGTCGGTGAGATCGCATTCAATGGTAAATCCATCGGGAAGTCTGCATTTTATCTACAAACCCGATCCGTATCTACTAAAGTTTCGGTTAGTCGGACACAATTATTGCTGCGTTCCCTGCTAAAAGGTTTGTCCTGTAGTTTTTTCCTTCTTGGACTCGCAAACCTTTTATTTTTCATTTTCAATCGGAATAAGTTTTCTCTTCATGACTTTGCCTCAAAAACCACGACCATACAGAATTGATTTACTGTCTCGAAAATTTTAAAGGCTACCATGCATAAGAATTCAAGACTTGCATTTGTAGGTGCGGGGAAAATGGTGTCAGCGATCGTGAGATCTCTCCTAAGCAGCGATTTTTACATCGCCCAAAATTTAATCTGTTGCTCTGCAAACGATGGAACATCTGAAAAATTGTCGCAGCAAACTGGAATACGCAGAGCGGAATCTATAAATGAATTATTGAGTTTCGAAGCGGATATTTTGATTTTAGGCTGCAAACCACAACAGTTGGGGGAAATTGCCAATCAATTTTCAAATCTCCAATCAAAATGTATTGTATTATCTATAATGGCGGGGATAAATCTCGAACGATTGTCAAAATCATTCCCTCAGGCTAAAAATATCGTTCGTTCAATGCCCAACACACCGGGCCAGATCGGAGAGGGAATTACTGGATTCGTTTTTCATTCTTGCCCAAGCGAACAAGACCGTCGTTTGATTACCTCGGTGCTAGATTCACTGGGTGAAAGTTTCGAACTGGAGAATGAAAATGATATCGACCGAATCACTGCAATAAGTGGAAGCGGTCCCGCTTACTTATTCGAATTTACTTCTGCACTGCAAGCTGCCGCAAAAGAGATTGGATTGACTAATGAACTTGCTGAAAAATTTGCCATCCAAACTATTCTTGGATCCAGCAAACTTCTTGAATCTAGTAAACTTTCTCCGGTAGAGCTTAGGAATCAAGTAACTTCTCCAAACGGAACTACCCAGGCTGCACTAGAAAGCTTTGAGACTAGTGATTTGAGAAAAGTAATCCTCGACGGAGTAAAAGCAGCCAATGCCCGATCGATTGAACTGTCCAATGCATGACCTTAGCCGAGGCTTAATCGTTGTTACAGGTGGTGCCGGTTTAATCGGCAGTGGGGTAATCTGGGGATTAAACCAAAGAAACTTAAACAATATATGGTTAGTGGATGAAGAGGTTTCGAGCGGTCCTAAAGAAAAAAACCTAAAAAACCTCAGCTTTCAAAAGCAAACCAACCCTCAGGACTTTAGAGAGCTTGTTAAAAGAAAATCCAATGAGCTTAATCATATCCAAACAGTTATTCATTTGGGAGCTTGTTCAAGTACTACGGAAAGCAATGAAGCCTTTTTAAACGACAATAATCTAGCTTATACTGAAGATTTATGTCTTTGGTCTCTGAGTCGCAAAGTTCGTTTCGTTTATGCATCTTCAGCTGCAACCTACGGAGATGGATCCATGGGTATGGATGATTCAACCGAAGAGATTGTGAAATTTCAGCCTCTGAATCTTTACGGTTGGTCCAAACAAAAATTCGATCTCCTTGCTCAGGAAAACCGGTGGCTCGATAGAATAGTTGGGTTAAAATATTTTAATGTTTACGGTCCGAATGAAGAACATAAGGGAAACATGCGATCGGTAGTCAGCAAAGCTTATGAACAAATTATCCAGACCGGTGAAATGAACCTCTTCAAGAGTCTTCGTCCCGACTACGGTGATGGCGAACAGATGAGAGACTTTCTTTATGTAAAAGATGCGGTCAACATGACAATTTGGCTAACTGCGAATAATCAAGCAAATGGTCTCTTTAATCTCGGAAGTGGGAAAGCCAGAACTTGGCTTGATCTCGGTCGTTCGATATTCATGGCTTTAAGAAAAGAACCTGCCATACGCTTCATTGATATGCCAGAGACTTTAAGGGACAAATATCAGTATTTTACGGAAGCCAATATTACAAAATTGAAAAATGCGGGTTACAACTCTCAATTGTTTGATTTAGAAGATGCAGTGTGCGATTATGTACGGAATTATCTCATGAAAGACAAACGCCTTGGGGCCTAGGGTGTATATCGGTTTTTCCAAACAGACTTGCAGGCCTCTATTAAGTCTTTCATCGCATCCGGAGTGATTGCCTGCTTGGGGTCATCCCCTATTCCTTTAGCAGGATCGATGTGAGACTCTATACATAATCCATCTGCACCGTAAGCAACGGCGGCAAGAGAGCATGATTTGACGAAATCAGAATGACCAACACTATGGGATGGATCCACTACTACGGGAGCCCAAGTTCGGTTCTTTAGAAGAGGAGTGATAGACTCATCCGGATGATTTCGGTAACCGTCCAGAGCTGGAGTGGTACCCCTTGGGCAAAGCAAAACATTTGGATTTCCCTCCGCAACCAAGTACTCCGCCGCCGCAATAAATTCATCGGGAGAAGCCACATGTCGACCTCGCTTAAGCAAAATTGATGTCTCACCACCTGCAGATAATCGCCCCACATCTTTGAGGAGAGAGTAATTCAAGGCATTTCGAGTACCGATCTGTAAAATGTTAACCTTGGCATCCAAAGCAATTTTCAATTGCTCCACATCCATTACTTCGACATCTATCGGTAATCCAGTCTCTTCACGCGCTTGAAGAATGATTTCCAGAGATTTACTATCGCCCTGATAGGAATAGGGGTTCGTTCGAGGCTTCCATACCCCCCCCCGCAGGGCTTGCACTCCTGATTCCTTTAAAGCATGAGCGGTTTCCAGGTAGAGATTCGGTTGTTCCGGATCAATGGTACATGGACCACCAATTATGAACGGATTCCCAGCACCAATTTCATTCTTACCAATCTTCACTATGTGATCAGAAAGACCAGACCTTCTATCCATTAGTTTATAAGGAGATTCAATCATTTCGACTGTTCTGATGAATGATAGGCCGGCAATCCTCTTGAACATAACCTCTCTTCCCTCATCTCCGAGAATCGCGTATACACATCGATTTCGCCCTTGGATTTCCAATATGGAACAATCAAAATCACTAGCGATTCCTTCTAGCTGATCAATTTGATCCTTTGTGAGTTTTGAACTCTTGGGAATTATCATGGTTGTCTTTTTATTCTTGCTTCCTGTCTTTTGGCAACAAGACAAACCTTAGTTTTGAATTATAATTTAGAATCTTGGATTCAAATAACCTTTTTATCATTGAAAAAAAGATTTAGGATTTCGTATCGCATTTGAATTTTCTTTATGAGAATGTAACAACATGAACTTTTCAAAAAATTCTTTTTACGGGTGGTTCACAATTTTCTTTTTTGCATCTCTTCAATTTGGTTGCGACCAAACTCAACCTGAACCAGAAAAGAAGAATACTGGATATAAACTATCCAAGCTTTTACATAATGAAGAGTATTGGGAGGGAACTTCAACCGAATATAAAGAAAGCTTTTATGACAATGAAGAGTTCTTGTTTTGCAAAACCGAAACCAAAAAACCTTATTCCGGCATTATTAAAATTAGATCCAGGACAGGCTTAGTTTCCTCTTCAAGCAGTTACTCGATGGGATCTAGGGACGGCGACTTTTTTGAATGGCATGAAAATGGAAAACTGAAATCAAAATCACAATATAAGGAGGGAATGCGCCATGGATATTTTTTCATTTGGACAAACGATGGAGCAATCTATTCCAGAAAATATTATCAGGACGATCTAGAGGACTTTGGTCGTTTTCCAGATCAAGGTGCGATTGAAAGCGGTAGAAGTCTAGAGGCAATCCAGTTGGAAACTTGGGAAGGTGAAGGTTCTGAATTTTATCAAAAATTTGCCGGAGATCCCAAAAGGGGAGGAATCGTATACATAAGATCCACTGAAGAGCCTTATACCGGAACCATCACTGCCTTAGACGACAGGGGAAACAAAGAAGCCCTCTTAAGATTTCGAAATGGAAAATATCATGGAACCATATCAAAGTGGGACGATAATGGAGTCCTATGGGAAGAAGGCGAATTCGACCGCGGAACACTCGTTCAATTTTCTATTAAAGATGGGAAACCCTTCGATGGTAATCGCGTAATCGATATTACGGACTCCGAAGACACAAGTATGATTGATTTACTCTTTAATCAGTAGACCAGATACTTTCCCAACTCAAATATCGATTGCAAACTCCTTAATTTTATTGCGAAGGGTACGGACATTTAATCCGAGTTTTTTGGCTGCATGAGTTCGGTTGCCCTCGCATCTTTTGAGAATTTTTTCGATGTGAAGCTTTTCGAGCTCTTGGATGTTTTCAATCTCTTCCGATTGATTCGTTTTTGAGGGGCTTGTCTTCTGACCTTTTTCAATTTGTACCAGTCCAAGTAACTCTGGTTCGATGGAATTATTTTCGTCAGACAGAATTACCGCCCTTTCGACGGCATTTTCCAATTCTCTAACATTTCCTGGCCATGAGTGCTGGTTAATGGCTTTTTCACAACTTTTAGAAAAAGTTAGTTTCTTGATTCCGTGCCTCATTGCATGACGCCCAAGAAAAGTCTTCGCAAGTAAAAGGATATCATCACCTCTTTCACGCAGCGGAGGAACAGCAATGGGAAAAACATTCAGGCGATAATAAAGATCTTCTCTAAACTTTCCTTTTTCTACTTCCTCTAAAAGGTTACGATTCGTTGTGGCAAGTACTCGTACTTTTACTTGAATCGTTTTGTTTCCCCCTACCCGTTCAAATTCTTTTTCCTGTAATACGCGAAGGAGTTTTGCCTGCAAAGCCGATGAAATTTCACTAATTTCATCCAGTAGAATAGTTCCGCCATCCGCGAGTTCGAACCGTCCTTCCCGCCTTTCAGTAGCACCAGTAAAGGATCCTTTTTCATGACCAAAAAATTCACTTTCCATGAGCGTCTCGGAAATGGCTGCACAATTGACTCTTATGTAAGGTTGTTTTGCCAGTAAACTACTCCGATAGAGTTCTCGTGCTACTAGCTCCTTTCCAGTTCCATTCTCTCCGGTAATCAAAACTGTCGCCTCAGTCTTTGCAACCTTGCCAACCAGAGTCTTTAACTCCTTTACCGGTTGGCTTTCACCTACAATGTCCGAGGAACGGGGGTCACTTTCCTCAACATAGTATTTTGTGACTCGGCGCATCTTGTCAAAAGAGGCAACCTTATCGACTACAACCTCTATCTGTTCGAAAGAAAATGGTTTTACCACATAATCAAATGCCCCCATTTGCATACAGGAAACCGCAGATTCCACTGAACCGTATCCAGTCATCATGACCACCATTGGACCATCGGCTTTAGCCATGAGCTCCTCCAAAAGATCCGTGCCCTCCCCGTCCGGCAGTCTTAGATCCAAAAAAACCAAATCAAAAGAATCCCTTGCCAAAATTTTGCGGGCAGATTTAAGATCACCAGCAGATGCAACTGAATATCTCTTGTTTCTCAACTGAGTTTCCAAGGCTTTTCGAATCATCAACTCATCATCAACAACAACTATCTTATCGATCGCCATTTGATAAGGATAACAATTTTGTTTGAATATTGTCGAATTCCAACTGTAATTTTCAAATGCTTAACAATTTTACCAATTCAAATCCGAGCTGATGACTACTTCTTCGCGAAAGTTGGCTTTTTTGACAAGGAACAAAAGCTCAGAAAGAGTCCTCCTATGGACCCCACTGATCCAGAATTTGAGTCAAGAGGGAAACAACGCAATTTTCCGACTGGACTCTGTAACGAATGAAAGTGATGAACAGAATCCTTTGTGTAAAAGCGAAATAGCTATAATAAAAAAGGAAGATTACTCACTACTAGATCAATTCGACTTTGTGATCATAGCCGACACCCCAGATCAAATCAAAGCTTATTCCTGTGAAAAGATACCGGTTCCCTACGGTTGCTTCTTCGGTGGGATTCTTTCTTCTCCGGTTAATGAACAGATTAGTGCTGCAAGGAAGAGAAAAGTCCATTTTCTTCTAAGTGATCTTCTAATCAGCGAAATAAAAAGTAAGCTTCTACCAGAAGATTTTAAATTCTTCCTGAACACTGCTCTTTTCTCTCCTCCTGCCGGAATTTCTTCCATTGAAAAATCCACTTCTGAAGGAGAAATGCGATGCTATCTCTTTGACTCTTCTCTAGGTCTTGAAGATGACTTTTTACATCATTCAATCAAAACCCTTTATAAGGAGGATGAGAATTCTGAAATCCTCGACTTAGCCAAAATTAAATCGTTTGATCATTTTCGGACTCGACTCCTAAATCAAAATCTTAAATGCATTTTGGTCCATCAACTACCCGTAGCATTAATGCACTTCATGAAAGACCTTTGCCTCTTGAATGCCATAGATTTAAAGATTTTAAAGGAGCAAAAAGACCTATCCTTTGAGAGAACCATTTTGTCTAAGCAGGTCATATTTGGTGATTCCATTTCTCGAAGGATTGAAACGAATTCCCTCCGAAAAGCATTGGAAGAAGTTTTTTCAATTTCCGAAAATCTAGCAGAACCACCGGAACTACCAATTACATCAGAGATTTACGATCTGGGTATCGCGATCCATAAAAAGTTTGATTCGGAAAAACCATGCATTTCTCAAGATTCCGGACTTACACTAGAATTATTTCGGGCAAATCAGGACATTATTTATGATTCGATTGATGATTGCAGCAGACAAGATGAATTTTCAGTTCTCCGCGAAGTCCGAAAATCGGAATACATACGCAATACGATTTTTCATTTAGATTTCCTTTCTGAAAAAATTGCAGATAAACAAAGACTAGAGATAGAGCAGGAATTAGCCGATCAGATTACTGAATTATTTATAGAGGAAAAAACATCCCCAGATTTATTGAATTCTTTTTTTAAGATTATTCATTCAAAAGAAGTTATCTTTTTGAATTCGATGAAAAAGGAAATTCGCCGGAGTACCAAACAACCGAGAAAAATCAAAGTTTTACGACTCCTTTTCCACTGTCTACTCAATGACTGTTTTTCTGATGAATCTATTAAAATAGGCATCGAGTCTATTTCATGTGAGGACATTGGAAATGAGTTTAAGTTATTAATCGAGATGGGCATAGCAGACTCCCAATGGTTAAATGATCATTTTATGGAGATCTTCATGACCTGCGAAAAAGTTAGATTTTTTAAGTATCTTAACCTCTATCTGACAAACTCATTTAATCACCACCAAAACTTCCTTTTGTTTTTAAAGGAAATTTACCCTAAAACGAAAGAAAACCTTTCGCCACTCATCTACAGGACGACAGATTTAATCGCATCCATACTAAGTCCGGAGATGATAAAATTCAAAGGGGAAGATCTTGAACAGATAGAAGAGTTGGAAGATGTTTCTCTTCTATTCAAATTAGCCATACAGGCGAAGATTCAGAAAAAACTTCAGATGTTCGAAACTCTGTTGTCACGCATCAATAAGCTAGATGGTTCAGTTTTATCTCCGACGGATAATTTAATTTTGATTTGTCTAAACTTAAATTCAGATAAACCAGATGTGCTCCAAAGAAATTGCCTAGAGTTCACTGATAAAAAGGATTCTTTTAATGCACTTGAACTGCATCCCATTTTTTATTCTTTGATTTCATGGATTCTTTCAAATCAACTTGAAAATAAACAACTTATTCAGCAAGCCGAACTTCTTTACAAAAAATACAAACCGATTGGAATTGATGTCCTGCAATTTTTCTATCAGGCACCAAATTTGAGCATTGGCAATCAAGATACACTTCTGGAAATTCTAAAGATATTGAGCGAATGCTTATTAGAATCTACGGAGTGAATAATCCGTTTTTGCGATTTTTTTTCGAAACCCCAATTAAGGATAAAAGAATTTTGTATTCATGGATGACCAAAATTTAGTTTTTATCATTTCCCAACCCAGATCCGGATCCACTTTCCTGCAAAGCCTTTTAAGTAATAACCCTGAAGTCAATACCGTTAGTGAATCTTGGTTAATGCTTGCACTGGCTCCATTATTCAAACCATCCACGATTAGATCATCCACTTATGATCATTCTATGGCAATGGATGCCTACAATGATTATTGTCAAAAATTCGATTTGGATCGGGCCAAATTAATTAGAGAATTTGCCTTCCAACACTACGCACCCCTATATTTAGATTGTAAACTCCTGATTGACAAAACTCCTAGATATTGGGAAATCCTAGACGAATTGATCCATATTTTTCACCGTTCCAAATTCATCATCTTAAAGAGGAACCCAGAGGATGTGATCAGATCGATGATCACGACTTGGAAGATTAACACCTTAGAGAAACTGGCCTACTTGGGGCGTGATCTGATGGAAGCTCCTATCGCAATTTCTAAATTTGAAATAGCTCACTCAACAAACCCAAATGTTCGCACCGTTAAATATGAAAACCTGATCTCTGATCAAACTAAGTTTGTCGCCGAACTTTATGACTGGATGAACATTCAATTCGAAGGGTCGATGCTCGACATCAAACATAACAAGAAAGTGCTAGGGAAGTATGGTGATCCCATTATCAACGGAAAACAAAAAGCAAATTTTAGGATCAATTCCTACTTCGAAGAATTGATCAGAGGATATGTTTTTTCATTAGGAGATAGTTATCTGAAAGACTTTGGGCTTTCGGTAAATCATTATGAAAAAACCCAAGCCTTCTCTGAATTTTCTTATCGATTTTTGCCTGACGAAAATTCTTAGGAATGAATTCAAATAAGGCATTTAAATGGATTTTCATTTATGGTCCTCCGAGAACTGGGTCCACATATCTGCTCCGTCAGATTAGAAATCATTCCATACACAGCGTGAGTGATTGGGGGCTTGGTCTCATTCTAAAGCCATTCATTTCTATGCCGGGAGGAATTGATAAAAAGAAATTCCTGGAAGATTTAAGAAGGAATTTACTGTCCAGAAGTAAGAGGAATGCTGGCGGTTATTTTGATTTGGTTCTAAAAGCAGCAAATGGGAATCTTGAGGAATTTGAATGTTATAAAGAGATGTTCGGGCTACCGGAAAGAATTATTTTCACCATTCGAGAACCTTCAGGTTATATGTCATCAGCACACAAGAAATTTCCAGAAAAAACACTTTCTCACCTGCAAAGATCTTACCTGAGAATGATGACATTGTATCATTCGATTGGTGGCGAGATTTTAGATTACTCAGATTCGCTAAGTACGAAAAGTTATCTTTCTTTCCTTCTACCACTCAGATTCAGCAGAGGAGAAATCGAGAGATTTCAATACAAGGGCTCCAAGGCAGATCATTTGGTAAAGGAAAAAATGATCGTGGCTTACAGGAAATTTATCCAAAAAAATCGAGAGAAAGTATTCGAATTGTGAAAGTTTCCGCATTGGTTTCCACATACAACTCTTCGAATTTCTTACCCGGATGCATGGATGACTTGACTGCACAAACTTTGTTTCAAAAGGGTGAATTGGAAATTATCGTTATCGACAGTGGCTCAAAGGAAAATGAAGAAAAAATTGTACGATCTTTTCAATGCAAACACCGAAATATTCATTACTTAAGAACTCCAAAGAGAGAGAGTCTTTATGCAGCCTGGAACCGTGGAATAGAAAAAGCCAACGGAATCTACTTATGTAATGCAAACACTGATGACCGACATTCTGTGGACTGTCTTGAAAAATTAAGCTCCGCATTAGATCAGGACAAAAACACAAGTCTAGCCTATGGAGAATTACTTCAAGTCCATTACCAAAATGATCGAGTTGTAAAAAAACGATGTCCATCCCAAGAGTTTTTTCTGGGCAGTCTTTTTTTGCACTATCCTTATGGAGCACAACCAATGTGGAGGGCATCCATTCATGATAAAATCGGATTATTTGATCCAATATGGGAAGTAATTGGCGATTACGAATTTGGTTTAAGAATGATTAAAAATGGGTTCAAGGCCAAGTATATCCCCGAAGCTAAAGGCACAATGTTATGGCACCCCAATGCTCTATCGAACCATAGCAAACAAGTTTATCAAGAGAGAAAATCCTTAGAGAGGTCCATAAGGAAAACTGAAGTGATTCTAGAATCTTATCGACATTATTTCTTTCAGCATGACCTAGAAATACCCGATGATTTTCAAGATCAATGCATGCTTGATCTTGGTTTACGCTCGCTTTGTTTTTTTCCTCAATTTTCTGGAGGTAAATCAACATTCGATACCGAAATGATGAAATTGGCTTATTTCTCAAATCTTGAGAACCCACAATTATTGAACAATCAAATCCTCTGGAAAATAATTACTGGATGCACTTCGGAGTTGAATCTTTTGGATCAAAAAGATTATTTGGAGTCCGAAATTTTTTATCATAATCAAGAGACACTTGCAAAAGGGTTGGAGGTAAACGAGTTTCTCTTATTTGGACCAAAGATTGATTTCCCAACGGAAATGAAATTGAGAAAAACTAGCTCTGTCTACCTCACAAAACAAGATAGTGAGGCGAACTCATATTCGATTTTTCGATTTAATTTCCAAAAATTCAAGTCTGAATACTTAAAAGGATTCGATGTCTACAGTCTTAAAGATGCAAAAACGATTTTCATTTGGGGTCTTAATTCAAAGTCCAAGCTTTTACTTGCTTGTTTAAAAGGTAAGTACCAAAAAAAAATTCAACTTCTCGATTCGAGCAGAGTTTCTAAATCATTAGGAGAATTGAAAATACAAGATCCAAATTCCGTATTTGAAAATAAAGAAATCGATCAAGCAGTATTTATCTTATGCATGAACTCAATTCACTGGCCATTGATTGAGAGAAAAATAAAGCTAGAATGTCCAAAATCCAAAATTGTTGGCATTCATCGATGAAATTGCTCCACATCTCTACTTTCCTTCAAGGAGGAGCAGGTAAAATGATCGTAAATCTTGCAAAAGATACAAAAGCTCGAGGTGATAGCGTTTGGATTGCCTGTACAAAGATGCCGGTAAACGGATACTGTAATTATGAAGCTCACCTAAACGAACTAAAAAAGCTGGATATTCCCGTTGCTTTCTTAAGGTCTACGTTTGATCGAAGTCACGAGAATCTTTGTAATAGTGCAGAAGAACTTCTCCAACTCATGAAAAAGTTCAAAACCGAGATTGTTCACTCGCATTCCGCGAACCCCAGTTTAATTGCCCTTATCGCCAAGGGTCGGGAAAGAAGCAGAATTCCAATATTGCAAACCATGCACGGCTGGGGAATTTACAAAAACAAACAACAAGAACAGAAAGACATTTCCACAATGGAATTGCTTGATAAAGTGATTTCAATTTCTAAGTCTTCAGAATGTCTTCTCAGATCTAAAGGACTTGAAAACCAAAATCTTCGGACGATCTACAATGGCTTGGAAACTTTGAATCACAATTCTTGCAATCTTAATGATCATCATTTGGTCGCAATTAGAGATCTTAAGCAGTCTGGGGCATGGGTTTCTGGAGTCATTGGTACCGTTGATGAAAGAAAAAACCAGAGACTTCTAATTGAAGCAGCACGAGAAATTCCCTCTAATTTTAAAGTTCACTTTTTTATTGTCGGTGAAGGGGAAGAAACCGTGATGCTCAAAGAGTTGTGCATTAAGTATGAACTTATGGACAGATTCACCTTTACCGGTTACAAGGAAAACGGCCATGAGTTAACTCACTTTTTCGACTTATTGATCAGCACATCCAGATCAGAAGGTGGACCTCCCCTTTCGGTTATCGAAGCATTTGCTGGAAAAACTCTGGTGCTCGCTTCTGATGTCCCTGAGCATCGGGAAGCAATTAATGACGGGAAATCAGG
The DNA here is from genome assembly GCA_036127675.1 of Verrucomicrobiota bacterium. Classification (GTDB taxonomy): domain Bacteria; phylum Verrucomicrobiota; class Verrucomicrobiia; order Opitutales; family Seribacteraceae; genus Seribacter. Next base: position 33,542 of record JAYYRA010000036.1, read on the forward strand.
CTTTTTATTCAAAAATAATGACCCAAAGGATTTGGCTGAAAAAATCCAAATGGCTTTTAATTGTTCGAGAAAAAATGAGATGAGGCAAGAAGCTTTTCACTTTTTCTCCGAAAACTTTCGTCTTAAAAGAACCTGCGAATCTTACAATCAAGTCTATCGAAATTTACTGTTGGATAAAAAGTGATATTTTTCGATGTAATGCCTTGATTTCGACGGAATTTCATTTAACGATATTCTTATGTCAAATGACAAAACAGCCTCAATCAAGTGGGCAATCGAAGAACTCTCCAAGCAAAAAAAAGAAATTGAAAGTAAAGTTTCAGTTGCTCGAAAGCGCGATGAGACAAGCGATTTAATTAAGGAAGTCTTAGCTCAAAGAGATGCACTTGAGAAAAGAATCTCCGCCCTTGAAGACGGTTTAAAAGTATCTTCGGATCTGGTCGACAAACCCGTCTCCGAACTGGAGACCGAAATATCCGAAATTGACGGAAAGTTGGAAATTGCCCAAGAAAGATTGGAACATTTAGAGCAAGAGGAATACTTTGAGGAGTTAGGAAGAAAATTGTCCGGAAAGGAAGAAGACTCTGGCAATAACGAAGATTTTTCCCAATCAGATTTTGTTGATGACGAAACATCAGATACCGAATCTCGACATGATTCTGAAAGCGAAATTGCAGAAAACAATCTCCCCATAGACGAAGCATCACTTTCACCTTCATCTCCCAAAGAACTTTACGGAACTCAAACACAAACCCAGACCGCAACTATGAAATCCACTCAAAGCCGTATTCAAGCATCTGAGGTTGAAGACCCGCAGCTTGAAAATTCTAGATTTCCAGAAACTGTAGAAACTATTGCTTCATCCGAATCAGTTGCTTCAACACCAAAGCCAAATGTAGACTTGGATGAAACTGCCTCTGCTCTCGGTGTCGAAAGCGACTTCCTCGCTGAAAAAGCAACCCAAGCCGTTTTAAGAATGATCGCTCGCAATGGAGGTAAGCTCACCTTTCCCCTTGAGGTTGATCAAATCGCTTAAATCAATTAGGCGTTACCTAAATAAGTATTTTCGAAGAAAGTACTTAATTCCATCTTTTTTCAATATTACTTCAACTCTGGTCTCTAAAGTCTATTATCCACCCCTTACACCTGCGGTTCTTATGAGAAGACTTTTTTTCATTTTCATTTTCCCGTTCATCTTATTTAGTTCCGGCTTTATTTTCGGAGCTAATTCAGATCAGCTTGAGGATAAAAATAAAACGAAGGTAGATTCACCTGTTAAGAACCAAGAAAAGAAAAAAAAGGATTCTTCAGATACCATTCGGGTTGAAGTCAAACCTATCAAGATTTTCCTTACACTTAATGGTTTCTTGGAAGATTCTGAAGCTCGTACACTATCCGTCAGCACTGACAACTGGAGTGAACTCCGTGTGTTAAATCCACCGGTCCAAGGAAAAATTGTCAATAAAGGTGAGGTTATAATGGATCTCGATTTGGAAAAGATCAGACAGGAAATTCAAAATCTCGAGCATCAATTATCTCTCATGAAATTTGATCATAGAATGCTTCAAATAGAACTCAGTCTGGCAAAAGATTTAGCCCCTATCGATATGATGGTAATCGAACGCAATGAAAAGTATGCTAAAGAAGACTTGGAAAAATTCAATAAGCAGGACCTTCCTTTTCAAAGAAAATCGCTTCAAATGATTCTAAAAAGATACCGAGACTATCTTAAATATTCTCAAGAAGAGTTGAATCAGTTGAAGAAAATGTACGAAGAGGATGACCTAACGGAGGAAACCGAAGAAATTATTCTGCAAAGGGCCAAGGATGAAGTAGAATTCTACAAGTTCAATGTAGAATACGCCGAAAAGAGATTCGAAGATTTCAATTCCATACTCGCTCCCAGAAGTAAACAAAGTATGCAAGAATCGTTTGAGCGAGAAAACTTGAATCTGGCTGCCTTAAAAAAAACGAGTCCTGCACAAATTGAATTATTAGAAATCAGATTATCGAAGTTAGAAAAAGAAAAAAGTAATATAGCTAGTAGAATAGCTAAGTTGCAAAAGGACCTTAAAAATATGACTCTAAAGAGCCCAGTAAAAGGCCGCTTGTTTTGGGGAACTTTTAACCGTGGGAAATGGGTCGGCCCAACAACATTAAAAAACAAACTTCAAAAAGGAGGTAGCTTAAAGGCGCATGAGCCAATCCTGACCATCTGTCCGGGAAAAATTCTCAAAGCTCATGTGGATATTCCCGAAAAACACCTTGCCGCTACAAGAAAGAATCTCACCGGCAAACTGACTTTCGCCTCCGATCCGGAGCAAAAACTTGAGGCTAAGGTTATTGAGGTAAGCAATCATCCACATATGCCCAATGTTTACAGTGCCTCTATATCCTTCACTCTTCCGAAAGGTACGAACCCACCTTCACCTGGTACTGCATGCAGTTTCAAATTCGTTTCATATGAAAAAAAATCTGCATCAACCTTACCCGCTAAAACAATTTTTTCCGAAGACCATGACCCCGAGGTAAAGTTCGTTTATATTTTGAACAAGTCCGGGAAAGGTAGAAAGAAAATTGTTGAGATTGGAAAGAAAATTGGTGATTCCTTTGAGGTTCTAAGTGGGATTAATCAAACACACAAGGTATTGGTGGAAAAGCCATAAGTTTGAAGTTTCTTTTTCCACTTTTTCTGATTTTGGCTTTTACTAGCCAATTAAGTCTCTCTAATAATAAAACTACCACTTCTACCCAAATCTTGCAGTCAATAGATCTCGGTTGTTCGTTTCTTGCGAAAAATCAGAATGAAGATGGTTCATGGGGGTCACCGACTCAGACCAAGGGATTGAATATTTTTGCACCCATTCCTGGTTCCCATCGGGCATTCCGGCTAGCAGTTACTGCTCTGAGTATTTCCGCCTTAATCGAAGCAAGGGGAAATGATTCCAACTACGAGGAAACCCTTCGAAAGGGGCAAAAATATCTTCTTCTTGAACTGCCAAAACTTCGTCGGGCTACGCCAATGGCAATCTACAATGTTTGGACTCATTCCTTTGGTATTCATGCTCTCAATCGGATGTATCTAAATTCTTCAGATGAAAAGGAGAAAAAAAGGATTAAGGAGGTCATGCAGCACCAAGTTTCCATGCTCGAAAGATATGAATCAGTCGATGGAGGTTGGGGGTATTACGATTTTAGAGCTCAAACCAAACAGCCTTCTGGCTCCTCGATTTCGTTTGTAAATGCAACCGGTTTAATTGCGTTGAAGGATGCGAGTGCAATCGGTGTCGATGTTCCTCAAAGAATGGTTACTCGTGCAGTTGCAGCTATTATCAGACAACGACTTCCCGACCATAGTTATCTCTATGGAGAATATTTGAAAAATAGACCCAGAGCAGGTATTAATCGTCCAGCTGGAAGTTTGGGACGTTCTAACGCTTGTAATTATGCACTGGAGCTTTGGGGCGATGATGCAGTAAATCATAAGGTTCACATGATTTGTTTGGATCGACTATTTTCCCGCAATGGTTGGTTGGACATCGCAAGGAAAAGGCCCATTCCACATGAGTCTTGGTTCGCTGTTGCAGGATATTTTTTTTATTATGGGCATCTTTACGCATCTTTTTGTATGGAAAAACTTCCTTCTAAACATAGAGAGATTTACCAACAAAAAATGGCTGAGGTATTAGTTCCTCTTCAGGAAAAAGACGGCTCATGGTGGGATTTCCCACTTTATGATTATCATAAACAATACGGGACTTCTATGGCTATTCTTAGTTTGCTCAGAAGTTTACCAAGCTCATAACTCAATTGAAAAGTCGTGATAGTGTGGTTCGCCTTCCCTTTTTTCCAGATGTTTCTTTGACCAAAAACCTTTCATTCTTAAATCTATCTCACGCATAGCTTTTTGGATATCCGTTTCCCTACCCTCCATTAGGATTTCTACAGATCCATCATCCAAATTTCGAACAAATCCAGAAATTTTAAATTCACAGACGATATTTCTAACATTCCACCTGAACCCAACCCCTTGAACATTTCCAAAGTAAAAAATCGTACATCTCATTATTTGCACTTTAATCTTGATAGAACCCAAATTATAAAAAAATAAATTGACCTAACTTAATTCTGGATAGAAAACATTTATAAATTATAAACTTCGTTAACAAAAATGAGCCAATACGAATTTGAAAGCAACCAAGATGGAGACTGGGATGACAATGAGGAGGTTGCTTGGAACGAAGCGGATTGGCAAAACTTCCTCCGAAAGTCAGATAAGGAGGTAGCCCGTTTCATAACCGTTTACAATAAGGTTAAAAACGACCCAGATCGTCTCGACGCAGCGGCAACTTTAATGGGTTGGCAAAGAGATGATTGGTCCTCCGTAGACGAAATTGAACTTGAGGAGGATGAGATTCAACAGGCACGCCACCTTGAGTTGGACGAAGTCAGAAAGATAGACCCTTACACGATTCATCGCCATCCAGTGTTTATCTCTTCGACCGCACTTTTTTCATATCTTCGGGCTTCGTGGGAACACTTTATGCGGCACAACCGCAAACAACCAGAAGCTAGTCTTTCTTGGAGTTACTGTGCAAGCCTCGCTGATGCAGAGAGACACTGCTTGCTTGCGGCAAATTGCTTGGACCTTGGAGACTTTTTGCTTGCAGTCTGTCACTTAAAAAAAGCCCATTCTGCGTTGAATGAATCAATGCGACTGAATCGCCTCTTTTCGCATCAAAGCCCCAAGGTTTTTCAAAACTATTTATCCGAAACGGATTTAAGAATGTATGATTTGAGGGACATTTGGCTTAGGATAATAAGCGATTGTAGACGATAGTCATTTGAATGATAAATTCTACCATTGATTCAATTTCAGGATTGAAAAAGTTAATTTAATAGCACCCTAATTTTTTCTCCGTGATTAAAAACAAAGTTAAATTATTTGTATTTTTTTTACTTCCCCTTCTGATTGCGGAAGCGAAAAAACCTAACATCCTCTTCATCTTCGCCGATGATCAATGTTACGAAACAATTCGAGAACTAAAAATCACTGATATTGATACTCCCCACCTGGATCGCCTGATGAAGGCCGGAACGAGTTTCACACGGGCATACAATATGGGTTCCTGGAGTGGAGCTGTATGCGTGGCAAGCAGACATATGCTCAACACGGGTAGATTTATTTGGGACGCGGAAATAGCCTCAAAAAATGCTGAACAGGAAAGAAGTGCAGGAAGATGGTGGTCTGAGTACATGAAAAAAGCAGGTTATACCACCTACATGACGGGGAAATGGCATGTGCGGGCGGATGCAGAAAAATGCTTCGATGTAGTCCGAAATCTTCGGGGAGGAATGCCGAATCAAACACCTGAGGGGTATAATCGTCCACTGCCAAATCAACCGGATCCATGGAGCCCCTTCGATCCCAAATTTGAAGGTTTTTGGAAGGGAGGAAAACACTGGAGCGAAGTTGTTGCGGATGACGCCCTTTTCTTTTTCGAACAAGCAAGGGAACATCAATCTGAAAACCCTTTCTTTGCCTATGTAGCTTTTAATGCACCTCACGACCCAAGACAGGCACCGAAAGATTTCATTGACCGATACCCTTTAGATCGAATTAAAATTCCGCAAAGTTTCCTTCCGATGTATCCTTTCAAAGAAGCCATCAAATGCCCACATAATCTTCGAGATGAGAGGTTGGCTCCCATGCCGAGAACCAAGCATTCCATTAAGGTAAACCGACAGGAATATTATGCAATTATTAGCCACATGGATGAACAAATAGGCAGAATTTTGAAGGGGCTGGAAGACTCAGAAATGAAAGAAAATACCTTCATATTCTTCACTGCAGATCATGGCTTGGGTGTAGGACACCATGGTCTATTGGGTAAACAAAATCTTTATGAACACAGCACTCGGGTACCTTTTATTGTAAGTGGTCCGGGAATCCCAAAAAATAAAAAAATTTCTATGCCTGTTTATCTGCAGGACATTATGCCAAGCACTCTTGCCATTGCAGGAGTGGAAAAACCAGAGCATGTTCGTTTCAAAAATATTATGCCCCTAATTTCGGGTAGAACTTCAGAGCCACCATACAAGGAAATATATGGAGCCTATCTGGATGCACAGCGTTCAATAACGATTGGAAGTGAAAAACTATTAGTTTATCCAAATGTCCCTACTGTTCGAGTTTACGATCTCTTTCGCGATCCATTTGAACTCAAGGACATGGCAAAGACAAAACGAGGAAAAGCCATCGCCTCGAAGCTTTTTCCCCGCTTGGTTAAATTACAAAAGAATATGGGAGACAAATTAGAACTGACTCAATATTTCCCAGAATTTTCAACTAAAAGATAATTCCGAAGGATATTGCTCAAGTTTTCATTGCAAATCTAAACAGACCATTCTTCGGTTATCTCTAGCCACAATTTTTCCCTTTGAGTAAGCGAAATGGGCCCTAGTCGGTCCCAAAACCTGTTGTGTGAAATCAATTTTCAATTGATCGGAGTTTGCTCCAAAAACAATCAACTCTCCTGTTTCAGTAAGGCAGATCACTTGTTCCCCCACACGAATCAAATTCCCACTTCCAGTGGTTGGCTCCGTCCACATAACCTTACCATCGGATAGTCTGACACAACGAAGCACGGAGCCCCTTTCTTGGCGGCCATGAAAACCGAAGATATAATTCCGGTACTCTACCGGCGTCGAGAAATGACAATCCAATGATTCTTGTCGTTTCCAGAGTAGCTTCATCTTCAATGATCCATTTGTTTTTGGGCCCGTTGGAAATTGCCACAAAGCAGAACCGACTCCGTAACATGCACTGAGGAAGATTTTTCGACCCATGACCAGCGGGGTTGCTGCATTGACCGAAGCATCGATGCTAGATCTGAAAGGAGAAAAGAAATTTTCCTTACCTGTATCCGCATCCACGATCGAAAATCCATCTCGCAGGAAAGACAAGACATAAACTTTATTTTCTTGAGTACGAAAAGGTACGCAAGACGCGTATGAGACATTTCTGGCTGGTGACTCCCACAAAGTCTTCCCATGCTCCAATGAAAGAGCTACCAGCCCAGCCTTTGGTCCACCGACCCCGATGATCACTTTCTCACCGAGAACAAGGGGGGATGAGCATCGACCAAAAAAACCTTTTGGAGATTGATAATCCTTAACTACATTTCTTGTCCAAGTTATTTCTCCATTCTCCAAAGACAGGCAACTGATAATTCCAGCGGGGCTATGTGTTACAACCATTCCTCCAGAAATTGATGGAGTTGACCTAGGACCATCACTCATTCCAAAGTCATCCCTAAAAGTGACCTGCTGAGTAAAAGTCCATAATATTTCTCCCGATTGAAGTTTCAGGCAGATAATCCTCTCATTTGCTTTAAACCTATCATGAAGGATAACCTTATCTCCACTAATCACTGGTGCAGACCAGCCTTCCCCTACTTGTTTGATCCATAATCTGGGATACTCCTGATCTTTGGAGGGCATAGATATCTTTCCTTCTTCCAGAGCACCTGAATGATTAGGTCCCAACCAGTTTGGCCATGATTCGCTAAAAAGAAAAGATCCAATCAAAAGGCCGGCGGCGAAAATTACTTTTTTTAAAAGACAGAGAGTCATTTTGATGAAACGGAAAAAATAATTGGATTATCAACCTTACCAAGACCAAGTGATTGCGCATATTTAAACATTAATGCATTTTCTTTTTTTCTAGCTTTTAAATTTTGAGAGGCTCTGATTCGGGAGAGAAAGTTCCATGCTACCGAATCGACTGCGAACGGATTCCGACTCAAAAGTAAGGAAGGGCTCGAATCAACAAATTCCGCATTGAAGTCTACCCCGCCAGCAAATTGAAATCTGGATAAATCCAGAATCGAAAAAATTCTTCTTTCCCAAATTTCAGGAATCGCGAGGATCTCTGTTACCGCCGCGGCTCCAAGAGTTGGGTCTTCACGAAATCGACGAGAATTACTTACCATACCCAACGACATGTTTGATGAAGCACCAAGAATACCAAGGTTCATATCATCCATCATATTGGACATGCTAATCCAATAAACATCTGGGTTGAGTAAAGCAGATGGCAGGTAGCTTTTTCTTTCTTCTTCTAGACGCTTTTTACGGTCGTTTGGAAATCGTAAATAAAATTTTGCTCGATCGTGAACCTTTGGAGGCATCGGACTATCATGAAACCAATTTGATTCGTAAAAATCATAGTCATTTGGACTTCGTACTCGATGTCCTTTATAAAAGCCATTCTCCGTAATGGCGTTAAATCCCTCCGATCTCTTGACCTCATCCACTTCAAAAAAAAGCAATTCCACCCGCTCCTTTGCATAACCTCGAGATTTTAACAACTCCAACAACCCATCCAAGAGATCAATCGAGATATGAAGTCCCGGTGCGGTCGCCGAGTCAATTTTCAGGAGAATTTTCGGATATTTATTCGGGGTAATTAGCATTTCTTCTCGAACCTCGAATTCTTCAATCATGAAATTCAGGGACTTATGAAAATCGAAGACGGATTCAGAACTCTTACAATAAAATACAATTGTTTGATTGGAATCTTCCGATTTGGTTTTTAAGTTGAGACTAAGTGATTCAGGGTTAATGCTTTTCCTGTCCGCAACCACATCCACTATCATCCAAGAAAAGAAAAAAAATACGCTTGCTTGACGTTTGAAAAACCTCTGAGAAAAACAATACATGCGAAAATCCTCATCATGCTTATCGATCAAATTGTTCGGGTCAATCTTGGTTCTTTTGATGAGTTGCAGCGAAAGCCCCGAGATCGTTGAGAAAAGTTCCACTGAAATTGCTCAAAAAGAAATAAAAACACCTGACCTGTCCGAAGCAATTGCCAAGAGAATTGAAGGTGATTTGGAAACAGCTATTCAGATTTTAAGGAAACAAAATGATGAATTTCCAGATTCTCACGAAATTCTTGTTCAACTGGGTCGTTCCCTTTTTGATTCAGAGAATTTCGCACTTGCTGCTTTTCGCTTCGAACAAGCACTTTCCTGCGGTGCCCCGGATGAAATTTACCGCGAGTCGGCCAAAGCGTCGCAACTCTCAGGAGACGACCGAAACGCTATGGCAAATTTCAAAAAATATCTACTGGTTTTCCCGGACGAAAAAAGGACTTGGTTAGAGTATGCAAGATTGCTGGCAAAGTTTGGAATGGAGACCGAAGCCATAAATGCTTTTTCAAAAGCCCCAGAATTTTGTTCGAGTGAAGATGCAATGCAATTGGGAGACTTGTTTTTCAAAAAGAAATTATGGACCCAAGCATCAAGATGGTATCGCGAGTCAGCGAAAAAAGATGACTCCATTTCTCCCGACCCTTTGCTTGGACTTCTACGTGTAAGTCTGGAAAAAAAAGATGAGGACGATGCAGAGGTACTGGCTTTAGCAATCGAAAAAACACATCCCGGAACGATTGACTCTAGCGATCTTAAAGAACCGGTCTCAAAATTGATTCGTAGAAGAAGGCTTGCCGATCTTCTGGAAGCAGGCATCAGCCCACAAGAAAAAAAGGTAAATGAATTGGCCCAGGCTCTTATGAATGGTGGGCAAAATGAAGAGGAAGTGGTCATTTCATCCGGACCGAAATTTTCTTCTGGTACATCCATTGAAGAAGTCAATCAAGGTTCTGATGGAAATAATTCAGCACCTATTTTTACCGCTGAAAGCAACTCCGAAGGGCAAGTAAATCTTGCCGATGCATTTGCAATTCCTGCTGATCAGGAAATCGAGGTTAGTTCACTGGAAAAAAGCCGAACTGCTTTTCTCAATGCAAATTACGCGGGAGCCTTATTTCATGCTAGAGAAGCAATCAAAGTCAACTCCTCCGACCCTGAGGCATGGAGATTATCCTCACAAGCTCATTTTCAACTGGGCGAAAGAAATGAGGCAGAAATGACCATATTGGAAGCGATTCGTCACAATCCCTTCGATCTCAATACTAGAATGGACTATCTTAGAATTGCCCGAGAAACATTGTCTGGGAAAAGATATCTTGCGGAACTGGAAAAAGCCAAGGAACTTTTTCCTGAATCGACGGAAATTCTATGGGAATTGGCTCGCCGATATCACCTAGTCGAGAAGATGCCGGTGACCGCTAGCATTCTCTACCGCGAAGTTATAAAACTTGCCCCACAAGGTTCAGCATTGCATGAGCAATCCAAGATGGAGCTCATTAAACTGAGATCCCTTTAGAAATTTTTCTCGCTTAGAACCATGCCAAGACTTGTCGAAGGATTTATTCAAGAGCTTAAGGATCGAATCGATTTGTATGATTTGGTAAGTCCTTATGTGGAGCTGAAAAAAAGTGGATCCAGCTGGGTTGGATTGAGCCCTTTTCAACAAGAGAAAACTCCGTCCTTTTATGTTCATCCACAAAAAGGATTTTTTAAATGTTTTAGTTCAGGTGAAACTGGAGATGCGATCTCTTTTGTTCAAAAAGTGGAAAATTTGGAATTCCAGGAAGCTCTTGAATTCCTATCACAAAGATTTGGAATACCTTTAAAGTATGAAAGCGGTAATTCAAATTCTAACTCATTCGTCAAATCAATTCGATCCGAACTTCATTCAATCAATGAGGCAGCAAAGTATTGGTTCATGCAACAATTAAAGAGTAAGACAAAAGAAAGTGAATCCGCTTGGAAATATTGGATCGACGAAAGAAAATTTACCGAAAAAACGGCCGACGAATTTGGAATTGGGTATGCTCCAACGAGCGAATTCTCGCTTTTTGATTATTTATCCCAAAAGAATTTCAAACAGGAAATCATGATCAAGTCTGGGCTTTTCAGAGAAAAGCCAAGAGGCGGAAAATTAGTCTCTAGCTTTCAGGGAAGGTTGATGATTCCGATACACGAAAAACTCGGCAGGATTTGTGGTTTTACTGCCAGAAAATTATCAGTTACTCCGGAATGGGGTCAAAAAAAGGCTCCGAAATACATCAATTCTCCTGAAACTCCTATTTTTCAAAAAAGCCAAGTTCTGTTTAATTTACATCTTGCGAACAAAGCTATCAAATCCCAAGAAGATTTCATCCTTGTAGAAGGTCAATTGGATGCAATCCGTTGCTACATTGAAGGATTTGAAACCGTTATCGCTCCACAGGGTACCGCATTCACCAGTTTACAGGCAGATTTGCTTAAAAAATCGAACCCCAGAAAAGTCATATGTTTATTGGATGGCGATGAAGCAGGTAGAAAAGCAGGGCTTAAATACATCCCAATTTTTATCGAGAATGGACTTGATGCTTGCTTTGCAATTCTCCCATCTGGTAGCGACCCCGATCAAATTATTTTAAAAGAAGGAAAAAAACGATTACAGGAAATCTTAAATGACTCCGAATCTATGATAAAATATGCGATTCGCAATCTCGCTACAGAAGAAGTCTCGCAAAACCCGAATTCAAGAAAGTTAATTTGTGACTTTTTCTTCGTTCCATTTAGTAAGTTGAATTCTCTCGTTGTTCGGGAAAGCTACCTGGATGAGTTGGCCTTGGAGCTTGGGGTGTCCAACCAAGCAGTCAAACTGGACTATAATCAATTTGAACAAAAGCAACGACCTAAATATCAATCACGAATCCCTGACTCCCAAACCAAAGAATCCCAGTTCAATCGCCCTGTTCGATTGACAAATGTTGAAGATGATTTATTGTTTATACTTTTGCATGATGATCGGATCGCGGTTCCACTTGCCTATCTCGTCGAGCCAAAATGGCTCAACATTCAAACCATCTCTGGGCGAATTTTGGCTAAAATCTTGGCTGAGATCAATGCTGATGGTCCAATTGATGTTGGACGAATGCAAGACTTCCTTGAAGACGACATCGAACGGAAGGTCTTTCATGAAACATTGTATCGACAAACTGAACAAGAATCTGAAAACTTTATCCAGCTTGCAAATGAATGTTTGTCCGTGCTTTTTCTTCGCAGTTCAAAAGAAAGAGAGGAGAAAATTCGATCCCGACTTAAACACTCTGAAAAAGAGTCTGCCTTGACTGAATTAAGAAACGAGTTGAAAGAAATTAGAAAACTGAGAAACTCCCCTCCAACATTGTCCTTATCCTCTTACTCGAATTAATCCTTTTCATGCCTACGCCAAAAACTAAGAAAACCGCCATCAAAGCGAAACCCGCTTCATCCAAGTCCGCTACTCCTCAATCTCGAAAGAGTAAGGTACCAGCGAAGGTAAATACAAAAGCCAAATCTTCAACGAGTCATTCTACCTCCACTCGAAAGAAATCGGTTGCCACAAAAGCTCCAAAAACTGAAAAAATTACAAAACCCGTCAAAGCGAAGAAAACCTTAAAGACCGCAAAAACTACTCCAGTTAAATCTACGAAAACCAGAAGTTCTGTTAAATCATCTGCCAAGGAAGCAGCGAAATCTTTAAAAAAGAATGTCGAACCTCATGCTTTAAACGATGAAATGAATGAAAAGGTTAGGGAACTCATTCATCTTTCCAGAGAACAGGGTTTTCTCACCTACAAGGATATTGATAAATCGCTTCCTGAAATTGCAACTCAACCTGAAGAATTGCAGAATGTGATTTCCATTTTCAATAATCTGGAAATTAAGCTGCTCGATTCCGCAGAAGTTGACAAATTCAAAAAGAAGAAGGAAGAAAGTGAAGAAGAAACAGCACGGTCGAACCAAAGTGACATGCTGGACGATCCGGTTCGAATGTACTTGAAGCAAATGGGACAAGTTCCACTGTTATCGAGGGAAGAGGAAGTTGACATTTCAAAACGGATTGAAGCTGCAGAAAGTTCCGCATTAAAAATTATTTATTCTGTTTCTTTGACAACTGAATTCCAGATGGATATCTGCCAGAAGTTGCTCTCTCGTGAGGAACGGTTTGACCGAGTGGTTTTGGATAAGAAAATTGATAGTCGTGAAACCTATTTCAAGAACTTAGCCAAACAACTTGTTATTCTCGAAGATCTTCAAGAGAAGATCGACCGCTCTTGGAAAAGCATCGAAAATGCCAAGAATCAAACATTGATGAAGAGGTCTCAAACTCGTTTTAAGAAATATGAAAGCGAGCTCGCCCCGATATTCAAGAAATGCTGTCTGAAACTCAAAGTGTTCGAAGATTTCTTACAGCAGATCGGCCCTGAACTTAAGTCTATATCAAGGAATGTAAACAATCTTGAACTTTCAAAGAAAGATACCGTTAAAGTTAAACGCAAAGGGGTTAAGATGGATCGCGTGCATTCGGAATTGGAAGCGGCCAAATCAAAATTCCGAATGGATCCTGAAGAATTGGTACAACTCATAAAAGATCTTCGTCGTTTTATGCGGTTGGCTCACAAAGCAAAAACTGAGATGGTCGAAGCAAATCTTCGACTTGTTATCTCCATTGCCAAGAAGTACACCAATCGTGGACTTTCCTTCCTTGATTTGATTCAAGAGGGTAATATGGGATTGATGAAAGCGGTTGAAAAGTTTGAGTATCGAAGAGGATACAAATTTTCCACCTACGCGACTTGGTGGATTCGCCAAGCAATAACTCGTTCTATTGCTGATCAGGCTCGCACCATTCGCATTCCAGTTCACATGATCGAAACATTAAACAAGGTCATGCAGGTGCAGAAACAATTGTTACAGGAGCTTGGACATGAACCTACCCCAGACGAGGTAGCGAATGAAATGGGACTGCCATTGGATAAGGTCCAAAGTATTATGAAGATGGCGCAACAGCCAATTTCTTTACAAAGCCCTGTTGGAGATAGTGATGATACCAACTTCGGTGACTTTATTGAAGATAAAGGAGCGGAAAACCCTTATGACATGACTGCCTATTCTTTACTTCGAGAAAAAATTCTCGATGTTTTGGACTCACTGACCGAAAGAGAAAGAAATGTGTTGTCATTACGTTTTGGTCTCAAGGACGGTTACAGCCGAACCCTAGAAGAAGTTGGTAGACAATTTAAAGTTACGCGGGAAAGAATCAGACAGATTGAAGCCAAAGCCCTTCGTAAAATGAGGCATCCCACCAGAATCCGTCAACTCCATGGCTTCTTCGAAGCGGATCAAAGTTCGGTCAACAAACCGAAGCCAGAAGCTCTCAGGCAACTTGGATTATAGTAAGAAGCTTCTATTATTACTCTTTCAGAAAGCTCTTAAATTGTTTGCCTAGAGTAAACTAAAGTTCTAAATTAAAGGAATGATCGATAATCATATCTTACAGCTTGCTTTCATAGGGAACTTTGGAGGGGGAGAGATCATACTTATCTTCCTCATTGTTTTGTTGCTTTTTGGTGCGAAGAAAGTTCCCGAGTTGTTTCGGTCTTTAGGCAAAGGAGTGAATGAGTTTCGAAAAGCTAAAAATGAATGGGAACAGGACATCAATGATGTCATGAATCAAGAGCCTTTAGAGGATCATGACTTCAAGCAGGAAGAAAAAAATAGCGAAGATTCGGAAGTTTCTGAATCAGAATCTGCTGAACAGGAAAAACAAACCACCTAGTTTTATTTAAGATTTCTATTCCGGAATCTTTTTAACCACCAGCAAGAATGGGTTGGTAACCAATCATACCAAGCCATTTCATTACTTCCCTCCTCTTGTCGCCTTGCAACTCCATGGTATTTTCATTCCAGGTACCTCCAGTACCCATGGACACCTTCATTTTTTTCAACAAATCACCTTTGTATTTTGATGTAAGTGCCATCGGGAAGCCTTGAATAGTTGTCACCGTCTTTCCCCCTCTACCACTTTTCTCTCTACGAATTTCAAGTCGTTCTCCTTGACCAATTTTTTCATCCTCTTTGATCTTACTCCCAAAATCTTTTCTCAAATCAGTCTTGTTTTGATCTCTACGAGTTTCTCTGTTGTCGGGCAATGGCAAACCTTGGATTTCAATAGACTCAAAGGGGTTTGAACCAAAATCCTCTGAAATTTCTAAACTTAGTTTTTTCGAATTCCGATTGTTTTTTTTCATCCCCCGCAAACCCCTTTTTCAGTTGCCTCACCTTCAATCCACAAAAGTGCCTTTTCATAGCTTCTGTTTTGTAAGAAATGTCTGAGCCTTGGATTTAGAGCTAGGCCTTTTGGCGACTTCAAGTATTCATCAGCTGACTGGATCGCTTGAACCAATTCACCTGGCTGTAGCGTCTTCGGATTTGTAATCAATTTCAAATTGCGTTTTAATTCTTCCATCTTGTTAAACCTTATTTTCTCCACTGACTCAAATGCCACAAGCTAAAATCCTTTCAAATGAAGCCTAAAAATATTTGTATTCTAGGTGGTGGGCTTTCCGGATTAACTCAAGCTTGGAAACAGGAGCAACTTGGGCATAGGGTAACCATACTCGAATCTTCAACGAAAATTGGAGGGGTACTACAGACAGAAGAAAGAGAGGGATATTTACTTGATTATGGAGCAAATTCGCTAAGCTTACGCTATCAGGATACGGCTGATAAATTGGATCAGATGGGAGTTCTTCCCAATTCAATTGACGCAAATTCAATTGCCAATAAAAGATTCATCGTTCGAAGGGGAAAATTGGTTGCCCTACCCCTCAGCTTTCCGTCTTTTTTCACCAGCTCTTTTCTCAGTCCAATGGGTAAAATTAGACTACTTTTCGAACCATTTATTCCAAGAGGTAAGGAAGATGCAAATGAGACCGTTTCATCTTTCATTAAGAGAAGACTGGGACAGGAAGCTTTGGATTATGCTGCCAATCCATTTATTTCTGGTGTTTACGCATCCAAACCAGAAACTCTTCATCTTGGTAGTGCCTTTCCGTTCTTGGAGGAACTCGAAAAAAAATATCGTTCTATTTTTTTAGGTATGTTCAGAAAAAAAAATACTCGCAAGCGGCTACCCAAAACCAGACTAATTTCCTTTACCCGAGGGATGCACCAACTAACTGAACTGATATCAAATAAGTTAACGAATACCACCATTATGACCAACAAATCAGTTTTGTCGGTCGACCGTGGTGAATCTGATTGGAAACTGACGATTCAATCCAAAGAAAAAGTTTTGAAATATATTCACTGCGATGAATTGATCTCAACTTTACCCATTCAGGAGGTGAAAAGGGTCCAATGGAGGAACCTTAATGCATCTGATAAACTTTCCGAGCTATATCAGCTAACTATCTTTCCATTAACCCTCGTTTATTTTGGTGTGGACCGTTCGAAAATTCATCACCCCTTGGACGGATTTGGCTTTCTAGTCCCCGAAAAAGAAAAACTGAGTATTCTCGGAACCCTATTTTCTAGTACTATTTTTCCGTCCAGAGCTCCGGACGGAAAAGTTCTACTCACAACTTTCATCGGAGGCGAAAGAAATCCAGATCTTTCCCTCAAAGATGATAATTACCTTAAGGAGATGGTTAGAAATGAACTCGCAAAACTTATTGGCCTCCAAGGGAATCCGGAGTTTTTTCATGTAAAGCGCTGGCCATACAGCATTCCACTTCCTGACTATAAAATGAACATCCGAAAGAGAGCCGCAGAAGCTCTCTCATTGGCAAATGAAGGTCTTACCTTTTCAGGTTCTGCATTTACGGGAGTATCCCTACCAAATTGTATCGACCTTAACTGAAGTAATTATTTTTTTAATTCCTTACCTTGGAAAGATTGCTTCGGAGCAAATGAACTGATAGTAATTGTTTTCTGATATAAACTTAGATTCATTATGATTGCATCGAATTCAGAAACCAAAGTTAAAACACTCGTTATTTTACTTAATATGGGTGGTCCTCAGAATAAGGACGAAATTCATCCTTATCTCAAAGAACTTTTCCAAGATCGTGAATTACTCAAGCTCCCCTTTCAAAAAGTTCTAGGGCGTTTCATTGCTTGGAGAAGAACTCCAAAAATCCAAGAAAGATATGAAGAAATTGGTCAATATTCTCCCACAAAGAGTATTATGGAAGACCAATGTAGTGAAATTGCCAAGAAGTTAGATCTTATCCATCCCGCATCAGCTCCACACATCTGCGTGTCAGGGTTTCGGTATTGTTCGCCAAGAACTGGTGAGATGATCGAGAAATACAAAAATGCGGAAAAAATTATTCTTTTTTCTCAATATCCGCAACACAGTTGCTCTACCAGTGGATCTTCTTTCTGTGATGCATATCGTTGGCTGGATAGCCAAGAAAAAGACCTTTACAAAGAAAGAATATCCGTCATCGATCAATGGTGGGACCGTTCTGACTACACTGAACTTTGGGCATTGCTGATTGAGCGAAAATTCAACGAAATGAAGCAAGCTCACAACTTAAACGATGAGGATATACGAATTATTTATTCTGCTCACAGTCTTCCCGAAGCCTATTGCACCGAGAAGGGTGACAAGTATAACAAGGAGATACAAGGTTCATATGAACGAATTGAGAAGGTGCTCCAAGATTCAGGCTTGAAACATCAGGGTGCTCTGGCTTGGCAAAGTAAAGTTGGGCCCCAGAGAACCAAATGGCTGACTCCATCGACACCAGATGTAATTGCGGAAACAAAGCAAAAGGCAATTTTGATGGTACCTATCGCATTTACCACGGATCATATCGAAACTCTTGACGAAATTGATATTGAGTTCAGGGGCTATGCCGATGAAGTTGTGAGTCATTTCGAAAGGGTCGACTGTTTTAACATGGAAGAGAAATTCATCGATTTATGCACCCGACTCATCATTGAACATATAGATGCAGGTTTTAAATCCTTCATCCGTCCCTGCTGCGTTTATTGCGAAGGTAATGATTGTGCTTCAATGAGGAGATACTTTGGTTCATCCCCTGTCAGTCAAAGAGAATACCAAGGGCAAAAATCCTCCTGAAGACTGTTCTAGCTTACTTTTTTTCATTCGCCTTTCATTATTACATCCCGAATAATCGAACATGAGTTTCTCTGATGCCAGGGATTTACTTTGGTTAGCGGGGATAAGCTATTCTTTCGC
Source organism: Verrucomicrobiota bacterium (assembly GCA_036127675.1). Lineage (GTDB taxonomy): Bacteria > Verrucomicrobiota > Verrucomicrobiia > Opitutales > Seribacteraceae > Seribacter. The sequence continues at coordinate 51,482 of JAYYRA010000036.1, forward strand.
TTTCTCTGTAGGTTTTCTTAAAACCTTCAAGCTGGAATTCATGCCTCTTAAGGATGGCCCTTTGGTTTTTATTGTTTTCGGATTCTTCGTACAGACCAGAGCTCTTTACTTGAGGGGTTTGGAAGTACATGGTTGCCCACTCGGCAACACCTTGGAACGGGTTCAATTTATTCTTTGGTCATTGATTCTTACCTATCTAATCCTAAGAGTTTTATGGCGTCTAAACTTACTGGGCACTTTCTGTGCCGGGTTATCTGCAATTGCAGGGATATTTAGTCTTAGCTTTTCCAGTGCTGATTTCCCCTATTGGTTAAGAAAAGACTATGTGAGGCTTTTTTCTGACCACTGGATCGAATTACATGCTTCCATAGCCATCTTCAGTTACGGCATATTTTCACTTCTTGCTGTCGTAAGTTTAATGTATCTCATTCAAAGACAGGCCTTACTTTCTAGAAAATTCAGTTCTTTTGGATCTTTTCTACCGCCGATACATGATTTGGAACAGGCCGCATTTCGTCTCCTTTCTATAGGAGTTTTCTTTCTCACTATCTCTATCGTGGTTGGAGGAATGCATTGGACTCGGAACCCCGAGTTTGTCAGCGAGACCAAAATCGCAATGACAATGGGACTTTGGTTGGGATATTCAATTTTGTTTTTTCTTCGGTTTGGGAATTATCTGTTTGGTTCGAAATTCGCCAAGTTTTCTATTTCGCTTTTTTTTATCGCGATTTTGAGTTTGAGTTTCGTAAATTCAAAAGAAAAGAACACGACTTCTGATGTTGAGAATCGCAAAACTGGGGTCCAGATACCATGATTACCCAGTCTAATAATACCTTGCTTTTACTTGGTAGTTCTCACCATGTCGCTGATCTTTCGGCTCGTGAAAAGATCAGTCTGCCAAGCGAAAAAATTGATGAATTTTATTCAGGGTTAAAAAAGCTTCCTGGATTGAATGAATGCCTTTTGCTCAACACCTGTAACCGGACTGAGATTTATGGAACATCCGTATTAGACGATTTTTCTCCAGATTCCATTAGTCGATATCTAAGCGAATTCCGTAATATCGATCGGGAATTCCTAACCCGACATTCCTATCAACGCACGGGTGAGCAAGTCGTTCAGCATCTCTTCGAGGTTGCATCTGGCATTGATTCCCAAATGGTTGGGGAAACTGAAATTCTTGGTCAAGTTAAGAAAGCCTATGACGACGCATGTAAAAGAAAAGTCTCAGGAAAAATACTTAACCGACTTTTCCAAAAAGGATTTCAGGCTGCAAAATGGGCTAGAACAAACACTGGAATTTCCAAAGGACAAGTAAATCTAGGAAATGTTCTGTGTGAATTGGCACGTAGAATTTTCGGAAAAGTTTCTAACTGTAGGCTCTTAGTTGTCGGAGCAGGTGAAGTTGCTGAAAGCGCCATGGAAGCTTTTAAATCCCGTGATTCAGAGGCCATCACCATTACTGGCAGAACTTTTGATTGGTGTCCGCTTAGCAGGAGAAAACCGGATGAACTAGCTGAAAAGTTTGGTGGTTTTGCCTTATCCTTTTCAGAATTCCAGCAATCTCTTCACCTCTTTGATGTCATTTTGACCTCTACGGGGAGTGACAAGACCTTGATTAATTTGAAACAGGTAAAAAATTGCATGAAGCAAAGACCGTCTAAACCTCTTTTTCTTATTGATGCATCCGTTCCCCGGAATATCGATGAAAGAGTAGCTGCGCTAGACAATGTATTTCTTTACAATATGGATGATGTTTCCAACATCGCCAATGAAAACCTCAAAACCAGAATCGCTGAGGTGGATCGTTGCAAGATGGCTCTTTCCAAGCGTGCCTTCCAATTGTGGGAACAAATTAAAGCTTACCCGAGTGAGCCCTCATCCAACAACCATTCAACCGCTCCCCTTTCTTGAGATCCTTTAAGTAATTTAGTCAATTTCTGGGCTATTTCATTCGATCTTCTACTTGATGCCTTCTCATCGGACAGGATTTTTCTGGATTCTCCCAGGATCAAATTTGGCATAGCCCGGTCTTGAATATATTCGGGGTATGGAGGGTCTTCAGGAAGTAACAGATTGGCCATCCCTAAGTACTTCACTTTTACCAAAGCTCTTCCAATTAAGTATGTCAAAGGATGAGCTTTATAAACAATTAAACCCGGAATACCCGAGATTGCACACCTTAGCGACATCGTGCCCGAACTTGTCCAGACAAGCCTCGCGGACAGTTGATCAGCTGAATCCCTGACCTCAACTCTCTCAAGTAAATCTTTTCGAGAAGCTAAAATTTTCTGAATAATATTTTTTGTCTTCATATTAGACGCAGGTACCAGAGCTGTAAATTTTGGAAATTCTTCAACTAGTTTTTCAAAAGCATCAAGAAGAATTGGAAAAATTCTCTCAATTGCTTGCTCCCGACTTCCAGGAAGCAGCAGGACCGGGCCATTAGAGTCATACTTCACAAGCTCCTGTTTTCTCATTTCAACCATTGGATGACCAACAAAAGAAACGGGTAATTCGACATCTTTATAACAATCAAGCTCAAAAGGAAAGATAACCCCCAAAGAGTCCAAAATCTTTTCCATTTTGAATCTTCTTTTGGCTTTCCATGCCCAAAGCTGTGGACTCACATACTGCAGTACCACTATCTCCCCCCCGCCCTTTTTCGAAAGATTTTTCTCTCTTAATGCCTCTGCTACTCTGAGATTAAAACCAGGATAATCAACCAACAGAATTGTCTTCGGTCGATTTTCACTGATCCATCTTAAGGTTTCATTAAAGATTTTTCGAAAAAAAGCATAATTCTTTAAAACTTCAAAAATCCCGACTACTGCATGATCAACTAAATTAAAAAGTAAATCGACCTGTTGCTTCTCGAGTTCGGAACCACCCAACGCTCGGATTACCAGATTCGGTTTTGTTTGCCTCAAGTCTTTAATTAACTTTGCGGCATGCTCATCCCCTGATGCCTCACCAGCAATTACAAGTAGGTCCACCGATTCGCATTCCTGAAAATGCATTACCTTTTTTCCAGCCACTTTATTAAAAAACTACCAAGCCGATTGAATCTGTTTGGTTATGTTCAGTGCCACTTCAAGTGCAGATCTCCCAAAAGCACCATCGGTCTTTGGTATCCTGGTCTCCCGCACACAATCCAGAAATGATTGGAGCTCCAATACTAAGGGCTCTGCTTTTTCAACCGGCACCTCACTTTTCTCCAACGCATTTTGATTTTTTCGAATTAAATGTCCCTTTTGATTCATAAAATCCAGTGAGAGGTATCCACTTTCTTGAAATACCCTAATTTCACGGGCCTTTTTTTCGCTCACGCGACTGGCATTTAGATTCGCAACGCATCCGGATTCAAAGACTAATCTCGCATTGGCAATATCTTCCGTGTTGGATAATACCCGGACCCCAATTGCATCCACCGTCTTCAATGGGGATCCAACCAAAGCCATCACGATACCAATATCGTGAATCATTAAATCTAGAACAACTCCAACTTCGGTTCCCCGAATCTGAAACGGTGCGAGCCTTTCTACCGTTAAATATCTTGGTAACTCAACTGCGTCCTCCAGGAATTCCATAACTGGATTGTAATGCTCAATATGACCAACTTGAACAATGGTACTAAAATCCTGAGCGTAACTAAGTATTTTCTCTGCTTCTTCACTTGAAACACATAGTGGTTTCTCAATCAGCAGATGACAGTTTCTCTTTATCAAAGGAATTGATACTTTTGTGTGCAAATCGGTTGGGCATACCACGCTGACTGCATCACATGCGTCACCCAATTCCTCAATTGATTCAAACCTTTTGCATCCATAAAGCTCGATGACTCGTTTTGCCGCTTCTTCACTCGGCTCATATATGCCAACCAGATCGCAGCTTCCGATTTCATTGTAAATACGAGCATGGTGCTGCCCAAGATATCCAACACCGGCAACCCCACACCTAATTTTTTCATTTGCAGTCATTTTTTCTTTCAATCTGTTTTTTCTTTTAGTTCGCCGTCCCTAAGTTCAACACTTCGATTGGTTGCATGGGAAAACTTCGGATTGTGAGTGACCAAAATAAGGGAAGAACCTTCTTCCCCACAACTTTGGAGCAGTAAATTCATTACATCCTCACCCGTTCTTTCATCTAAATTCCCAGTTGGTTCGTCAGCTAAGATTACTTGTGGCTTATTGATTAGGGCACGGGCTATGGCAACTCTTTGCCTCTCTCCACCGGATAATTTCCCGGGTATTTGATTTCTTTTATTGAGAACCCCCATTTTTTCCAATAAAACTTCCGCCCTTTCCTTTTTCCCTTTGTTTCCCTGATTTGTGAAACGACTCGGTAAAAGAACATTTTCCAATACCGTTAATTCCGGAATCAAATAAAAAGATTGATAAATTACCCCGAGAAAAAGGGATCTTTTCATGATTTCTTCTGTGCTGGGCTTTTCTTTACTAAAAATTCGATTTTCCTCCCAAAAGATTTCCCCGGAGTCACCCTGTTCTAAACGGGCAATGAGATTCAGAAGTGTGGATTTCCCACAACCTGAATCTCCTCGAATACTCAGGGACTCCTCCCGCTTCAGAGCAAAATTTATGGACTGCAAAACTTGAATGCTACGATTTCCAAAGGGAAAGCTTTTTTTCAAACCCCTAACCTTTAGAACATAGTCATTGTTTATGTCATTCACTACGCAATGCCTCAGCGGGGTTTAATCTTGCAGCTCGCCAAGCGGGTAGTAACCCTGCGACTGTTGAGACCAGAATGGCAAAAGCGGCAAAAGAAATAAAGTTGTTAAAACTAGTTGCTGTTTCCCAGGGGAAAGCAACCTCCAAACTGTAGAAGTCATAGAATTGGGCTACTCCAGCCTGTCCATTTTCGCCGGCGAATTTCTCTACGATCAAACTCATTAATTCATCTCTAAAATAAATAAAAACAACCGCCAACCCACAACCCAGTAAAGCACCCATACTCCCGATAATAAATCCTTGAAGACAAAATACTAAGCCCACTGAAACTTGGGGAGCACCCATTGCCACTAGCAAACCAATTTCCCTAATTTTTCTTAGAACCGAGGTCATCAATGCAATTGCAATTGCAAAAGCTGCCACCAAACCAATTGGAATCATTATCAAAATCATTAAGTGCTCCTCAAACTGGAGGAGTTCAAAAAACCATGCATTTTCTACAAACCAAGGAATCGCCAACCAGTCACTTGACCAACTTTCTTCTATTTCTTTACAAAATGAGGCTAATTCGCCTTCTTCCTTAACGATTTCCTCACTGAATTTGAGATAATACCCGTCTATTGAATTAGCCTCATTTTTCATTGTCTGCATGAATCGATTTGTACCCATGAGAATCTCCGAATGAAAGCCTTGCCAGGGAACCTCGATAATACCACCCACCCTAACCTCATAAGGAGGAGACATTTCATCTGATTTAGCTTTCTCGATCATGGACGGAGAGTAGACTTCAAGTGTAGATGAGCGAAAGCATTGAAAACGAAAAGTTTGTCCACGAACAAAAGGTTCACTACCCGGGTGAATTTCGAAAACAGGGCTACCGAACCCAAGGTCGATCCTTCCATCGCTGATCTTTCGTACTGTCTCAAATTCAGATATATCTTCTTGAATCAATATTCGGTTCGAACCAAGAACTTCCAAAGTCCAATTACCGGATGGAACAAAAGGATCCAACCTACTAACTTCGATCCTTCCAGTTTTCTGGTCTTGTGTTATCTTTGTCTGATTTTCTTCATTTAATTGAAGAATTGCACCCGGCCGAACTCCAAGACGGTTTGCCACCTCCATGCTTATGAATACCACTTCGTCCTCCAAAGTCTCAACAGTTGGAGAGGGTGTAACATCTACTGCATCATGAGCGTCCATATGGGAGTGCCCTAGTTCCAAAAATTTGTTTAATGGCAAAACTGCTGAAGAAGTATCCGGCTCAAGTCCGATGGCATGAGGGATCGAATTATACTCCCGGTTCTGCACCAACAACTGTCCTTGCAAGTAAGGAGTTATTCCCAGAATTTGATCTTTGCCCTTGAGAGAATCAATCAGGTTCATCGATCTCCCCTTCGGAGTAATCGGTACCATTCTTGCATGGCCCTGAGAATCAATAATGTCAGACTTGAATTTCTCCTGAAACCCCTGCATGAAAGCGATTACAACGATCATTACATTTACCCCTAGAGCGACTCCAACTATTGCCAAGATGGAAAAGAAAGAAATCTTCCTCTGGGATGGAAATAGTTGTTTCCATGCTAAGTAAAACGGCCAAGGTAGATTCATTTCACGAAGGGAATTACTTGGAATCTACACTTTTATTTTTGTCCAATATACTAATATTCAAATCCTCCACTACCCAATTTCGAATTCCTTCCTTGAGATTTTCCACCTCTTGCATATCGACATCGGGAAGAGGATATTGATCTTGAAAATAGTGCACATATCCGAAATAGAGAAGAATTAAAACCAAGGAGCAGAGAATTAATTTCAATAGTTTTTTCAGAATAGCAAAGACCAAGAGTAAGCAAAATAAGCTGAGGGTCACCATAAGAAGTGGGTGACTCAAAATTCTTTCAATCGTGTCTTCCATTTATAGAATCAATCTTGTGAATGTCTAGGCTATGGACAACGCAAAAAGCCTTCCTAAAGCTCCAATTACTTCCTTCATTTAACAAGACTTCCATTCGGTACGGAAAATCCATTTTGCAAAATCTCATAGCGTAATTCATTTAATTCCCGATTAACCAGATTCACTTTTGCCCTTGCCTCAGATATCGCATTTGCCCGCGACTTTAATCTGGAATCCCATTGAATCCGGTCATTATTCGAAGAAGAATTCTTCCCTTTTATTTCATTGATATATTTTAATTCTTCTGCATGCAGCTTTGCCTTGGAGGACAAGGCAAGATTGAGTTCGAGTTCAGCTGCTACAAGCTTATTGCGAGCAATCAGCCATCTTCTTTCAAACTTCAGTGCCAGATTCTGTATTTCCAGCTGGGAAATTTTTTTTTCAAGGTTCTCCCAACTTTCCCCGTCTAGCTCGGTATATGAATTTCTTTTGGAAACTTGGTATGAGTGCTTAGGAGTACAAGAACAAAGAAAAATCAGGAGCAAAGTGAAAGAATGAAAGAATTTTGCCGAGTCGGCTGAAATCACTTCTGAACCCAATCTCCGGATGAATTTTGATACCAAAAACCCTCTTTGTCTCTTGCCTTCATGGCATCCGATAAGTTTCGGGCGACTACCTCTGGGGATTCGGACCTTTTTTCGGCCATTGCAGATATAAACTCCTTCCGGTCAGCATTTTCAGCATTGATCAAATCTGTGGTGGCTTCATCTGATTCAACTCTTATGTGAAGGAGTCCGTCGACACCTTCCCCTATCGTGCCCGCACTTTTAGCTAAAATTATTTGAGGCAGGCGGGCTTTCATTCTTTCTTTGTAATCTCCAAAAGCAAAGGTATTGAAAGAGAAAATGGCGATTAAAGTGAGAGAAAATCCAGTTATTTTATTCATCTTCAGTTTAAATTAAGTGTAAAATTTATGATTCTATCCTTACTCGGAGTATAAATCATCTACGAAATCGTTGACTTCTTCGTTTAGAGATATGTTGAGATTATGATTCAGTTCGTGATCTAATTTTATGTAGTGCTCTGTTTTCATGGTAAAGCAACCAAACATTAGCAAACAACTACAGCACACAAAGATTTTTCGTACATCTCTCATATCCAAAAACAAAAACAAACCATTCGAATAAGCAACTTCCTTCTCTACTTTTTCATACCTTTGAAATGTTGGAAGAGTCGGAAAATAACACTACTAAAGTTGGTTTCAACGGTTGGATTATATTCCATAAAAATCTTAGCCCCATTAACTTCGCTTACCCCATTTATTTTCATGTCGATTGTATTCCCGCTTGGTTTTACTTCAAAATCCATTCGCATATCTTCCAAGGTCAGATCACTCAATGCTTTTGCGGCCAACTTCATTGCAATTGCTTGTTCATCTTCTCCTTTGATTTTGGACCATAAGATCTTTTTGGAAAAGAGAATAAATGGATTTTCTTTAACTTCAGGAAATGGGAAAATTTCTTCCAATAATCTCAAACTTAGATATCCACTTCCCTGATCCACATACTTCAAAAAACCTCCTACATAATCCCAGTTTTCTCGCACAAAAGCAAATGGGATTTCTCCTGAAAAATTTCCTTCAATTTTCATATCTATTCCGGTAAGAATTGAGATGATTTGCTCTGCATTTACCAAATCAAAAGTAAATTTGACCTCCGATTCTTTCTTATTTCTCCGAAGAAAAGTTTCCTTTAGTCCGACAAAGCCTCCGAAACCTTTCATAATGGCACGATTGATTTCCAAAGTTTTTCCCTCTTGAACCGAAAAGGTGAGATTTCCATCTGTAAACTCCATCTCTTCAATTTGAATATTTTTAAAATCTAAAAATTGATTTTCCTTTGTCGAAAAAGGATCCAAAGATTGGATTTCGATTCGACCAGTAATCCCGGAAATTTCCGTCCTATATTGGATGGAATCCAATTCGGTGCCCATATACTCCGGATGGTAAACTTGATAAATAACGCAGTTGGAATTATTAAAATCAATAGCAATTTTCAAGTTCTCGCCATCTTCGTGAATCTGAAAAAGTGAAAGATTTGCCGGACTAAATACAAACTGCTTAGAATTTTTCGAATTATATGTAAAAGCCAACTCATCAATGAATATTTGATTTTGTGAAGCCATCGAAAAAGAGATTTCGATGTCTTTGAACTTATCAAATTCATCTCCCACTTGGAGACTTTTTACTTCAATCTTTTGTTTTTCTGGAAGTAATGGAAGATCACTTAAATTCAAAATACCATTGTATGAAAGGCCGTGAAAAGAGAGTTGTGCTCCAGGCAAATACAAGCTAACGCTTGGAATCTTGAGCTTCAGTTGGTTGACTGAATCTCCTCTTTGCAAATGAATTTTTCCATCCATAAGATTGAATTTTTCGAATAATGAGGAGAAAGAAACCCGGTCGAATTGAAATTCTTGCCCATCAATCAACAATTCTGAAATCGAGTTTTCATTTTTCCATTCCATTAATGAACCAGAGAAGTTCTCCACCATATAATCAATACCTCCTAATGAGCCGTTTAATTCCCAAACTTTTAGAGTCGCCTCGTGATCAAATATTGAATCATTGGATTCAACATTTCGGTATCGAAGGTGAGCTCCCTTGAGCTCGACTTGATCATTCCAGTTGAGATTAGCATAAGCATTTAACTCGTTCGGCATGGGATGTGGAGATAATCCGTCCGCAAATGCGATCAATTTTTCGATTTCCAGGAAACTTTCGTTAAAGTCTACAATCAAATCCGACGCATTAATTTCAATGAAGCTGGAAGAAAGAACTGACTCTTCAATATTTGTGGAATTCTCTTCAAACTTTGCGTTTTTCCGGGCTTTCATACTTCCGGAGACCAAATTAAAGTCAGCTGGAATAGCCTTGAATTGTTCTTTGAAAATTTCGCGGACCTGTTGATTTTGGCTGAGATCCGGAAGATTGAGCTCATTCAAAATGTAAGTTTCGTTTGATTCCTTCCAGATGGTTAAATCATTCTCAAAAGGTACGCCAATCAAGTTGCCCGAAGCTTCAATATAATGAAATCCACGGACCATGTTCGCTTTTATTGTTTCAAAGTGTAATTGGTAAGATTTTTCTTCAAAGAGGGTTGAAATTTTAAAATCACGAAATCGTAAAAAACGAAAAGTAGGCTCTGATAGTTGGTCTTGAAAAAAGGCATTCTGTTCCCTTTTATTAGTTTGGCTTGGATTTCCAGATGAGTTTTGCGATTCTGGAATCCGATCCAGATTCAAAGAAAGATTGAACCCTTGGATTCTCAGAGCATTCGGAACACTACGAAAATTTTCCTGAATATAAAAGCTGGTGATCTCCTCCACATCAACTTTCATAAATTCATTTGAAAGCTTTAAGTTATTCAGAGAGACATTATGCTTTTTAATCAATGGATTGAATCTCTTCCACGGACCTGGTGAATTGACTTTTCCGAGTTCCCCGGCCATCTCGACCGCATCCATTACAGTCCATTCAAAATTTACATCCTTTGTGGAGATATTATTAAAATTAAACTGATCGAATTCCGCCAATTGGATATTTCTAATATTTTTTTCTCTGGCTTGTTTTTCAATTTGTTTCCGGAGCAAATCTTCGCCGAAAAAGAAAAGTAAAGCCAAACTGAAAAGAAAAAGCCCGGAAAGGACCCATAGAATTTTTTTCAATTTGCTCGAAGGTGCTGGCATAACTTTTATTTCAAAGTCCTACAAGATGAGTAGAAAAAACCTACACTGCAAAGCTCAAAATTAGAATCTCCAACTTCAATACAAATATTAATGAATAAAATCATTCAAGGTTGGCGTAATTCATTGCACAAAGTGTTGGACTTTTATGAAAAAAGGCATGGAAAACCTATCTTTTTTATTCCCATCCTTTTCTTCTTCTTCACCATTTTAAATATTACCTGTTATTGGTTGGCGATTTACACGGCATTTCCATTTTACATGCAAACCCATGAAGCTTCTCATTACATTAAACTCCAGATACCGGTGGGTCTTCTGGGTGCTTTATTTGACAGTCTCTCCTTTTTTGTAACCATCTGGATTATTCGGAGGGCTCTTGCCTCAACAAAATCCGTAGAATATATGTTTCACCTATCATTGGATTTTATCATCGCTATCCTTGCCACCTTGTGGGTCTTATTTGTCTTTTCTTTCGGTGGTTGGCTGATCAGTCTCTGGGAGCAGGTACCTGAAGAACTTGGACAGAGGGGTTCAAAATATACCCAAAGAGCGGTGCAAGCAATACAAGACCCCACTGGAAGAGAAAACCTAAAAAATGTTTATTTTGGTATAATTATGGGATTATCTGCGGCCCTTCCTACCTGTTTGCATTTGACTCTTTTTGCTTGGTCCATACTCCGCCAGACACTCATTTTTTGCAAAATTGCTTTAAAAAAGTCTCCATGACCCGATAACTGACTTGCAAAATTTTTCTGTAATTGGATAGGCTATTTAATCATGAATCGAAGGTCATTCATCTATCATTCCACCGGGATGCTCCTTACTCTGCCCTCATTTGCAAATGAGAGAAAATCTAAGTACATAGATAATCTGGGCATTCAACTTTATTCCTTAAGAAAACCTCTAAATGAAAACTTAAAGTCAACCATCGAAGAGGTCAAAAAAATCGGATATAAACAAGTTGAACCTTACAATTTCCCTTCCTCCAAGTCGCTGGAAATGATTTCCAGGGCAAGAGACCATGGAATGCAAGTCAACTCTTCTCATTTCCAATGGGATTCTCTTTTGAGTCCTAAAACGAGTAAAAGCCCGAATTTCGAAAAGATACTTGAAATTGCTCACAAGAATGAACTTACCGATTTAGTGGTTCCTTACTTGCACACACCCAATCGGTCAAATCTTGAGGCTTACAAAAAAACCGCAGACCAACTAAACAAGGGTGCAATTCAAGCAAAAGAGGCTGGAATTCGACTATCATACCACAATCATGCGTTTGAGTTTCAGCCCTTATCTGGTGGAAAAACCGGCTTTGATGTGCTTACGAGAAATTTTTCCGAGGATATGTTTTTTGAATTAGATGTATTCTGGGTGAAAGTTGGCGGTGTCAACCCAGTTGCCCAAATTAACTTCTTAAAGGGAAGAATCTCCCAACTTCATCTAAAAGATTTAAGGAAAGGTTTCCAAAGTCCGAACTTTGAAAAAGTCAGCCCAGATGATTTCGCAGAAATTGGAGCGGGACAAATCCCAATGCATCCCATTTTAAAAGCGGCAAATTTGTCCGGGGTGAAGCATTGCCATGCTGAACAGGATCATTCTCCAGCACCCTTGTCCAGTATGGAAAAAAGCTTTGATTTCCTTAATGGATGAATAAGCGTTCACTTTTCTGCCTACTACACTTTTCTGCATTATCAGTTTTTGGCTCGGTCAAAAATGTAATTCTCATTGTCTCTGATGACCTAAAGGCTGATGCAATCGGTTGTTATGGCAAAAAAATTGGCCACACACCAAATATTGACCGGCTTGCAGCAGAGGGTACTCTTTTTGAGAATGCTTATTGCCAGGGTACGGTATGTGCTCCCTCCCGAGCTAGTTTCATGAGAGGAAGGTACCATGGGAATAATGAAATTACATGGGGTGAACATTTTAAAAATAATGGATTCTCCAGTATTCGAGTTGGAAAAATTTTTCACATGCGGGTGCCCGGAGATATCATTGATGGTACCGATGGAGCCGATATACCTTCTTGCTGGTCTGAAAAATACAACAGCCCAGGCTTGGAGGCACACACTCCCGGAAATTATGCCTGTTTGAACCTTAACAAATTCACCACTGATCTCGAAGGCAGAGAGTCCACCCGCATGCCTAACCGAATGTTTGTTACTGTAGATTATCCAGGTGATGGCTCAGATCAGCCTGACTTTAAATCTGCCACTAAGTCTATTGAACTGCTTCGGCGCTTTAAGAAAAACAACGAAAAATTCTTCCTCGCTACCGGGCTGATTCGGCCCCACTACCCAAATGTGGCTCCAAAATCATATTTTAAACTCTATCCGTTTCAAAAAATCAGATTACCCTTTGTCCAAAGAGATGACTGGATAGATATGCCCAAACAAGCAATTTCATATTCGAACTCATACCGCTTTGGAATTGATAAATACCCGGAAAACCAAAAGCGAATGTGGTCTGGATATCTGGCCACAGTGACTTACATGGACGAACAGGTTGGGCGAATACTTAACTGCTTGAAGGAACTGGAATTAGAAAAAGAAACAGCAATCATCTTTACCAGTGACCATGGTTATTTACTGGGTGAACATCATTTTTGGCAAAAAGGGAATTTAAGGGAAGAAGTTACCCGAGTTCCTCTGATAGTAAAAGCACCTCTTATGGAAAGTGGTCGAACAAAGTCAATTGTCGAGCTCGTAGACCTTTTTCCCACCGCTTGCGAGCTTGCGGGTTTAGCCACCCCTGCATCGGTTCAAGGGAGGAGTTTGCTACCAGTCCTCTTAGACTCAAAAAAGAAAATAAAGCAATCTGCACTTTCATTTGTCCCTAAAGGTACGGGACTACGAACCGGGCAATGGAGTTACATGAAATATAAGGATGGTACCGAGGAATTGTATGACATGAACAAGGATCCCAAACAGTTCAGGAATCTTGCAGTTCAACCTAAATTTGAAAATCAGTTGTTAAAACAACGAAAAATTCTGGCCAAACGAATGGCAAACCTAAGGTGAAGAATCAATTATTCTTAGGTGAATCATTAAACTCGCCTCCCTGCTTCCAAAAAAAGATCAGTGAAGGCATCCACTGAGTGGTCAATTGGTTTGGCATATCCACCACCCATAAAAATAAGCATGGGTAATTCCATTTTCTCTCTCCATTCAAAAACTTTTTTATTTCTCTCAATCATTCCATTTCGAGTTAAATGAAGAAGTCCAAGTTCATCAGTTTTTAAACCATCCACACCAGCCTGAAAAAAAATCAGATCGAACTTCATTTTTGATAGTTTCGTCAAAACTTCATCCAGTCGGGAGAGGTACTCCTCATCACCAGTACCATTTTCAAATTCAACATCCCAATCACTCAACTGTTTACGAAATGGGAAATTGTTTTTCCCATGAAGCGATACGGTGAAAACGCGATCATCTTGATTAAAAATCTTAGCTGTTCCGTCGCCCTGATGCACATCCAGATCGAGGATTAGAATCCGTTTGATCTGAGAATTCTGCAAGGCTTTCTCGGCACAAATCGCCAAGTCATTAAAAATGCAATATCCGGCTCCTTCGCTTTTAAATGCATGATGAGTTCCTCCAGCGAGATTACCTGCCATCAATTGGCCATCTAGCACGACATCTAGAGCTTCTAGGGCTCCACCTGTCAACCGAAGGGTTCTCTCGATGATCGAATGTTTCCACGGCCGTAGTCCTATTCGTCTTACCTCACTTTCCTCCAATTTACCCGAAAGAAACCTTGATACATAGTTCTCCTCGTGAACCAATAAGATTTCCTCGACCTTGGCCATTTTTGGACGTTTCCAGCAAATAAGTTTTTCTACATCCAATTCGACCAATTTATTCCTCAATTTCAAATAACGATTAACCGGAAATCTAGCACTTTTATTCAAGCCACTTGAATAAATTTCATCATAGAAGAGAGTAAATTTAATATTTGGCACGAATTCAGCAGATTTTGCTTTAAACATAATCACACCTATAAATATCTCAATGAGTTTTCAAAATGCATTTCTTGGTTCCTTGGTTGCCGATGCAATCTCCATGCCGGTGCATTGGTATTATGACAGAAACAAACTCGATCGAGACTACCCCGGACTCTCCGGTTATTCGAGGCCTAAAAACCCCCATCCAGATAGTATTCTATGGAGGTCTTCATACAATTCTACCGAACCAAAATCTGATATTCTCCATGGTCAGAAAAAGTATTGGGGGCAAAGAGAGATTCATTATCACCAACATCTTAATGCCGGAGAAAATACCCTGAATCTTCAACTTTCAGCAGAGTTGTATCGTCAAATCATTCTGAACGGTGAATTTTCCATAGACCATTGGTTGCACCGCTACGCCGAGGTAATGCTTACCCCTGGTTGGCACAACGATACCTACATTGAGGAATACCACCGGGCGTTTTTTCAAAATTACGGAAAAGGAAAGCCACTCCGTTCATGCGGAGTTAAAGACTTTCATATTGGTTCACTCAGTTTACTTCCCGGATTGCTCGCGGGGCTTGAGGCTATCGAGCAAACAGAACCTGCTTTTTTGATGGAGTGTGCCCTTACTCTTGTTCGTTCCACACACGACGATGAAAAGGCGCTTAGAGCAACTACTGACCTTGTCAGAATATTAATTCACTTACTGCAAAGTGGTTGTATTCAAGAAACCGTAGAAGCTTTGCCTCTTCCAGGTATTTCATCAAAAAATCTTAGAAAGTGGGCATCATTAGATGATCGACTTGTGGTTGGAGAAAAACTTAGCACCGCATGTTACTTGCCTGATTCTTTTCTTGCTTCAGTTTATCTATCTTGGAAATACCATGATAACTTTCAATCTGGAGTCATTGCTAATGCAAGGGTCGGCGGGGATAACTGCCACCGAGGCGTCGTTGTCGGATCTATCCTCGGTCTTAGCACCGGTATCCCTAAATCACTCCTTGTAGGTTTAAAAATGATGAATCGATTGCGTTGTGACGCCCAATTGGTTGAAAGACCTCAACTCTTGAAAAGAGCAAGTTGACTCTGGTTCTCTTTTTGTCGCTTCAGCTTTTTACCCCCTTTTTTCGAACCATGCTCCTTAAGGACTTTTTTGGTTATCTCCATCCCCTCGGCACTTCTCCGAATATCGAAGATTCTTTTCTTCATTTCTTTACTCCGTTTTGCTAAATCGACAACTGCTTCAGGATATCCTGAAAGCGGATTTTTTTCCACATTTGCAATTTCTACTGGTGTCCGATTTCTGAGTTCAGGGATCCATTTTTTAACAAAAGCACCATCCGGGTCCTGATCGATAAACTGCTTACTCGGACTGTATACCCGGATGGTATTGAACCCAATTACACCGGCTTGCATTTGAATTTGAGACAAGTGGATACCGGGCTCATAATCCAAAAACAGGTTTGCTAATTTGGGATGGATGGACTTCCAGGAAAGATGCAATCCAAAGCAGGCAAAACTTACGAGCATCGCCCTCATGCGAAAATTCAAAAATCCAGTTTTATGCAGGCACCGCATACATGCATCGACCATCGGGAAACCCGTATTCCCGCTCACCCATGCTTCCATTAGTTTGTCAGAGTCATCGTATTCCAGTTTTTCATAGGCTGGATTGAGCGGAAGTTCCTCCAACTCAGGAAAAGCTTCCAACCTTTGAATAAAATGGTCACGCCAATAAAGCCTAGATCGAAAAGCTCTCAGACTTCTTAACCAACCATCCCTTTGGTTGTTCTCCTTCAAATACTTAGTTCGATCGTTTAAATTACAAAAAACTGATCTGAGACTCATCGTCCCCCAAGCTAGGTGAGGTGATAGACGAGAACCATGGACAAACGCATTATTTGGAGATGAAATTCCTCCGGAATATCCTTTTCCTCTTATGGATAAGAAACTTTCCATTGTATTCCAGGCTTCTTGCTCGTTGACCACCTGAAGATCAGAAGAAAGCCTCTCGCCGGAAAATTTTTTACTGATATAAACTAAGTCTTCCCAACTTTTTGCTGGGTTTGGAACTTTAAGCTTGGATGGGAATTTCAAATCTGAAGGAATTGGTATCTCCGGCAACTCCCGATAATCCTTATAACCAACTTTTTCTCTTTTATTTTCGGCATTTCCACCTCTGAGCACGGAACAGGATTTTGATTCCACCCAACGCAGGCCGTGATCCCTACACCATTTCAAAACCCTGCGGTCCCTTGCAAAAGTAATCATATTTCCGGTTTCTTGATGCGAATAAATCACCTCAAATTGATAGCTTCTACGAATTGCAATGAGAGCCTTAATAATATCGTTCGAGTCCTCCCAAACATCACTTTTGCGAACTCTCAAGCTCTTCCTCAATCCGTTTAAGGCTTGCCACTGGGCTTGCAGATGGAATGCGGAATAATCCAAAGCTTCGATAACCTCCGTTTCCCAACAGAAGAAAGGAAGTAATTCGTCGCACTCTAAGGAACCCCGGTGCAAACTTTCATTATCAGAGATTCTTAGATCTCGTTTAATCCACCAGATTCCTTTCATTTCTTTTTTCTTTTCGAAATAGAACGGCACTTGTCAGAACAGTAAACCACATTCGACCACTGTCCACGGCTTGCCCACTTTTTACGATTCTCGAAGGGTCGATTACAAATCGGACAAATCTTAAAATCTTTTATCTTCATTGATGATAGAATTAATATTGATACCAACTAACAAATAAGGCGATGGACCAACAAATTGCTCTCCAAAGGTTACCTTTCAAAAGTGAATTTATCAACTTTTCGCTCTTGCCGTTTTCAGAAAGATAACGATGGATTCGAGCCGAATGAAAAAAAGTTATCAACCATGCAAACAACACCGCATTCATTCGAACCCATACGACGGCTCCTCCAACGAAAAAACAAGTCGATGCACTTTCTATTACTTGAATTGTCATTAAGGGAAGAACGAAAATGGAAATCCGGTTGCAGTATGATTGATGCCAGTCCTTGAAGCAATCAGATGAAATATGGTGAAAAGACGGATAAACAATCAAGTGAACGATCCAGATCAGGATAAAAATTGAAAAATCGATTAACAAAGCATGTTCATGGATGGTTTCCAAAAAAAGAATCATAAATTAAACTGTTCCGTTGGTTTTTTTTTTAAATGTCACTACATTCAATCAAGGTTCCTTTCCCATGACAAATTCCACCTATTGTTTCCTAATTCCATTTTTTTTGCTTTTCTCTGCTTCTTCTTGCTCCACGGACCAGAATCCTACGAATATTTCGAATAACGAGAATAGCGGAAAGCAAAAAGATCCGTACCGTATTCTAATACTGGGAGATTCCCTGACCGAAGGTTACGGAGTAATGGAGTCAGAGGCTTACCCCACCCTGCTTGAAAATAAACTCAATCAGGAAATTTCACCCAAAACCAAAATTAATTATGAAATCATCAATGGCGGCTTGACGGGTTCTACATCTAGCGGTGGGGTTTCCAGAATATCCTGGTTTCTTAAAGGTAATCCAGATTATCTGATTTTGGCACTTGGAGGAAATGATGGTCTGAGAGGGATCCCCCCGAAAGAAACCCAAAAAAACCTGTCTAAAATCATTCAAAAAGCACGGGACAAAAAAATTCCAGTTCTGTTGGCAGGCATGAAGATTCCACCAAACTACGGCCTTAAATATACACAGGAATTTGCTGATTTATTTTTTGACTTAGCCAAGGAGAACCAAGTTCCACTTATCCCATTCCTACTTGAGGGGGTCGGCGGAAATCCCAATTACAATCTCCCCGACCGTATCCACCCTAACGCTAAAGGGCACGAATTGATCTGCGATCTGGTCTTTTCACATTTGTCGAAGGAGCTAAAATCCAACCATCCATGATTAAAATCGATAAAATATCCAAAACCTACTTTCAAGGCACGCAAAGAATCGAAGTCTTACATCAACTCAGTCTGGTAGCTGGCCCCAACGAATCTGTGGCAATTTTAGGTCAAAGCGGGAGTGGAAAGTCCACTCTTTTATCTCTTCTTGCTGGGCTCGATTTTCCTGATTTCGGAAGTATTCAGATAAATGGACAGGAAATTCAGAAATTGAACCAGAACCAACTCAGTCAATTTAGGTCGGAGTGTTTAGGAATTGTATTTCAGCAATATCATTTAATGAGCAACCTTACCGCAATTGAAAATGTCGGTCTTCCCTTGGAACTCCGCAAGGACTCATCTTATGCCGAATCAGCCAGAGAAGCACTCTCTCAAGTTGGACTTTCTCATCGACTTTCTCACTTGCCATCTCAACTTTCTGGAGGGGAATGTCAGAGGGTTGCAATCGCACGAGCGGTTGTAGGAAAACCAAAGGTAATTCTTGCAGACGAACCATCGGGCAACTTGGATGATCATACCGGCAAAGAGGTTATGGAGCTGCTCTTTGATCTTTGCAAAAAAAGAGAGCAGACACTTATCTTGGTCACTCATAACCAAGAACTTTCCTCCTATTGTGACCGCACACTTGAGTTAAAAAAAGGTAGGCTTCAAAGAAGGGAATAGAATGTCATTTTCTTTCAGAAACGCATTACGTGAAATTCGTAACAACCGACCGTTTTGTCTTTTCTACCTGCTTAATCTCTCCCTAGGACTGGTTGGTTTTATCGGAGTAAACTCCTTTAAGTCTTCTCTTGATCAGAAGGTTGAATCGGAATCGAAAGAGTTGCTTGGAGCAGACTTGGCCATCAGGGCAAGGAGGGATTTTACAACGGAAGAACTAAAAGTAGTCAGGAAAGTCCTCCCTGAGAATACAAAAGAGGCGAAGGCTTTTGACTTCTTCTCCATGGTGGCAGGCCCCGAAGGAAGGAGCCGTCTAATAAAGGTTATCGCAATTGATCCTGGCTTTCCATTTTACGGAGGTCTGAAAACCAGACTTTCAAGAAAGCTTAACGAAAATAATGCGAGCATGTTACACGAACGACCAGTTGCATGGATTTACCCCGAACTTAAAAGTCAACTGAATCTTGATCTGGGGGAAGAACTTAAGCTTGGAGAAGCAAGCTTCCGAGTAACTGATTATGTATTAGACGACGCTGGACTTAGTTTTCAACCCGCAGAGTTAGCTCCGAAAGCGTTTATTAGCACAAAATATTTGAATCAAACCCAACTCTTATCTCAGGGTAACACTGCCTTTCGGAATTTCCTTTTTAAGTTACCGCCCAACTCGAATCTTTCCGAGATTACAAAATCACTTGATCAAGCCGTTTCAAATCCTGAAATTCGAGTGTATTCCCATCAGCGAGTCGGACATCGAGCGGGGCGACTTCTTCGTTATCTATCAGACTTTCTAGCGATTGTATCCATGGTTGCCCTGTTTCTTGCATGCTTGGGTAGCGGATACCTTTACCACGGATTCATAAATCAAAAAATTCAGGACATTGCCATATTGGTCTCTATGGGAGCCACTAAAAGTGAAGCTCTACGCCCATATTTTGCCCAATTATTCTTGCTTGGGATTTCAGCGGTGATCCCGTCAGTTGTTCTATGCATGTTTGTCATACCTGCACTTTCTGGAGCACTCGGTACTTTCGTGCCTATTGAAGTTCAAGCTCATATAACCCTTTCCAGTGTAGTCTTGGCAACCATTGTTGCGATATTTGGTGGATGGCTGATCGCCCTCCCAAGTCTTTGGAAAATACGCTGCTTACAACCTGCGGATTTATTTCGAGAGTCTAGCAATCCAGGAACACTTCCTGGTAATAAGTTTCTCTTTTTATTTACTCTTCCAGGGGTGCTCGCATTCTGGCTGCTTTGTCTCCTTCAGAGTGACTCAACGAAATTAGCCAATATTTTCTTCATCTCTCTGCTTGTTTCAATTTTCCTGCTTTATTTATTTGTTCGTTTCGGTCTTTGGATCTTGAATCGCTTTGCCACCTTCTCTGCTCTCACGCTGCGTCTGGCAACCCGGTCCCTGGTGCGAAATCGAACAAGTACATCCACGGGCTTTCTCGCACTTGGCACTGGTGTGTTACTGCTGAACTTGATTCCGCAGTTCCAATATATTTTGGAAAATGAAATTGGTTACACAAATCAATCAGCTAACCTGCCCAAGCTTTTCCTTTTTGACATCCAAGACGAACAACTGAATGAGCTCTGCGTCACATTGGAATCGGAAGGAAAACCATTAAAAAATCTCACACCTTGGGTAAGAGGTAAGTTACTCGAGGTTAAGGGAAGGAAATATGAAAGAGACGCAAAAGAAGAAGAAGAGATTCGAAATCCTTCGGAGGAAAGAAGAAACAATTTCCGTAACCGAAGTTTTAATTTGAGCTACAGGGACCACCTACTAGAAAGCGAACAAATTATAAGGGGCAGAATGGTTGCGATGAATTTCGACCCCAATTCCTCTAAACCAGCTGAAATTTCAGTCGCAGCTAAGTATGCGGACTCGATGGATTTGGACATCGGAGATCGTATGGTAATCGAAGTGAGTGGCGTACCGATAGAGGCTGAGATCGTCAACCTTCGACGGGTCAAATGGACCAGCTTTCAGCCAAATTTTTTCGTCCAAATGCAACCCGGTGTTTTGGAAGACGCACCCAAGACTTACATCGGTACGGTTCATGAAATGGATTCCACTGAGAAGGAAAGGATTCAGGATCTTCTGGTTCGAAAATTTCCAACTATTTCCATACTTGATGTCGAAAGGACAGGGAAAAAAGTTTTGGAGATTGTTTCCCAAATGACATGGGCTCTCCAATTAATGGCTAGTTTATCCATCTTTGCCGGAATAATCGTTCTCTACACTTTGGCAAAAGAAAAGGCACGCCAGCAGAGATGGGAACTTAATTTATTAAAAATTCTGGGGGCATCCTTTTCGGATCTGAGAGTTCTAATCCGGGTCGAATTTGGTCTATTGGCATTTACCGCTTCCTTGCTGGGTATCCTTCTCAGCTTGACAACCAGTTATTTTCTAGCCGAAAAAATCTTTGACCGAGTTTGGAGTTTTCACCCTACGCTTCCGTTGTCGGTTCTTCTAGGTGTTACATTGATTTCTTTAATCATAACTGAAATCGCAACCCGTAATGTTCTCAAGGAGAAGCCAAATATCTTGCTAGGTGATCGTTAGAGTTGCTTTCGAACTTTCAAGAATTCGTTTGCCGAAGCACAGCTGGCACCTTTCAATTGCATCAATCTAATGCAAAAGGACAACCAGCAGCAGAAGAAAGAATTTTTTCCAATTAGCGGTGGACTCCGTGAATATCTCGGTCATTACAAACGCGAGATGGAATTGCCGGTAAAATATGAAAATTTACTGCAGAGCGTCGATTCTTACCCTTTGATGAATGAAAAAAACGAGGATACCCTGTGGCAAACAATGGTATACGATCAGCATTATGGAAAAGATATCTTTGAAGGTTTGAAACAGATCTATGTTTTATTGCGATCTGGAGGAGACAAAAAAATTCTGCCCAATCTTTATGTAGACAGGGTAGATTATTGTACTTTTGGGAACACCAAACCTTTCCGAATCAGAATAGTAAACCAGTACAATGACAATCACGACTATTTTTATGTTAAAAAAGCTGATGCCTCTCGAATTTACGGCTTAGAACTGGAGCAACTTCTTTCTCCTAATGAGATCAATTTCCATGTCGATCGGGACACCTTGGTCGAAGAGCACATAATTGGAGTGCCCGGAGATGACTTCATCGAGAATTTTCTTGAAAGAGAAGATTTGAATGAAGTTCGACTGGCCAAGGAGTTCATAAAATTCAACGAGCGTTGCTTTGTTCGCTTACTTGGTGACATGCGTGCTTACAACTATGTCGTCGAGATGACCCCGGATTTTGAACATAACCAGTACCGTGTTCGAGCCATCGATTTCGACCAGCAATGCTACGAGGGCAGGAAATCATTTTATCTTCCTCAATTTTTCAAGAATAACCTTCCCGTGGTTAAGCTTTGTAGTCGGTTGATTAATCTTGAGACCAGTCATCAGTATCAGCGAGAAGAACGTACCCTTATCAAGAGAAGGTTCAATGTTGCACCAACCAGGATTACCAAACTTCGAGAATGCATGTGTGAGGATCACATTTCAAGTGACTCCAAGCTCTTGTCTCTTCGCTCTGAACTAACTAAGATGCATAATGATTCTCGTTTCGATCAATGCAAAACCATGGGAGAAGTAACATTCCTTAATATTGCAATTGCCCTCGATTTGAAGGAAGAAGTACCCCCGAGGCTCAAATAGTCTTCGAACTTTCGGATTTACTCTAGAAAAACTGAATTACAAAAAGTTTGGCTTGTGCTTCTAAATTTTTGATTTCAAATTCCAAACTGTTCCAATGACATGAAAATACTTACCTTAATCTTTTCGCTCCCTGCTTTATTCTTAATGCTTAAAGCAAAACCAAATCAACCTAACATCATTTACTTGATGTGTGATGAACTCGCTTATTATGAACTTTCTCACATGGGCAACTACAAGATCAAGACGCCAAACATTGATCGTTTCGCAAGACAAGGAATTCGTTTCACACATGCATTAGCCGCCTCTCCAGTTTGTGCCCCACTACGCTGTAATTTGATGACCGGAAAACATTCCGGTCATTCCTCGGTTCGAAAAAACGATGGTGGGACTCCTCTCCGAGCAGATGAAACAACCATTGCATCCCTGTTAAAGGAACAAGGTTATGCCACAGGTGGATTTGGGAAATGGGGTTGTGGTGGAAGGGACTCAACCGGTGTTCCTGAAAAACATGGTTTTGATCAATTCTTCGGTTACTACGACCAAGTGCATGCCCACACTTTCTACCCACCCTACCTAATTTTAAACAGTGAAGAAGTTCCTTTGGCTGGCAATGATGGCGGTCGCACTGGGAAGACCTATTCACATTATCGAATTTTTGAGGAAGCCGTTCGCTTTATTAAAGATAACAGAAAGAAACCCTTCTTTTGCTACCTTCCCTTTACCCCTCCCCATGGTATGTATGATGTACCCGCAACAGATCCGGCATGGAAACTTTATGAAAAATCACCCTGGATGAAAGATCCTGAAGTTCCTCAAGATGCCAAAAATTATGCCGTTATGGTTTCGATGTTAGATCGACAGGTTGGTGAATTGATGGAATTACTTGAATCCCTTGGACTTGAGCAATTAACCGCTTTCTTCTTTACCGGTGACAACGGTGGACAGGACCGCTTCAAGAGCAAGAAATATCCAAGAGGTTTTTTTGGTCCGAATGTTTGCCCAAGTACTGGAGTCGAATTTCGAGGCGGCAAGGGAAATCTTTATGAGGGTGGTCTAAGAATTCCATTCCTCGTTCGCTGGCCCGGACATGTTACCGCAGGAAAAGTGAGTGATCTATTGTTTTATCAACCGGATATTTTGCCTACCCTTTCTGAATTGTGTGGGGCAAGGATTCCACATGATACCGATGGGTTATCCATAGTTCCTACTCTTTTGGGTGAGGAAATGTCTGGAAGGAGTCAAATCACTCACAAAATGTTTTATTGGGAATATGGATCCCAAGTTGCAGTGCGATACGGTGCATGGAAAGCAATTCTAAATCAAAAAGAAAAATCCGGCAGATGGAATCTATATGATTTAAAAAATGATCCGAGCGAAACCAATGATATAGCAAGTGAGCAGCCTGCAATTTTGGCAACCATGATTGAATTTGCCAAAACCTCACATCAGCCAGCAAGGCCAGGTACCTTTATCGATCCGGAACGAAGTAGACACAACCGAGATAGGCAAGCCAAATTCGGTTTTTCGGGCGCTGCGATGAAACGATTAACAAAAGCGCCAAAAAAATAGAACATTTGCAAATTTTCTGCTCGGGTATCTGACCTTGCTTAAATCCATCCAAGTTGTTGTAATAATCATAGGATGGATAATAAACATACAAAAAATTTGGCGGACAAATCCGTAACAGAGTGGAAAAAATTGGTCGCGGATTACCAAAAACCTAACTTAGGCCGGGCGACTTGGCAAATTACCAATACCTTAGGTTCAGTACTCATAATTTGGATTCTTCTATATCTCACCCTCACGATCTCGTGGTGGCTGACCATTGGCTTGTCTTTGTTGGGGGGATTATTCTTAGTACGAGCTTTTATCATTTTTCATGACTGCGGACATGGCTCTTTTTTCAAGTCCAAAAAAGCCAACAACATTCTCGGCTTTATAACTGGCATGCTTACATTTACCCCATATCACCACTGGAAATGGGAGCATGCAATGCATCATGCAACCAATGGTGACTTGGATCGTCGGGGTATCGGCGACATTTGGACCCTAACCGTGCGTGAATACTTATCTTCCTCCAGAATGACGCGGATCAATTATCGATTCGTTCGAAACCCTTTTGTACTTTTTGTTTTTGCTCCTCTGTTTCTATTTTTGGTTTTGGAACGGTTTCCAAGTTCCAAAGCTAAACCTAGGGAAAAACGTTCCGTCCATATAATGAACTTCAGCCTTTTGATCTGGTGTTTATCAATGTCTGCTATTTTTGGCGTTCTACCTTTTATTGTAATCCAAGTTACTATGATGGCAGTTGCAGGAACCTGTGGAATTTGGCTTTTTTATGTTCAGCACCAGTTCGAGGATACCTATTGGGCCCAAGGAGAAGACTGGGACTTCACCGCAGCGGCAATGGAAGGAAGTAGTTATTACAAACTGCCAAAGATCATGCAGTGGTTTTCGGGAAACATTGGATTTCACCATATCCATCACCTGAACGCAATGATTCCAAATTACAATCTGGAACGCTGCCATAGATCGGACCCTTATTTTCAAGTGGCTCCTGAATTAAATCTTATTAGCAGTTTGAAGTCTTTAAAGTTTCGTCTGTGGGACGAGGACAACAATAAAATGATTGGATTCCGTGAACTGAAACGTCAGTTAGCGATGGAAGAATTACGCGACGCCGCGTAATAAATCCAATTTTAGCTTCCCTCCGCTACCCGATTAATCATTAAGAGCCTAAATTCCAATGCCTGCTCTCCTGGTATCTTAGTTGCCTGAAGCTTCAATTCGCCTTTGCCCTTCTTTAGCCTAATTTTCCCCATTTTCATAGGTTCAAAGTATTTTACAAATCCCTCCGTCCTTGCTTTACGATCAAATCCGGTAAGCAATGGAGGATTCACCTCACGATTAATCTTTGAGCGAAGGGATTGATTCAAAAAAGAGAGTTCAATTTCTGAACCTAAATCTCTTTTTGGACAGGCATACCACAACTCTACCTCATAGAGTCCAGCCTTGCCTACTTCAACGTCCCAAGAAATGTAATCCTTCTCATTCTTCCAATTCAGGAAATAGCTACAATTCGGAAACTTATTTGATCTTTTGATTACCCCATTTGGAACCGCGTCACGAGCAGGTATCTGTGTCCAGGAGACATCAGGATGTCCAATGACAAAAGGCCGCTCATCCGTCCCCAACTCAACCAATACCTCCTCCTTATATTTTTTCACTTCTTGAGATAGTCGCTTGTAAATTTTCGGAAACTTTTTGCTTACCTCCTCTCGTTGACCTGGATCATTTTCCATATCATACAGTCTTCCTTTATAATCCATTCGAAAGCGTTGGTCTCTGGCACCAATTTTGCCTTTCCAACTGGAAATCAATGTGCGGGGCATAATGGATTTCAGATAATTTAAATCTTTTGAATTAGGATCATTCAATAACGAAGCAAGGCTTCTTCCATCCAATTTCTTTTTTGGTTTTTCCAAGACTCCTGCCATTTCTGTAAGAGTTGGTAATAAATCAAGAACCGATGCAATCTGTTTTACTTCTGTCCCAGGCTTGATGCCCTTGGACCATCGGATAAGTAAAGGAGATCGTGTTCCTCCCTCCTCTGTGGAGCCCTTTCTACCTTCCATATCACCATTCCAACGATTTCCATTCGGTCCATTGTCGTGAAAGAAAACCACAATGGTGTCATCTGCTACCTTCAATTGATCGAGTTTTTTCAATACCCGCCCCACATTCCAATCGATATTTTCACACATTGCCAGTGCAGCAAGTAAATGGAGGCGGTCCTCCTTGCTCGGTGTTCGATGTCTCATCATTTCTTCAAGCTTCTTATCCTTGAATTTATTCCACCAACGATCAGGGACCTGCATCGGACTATGTGGTGTATTATATGGGACATAGGCAAAGAATGGTTTTTCTTCTTTAACCGAACGATCGATAAACTTCATCGCTTCTGATGTGAAATCGTCCACGCAAAAGCCCTTACCTTTCACCAGCTTTCCATTTCTTTCCATAAGGGCATTGTAATAGTGCCCCCAGTGTCCGGAGCAGAAACCATAAAAATAATCAAACCCACGACCAAGAGGATGATAGGGGTATTGCATTCCGTTGTGCCACTTTCCAAAAGCTCCAGTAGAATATCCCGCTTTCTTGAAAAGGTCTGCAATGGTAATTTCGTCAAGGTCCATACGCTCACCTCCTGCTGATGTGCTGTACACGCCGCTTCTTACATGGTAGCGACCGGTCAAGAATTCAGCACGCGTGGGCGAACACACAGGGCAAACGAAGAAGCGATCAAATACCGCACCCTCCTTGCCAATAGAATCAATATTTGGAGTCGACAGATTGGTGTTTCCGTTAAGGCTGAGATCTCCCCATCCTTGATCATCGGTCAGAAAAACAACTACATTTGTCTTTGCTTTTAAACTAAAAGCTAAAAAAAGACTAACAACTAAAAAGGCTCTAGTAAGCATACAGTTACTTGGTTGAGATTACTGCGTAATAGCAACCAAGCTCACCTTCCGGAACGAGGAAGATGGGGGATAATTTATGCTTCCCCTTGGTCAAATTTGTCTCAAAAACGATTTTTTTCGCTCCAGCAGGGATACTTTTGGTCTCCAGATCTTTTCCATTCAGACGCAATGTTGCAGCGGTTGCACCAATCCGCTGACCCACCTGAGCCCGGAACGCTTTACTCTCTCCGGGAACATCGGCCCCGGCAACCAATTCTTCATTAATGGCTCTTCCTGATTCTGCAGGCCATCGCATCACTTCGATCTGATAAGTAGCGGTTTTCAAAACCTTTAAAGCCCAGTGACCTTCATGCTTGGAATTTTTCCCTTTATTTAAAGGGTACTTGCTGCGGTTATGCCCCTGGTTCCAAGGGGTAGGACCACCAATCCAGTCATGACTGGTCAGGCTGACAACTGGATGATCCTTATGGCCAATATGCAACTCGGTAGTTTCCTCAAAAGTCGGTTCCAATTCAGCCCACCACTGATCGTAGAATGCCTGCATTTTGGAAACTTGTTCTGGATACTGACTGGCAACATTTTTCGTCTGTCCTGGATCTCTATTGATATTGTATAGTTCTTTTTGATTCACCAATCTCCAGCCCTGGCTCATAACGGAGGACTTTCTCCATTTGATCGGATCTTTAACTCTTTGTGAATCAGTTATCAGCATACGATCAGGCCAGTTCATTTTCCCTTCCGCTTGCAAAACCTCTTTGATCGAAACCCCATCAAACTTATATCCCTTTGGTTTTTTACCTCCCGTTAGCTCAAGAAGGGTTGGGGCCACATCCACCGCATGGCAAAGAGTATCGACTTTTTTTAATTTATCCATCCCGCCGTTTGGCCAATGCATGAAAAAGGGCACACGATGTCCCCCATCATACTCACTGCCTTTCTTACCGCGCATTCCTGCGTTGAAAATTTGTTGACCACTTGCGGTTCCGTTGTCCGTAGTGAAGATAAAAATTGTATTATCATGAACTCCCAACTCCCTTAGCAAATTTCGGGTTTTACCAATATTATCATCAATATTAGTAATCATTCCAAAAAAGGATGCAATCCTGCCAGATTGACCTTTGTACATATCAAGATACTTTTGAGGGCAGTGAAAAGGTCCATGCGGTGCATTGGTCGAAATGTAGGCAAGAAAGGGTTTTTTCTTCCTTACACTTTCTCTGATAAATTTGTTTCCCTGCTCAAAGAACACATCCGTACAAAATCCTTTGGCCTGAACGATCTTTCCGTTATGAAAATATCCGCCGTCAAAATAGGCATTGTCCCAAACATCTGGCGTTTGCCCTACCCCCCCACCTCCATGTCGATAGACCTCAGTAAATCCACGATCTTCCGGACGATAAGGAAAGTTATCTCCCAAATGCCATTTCCCAAACATGCCTGTGTCATATCCATTTTCCTTAAAGAATTGACCCAGAGTACCCTCATTGGCTCTCAACATTGAACGCCCCATAATGGTATGCCAGACTCCTGTTCGGTTTGTCCAGTGCCCTGACATCAAAGCCGCTCTCGTGGGAGAGCAAGTTGGGGCTACATGGTAATCGGTCAACCATATTGATTCATTAGCCAGCTTATCGGTGTGTGGAGTCTTGATGACCGGATTCCCCGTACACCCAAGGTCACCGTAGCCTTGATCATCGGTAATCACGATCACAATGTTTGGCTTTTTAGATTTAACTTTCTTTTGCCTTTTCTGAACCGAATTTCCAATTTCGATACTTTTATTCGAATTGGATTTAGCATCACCGGAAAGTGTGCAACTGGAAAATCCTAAAGTTATGGTTAGCAATAAAGAAAAGAAGAGATTCTTTTTTGAATTCATGAGTAATTAAATGTTTGAAACAAGGTTACACCTCAAACTTAGAAATTCTTCAATCCAATGACCATCCCGAAATTAATTTTGAAAGAAGTTTTACTTTAACCCTTACGCTTGATTAGAACCAAATTTACAGGTAAATATTAGGGATGAAATTTAGGTTCATATTTTTCTTTTCATTACCAATTCTCTTTACCGCCTGCGACTCCGTCGACCATGGATCAAGCGGAGGACATCATGTACATGTTGCTCCTCATGGTGGTCAACTATTGGAAGTGGGTGAGCATGGGTCTGGCTTTAATTTAGAATTACTGCTTCATCCCGATGGCTTTCTCAAAATCTATGTTCTCGATGCCCATGCAGAAAACTTTGTACGCATACCTGCCTATTCCATGACCTTTGAAATTCAAGGGGAAAACAATTCTACCAAGCAAATTATTTGTGAAGGAATTGAGGACCCGGTCACGGGTGAAACCCTCGGTAATACTTCTTTATTTACCTCTACTGAGCGAATCAATGGCCTCCTACCTTTCAAGGCGGTTTTTTCTCAGCTTGAAATTTTGGAATTCGATTACAATGGTCTTGCATTCGAGTTTGCTGGTAATCCAGATAAGTCTTCTGAATGAGTATAGAGGAAAAACGCGACCAAATCGTCGAAGAACTTTCACCTTTCGAAGATCACCTCGAACGCCTTACTTATATAATCGACAGAGCTAAAGATCTTCCCGGGCTAGAAGAACAATACAAGATAGAAACCTTTTTAATTAAGGGCTGTGTCTCCCAACTTTGGATTTTTCCTTCATTCAAAAATGGTAAATGTCATTACCAAGCCGATTCAGAAGCTTCGATTACCAAAGGCACAGCCAGTCTGCTTTGCGATCTTTACAGTAACGAGAGACCTGAGGATATAGTTCGATTAGAGCCTGACTTCTTGGCAGAGGTTGGAATTACCCAACACCTTTCCCCGAATCGCCGAAACGGTTTGACTGGTGTTCGAGAAAAAATCAAGGCTTACGCTCAAATGCAACTCAATAACTCCTAAGCATTATCCCGACTTTTTGATGATGATAACAAGGTTTGGATTTTTCCATTATCTATCCCTTAGATAAGCAGACTCGAAATCCAATATATCCATACTCATCATTGGGATCAGAATCAAAACGCCATGCTGATCGCAAAAGAATGGCAGGGTTCAGCCATGACCCCCCTCTTCGAACCCGCTTATTACCCACGGCTGGGCCACTTGGATCTGAAACTGGATAATTTGGGTAATCCCCATACCAGTCAGAACACCATTCCCAGACATTTCCATGCATTTCATGAATTCCCCATCCGTTACTGGGAAAATAACCAACTGGAACAGTACGACTTGGACTTTGTCCATCACTCCATCGAGCATCAGTCGGTAAAACCTGTTCGCCAAACGAATAGGATGTATTGGTTCCCGCCCGACAGGCATATTCCCATTGAGACTCCGTCGGAAGATGATAGTACCATCCATTCGGCAGTAGATTTTCCTGTCTTTCCTTCTTTGTCAATTGTTTACAAAATTCCGTAGCTTGGTTCCAGGTAACCATTTCGACAGGCAAATTCGGGCCTCGGAAAGTGCTGGGATTATTTCCCATTACCAGTTCATATTGCTGTTGAGTTAATTCATACTTTCCGATGAGAAATCCATTTGAAAAAGACACTCTATGATGGATTTCGTCGGACCCTCTACCGGTTTCATCTGCTTTACTGCCCATCATGAAAGATCCGGGCTTACACCAAACTAATTCAATTCCACATGATGGAGAGGTCCATGGCTTCCCTTCCAATAATCTTTTCTCTCCAGTCCCATTATTCGCCTCAACAGAAATCAAATCATCTTTCGGAGCATTCTTCATTTCAAAGAATTTGTAAGTTCCAAAAACTCCAATCATTAAGGCTACGCAAAAGCCGAAAAACTTGGGAAATTTGTTTTTGGAAACCGTACGACTTGAACTTTCCTTTTTTGAAGTATTTAATCTTCTTTTCTTTCTTTTCGGATTGCTTTCGAAATTCGATGAAGTCTGGGCAAAGGTGGTTGGGCTCGCAGATTCAGGCCTCGCTTTTTTCTTTTTCTTACCAAGCAATTGATCGAGGGTATCATGCAACTTTTTTCGATATCGATCTTGGGGAAGCTTGTATCTGAGAATGGCTTGCAGATCTCCCATTCTCAGGCGAAGCCCTGGAGGGAGGGAAGATTCTTCGAGATGAACCGCCAAGAAAGGCTTATTTTCATTTAATGCCAAGTTAATTTCGTTACGGCAATTAACTGATGCAGTTGACCGAGGAGAAACGAACACCAGAAATGCGGCACATCCAATGACGGCGTTTGCAATCTCTTCGGGCCACTCATTACTAGCCTCGATTCCCTCATCGTACCAGATATTATATCCAGCATCGTGAAGAATGCTGATTTCATCAAAGACAAATTCCGAATCCTTATGTGCGTAACTTATAAAAACATATGGCTCATCTCCGCTGTAAGCCTCAAACGGAGGGACCAAATGCCCTCCCACAACATGTCCGCTTGTTACTTCCTGAATACCTGGTATGTCCATCACGGTAATCCAGTCTTGACAACCCTCATACCATGCAGGGTCATCCATTTTGACATAACCTGCAGTGATCCAGCCCTGAACATCTTCAATCTTGTAGGGACCGACTTGTGTCCCGTTCAGCATGAGATAAATGTCCATGCGATTCATCAAATCGAAAAGTTATCCTATTGTAAAGACAGAGGTATTTTCTGTCGGTTCGCCAGGAATAGAGTCAATTCCCAGAATTTCGAAGCTCGAAAAGCTCGGCCACTTTATCTTTAAAATTGGTATCGTCCATTTTTAGATAGCCCTTCATTCTTGAGCCTCTGGTCATTGTGAAAGTTAAACGATCTTCCTCGGCAGCTATAATAATAATCTCTTTGTTCACATCTAAATAAGTTGAGACAGCCAATTTTGCGTCATCAACATTGGTAATATTCAGCCCCTTGTTCGCATACTGCAACAACTCTTTGGTTGATGGGGTCTTATTTCTTCGGGCCATTACTTCATCTCCAAACATTTTTGCCTGTAATGGCCGGAGCACCTGCACTCCATAGAGCGGGAAAACGGAATTTGGAATTCTCTTCCAGTTGCGTACGGCTTCTAAAAGCTCTTTTGAAAATCTTGCGTTTGGATCCCTTGCTTTAACTTCAGCTTCCTTCATTTCGATCCTTCTTTTCACTTCTTCTTCCCTTAATTGAAGGCTTTCAAAATCACCCAATGCAAAAATCTCTTCCACCTCCTCATTTAGGAGTGCTCTGTCGTACAGTCGAAAATCATCAAGAGTGCCATGAAAATTGGATGTATTTGTCCAGTAAGATTTCCCAATGAATTGTTTTGTCCGAAATTTTGTTTCAGCGAAATCCATAGCTTTTGAAGTTTGCTCCACGCCATTTAAAAATACTTTGGTATTTCCAACCCGATCGACAGAGCCTGCAAAATGTACCCACTGATTCAATTTCCAAAAATCTTCTTTTGAAAGGTATGCTTCGGTTTTCCCTTGCCAATTCTCAAATCTCATTGTGGAAAATTCTCCCGCACTTGTAAGTAGAAGATTGTCCTCTTTTCGACCATCTCCAAATTCAAAAATTCGGGCCCAACTTTTAGGAGATTCGAATTTGGCCCATAAGCTAACTGACATTTCTCCTCCCCAACTGAATCCGACCAAGTCAACGAAATCATCTTCTCCGTCAAAGAACAAAGCACCCCCTATCGGACCGGGAGACCATTTTTTTTGCTCTGATGAGTAACCGATCAGAGTTCCATGGCGTTGTTGCCCACTTGAATCTGAGAGCTTTTCTCCGGTCTTCTCGTCAAATTCCCACCAGGCAAACAAACCGCGTTGTATGTCAGGAAAGGCATCATCCTTCTTTTTCTGATCCAAGGTTTCACCTTTTTCTTCCAATTCAGTCCATGCTTTCAAAGCTCTAATCTCATTAGAACTGAGCACTCTTCGGTAAATCCGAAGATCATCTATTAGACCTTTAAAATACCGATCTGTATTCGTATTCGATCTGCCAATATATTGATTTTTCCTTAAGATTTCTGGAGAAAATTCCAGATTCAGGCTCTTCATTAGCTCTCCATCCTTAAAAATCACGGACTGACCATTAGGTAAGCCCAGCACGCAAAAATGTACCCATTCATTCCTCTCCCAAAAGTCGTCAAAAGAGATCGTCTGGCTAGCATTGGCATAATATTTGGAAAAATAAATCGCTGAGCCATTGCTCTGATTTCCCACAATAACATTTTGCTTAGATTCCCCATTCCCGAAATCCAGAACACTCGATTTTCCATCAAAAGTTTGAAACTGAACCCATCCAGAAATTGAAAACTCTCCCCCCCATTTGAAAGGTCCAAGATCGACATAATCGTCAATTCCATCTAAAAGCAGTGCATTTTTCACCTGCCCTTTAACCCAATGCCTGTCTTGACTCGTAAATCCTTTTAATTGAGCTGAAGGATGATTTTTTGTAAAGTCTGGTGCCTCTAAACCAATCGTCGGATCAAATTTCCACCAACCCATCAATCCATCCGTCAGAGTTTTTTCACTATCTGCACTACCAGTTAACTCCACTGATGAACTTGGGCTCTTACCAGAGTTAAAGATTTCCAGAATTTCTTCCGCCTGAATTTCTCTGTTATAAATTCTCAGGTCATCCATCATGCCTTGGAAATTGGAATATTCCGAAAAAAGATCTTTTCCAATTACTAAGTTGTTCATATCCGAGCTATCGATCGATCTTTTTGCATTGATGAAATTTTTTCCGATCGGGTTTCCATTGATATAAAACTTCAGGCTTCTTACCGAGTTTTGATCTGCCGGTAAAACCATAGCAATATGATTCCAGTCCTTATCCAGCAATGAGTCCGTAAGAACGTATGATCCCTCTATGTCCAGATGTATCAGACCGTTGGTTCCGAATTCTTTTTTAATGCGAACTAACCATTTTCTTGAATCCTTTTTCTCTCCCCAACTTAAAACGGTAGAGTCATGAAAATTCGTTTTCAACCATAAGGCAATACTTCTTGATTCCGATCCGGTTATTCCCTTGAAATCAGCAACTTCCAGGTAATCATCCAAGCCATCAAAATGTAAAGCTCCACCCATCGGACCGGGAACCCAAGGATTGGGTGAAGAAGCGAAGTTGGAAAGTACTGCATGGTGATTTTTACCACTCGAATCCACCGCTTTAATGCCTTCACTGTCATCAAACTTCCACCAACCGACAAGTCCGTTCATAATGTCAACTTGTTCTGTTTTCAGACTCTTTTCTTCGCCCAAAATCACATTCGGAACCAAGCTGATTCGAAAGCCTTGGGCAGAATGTATCAGATTCATTCTCTTGTAGACTCTTCTTGCCACTCGCATCTTATCACTTTCATCCACCCAAGCATTTCCCCGAACCACCCGGTATGTGCCAAGCTCTGGTCCCCTCGGGTCGGTATTATCCGATTTGAGGAAAGGTCCGTACCAATCCTTACACCATTCGGACACATTCCCTAGCATGTCATGAATACCCCATGCATTTCCAGGATAAGATCCCTTGGGCATTGTTTCCTCCAAACCTGTGATCGAATAATTTGCTCTTTTCTGGGAAATTGAGTCACCCCATGGGAAAACGCTGCTGGTTCCCGCACGACAGGCATATTCCCATTGGGCTTCAGTGGGCAGCTGATATTCCCAACCATTCGGCAATCTGCCAGCTGTACTTTCTATCTCATTAAGTTTCTGACAAAATTCATTTGCCATATTCCATGATACCGAATCCACCGGCAAATTGGCTCCGCTAAATTTGCTCGGCGATGTCTTCATAACTTCCTCCCATTCAGTTTGAGTTACTTCATACTTTCCGATGAAAAACCCTTGGGTGAAAATAATTTCACGTTCTAATTCATCTTCGTTTCTACCCAGTTCCGAAACTGGACTTCCCATATTAAATCGACCGGGTGGGCACCAGACCATTTCTGCTCCGATGGAAGGAATCTCCCATGGTTTTCCAACAGCAAAATCTTGTAAAGATTCCTTCTGCTGAACTGAATCTTTGGAAAGATAATGGTATGCTCCAAAAGCAGCTCCAACCGAAATGGCTGTCGCGATACACCATTTTATCCAGCCCTTTTTTGGAGAAACTTTAGAAGATTCCCCTGATGTTATTTCGATTGAGTTAGGAGCATTGGCACTCCTCTTTGGAGCATTACTCCTTCGTCCTGTTTTTCCTAATAATTGGTCTAGAGTATCATGTAATTTTTTAAGGTATCGATCTTCAGGATTTTTATATTTTAAAATTGCCTGCAAGTCGCCCATTCGAAGTCGTAATCCCGGAGGGAGAGTGGATTCCTTCAGGTGAACCGCTAGAAAAGGTTTATCCTCATTGAGGGCAAGATTGATTTCATTTCGGCAATTTACCGAGGCAGTCGAATTGGGTGTTACGAAAACTAAAAAAGCGGAACATCCAAGAACTGCATTAGCTATTTCTTCGGGCCACTCTGTGCTTGCTTCAATTCCCTCATCATACCAAATTTTATATCCTGCACTATTCAAAGAACTGATTTCCTTAAATACCTGCTCAGAATCCTTGTGTGCGTAGCTGATAAAAACATAAGGCTCGTTACCAACATAAGCTTCAAAAGGTGGCAGTAAGTGTCCGGTTAAATTATGTCCCTTTGATTCAGTCTTGATACCTGGGATATCTTTTATTTTTACCCAATCTTCACACCCTTCGTACCAGGCAGGGTCATCCATTTTTACATAACCAGCTTGGATCCAGCCTCTAACATCATTTACATTATAAGGTCCCACTTGAGAACCATCTAACATGAGGTGGATATCCATTAGGCATTATTCAAGCAAAATAATACCTAATTGTAAAGCTACTGCTATCTAACTTTTAACTTAATAATTCTTGTAAACCAAAGAATTACTTCATGAATCACTAACTAGAGATTCATCGACTAAAAGAACATTTTGCTACTACTTGATCGGTTGTTTAAAGACTTAAAAGCCCAAGAAAAACAACCGATGCACAGGCAAAAAGCATCCCAAGTGAAAGAGCGGCAACGAACCGTATGAAATCCTTGTTTTTGCAGTTTTCTGAAATATCGTAATCTTCCATTTTTCCCTCCATTTAAATAATATAGGTCGGTATATTCATGCTTTGTGCCAAATTTATATAAATAAGCATAAAATTCAGAATTGCTTAAAAAATGAACACTACTGTACGAATTAATTTTCTCTGCATGATCAGGGTTCATGGCATTAATGAAAACCCTGTATTTATCCTAATGTTTGGTCAAAATCTATACAGCAAACCGAACTTTCAATAACTAATTAGTTTGGCCCCCGACACCTCCTCCTCCAGGCGTGCGTACTATTAGCCGATCTCCCGGGTTTGCAATGGCGGTACAACTTCCCGGTAGCTTTGTTTTCTCTCCACCCTTTTGAAAAAGGATTTGTTCACCCGGCAGACCTGCACTACCACCTTCAAGCCCTTCCGGGCCCAATTTCCGCCTTTGAGTCAAAAAGGAAAAAGTCGTTTTCTCTTGAAATTCATATTCCCGTTCAACTCCATCTCCACCATACCAGGTGCCGCTTCCGCCTGAACCTTTTCGAATCCTATGGGACAACAATTGTACTGGAAATCGAGATTCCATAATTTCAGGATCAGTGATTGCTGTATTAGTCATGTGCACTTGCACAGCTGAGGTTCCCTTACAGCCCACACAAGCACCTGCCCCACCTCCCAGCGTCTCATAATGACTGAAGTGATCATTACCAAAGGATAGATTATTCATCGTTCCCTGTGAACAGGCCGCAACTTTAAAAACAGAAGACAAAATCAAATCAGTAAGTCTTTGACTTAGCTCCACATTTCCACCAGCAACTCCCGGCTGACTTGATTCATCAAGATGAAAATTAGGATGGAGCAAGGAGCCACTTGGGACAATTAACTCAATGGGTTCCAGCAAACCTTCATTCAATGGTAGATCTTTACCAATCAAGATTCGGAGACAATAGCATACTACGCTTGAAACAATTGCTTCGGTTGCATTCAGATTATCCGAACGTACCGAATCCGTTCCAGAAAAATCAAACTCGGCACTTCCTTTACGCATCTTGACACGCAGTTGCAATTTTGTTCCATCATCCAGGTACTGAATTCCGGATAGATCTTCGGTTCCGAATTTTTTCAAAAATTCTCGACAACTACTGCTTGATTCCTCTCTCAAGTTGCTCATCTGATCCATGATCTCTTTGCTCCCATGTGTAGAAATCAGTTTATTCAGTGACTCGCACCCCATTCTCAATGAGGCTATTTGAGCCAATAAATCTGATAGATTCTCTTTTAACTGCCTAGTAGGAAAAGGTCCGCTATTTAAGATATTTTCGATCTGGCTCATTTGAGACTTTCCCTTTCGAAACAAGTAACTTGGCGGAATAACAACTCCCTCTTCAACCAACTTTCCAACACTGCCCGGCATCGAACCTGGTACAACGCCGCCAATTTCCGCATGATGAGCTCGATTGGCTACAAAGCCGATTAACTCTGAGTTCTTTGAGAAAACCGGGGCTAAGAGAGAAACATCTGGCAAATGAGATCCTCCATATCCCGGATGATTCGAAATCAGAATATCTCCCTCTGACAAATCCGAAAATTCTTGGATCAGTCGACGGGCAAACAAACCCAACGCACCAAGATGAACCGGAATATGAGGAGCATTTACGACAAGAAATCCTTGTCCATCCAAAACAGCACAGGAAAAATCCAGTCTTTCACGAATGTTTACCGAGAAAGCTGTCCGTTCTAGTTGCTTTCCCATTTCCTCAGCCAAACAATGAAACCGGCTGGAGAACAACTCCCTTTTTACCGACTGTGTTATTTTTATCCTTTGCTCGTCCATATTAGACTCCAGAAGCAAGGTACCATTTGTTCCCATCCTCCCCGACCATCCATTTTCAATCCAAAAAGTTCCGTAGTTATCCATCAAAAGACAAGGTCCCATAAGTTCATCACCACAATTTAGATCATCTCTCCTTAGCACTGAGTTTGATAACACATTTAGGCAATTTTTATCTTTGCCAAAATCCTCAATTATTTCATTCGGTAATGCACCTCCAATTCGGATTCGGAGGGAATGAATTTCAAGTTTGTTTCCTTCCGGTAAGTATCCAAAGATCTTACGGAACTTTTTCTGAAACAAAGCAAGTATATCAGCAGATTTCTCGTACCCTACTTCAAGATTAACTTCCTGCCCAACAAACCGAACAAGAGCAGTCTTTTCCAATATCTCACCCACTTCTCCCATCTGGCGAATTAAAGCCATTCCTTCTCGCTCCATCTCCATCTCTAGGGAATTCAGTACTCCACAATCCATAGGACCCAAAACTGATCTTACCAAAATTCTTTCAACCCTAGACTGGGCTAATCCGTAGGCACTTAGCAATCCAGCATCTGCGGGCGAAAGAATGGTTTTCATCCCTAGCCTGGAAGCTACTCCACAAGCGTGCTGCCCTCCTGCTCCACCAAATGCAACCAATGCATGCTCGGATGGGTCATATCCTTCTTCGATGGAGATTTTTCGAATTGCGTTGGCCAGTGCATCATCTGCGATGGCCAAAAATCCATGTAATAACTCTATTGAAGACCTCCCCGTTATATTTTCTATTTCCAACAATTTTTTTTCCGCATCGTCTTTGATAAGCGGGACCGAAAAGTGGCTCGGGTCCAATCTCCCTAATAGTAAATTTATGTCGGTCAAACAAAGAGGTCCTCCGAAACCATAACAAGCCGGACCGGGATAGGCTCCAGAACTTTTTGGTCCCACTTTCAATAGTCCATTTTCTACCCAACATATCGACCCACCACCAGCTGCTACCGTTTCTAATTTTAACGCAATATTTGAGATCTCTGCCTCTCCTACTCGATGGCTCATTTGATAATCAAAGGTGCCGGAAAATCTCGAGACATCCGCACTTGTACCACCCATATCCAAATTAATCGAACGGGCAAAACCACAACGTTTTGAAATACTCGAAGCCCCAACGACTCCACCCGCAGGACCGCTCAATAAACTATCTACAGCTCTGTATTGAGAACGATTGATCAACCCACCGGAACTTGAATTCACCAATAGCTCTCCATTTTCTCCCAACCCAGATTCAACCCGATTCAAATATTTATCTAAAGTTGAACTCAAGTAGGCCTCAACTACCGCACTTTCACACCTTGAGCGCCATTTTATCAAGGGAGATAATCGAGCCGACTCCACAACCCTCTCAAATCCGATTTCACGTAACAAATCGGCAATTTTTTGCTCATGTGTTGGATTAAGATAGGAGTGAAGAAAAGAAACCGCTGCACTTCTGTACCCAGCTTTAAAGACTTTCCTCGCTTTTTTTTCGATCTCATTCAAGTCAGGTTTTTGCAAAATCACTCCATGCCGATCGACTCTCTCTTTTATCTCCACTACCTCCTCACACAAAGGTACTCTTTTTTCCGGAATGAGACTAAAGAGATTGTTTCGCCTTTGGTCACCAATTTTCAACAAATCAGCAAACCCGGAAGTTATAAAAAGCACTGGAGATTCCCCTGAGTTCTCGAGTAAAGCATTGGTACAGCGTGTTGTTGCCAGACGCATCCGAACTTTCAAATCTTTACAATCCAGTCCTTGTCTAGCCAAAATTAACCTCATTCCCAAGATGGGGGCCACCCATGGAGTGTGAATTTCGACCGGCATACCCGATGATACTTTAAAAGGAACCCTCTTCCCTAAACTAAGCAATCTATTTTCCAGATTCCAGTTCTTGATTGGGAAACGCATCTTTGGCTTTTCGGCAAAGCTTATCAAAAAGTCATTAACAAACCCATTTGGCCAGTCCACATTTGATTCTAATTTAATTTCCTTTGCTGAAACAAAGCTTTCCAATTTCGAGGAGAGATTTCCTTTTGACAAGACCTTAGCTCGAATAAAATCTCCATCTTTGGAACGAGCCAGACAATCTGTAAAAGTACCACCTGTATCAACGAAAAACTCCCAAACATTCGTATTCATCAAGGATTCAATTCTTCCATTTAGATAATTCAAATAAATACTCTTCATCCAATTTCAAATCGCCTCCGCCCTTCAAAACAATCTCTTGATAATCTGAAGTTGGACTACCGTAATCGTAATTATTTGAAAGATAGGTAAAAACCTTAATTTCACGGAATACTTGGGCTTCCTGTAATTGAATCCTTGTCTGCACTCGACTGTAAAAACCTTGGTCTACCGCTTCATATTGATCCAAGGCATTCCAATGAAACTCCTTCAGTTCCCAAACGCCTCCCCAGACTATTCCTTCATGCCATCTTTCAATTCCTGCATAACCATTACCATTAATGAAATACCTCCACCCTTTTAAGTAAGCTCGCCCCTTGACAGAAGCACCGGGACATCTTCTTTCCATTTGCTCGAAATTCATATTTGAGCCATAGGCAAAATATAGATCCATATGGTAAATCTGTTATCGATGTTCGATGAGGATGCAAGAGGATAGGATTGAGACTTGAATAATCACAAAATTCGTTCATTATAGTTTGCCAACGTTAGAGGTCAGCCCTCGGGCTTGCTTCCTTGGTCTTGTCGAATTCTTATCTGAGAATTCGTTCGAAACGGCAGTCTGGCATATGCGAGTCTGCGAGTTTGCACCAGTAAGCTCATCGAACCAAGAAATCAAAACCAATCATGTCAAAACAAGTAAACAAACAAAACGTAATCGAAGACAATCGTTCTCACGATAAAGATACTGGGTCCAGTGAAGTTCAAATCGCTCTTTTGAGTGCTCGAATTTCCCACCTTACCGAACATCTCAAGTCGCACCGCAAGGACTTTCATTCTCGTAGGGGCCTGCTGATGATGGCCGCCAAGAGAAGAAAATTACTCGACTATTTAAAGAGAACTGACCTTAAGCGCTACCAAGCAATTATCGAAAAGCTTGATTTGCGTCGCTAATTTTCTCTTTTCTCTTTCATTCTCGTGATTTCACGAGCAATTTCCTCTGGATAGAAAATTCTTCGAACATTACACAGCCGTGTATGGAGATTTTGTTACCAGAGACTTCGGCAAGACAATCCGGTCGAACCGTTGGTAGGATGAAAAACAAAACAAAATCAAACAACCGCAAGTACGAATAATGAACCAAAAGCACAACGTAACCGCCGATAAACTCGGTATTCAATTATCTGCCGGCACCCTAGCAGGTCTCGCCAGTGGAGCCGTCACCGTAGCCATGGGGGAAACCACCGTTTTCGTTTCCGCAACTGCTGCAGCTACTCTTCGTCCGGGACAGGATTTCTTTCCCCTAACCGTTGACTACCGAGAAAAATTTACCGCAGCAGGAAGATTTCCTGGTGGCTATTTCAAACGCGAGGGAAAACCCTCGGAAAAGGAAATTCTAACATCTCGTCTTTGTGACAGACCATTACGCCCTCTTTTTCCCAAAGGATTTCTTAATGAAGTTCAAGTCATTGGATATCTTCTTTCAACTGATCAAATCAATGAGGCAGATGTCTTAATGGTAAATGGCGCATCTGCGGCGTTGATGATTTCTGATATCCCATGGAATGGTCCGATCGGTTGTGTCCGCCTCGGAGAAATCGACGGTGAATTCGTGATTAATCCTACCAATGAACAAATGTACGACTCTGCCCTCGACTTAATTTATGTCGGGAGTGAGAAAGAGATGATGATGATCGAGGGTTCAGCGGATCAAATCCCAGAAGCCAGATTCGTAGAAGCTTTGGAATTCGCACATGATGCCATCCAAGATATCATCGCAGCACAGCGCGAATTAGCAAAGTTGTGCGGGAAGCAAAAGAAAGAATTCGAATTGGTACAAGTACCGGATTTGGTTCTTGATTTGTGCAGGGAGATTACCGGTAATCGAATGGAAGAAGCAATTTTTGCTCCTTCCAAACAAGAGCGACAAATTGCAGTTGATCAAATCAAGGAAGAAGCTTCTAAAGCATGTGAAGAAAAATTCGGGGATGATTTTGATCCCGATCATGTCAGTATGGCTTTCGAGGTAATTCAAGAGGAAGTCTATCGTGAAAATATTTTGATTCGGGGAAAAAGGGCCGACGGTCGTGGTCCTGCTGACCTGCGTGAAATCATTTGCGAAACCGGAGTACTCCCAAGGGTTCATGGTTCCGCGATCTTCACCAGAGGCGAGACTCAGTCTTTAGTGCTTAGCACATTAGGAACCAGCCGAGATGTCCAGGACCTCGACGGTTTGACTGGTGGACCAACCGCAAAGTCTTTTATCCTTCATTACAACTTCCCTCCCTTTTCTGTTGGTGAAGCTGGGCGTTTTGGATTCACAGGTAGACGTGAAATCGGACATGGAGCGCTTGCCGAACGGTCGGTTCTTCCAATTCTCCCTCCCGAAGACGAGTTTCCATACGCCATTCGAGTCGTTTCCGAAATTATGTCTTCCAATGGCTCCACTTCAATGGCAAGCGTTTGCGGAGGATCTCTTGCATTGATGGATGCCGGAGTGCCCATCAGTCAACATGTCGCAGGAATCTCAACCGGATTAGTCACCGAGATGAATGAAGAGGGTGAAATTGCCAAACATGTGGTTCTCACCGATATCATCGGTGCGGAAGATCATTTTGGAGACATGGACTTTAAGGTTTGCGGGACACGCGACGGAGTAACCGGTTTCCAATTGGATTTAAAAATTCAAGGTCTCCCTTTTGACATTGCCAAGGAAGCGGTGAAGCAAGTAACCGAGGCAAGAATGAAGATTCTTGACAAGATGGATGAATGCCTTCCTTCCCATCGAAAAGAACTCCGCGAACATGCCCCTCGTATTGAAAGCGTACAGATCGATCCCGAGAAAATCGGTGCTTTGATTGGACCGGGCGGAAAAAATATCAGAAGAATCACCGAAGTAACCGGTGCGAATATAGATATAGACGAGGATAACAGTGGTAAGGTTCGAATCTATGCAACCGATACCGAAGCCATGAATCGTGCATTGCAGGAAATCGAGCTGGTAACCGGCGAAATTGAAGTAGGCAAAATCTACCGCGGCATTGTCCGAGGCGTCAAAGAATTCGGTGCTTTTGTTGAATGCTTGCCGGGGAAAGAAGGACTTTGCCATATTTCCGAACTGGCCGACTTTCGAGTCAATAAGACCGAAGATATTTGCAAACTGGGAGATGAAATCTTGGTTAAATGCATCGGCATTGATGACAAGGGCAGAGTAAAATTAAGTCGCCGTGCTGCTATGGAAGATGCGAACCCAAGCGAAAGTAAAGATGACGATTCGTCTGAAGAAACAGCTCCGGAAAATTCCCAGAGC
The DNA here is from genome assembly GCA_036127675.1 of Verrucomicrobiota bacterium. Lineage (GTDB taxonomy): Bacteria > Verrucomicrobiota > Verrucomicrobiia > Opitutales > Seribacteraceae > Seribacter. The sequence goes on from JAYYRA010000036.1 coordinate 94,790, forward strand.
GAATCGACAGAAGAGAAAACCGAAAGCTTAGCTTCTTAAATATCAGTTGCCCTTAGCAGAAACTTGATTATCAAAAGGAGGATCGTATTTCACGATCCTCCTTTTTTACATGAGTTTAAAAAGACCATTAATATTAGTAACCAATGATGACGGCATCCAATCTGGGTTTCTTAAAGCACTGGTTGAAGAACTAAAGAAAGTAGGAGAAGTTTTGGTATGTGCACCCGATGGAGAGCGTAGTTGGATTGGACACGCAATTTCAAGAAACCAAAAACTCAAACCAAAGGAAGAAAAGAAGTATCCTGCCATTGCCTATTCACTAAACGGGACTCCGGCCGATTGCGTCAACTTGGCGTATGGTAATTTAATGTCAGATGAACCAGATTTAGTGGTCAGTGGAATTAATCTGGGATACAATATTACCTTACCCATGATTTTGTCGTCTGGTACGGTTGGGGCTGCTTTGGAAGGATCCCTTTTGGGAATTCCCTCCATTGCAGTGAGTATGGCTATAACTTCGGAAAAATTCGATTCAGTCCGAGAAAGTGGTGGACAAAATTTGGATTCTACCACCCGTAATGCACTAAAGTTTTCGGCAAAAGCGGCGGCAAAGTACGCCAAGTTGGTCTTGGAAATGCATCATCATGAAGGACTTACGGTCCACAATTTAAATTTCCCTGAAAAGTATGATGGTAAAACAGATCCATTGATTGGATTCGCTGACAACCTGAAACTTGGAAGCTTATTTCAAAAAGAAAAAGGAAAACAACATCATCAACTGGTCTATCGGACCGAATGGCTGGAAGAAGCTGAAGCTAAAGTGGGCTCGGACCTGTGGGCCCACAAGGAAGGTCTTCCATCTGTAACAAGACTTGATTTTTCACAAATGAATGGAAAATCCTATCTGATGCCATAAAATGATTCATAAAATTTTCCAGTGGTTGTATTTGCGAAATCGATCTTCTTATGGCTCTTCTTACAAGAAAATCGATCGACGTTCCAAAGACCGAGATCTGGTTCATTATTTTCATGATTTTGGTGGAGACGGTCAAAATGCTCAGGGTTCTCACTGGCTAAAGAAAAAAATATTCAAACTGTTTTGCTGGATTCTTTTCCTAGTATTCGCCACTTGGTTTAGCTACCAAAGTTATCTTGGTCTTCTTATTTATGACAACTGATGTCATTTGGCTTGATCGAAACCCTCTAAAAAGTTAGAATAATCGCTTTTTCTCGTAACACCATGAAGAAGACGCACAAAGGAATTGCTAAAAGATTTAAAGTAACTGGTTCAGGCAAAGTGAAGTTTCGCAAACCTGGTCAAAGGCATTTGCGCAGAAAACGCTCCGTCAAACAAATTAGATCTGGTCGGCAAGATCAAGTATTAGCAGATGGAATGTCTCGCCGAGTGATCCGTGCCCTTTCCGTCTAAACCAATTTAATTCCAACACGATAAGGAGATTTTGACATGCCACGAGCACGAAACGTTCCCGCAACCCGTAAACGACGCAAGAAGGTTTTAAAAAAAGCCAAAGGCTACTTCGGAAATAAGTCACGCCTCTTTCGCTACGCTAAGGATGCCGTTGATCGAGCTGAGGCATATGCTTACTCTCATCGTCGCAAACGTAAGTCAGAATTCCGACAACTGTGGATTGTTCGAATCAATGCAGCTTGTCGAGCAGAAGGCCTTCGCTATGGAGAGTTCATGCATGGCTTGTGCAAAGCAGGCATTGAATTGAACCGTAAGGTCATCTCGGAACTCGCCATTCACGAACCTGAATCCTTTAAGGAATTAGTCGCGAAGGCGAAGGCTGCCATCCAGGCCTAAAGGGCCTTTTTGCTTACGGCGTGGAGAACGATCTCCAAGCCATTGTCGCCGAAACGGAGACAAGGATATCAAACCTCTCAAGTCGATCGGATTGGGAGCAGGCAAAAGCGGTTATTTTAGGACCGAATGGTAACTTGACAAAAGCGGCCAAACAAATCGGAAACCTTTCTAAAGAAGAAAGACCCGCCTTCGGGCAGGCAATTAATCAAACCAAGAAAAAAGTTGAGGCACTCTTCAAATCCGCCTTGGATGAAATAGAAAACCAAGCGGATTTGGCATCTTTGGGAACTGGAATCGATCCTACCCTCCCTGCGAGTCCTCAATTCCTTGGAGGCACCCATCCACTAACTAACGTACGCCGCAAAGTTGTTTCCATTTTTAGGAAAATTGGTTTTACGGTTTCCGAAGCTACCGAAGTGGAAACGGAATGGTTTTGCTTTGATGCCCTAAACACTCCGGAAGACCATCCCGCCAGAGATGCTCAAGATACGCTTTTCCTTTCTCCAAATTCCCAATGGAGTAATGTTTGCAGGAAAACCAGTGAGGCATATGTGCTTCGAACTCACACCTCTTCCGTTCAAATCCGAACCCTTCTGAAGGAGAAACCACCCCTTAGAGTAATTGCTCCTGGTAGATGCTTCCGTAGAGACACGGTGGATGCAACCCACTCTGCAAACTTTCACCAAACAGAGGGACTCTATGTCGACGAGAAAGTAACCGTTAAAGATTTGAAGGGAGTTCTCGATTTCTTCTTGAAAGAATTATTTGGAGATCAGTTGGAAACCCGATTGAGACCGAGTTTTTTCCCATTTACTGAACCAAGTTTCGAAGTGGACCTGAAGGCTCCGAATTTAGGAAAACTAAGTAATAAGTGGATCGAAATCATGGGTTGTGGCATGGTTGACCCCGAGGTCCTCAAATTAGTCGACTTAGACCCTGAAAAATGGAAGGGTTTTGCCTTCGGATTGGGAATCGAGAGGGTTGCCATGATCCTTCACGGTATCGATGATATCCGTCATTTTTATCAAAATGACCAAAGATTTTTGAAACAATTCTCCAATGTCTCATGAAGATTAGTTTGGATTGGCTGAAGGAGTATGTCGAACTCCCTGATAATCAAAATGAATTGGTTGATGTTCTTCCCATGCTTGGACTTGAAGTAGAGGAAGATGAGAGCTTTTCCAATTCGAACTTGGACAAGGTTGTGGTAGGAAAAGTAATCAGTAAAGAGCAGCACCCGGAAGCCGATCGATTAAGTGTTTGTTCCGTTGATATTGGTGAGGAAAAATCTGCTAATATTGTTTGTGGAGCCACCAATTTTAGACCCGGAGATCGGGTTCCAGTAGCTTTACCCGGTGCCAAGCTTCCCGGTGGATTCAAAATAAAGAAGTCAAAACTCCGCGGAGTACAATCCGAAGGAATGATGTGCAGTGCTAAGGAACTGGAAATGGGTGATGATGACCAGGGCCTTCTTCTTTTGTCTGGGAATCCAAAAACTGGAACCCCGATTGATCAGATTTTTTCCGGAGATAAGGTCCTCGAATTAGAAATTACCGCAAATCGTGGGGACTGCCTTAGCTATCTCGGTGTCGCACGGGAGATCTCCGCTTTTTACGATCATGCAAAACTAACTCTCCCTAAGGTTTCACAATCCTCTCAATCAAGTGTAAGTTGTCCACCTGAACATTTGCTGAAAAGCGTAGAACTTGAAGCAGAAGGTTGTAGCCGATATGCAGCTTGGTCGATCCGGGGAGTGACCATTGCAACTAGCCCTGATTGGTTGAAGACAAAGCTGGAAAGCGTAGGCTTAAGACCCATTAATAATGTGGTTGATATCACTAACTTCGTTCTTTTGGAAACTGGACAACCATTGCATGCATTCGATGCATCCAAAATTACAGATTCTTCGATCGTTGTCCGGAATGCTGAAGAAAATGAAAGCATCACTACCCTCGATGGTATCGAAAGAAAACTGGACCCTACAATGATGGTAATTGCTGATTCCCAAAAACCATTAGTTATAGCAGGTATAATGGGAAGCATGGATGCTGAGGTGGATGAATGTACTTCGAATATTGTATTGGAATCTGCTTGGTTCAACCCAGGGAAAGTCCGGTCCACCGCAAGAAAGCTTGGTTTACATACAGATAGTTCCCAGCGTTTCTCGAGAAATGTGGACCCCAAAGGGTTGGAGTTTGCGGCTCAAAGAGCGATTGACTTAATTCTTGAAATCGCAGGGGGAGAGTGCCTACCGGTATTTGTTTCCATTGGTAAGTCTCCAAGGGAAGATCGAACGGTTGAAATCTCTCATTCCTATGCAGAAGAAATTTGTGGCTTTCCCATCGAACCTTCAAAATTGACAAACGCATGGGAGAGACTTGGATTCGAGGTAAAGGGAAATGACCCTTGGGAAGTTAATGTACCTTCCTTCCGATCGGAAGTGGACCGTCCAATTGATCTGGTCGAGGAATTCCTTCGGATTCATGGCACCAAAGAATTGCAGAACTCTTCAGTCAGCTTTCCTTCGACTTTTCGAGAAAATGACCCAACCTATGATTTTTGTCAGAAGGCAACCGACAATCTGGTGGGACAGGGTTTTCAAGAATGTTGCAATTATTCCCTTCGTTCAGGTGAAGAAATTCTGGCTTGGCATGCTGACTTGGACATCGAAAAGCTTGCTCTGGCCAATCCGTTGAGTTCAGACCATACGCATATTCGGGCTTCGCTTCTTCCGGGACTCGTGGATAACTTAGCCCATAACCAGAAAAACTTTAACGATATTGTACGCTTTTTTGAAACCGGCCGAGTCTTTCGACCTGGCCAGCGGGGAAACTTGGAATGTATCAGTATCGCATTCATCGCGCTTGAACAACCGAACTCTCGCCAATGGAAATCAAAAGAAAAACTCGATTTTTTTGAGTTCAAGAATTGTCTTCTCAGAGTTTTACATGCCTGCAGATTGAACCTACCAAAAGGATTGTGGGAAACCTTATCTAACCAAACTCCTTGGCAGAATGAACATTCAGCAAAACTGGGAGACTGTCAGAGAAATAAACTGGAACTCAACTTAGGAATTCTCAATCTTCAATTAACCAAGAGCAAAGAGGCGAAAGGCATTGTTTTCGCGGGTGAGATTCTGGTCGACCCAGTGCTTCTTTCAAAGGGCTCAAAAGTGGTTAGATTTTCGAAATTCTCCACTTTTCCTCCAGCAATTAAAGATTTGTCCTTGGTCGTCGAGCAAAACATCCCGGGAGAATTGGTCCGTTCCTCTCTTGAGGAAATTGTTGCTGAAATTACCGGAGATGCTCTTCAAATCGAACCGGTATCGATTTTCGATGTCTTTGACGGTAAAGGAATGGAACAGGGCAAAAAGAGTATTGCTTGCTCCATCCGCTTTCGGGCCTCCGATCGCACTCTTGGTGAAAAGGAAGTAAATCAGGTATTTGAACGAATAGTAGAAAAGATTGAGAACAAAACCCCCTACGAACTGAGAAAATAAAATGAGTGAAGAAGAAGGTATGGATATCGATTATGTTGCAAATTTGGCAAGAATCGAACTTTCCAACGAGGAAAGATCAAAATTTCAGTCTCAGCTCGGTCAGGTATTACAATATTTCGAAAAGCTTCAAAAGGTTGATGTCGATGGAGTTGAACCTACAGCACATGCTTTTCCCAGATTCAATGTTTGGGATGAAGATGAAGCTAGTTCTGGGTTTGAAGTTGAAAAAGCTCTGCTTAACGCTCCGCAAAAAAGAAATCATCAGATCGTTGTTCCAAAAGTGGTCGAAGAGTAATCTATCAAAATGGACTCAACTAATCTTTTCCAGGCAACTGCCACCGAACTTGCTCAACTTTTAGACTCTGGTGAATGTACCTCTATGGAAATTGCCCAAGCTTTTATAGAGCGGACTAATTTGGTGGATGATCAGGTACACGCTTTTCTTCACTTGGATGAGGAATATATGCTCGAACAAGCAAAAGCCTCGGATTGCAGAAGAGCGGAGGGCAAGACCCTGAGCCCTTTAGATGGAATACCAATTGGCCTAAAGGATGTAATTTGCGACGAAGGTCAGCCCCTCACAGCTGCAAGTAAGATCTTGGAAAACTATCAGTCACCTTACGACGCCACCGTCACCCGAAAGCTTAAGGAAGCAGGTGCAGTAATTGGAGGAAGACTTAATTTGGATGAGTTTGCAATGGGCTCTTCGACTGAGAACTCGGCCTACGGACCCACCCGAAACCCATGGAATTTAGACTGTGTTCCTGGCGGAAGCAGCGGAGGAAGTTCTGCAGCGGTTGCAGCACGGGAAGTCCCCCTGAGTCTCGGCTCTGATACCGGAGGCTCGATCAGGCAACCAGCTTCCCTTTGCGGCGTGGTTGGAATGAAACCAACCTATGGAATGGTATCTCGCTATGGATTGGCAGCCTTTGCCTCTTCATTGGACCAAATCGGTCCGTTTGCTCAAACAGTGGAAGATGCCGCTCTTCTTTTGGAATTCATCTCCGGGCATGATCCGTTGGACTCAACTAGCTTTCCTTCTGAAATCCCTTGTTACTCATCTGAAATTAAATCTACAATGGAACCCTGCAAGCTTGGACTTCCGGTTGAATTCTTTGGTGAAGGAATGGACGACGAAGTTCGAGCTTCGCTGGAAGATACAATTTCATTCTACAAATCTAAAGGCTTTGAAATGGTTGAGGTTTCCTTGCCAACGACCGATTTGTCCATACCAGTTTATTATGTGATAGCAACTGCTGAAGCATCCTCCAACTTGGCCCGCTACGACGGTATTCGTTACACTTCTCGCTCTACTAAGGCCGAAAATGCAATTGATGTTTACGCAAAGAGTCGGGGCGAGGGATTTGGTGAAGAAGTTAAAAGAAGATGTATCTTAGGAGCCTACGCACTAAGCAGTGGATATTATGATGCCTACTATCTGCGGGCACAAAAAACCCGCACCTTAATTAGAAAAGATTTCGACCAAGTTTTCGAAAAGGTTGATGCAGTATTGACTCCGACTTCACCCACTCCCGCTTTTAGGTTTGGTGAAAAAAGTGATGACCCCATTTCCATGTATCTAAGCGATGTCTATACAATTTCAACCAACTTGGCGGGTCTCCCTGGAATTTCAGTACCATGTGGATTTTCCAGTTCCGGACTCCCGATTGGAATGCAATTAATTGGTCGGGCCTTTGAAGAGAGCCGACTGCTTTCCATCGCTCAAGTTTTTGACCAAGAACATCAAATGGGTAAACAATTTCCCAAACTTTAAATTCAACTTCCTCAAAAAAGTATGAAATACGAAGCGGTAATAGGTTTGGAAGTTCACGTACAACTGGAAACCAAGTCCAAAATGTTTACCAGAGTTGGAACCGGGTTTGGAAAACCTCCCAACTCCCTTACAAATCCGGTAGTTTTGGGACTCCCTGGATCACTACCAGTGATGAATTTGGAGGCCATCCAAAAGTCGATTAAAGTAGGATTACTTCTGGGATGCAGGATCGCTTCCGTATGCAAATGGGATCGAAAGAATTATTTTTATCCGGACATGCCAAAGAACTATCAGATTTCGCAATTCGATCAACCAATCTGCGAAGGTGGAGAGGTGGAGATCGAAATGCCCGGCGAGACTCCTGCCGTGATGGGTTTACATCGTATGGTGAAGCTCACCAGAATTCATTTGGAGGAAGATGTCGGGAAACTAACGCATTACGAAACTGACAGCCTAGTTGATTACAACCGTGCTGGATGTCCTCTTTTAGAAATTGTAAGCGAGCCCGATCTATATTCTCCCGATGAGGTTTTCGCTTACTTGAATTCTTTGAGAAATTCATTGGTTTCCGCTGAAATCTCAGACTGTGACATGGAAAAAGGCCAATTACGTTGTGATGCAAACATAAGTGTTCGTCCCGTCGGTTCAAAAGAGCTTGGTACAAAAGTAGAGATCAAAAACCTTAATACCATCTCTGGTGTCCGAAACGGTGTAGAGTATGAAATCCGTCGTCAAACCAAAGCCCTCGAACAAGGAGAGACCATTATTCAAGAAACCAGAAGGTGGAACCCGGAGCAGAAGTACACTACTTCAATGAGAACAAAGGAAATGGCTCACGATTACCGTTACTTTCCAGACCCGGATCTTATGCCGGTTCGAATTGAACCAGATTGGGTTCATCGAATTTCATCCGAATTGCCCGAAAAACCATTTGATAAGCAAAGAAGATACCAATCGGAAATGAAGCTGCCCTACTCTTCTACTTCTGCTCTTTGTGGTGATCGTCCTCTTTGTGAATATTTCGAGGCAGCAGCTGATTTAACCACAGTACCTGTTAAAGTTGCAAACTGGGTGGTCAATGATTTACTTCGTGAATTGGGACAAAAGAACGATAATGAAGATGCAGATTGTGAATTGATCACCATTGAAACCTGCAAAGTACCTCCCGAAAATTTGGCTGAACTGGTCAACTTAATTGAAGACGGAACGATATCCAATAATGTCGCAAAAGAACTTTTTCCTGAAATGTTTGCAGTTGGAAAATCAGCAAAGGATTTAATCAAAGATAAGGGATTGGAAATGAAATCCGATGGAAATGAAATTGAAGCTCTTTGCTCTCAGGCCATTTCTGATGATCCGGACGCAGCTGAGAAATTCAAGGGGGGAAAGGAAGGAGCCATCAACGCTCTTAAAGGTGCGGTTATGAAAGCCACAAGAGGACAGGCAAATCCCCAGCTTGTTGACGAAACCCTTCGCCGTCTGCTTGCTCCTTAAACTTATTTTTATTTGAAGCAAAAACTTCCTAAAACACTCTTATTGAGATTCAGTCTCAAAAAGACTTTTCATTTTTAACATTTCCTGTAAGATAGTCTGCTTATGTTCAAGCGTTCATTATTGATGGTGTGGTACCTTCTGTTAGTCACTGGATCCACAACTCTCTTTTCACAGATCAAAGAAACTCAACAAATCATTGAGGGATGGATCGATACAGAGCAACTGATTTCTGAGGAATCCTCGCAATGGAATATTGAGAAAGCCGCTTTGCTTGACCTTCAGGATGCATTAAGCAGAGAGATTTCCGAACTGGATAGTAAACTTGCCATATCAGAGGAACAAGCTAGCGGAGCAGCCAAGCAGAGAAGTGATTTGACGGTTAGAAAGCAAAAAGCCGAGCAGACCACACAAGCACTTTTTCGTAGCCTGCAAAAAATCGAAGGTCAGCTGAATGAATTCTTTTCCTTTCTTCCCACTCCTTTAGCAGAAAGGCTATCACCTTTCCGAGAAAAGCTTGGTTCAGTTCCAACTAAAAGCCGTTTAACACTCCGACAAAGAGTGGAGACTATCGTTTCATTACTGCAAGCCATTCATATCTTTCATCGAAGCGTGACGCTCGAGCGCCAAGAGTTCACTCTCAATAACGATCAATCGCGCGAATTTATGGTTTTATATTTTGGTTTGGGAATCGCTTATTTCGTTAATGAATCCGGAACGGTTGCAGGTTACGGTCGTCCCACAAAATCGGGATGGAAATGGAATCGAAGAGACGAAATTGCACAGGAAGTTACCACGGGTCTACAGATGATGAATAATCGGGCAATGCCACGCTTTCTTGAATTACCACTTCCTGTCCCATCTATCGTAAATCGATGAGAAATGTTTTCATTTTCCTGGCTATTGGAGTGTTCCTTCATTCTTGGAATTTACTCGCCCAAGAGATGCAACAAGTTCGCTCTACTGCTCGAAAGGACTTAGAGAATGCAACCGTAAGATTAGCAGAAATTCGCAAGCGGATTGAAAACGAAAAAATTCCGATTGCTCAAAAAGTCGCATCCCAAGAGCGTGAAGCAAAGCAAAAAAGAGAGGAATTGGACCGACTTCTCCGTCTGCGTGACAATCGGGATGCTAACTTACTTCAGCTTAAAGAAGAAGTACAGGAAAATGAGCGAGAGCTTGAATCCTCCCTCCGTCTTCTCAAAGACTACGCCCGTAGTTGGAGGCAGGGAATTCCTCCGGCCGAACAAATACTTTGGAATGATTCCATGTCTAAATCTCTTCAGATCGACTCCGCTGCACTCGATGAGTCTATGGAGGCGTATCTTCAAATTCTTCAACTTAGTATCCAGGCAAGCAAACAAAACGCTGGGGGAATAGCATTTAAGGGAAATGCAATCGTTCCACCAGAAGGAATTCGGGAAGAGGGAACTTTCTGGTCATTAGGACCGGTCACCCTGTTCTCAGGTGTAGATGGAAGTGCAGGTTTCGTGGAAAAGGCTTTTCAAAATGAGTCCTTTTCCTCTACTGAGATTTCTTCTGAGTCTGTAAAGAAATCTCAGCCTTCTCGTATCGTCAAGATGTCTGAAAATACCAGTCAAATGATACAAACCGCTTTTTCGGTTGAACCAGATTCCATCTCCTACATTCCTCTAGACCCAAGTCTGGGAAAAGCCTTCGTCATGGAGGTAGGAGAACTTAGTTTATTGGAAGAATTACAAACGGGTGGAATTTGGATTTATCCGATTTTGTTTTTTGCCGCACTTTCCTTAGTTATTGCGATTTACAAAGCCTTCCAAATTCTTGATGTACCAACTTACCAAGGAAAAGCAAAGTTGGAAGGTTCCTTCAGGGGACCCTTTGAAATTCTTAGAAAAACCGCACATAGCTACCAAGGTAATAAGCCGGAAATTCTGGAAGAAATCCTCTATGAGCAAATCATTGACTTTCAAGTTCGTTTGGAAAAAGCCCTTCCCTTGATTGCAGTTACTGCTGCAACCGCTCCGCTTTTGGGACTGCTCGGCACTGTTACTGGAATGATCGATGTATTTCGTCAGATTACCAATTTTGCTAACCCCGAGAACAGCGAACTCGCAAGAGGGATTTCCGAGGCTTTGGTGACTACTAAATTTGGGCTGATTACCGCAATTCCTTCTCTCATTGCCCATGCTCTTCTTACTCGGAGATTGCAGGGTGTAATTTCAAAACTAGAAGCTTTTGCCGCCCGGTTGGTGCATTTGAAAAGGAATGAACCATTACTCAAAGAATCTGATCTTCAGCAAGATGACCCCTCTGCTTGAATTCTGGACTAATGCGGTAAATATTTGGCAAAAAGGAGGTTCCTTAATGCCGGTCATCGGCTGTCTGTCGCTTTACACCTACTATGTTGCCTTCGAACTTTGGATTCGATTAAGAAGTGTAATCCCTACAGACCTTAAGGCTTTTCCCAGAGAAAGATGGGGTGCTTTCCAGGGTGGTGGAAAGGTTGACCGAATCATTCGATACTGTATTGCAGAGCATGACAATCCAAAGGAAACCCATCGTCGTTTCGAACAGGTCCGGATTGCAGATGCTTCCTACCTAAGCCGACGCCTCAAATTCCTACTGGTCTTGGCCAGTGCGTCACCCGTGCTTGGTCTGCTTGGAACAGTCATTGGAATGCTACAAACTTTTAATGGTCTTAGCATGCAAGACAGTTACAAGATGGATTTGGTCGCTGGTGGGATTTCACAGGCACTGATTACTACTCAAGCCGGATTACTAGTAGCCATACCCGCAATTGCAATCATTCACATACTGCAAAGACAGAAAAAAGACTGGTTGCATTGCATCAATAGACTGGAGAGCTTGTCCATTCGCCAAGTTCGCCCCGTCGCCCTATCCAGATGAGACTTTACGGAAGATCGAAATCCTTAGAAGATCAGGAAGATGGGTCAATCAATGTCTCACCTCTCATTGACGTTGTCTTCATTCTTCTGATATTCTTTATTGTATCAGCCACCTTCGTTAGTCTTCCAGGAGTTGAAGTCGTTCGTCCGAAGGCACAAACTGCAGAATCCCTCATGCGGAACTCCATATTGTTCGCCTTATCCAATGAGGATAAAATTTTTCATGGAGGTGAGGAAATACAATTGGAACAAATTCCAGTTTTGATCGAAAGAAGCAGTAAAGATCGAAATAAACCAGTTGTGATTCAGTCCGATCGATGGGCTGATGCTGCTCTTCTTGCTCGCATGATTCAAGAGTCCAGAAAGATTACTCCCTCCGTTTCCATTGCCACTCGAAAACAGGAATGAAAAAAAGGGTACAGATTTCTCCATCCGAACAAGCTGAAATCAATGTTTCACCTTTAATCGATATGGTTTTTATTCTACTGATTTTCTTCATCGTTGCGACATCGTTTGTGAATGAGATCGGAATAACTACAAAATACAAGGACACATCCAATCCTGTTTCCAAAATTACTCCTCCCCTTTCCTTCGAACTTTCCCCTTCCGGTCGGGTCCTACACAATGGAACTGCCATCAGCATAGAAGAAATTGCACCCCTCGTTCGTACTGCAGATACCGATTCCAAAGCCTCGATTTCTGTGCGTGTTTCACCCGGCTCAAGAGCTGGGCTAGCAACTCAGGTAGTGGACCAAGCGATGCTTGGAGGAGCGAAAGCGGTCAAGTTGACACCATTAATAAGATGAGGAAGCAAAATGAAAACTTCGAAGGTATTCCTGGAGTCGAGTCCGAAAAGATTCAGGGTTCACAAAAGATAAGTCTACTTTTGTCCATTCTCACCTCACTCATTTTATTTGGGCTCCTTCCATTATCTGAATCCATACGTAGTGAAAAATGGGAGGTGCGGAAGGTAGATGTTAATCCTTTCACTCCTCCACCTCTACCGAAGACTCAAATGGAAAAAACCGTTGAAGAATTAGCCGCAAGAAAAATGCCTGAACTAAAGATCGATGAACCCATAGTTAAATTGGATACAAGATCAGTTAATGTTAGTCTGGATGTTGGTCCGGGGGACTTTAAAGCCGCTTTTTCTTTAGCTGGCTTCAATCCCATTCCAGAGGGATTTGGGAAAGATCTGGTTTTCGACCTACATGATCTAGACAGGAATCCATCGGTTCTAAAAAGGGGTAGATTGCGCTATCCCTCCAACTTAAAGAGGCTTGGATTGGAGGGGGAAGTTCGACTGCTGATTCAGATCGACGAGAAGGGGCGAGTAAATGTTTTAGAAGTCGTCTCCAGTACCCATCCAGACTTCGTCGGACCATCTCGTGAAGCAGCGGAGAATTCTGTCTATGAACCACCACGCAGAAATGGAGAAGTGGTAAAGGTACAATTTTATCTTCCAGTTCGCTTTACTCTCTTAAAATAATGAAGTTGTTCGTACTCATATTATTTTTTTACTCTCATTTTGTTTTGGCTCTGCCACCAAAACCAGAATTGACACGGGATTTCTGGAACAATCCATCCTTTGTAAAGAGCTTCATGGGAGACTACGGATTTCGTAGTGAAATCGAGCCCAGAATAAGCAAAACCGAACAATCCGTTTTAGCCGAAGTAGTTGCGAAAGCCGAAAACCAACTGGGTGAGGCCATCGAATATTTGGAGAATAAAGTGGATGAGAAAAGTAGTCCGGCATTGGATTACGCATTGGGTACCATGTACTACCAGAACGGAAGACTGACGGCCGCCGTGAAAGCTTATCAAAACGCTATAAAAAAGTTCCCTGATTTTCTTCGGGCTCATAAAAATCTCGGTTTGGTACAGCTGAATCTCGGAAACCTTGAACCTGCTTCCAGAAGTCTGACCAAAGCGATTTCTCTCGGAGATGGCGACGGAGTTACTTATGTCGCCTTGGGCTATTGCCATCTGAGTTTAGGGCGATTTCTTTCCGCTGAAAATGCCTACCGTATGGCATTGCTCCTACTCCCCGAAAGTAAGGATGCCCGCAATGGATTGGTTAATTGTTTTCTTTACACCGAACGCTTCCAAGAGGCACTGGCCCTGTTGAACGAACTTTTGGATAAAGATCCAAATGATGCATTTTGTAACCGTGCAAGGGCTCAGGTTCTACAGTCATTAAATAAGGAAAAAGAGGCTACGGTTGCCCTCGAAACTCTTAGGAGGATGAAAAAGTTGAAACCATTAGACTTTCTGATTCTCGGGGACCTCTACCACAACCTCGAACTGTATGACCAGTCTTTAAAAGTTTATGAGGAAGCTATTCAAAACCAACAAAAACTACCACTTAAAAATTACATACGCGTTGCAAGAATTCTAATCAACCGAGGCTCTTATTTGGATGGATTTTCTTACTTAGATAAAATCGAAAAGAATTTTGGAATGGGTTTTTCTGTCGAAGATGAAAAGCAAATCAAACTTTTACAAGCTGAGGTTCTGAGGGCAACTGGGAAAGACCCTGAGGCTTCGTCCATTTTAGTTGAATTATCCAAAAACTTTCCTCTTGATGGAAAAATTCACTTCCTTCTAGGTCAACTAGCTTGGAAAAATGATGAATTTGTAGAGGCAGAAATCCGATTCCAAAGAGCTCAAAAAGATCCAGATCAAGAAGTACAAGCATTAGTTGAATATGCAAGAATGTTGGTTTCGTACCAGAAATACCAAAAAGCTGTTGATTTGCTTGAAAAAGCCCAAGCGATGAGCCCGCAAAAAAGAGTCGAGAAATATTTGACCTCGGTAAAAAATCTCCTGATTAGTTCTCGCATCCGGTTTTAGACTCAGGCATTTCCACTTGAACATATCAACATATCATGATATGTTGATATGTTTATGAGAAAGGGAATGTCTATTGGGAAAATTTTCAAAAGTGAAAAGAAGCTTTTTTCAGTAGAATTTTTTCCTCCGAAAAATGATGAAGGCGGAAAACGAATGCTTGAGACTGCCTCTGTAATTCAGCCTTTTGAACCAGATTTCGTTTCCATAACTTACGGAGCAGGTGGTGGTACCCGTGAAACCACTATGCGATATGCAAAACTTCTTCAACAGGAGCATGGATATGAGGTGATGCCCCACTTGACTTGTGTAGGACACACAAGAGACGAGCTTCTATCTATTCTGGAGGACTTTGCGGATGCTGGTTTCTGTAATATCATGGCACTTCGCGGAGATCCTCCTAAAGGCGAAACCAAATTCAGTGCAGTGGAAGGTGGGTTCTCCTATGCCTCAGATCTCGTCGCTCTCATTCGTGAATACTTTCCTCATTTCGGAATTGGAGTCGGTGGTTATCCGGAAAAGCACCCGGAAGCAACCGACATGAACCTAGATTTGCAAAACCTTAAAACGAAGGTTGAAGCGGGTGCAGATTTTATCACCACCCAATTATTTTTTGACAACCAAACTTTTTTTCAATTCGTCGATCAATGTAAGAAAACTGGTATTAATGTTCCGATCCTTCCTGGGTTGTTACCCGTATTATCCATCGGACAAGTTCAGAGATTTTGCAAAATGTGTGAAGCTTCCCTCCCCCCCGAGTTGGAACAAAATCTCGTTAAGTCTCCAGAATTCACTCAACCGGAAGTTGGATCCGATTGGGCATTAAAACAAATTAAGGAGTTGATGGATTGGGGTTGTCCAGGTTTTCACCTTTATGCACTAAACAAATCGAAAAGTACCCTGAAGATTTTAAATGGTTTGGAGTATGTAAAAGCTTAGCCTAGATTCCCGAAACTTCCTCAATCGAAGCCTCTTTCTTAAGTTGGTCTAAGAATGCATCGAATTTCGTATCTTTCCTTCTTTCGGTTAGATAATCCTTCACTTTCTGTTTCACTTCATCAAATGAGGTTAAAGTTCCAGTTTTGCGGTCTTTAACTAAAATCAAATGCCATCCGAATTGCGTTCGAACTGGTTCACTTAATTCACCCGAATTCATAGAAAAGGCGGCTTTCTCAAATTCTGGAACCATTCGCCCCCGTCCAAACTCACCGAGATTCCCGTCATTTCCAGAATCATCCGATTCTTTCCTTACCCAGTCGACGAATTCATCCCCTTTTTCTATTTTATCACGAATTTCCAGAATTACTTTTTTCGCTTGAGCAAACTCTTCCTCCGTAGATGCTTTTTTCAACAAATGTGATGCCGTTACTGTTTCTTCCGTCTTAAATAGCTCTGGACGAGAATCATAATATTTCCTCGCCTCTTCTTCAGAAACCGGTTCACATTTGGACTCTTCCTCCAAAAGCATATTGAATCTTATTTGATTAGTAATTTCTTTCCGCAGGCTCTCCTTATCCTTGATCACTGGATGATTTCCTTTTTCGAAAGCCTTTTTTCCACCATTTTGCCGAATCCATTGCTTCATCTGTTTACTTACCTCTACCGCATCCACCTTATAATCCCTCTTTTGGCTTTCTCTTGACATGAGTGTCTGATCGATAAGCCGGTCTTTCGCCAAGTCAATGGCCGCCATCTGAATTACTTCGCGCGGTTTCCCCGCCATTTTTTCCGCCAAACTTTGAAAGAGAGACTGGGCTTGTCCCTCAATTGCCCAATCCGGAATAACATGATCATTTACTTTAATCGCCATATTTAGTTTATTGTAGAATTCTCCTTTTGATTTGTAAACACACCAATTAATCTCAACATAGTCTCAATAAGATTGACCCATCTTTATTGTGTAGATAGTAAAAAAAATATGGTCAGGATTAGAAACGAAAGATTAGAAAGTTTCTCAGATTTTTTGATGAGCAAAGGACTGCGCATGACTGGTCAGAGAAAAGGTGTTTTTGAAGCACTTTTCAAACAATCTGGTCATTTCACCGCAGAACAACTCTTAAAAGATGCACAAAGTTTGGATGATACGGTTTCTAGGGCAACGGTGTACCGATGCTTGCCTCTGCTTGTAGAAAGCGGTGTCATCCGTAAAATCGATGTGGGTCAGGATAACAAATTTTATGCCCTCAATGGCTCCTCCGAGACCTTCAAAGCTCAGGTTATCTGTTCGAATTGCGAAAAAATCTTCGATATCGACGCTCCCTTTATGGAATGGTACGGAAAAAATGTATCTGAAAAACTGGGACTTGATGTGAAGGATCAGCGGTTACAAGTACATGCCGAATGCCCCCAATTTAAGAAAAAAGGAAGCTGTTCCAGAATCTCTGTTTAATTCTTCCAATGGTTGAGACCGAATCCATACCTCCTACTCTTCAAGTTTTTCGTTACAAGGAAAGCAATCAACTGAATGCCCAACAGGAGGAAATACTTAGGTTAAAAGAAGAAAAAAACGCCATTCTTCTTTGCCACAATTATCAAGTCGATCCAATCCAGCAAGTCGCTGATTATGTTGGTGATTCGCTTGGACTCGCACGCCAAGCCGCTGAAACCGATGCCGAAGTCATTGTGTTTTGTGGGGTACATTTTATGGCTGAGACTGCCAAGATTCTAAATCCGGGTAAAACCGTCCTGCTTCCTGACCTGGACGCCGGATGCTCCCTTTCCGACTCTTGTCCTGCAGAACAACTTGCCAACTATAAGGAGAAGAATCCCGAACTTTATGTCGTGGCTTATGTCAATTGCTCAGCCGGGGTAAAAGCTCTAAGCGATGTTATCTGTACCAGTGGAAATGCGGTAAAAATCGTTGAACAAGTTCCCAAAGATCGTGAAATTCTCTTCGTACCGGATCAAAATCTTGGCCAGTGGGTAATTGGACAGACCGGAAGAAATATGCAACTCTGGCCAGGTAGTTGCTATGCCCATGTTCTGTTTACAAAGGAATCCATTGAGCGTTGCAGGTTGGAATACCCGGAGGCACCAGTCGTTGCCCATCCAGAGTGCATCGATTCAGTTCGGGAAATGGCGGATGAAGTATGCAGTACTGAAAAAATGGTGTCGTTTTGCCAAAGTAATCCTGCCGATACTTTTATCATTTTGACCGAGAGTGGAATGATGCATCGCCTCACCCGTGAGCTTCCTGATAAGACTTTCGTTGCTGGCCCGACCGGTCATTGCGCCTGTAATGACTGCCGCTTCATGAAGATGAATACTTTACCCAAACTTCTTGACTGTCTTAAATTAGGATCGCCTGAAATCAAAATGAATGATGATCTAATTGAAAAGGCAAAAGCTCCGATTCAGAGAATGTTGGAGTGGAGTTGAAAGAAAATTTTCTTTTTTTTGAACGTTTTAAAGCTTCTCCCAGTCTATCCTTTTAACATCAGTTAATTTGTTTCAGTTTAGTTTGTGTTTAAAAGCCAAAAAACGCCACGTGAATGTGGCGTTTTTTTTGGCCTCACACGGCATCTAAAGATTTATCATTAGTTCTTAAAAACTAGTGCATCTTGGGAGTACAATCCTTTGGGTCGAGTTTTGCCAGCGGATAACATGTCCATCGGGACAGGGAAAGAGACCAAAAAATTCTTTTCGTCCACCAAGTTAAAGAAATAATGCGTACTTTCTTTGGGCAATTTAGCTGTAATTTTATTCCCACTTACCAAAGCCTGACCAACATACCACTCTTCACTTCTCTCTCCGCCATTTAGGGTGTAGAGAATTTGAGCTTTTTTGACCTTACTTCCATTTTCCTTAAACTCAGCCCATACTTCGTTTTCCTTTTGACCCTGTTTCACCACTACACAAATTTGGTCTTTTCCATCAATGGAACCCTTGTAAAAAGGGTTGAAATAGGGATAGGACGCATTCATCGCATCTAGCCTGCGAAATAATTCCTTGCTCATCGCCTCGACCCGTTCGGGCATTTTTTCCGCCAAGTTGTTCGATTCCTCGATATCAACTCTTTTTTCCATAGCCCTCATCCTGCGAAACAATTCCTTACGACCCCCTTTGAGTTGTTTGGCGGATTCTTCATGCAATTGATAAAGTTCGAACTCTGGGCGACCAGGCATCCAGTTCTTGATTAATTTCCACCCATCCATCCGAATCGTTGATTGCTGGGCAACGCCATGAGGAAAATGCCAAACCATAGAATTTCTAGGATTTCCATTGTTGTCTTTCACAAGATCGGGGTTTCTCGGGTGCTTATGCAAAAGTTCGGAAAGGTCGGAGCCATCGAGGCTTAGATTTTTTGGCTTTTTCGTTCCCGTCCAGCTCAAGATCGTTGGGTAAAAATCAAGGCCGTTAACCATAACATGACTCTCCTGTCCAGGGCGGATCGTTGGCCCGGTAATAATCAGGGGTACCCTTACCCCACCCTCTTTGGCATTAATTTTCCCTCTGTCCAAGGGAAAGTTGTCGGTAATAACCTCACCTGGAACACGTTCCATGCCTCCATTATCAGAAGTAAAGATAACATAAGTATTGCTGATTAGGAAATGACCGGGACGCCGGGGATCCGGGGTATTTTCCAAATAGGCAATGATTTGCCCGACATAGTAATCAAGCATCTCGACCATAGCACAGTAATAAGGATTCTTCTGTCCTTGCAGAGACCAACCTGTCGGATTACTCGGGTAATCAAGTCCAAGTTTCTTACAATACTTTTCAAGCAATGCTTTGCTCCTGCTATGGATGGGGGTATGCACCAACCAAGACGCATAGTAAAGAAAGAAGGGCTTGTCCTTATTTGCCTTCATAAAATCAAGAGCATCAAGAGTCATTTGATCCTTGGGAAAACCTTTTTCATCCAGTTTGTATGGATCATTCTCTTCAATACTGGCGAAGCCAGTTAGTCGATGTGGACGCATTGCCGCACTCGCACCGAGGTGATGACGGGTAAAATTGAATCCTTGATCCTCTGGTTGAGGAAAAGCGTTGTGATCGATCGCCATGTGCCATTTCCCAGTATGTCCAGAAACATATCCATTCATTTTTAATGCTTCAGCAATGGTTACTTCCTCCAACTTTAATCTGCCGCTATACCATGGATCCATTACCGGATGAGCGGTCTTATTGTAAGGAGTTGGAGGATTTCCCCCTACCACATGGGTCTTTTGTAAAACGGCCGGATGCCTACCGCTAATGATTGAACAACGAGTCGGAGCGCATGTGGGGGCCGGTGAATATCCCTGCCAAAATTGAACCCCTTTTTTTGCCAAAGAGTCAATATGGGGTGTCTCCATTGGCGTAGGTTCATCAATGTCATAGCATCCTACATCCTGCCAACCCAGATCATCAACTAAAATTAAGACAACATTAGGACGACTTGACCAGTCCGACGAAAAAAGAGTTAAAACGGAAAGAAAAAAACTGATCAATGCAAAGGGGTTTAGTTTCATCGTTTCAGGTGATCGTAATCTTGCCTTTTGCTAAATCCATCAGCAACTTAAAAGTCAGCTTGGCAATGAGATTTTTACATTGCCAGATGAGCCACTTAAAACCCTAGAATAAAAGAAAATTAATTCTTTTGACATGAAATCGCTCCTTATCTCCCTCACACTATCTATCTGCTCCAACATTCTACTCTCGAATAACAAACCGAATTTCATCTTCATTCTAACAGATGATCAAGGCTACGGTGATGTAAACGCTCACGGACATCCTTATTTAAAAACCCCAAACATAAATCGATTAAGATCTGAAAGCGTGAGCTTTGATAATTTCTATGTCAGCCCATCCTGCTCCCCTACCCGGGCAGCTTTATTAACCGGGATGCATGAGTTCAGAAATGGAGTAACCCATACCATCATTCCAAGACAGCAATTACACGAGAGTGCTGTTCTGGTTCCTGAGCTATTGAAAAGCGTTGGTTATCTCTCCGGCTTTATCGGTAAATGGCACTTAGGAAACAAACCTGGCCCGGAAAAAAGGGGGTTTGATTGGTGCTCTACCAACCAATCCGGACCGCTTAAACACTTTGATACCACCTTTGTTCGGAATCGTAATCGTTTTCAAACCAAGGGATATCGGGAGGACATATTCTTTAATGAAGCCATGGTATTCATCGAAGAAGCCAAGGATCGTCCCTTTTTTTGCTATCTTTCCACCTACTCTCCACACACACCCCTTGACGCACCCGAAAAATTCATCGAACCATTTCGAAAGGCTGGATTAAACGATACTCATTCGACTTATCTGGCTATGATCGAAAACATTGACCACAACCTTGGTCGACTTATGAAATTCCTTAAAGATACCGGACGAGACCAAAACACGATTCTTATAATGGTGAATGATAATGGAGTAACTGAAGGACTTGATGTCTACAACGCTCACATGCGAGGCCCAAAATGCTCGGCTTGGCATGGAGGCACGCGTGCTTTCTCATTTTGGAGATGGCCTGGAAAATGGAAACCTAGAACTCTCGAAAATCTAACTGCTCACTTGGATGTCTTGCCCACACTTTGTGAACTTGCCGGGGTTAAAATCCCCTTAAATATGGCTGGTAAGCTTGACGGCTACAGTCTTGTACCACTATTAGAGAGCAAAAAATCAAAGATGGATTGGCATAAGAATCGGGTCTTATTTCATCATGTCGCTCGGTGGCCCAGCGGATTCGCCAAGCTTCACAAATACACCATGGCAGGAGTCAGGCAAGGAAACCATTTGATGCTTCGAAGTTATCACTGCGGAAATGAGCAATGCTTAAAGTACATGAGCCAATGCCAAGCTCTTCGAATTATTGAGAGAGGTGGAGTCAATCAAGTATACTCTAGAGGAACTGCCCAGTTTCACTGGGGAGTAAGTCCTAGGGACCGATGGGTGATCTTTGATGTCAAAAATGATCCAGGGTGTAAAAATGATCTGACAAAACAGCAACCAGAATTAGTTGCAAGGCTTTCGAAGGCTTATGAACAATGGTGGAGTTCGACTTACCCTGAAATGATTGAAAAAGGTGGCGACTTGGGTGATCCCAAACAGGGAAAGAAGGCATCCAAAAGAGATAAGGAGTGGAAAGCTAAAAAGGAAGCCTCAACCAAATAGTTTTATTCGAACGACCAGTGTAGGTTGGCAAATTCCGGAACTGGACCTTTCCATTTAGCACCAAATCTCCTTGGTTTCGCATTCGACCCACGCCTTGGGCGGAGGGTCTCTTCGGCTTCAAATCGTAATTCTTTCAGGTTTTCCCAACCAGAAAGTGCTTTTCCATCCAGGTCGCAAAAATCATCGGGTTCAAGGGATACGCATGCCCAACTCGCCCCACCTTTCAAACTGATTTCAGAAACATAAGAGTCAAGGCCAACGACTAATTTGTTTTCAGACTTGGACCGTACCTCAAAAACTAGTCTTGCCCCTTTTTGTCCCTTCCAGACTGGATCATAAATCTTATGCGTTTTCCTTCCCCATTGATTTGGCTTATAGGTAAACCAATGCTTTTCCCAATTCTCCTGAAAATCCTCAATGATTAAAGTTGGTTTCAAATTCTCTGCCGACTTCGAATTTTTTAATCTCTTCGGCCCAATTAATTCTGGCAACGAAGAAAGATTGAAGCTATCCGCCTTGAATTTTCCGTAATAATAACCAGCTCCCTCTACAGGATCTTTTAATTTGTACCGAACATTTGCATAGGCCCAAAGTGGTTTTTCAACCGAAAAGATTGGTAGCCGAGCTTTCCATTTCCCTTCTTTTTTGGTGACCACGGCATGGTGCCAAAAACGATTTTTGGTATTTTGAGAATCGTCTTTCTTGCCGTCCACTTGTCCTTGTTGGGAATAAAATACATCGATCGATAAAACGGGTCTGGACTCATCGACTTCAATGGTTGCCAAAGGGTCATTGCCTGAATCAAGGCTAATGAAAATTTTTGGACTTTCTGGAAAGCGAAAGGATTTCTTTAGGTGTTGATCGAACCACAATTGGCTCGCGACCTCGTACGGTGGAGTATCTTGATGATTGTGATGAGGAGAACAAGTTACACGCCACTCCGCACTCCTTATTTCTGAAATCGCAATTGGGAGATCGTTAATTCTTCCATGAAAGTCATTGGCAGGACTAAGAAACACGATCGGGCAGGAAATCTTATGAAGACTGGGTGGATCACTCACCGTAGATAAATGAAGGGAATTAGAACTGTATCGGTCACTTATTCCACCACAGGATGGAGCAGCCGCTTTTACCCGGTCGTCGGAACCAGAGGTGAGTACAGTCAGCTTCCCACCCATCGAGTGCCCGTAAACTCCAAGATTAGAGGGATTAACTTCTGGTTGCTTCTCCAAAAAAGTTAGCCCCCTACGAGCACCTAAGGTTACCAAAAACCATGCATTGTTACGAGGAGACTCCACCGAATCCAAAGTCCAGTCCGCCACAGGTATTGAAGGAAAAGCATCTTTCCCATATCGGCTGGGAGCATGATATGCATCCAAAGCTCCCCAGTCCGTTGTGAGTCTGTATTTAGGGTCATCGATTTTTCCATCCCAAAAAAGTTTCACTTCATTTGGAGTAACTCGATAATTAGGGGCTGAAATACGTCCCGCCCATGCGATCGATAAGGTGGCGTAACCACGTTTTGCATTCATAAGAGGTGCGTTATAATCTGCATATTGACCGCCGCCATGTATTTGCAACAAACCTGGTAAATTATCGCCACCCTTAGGGAAGCCGTAAATTCCCGCCATGATAGATTTCTTTCCCTTAAAGATTCCAACACGATATCGTAAGACTCTAAGAATAATATCTTCTTGTTCCCATTCGTGAAGCACTTCGGTCTCCAACGGTTCTTTTCTCGGATCAAAGTCATCCCATAAATCTTCTAGTGTCTGGGGTATGTCAACGGGGTCCAGTAATGGCAAGGTCTCAGCTATTCGCTGCTTTCCGATTAATCCATCAGAGCAAAAAAGATAAAAGGAAAATAGAAGAGGGAAACTATACTGCAAAAACATCAAGCATTCGATACATACATTTTTTGGATTTGCAACCTATGTCGCTTGAAATCAATACAGACTTAGCTTACCCCTTTAAGAATAGCTTGATCCCAATATCACATCGATTTTTTCAGGCAATGGATCGCTTGCGTATGAGAAGCGATAATTTCTCATTACGGAAAGGAAAGCATCAGTGATTACAGATCCCTTAGGAGCAAGCAAATATCCATTGGATAATCTCAAATCCTGTTGAATTCGCATTCCTTTTTGCAACTCCTGCAATTCGACCAACTGTACCTGTGGACCCCCATCTGAATAATTACGAATTCTGCTCAATGCTTCGAGCCCCTCTGGTAGATATGAATTTCGATTTTTCAACAACCATTCAAAAATTGCGGGTCTGGCATGCCCTAAACTTGCAGCTTCATCGTAATTTTTAGCAATTCGTATAATCGAGGCCAAAGTTACGACCTCTTTATTCTGATTCGGGGTAGAAGAATAATTCTGATCGATCATGCCAGTAATTTCCAAGACTCTTTTCAGCCTAGGAATTTTTTCCAAGGCGGCTTGAATATCTGATGAAATTAAACTCAAAGTCTGCAGAATAGCAGGATTTGACTCCTGAAGATGATAAAATCTCTCTTGTATTTCTTCCGGTAAAGACAAAAAGCGCAAAAAATAGATAGTAACTGCTAACTCTAAACGGTCCGTTTCGCTGAATCCCAACTCTTTAGCTAATTGAGAAGCCAGCCTTTTTACCCTCTCCGCTCTTCCAAAATACAATGGCTTTGCTGCTGCTAACAAAGAAGTAATCTCTTGAATGGTACCATTCATAGTTTCCCAAAGCATTTGATTTGAAACTCGCATCGTGTGAAAATGCTGTAATCCTTCCTGTATGTGCACTTTCAAATCCTCCCCACTACAAGGCTTGGAAAGAAAACGAAAAACCTTTCCATTTTTTACCGCATGCGTGACCGATTCAAAATTGGTGGCACCGGAAAGAAAAATTGCCACTACATCCTGATCGAATTTACGAACTTCCATAAGAAATTCCGCACCATTCATATTTGGCATCATATAATCGAATACCATCACCGAAAAAGGCCCTTCCTTTCGATAAACCTCAAGTCCTTCGAGTCCAGAAGAAGCAAAACTCAAGTTGAACTCCCTGCCTAAAGTCAACTTGAAGCCACTCAGAATGGAGTGCTCATCATCCACAAAGAGTACCTTATCACTCTGTGAATAGTAAGACATACTCTTATGCTGACAACATTTTTAAGATTATGTCAAATTATATAAATAATTAAAATTACTAACTGACAGGAAATTTCTCCCATAATCCGATAGATCATAGCTTTACATGTGTAATTCAATAAATTAGAACCAATCGATTCATCGTTATGTTCAAACCCATGCATTCCATAACTGGCAAATTTAACTTGTTCCTTAATCTGTCTTCGATGCTTTTATTTTCTCAAGCTATCGGAAAAACCTACTCGGAAACCGGATATTTGACTTTTGACAACAAACCCTTGGGGAGTATGGAAAAACCATTGGTTTTGAGAACCTATGTTCCCTCCATCGGGATCGACTATGATGATGTTTTGCCTAATCACGCAAGAGGTCTTACTTCGCCAAAATACAGTCCTTCCAGTGGAAAAGAATCGAATTCTAATTACCTGCCAATCGATGGAGTCCCCGCCGCCATCTCTGTAAACCTGGGAAAGACCTTATCTTATGTTTGGGATACCACGGAATGTCGATTGCTCTATGCATGGACTGACGGATTCCTTGATATGAAAAATTACTGGGGTGAACGGGAGTCAGGCCGCAGGAAAGGATTTGGCTATGTACCGAAGTTATACGGCTTTGTTTTTTATAAGGCACAGGGTGTTCATCCTCTTCGAATTAATAAAACATCAATCTCGAAAATTGGCTCGCCCAAATATGTCGGTTATTCTTTGGGAAAAGACCGCTTACCTTCCTATGATTTTAAATCCGGGAAGCATTCAATATCCGTAAAGGTGAGCCCCGGACCGTCCACTCAAACTCTCCGGCTCGATTTCACTTCCACTTCCAATGAAAATCTGGATTTTAAATCCCCAAATACCCAGATTAAACAAATCGAAAAGAAACCCGGAAGTTTGAGTATTGAAATTCGGCCGAATGCGGGTGAAAGATTATCATCCGATGAACCAAAAGTTGTCATCAAGAAACCAACTTTGGAAATCGGTAAAACATTATACACCTCACTTGGATGTATTGCCTGCCATTCCTTGGACGGAGGCAAGAACCATGGTCCAACTCTCAAGGGTTCATTCGGGGCCAAAAGAGAATTTTTAGAGGCCAAATCTCTAATCGTGGATGAAGCATACTTAAGAGAGTCCATCGAGAAACCCATGGCTAAAACCGTTAAAGGATATCTCCCCGGCATGATGCCTCCCTATAAGTTACAAGAGGCCGAGTATGACTCACTGATTATGTTTATTAAATCAGTCCGCTAATCTTCTCCTTTTTTAAAATATGAAATCTTTTTTCTTCTTTCTTCTCGGCTTTTATTCCCTAGTCAATGCTTCCACATCCAGTTATTTAATTGAAAACATAGCTTTCCCGGATGATATGCCACCGGAAATTGGAGGGTTGGCATTTGATAAGAAGGGTAACCTTTACGCCTGTCTCAGACGCGGGGATGTATTGGTAACAAAGCCTGAAAAGGATCCAAGCTCCACTGAATGGAAAGTTTTCGCCACGGGTCTGCACAACCCGATGGGGATGGAATTGATTGGTCCCGGCCACATTGTTGTTACCCAAATGGCAGAGTTTACCGAAATTATCGATACCGATCAGGATGGAGTGGCCGATCGCTTTAACAACCTCACCAGTGATTTTGGTATTAGTGGGAATTACCATGAAACCAATGCCATATGTACAGATGGTGAAGGTGGTTTTTACATCGCATTGGGCACGGCATCGCACAATGGCCCCACTTTCCTTACTCCCAGGGGCGAATACTCCAAGGAGGGTCGGCGCGGCAGAAATTTTTCATCCAATGACTTACGCGGATGGGTTGTCCGTTATCACAAAGACGGCAAGCTCACCCCTTTCGCAAGTGGTTTCCGTATGCACAATGGAATCACCCGTTCTCCTGACGGTGAAATTTGGTGCGGCGACAACCAAGGTGATTGGCGTGGTGGTTCCCCAATTTATAATGTACGACCAGGGTCTTTCAATGGGCATCCATCGAGCCTCGTATGGGATCCAGACCTCGATGGTTTCGGCACTCCTATCTTCCTCCCAAGAAAGATGCTGGATGATCTTTACAACCAACCCGCTTTACAACTCCACCGTACCACCATGAATTCCTGCGGGGAACCCTTTATTATCGAAAGTGAAAAATTCGGGCCTTTTAACGGTCAGATGCTGATGCCAGATGAGAACGGCAGAAGAATTAACCGGATCATGCTCGAAAAAGTGGATGGAGCATGGCAGGGAGCATCCACCCTATTTCTTAACACCAAGCAATTACGTGCCGGTGGTGTACGGATTGTGATGGATGATTCCAAAAAAACGATCTACTACGCATCCACCGCTCGCGGTTGGCAAAGACCGGACGAAGGCTTGCAACGGATCACCTACAATGGAAAAACTCCTTTTCAAATCAAGAACTGCAAGCTGACAAACAGGGGATTTAAGCTTTGGTTTACACTTCCACTTGCTGAGCCTGAAAAACTAAAGGATCAAATCAGCGTACAAAGCTTCCGTTATGAATATGGCTACCGCTACGGGTCGTCCGATAAAGATAAAAAAGATCACAAAGTCATGGAACTTATTGGCGAAGGACCTTATGAAATTGTGGTTAACCAACTCGAGCCAAGCAGGATTTACGAAATAAAATTGGATGAAAAATTACATGCCAAAAACGGGCAGAAAATGGCCGAGCTGAATGCCCCTTCCAAAATTCATTACACACTAAACCGGCTCAAACGTCCCGAGACTAAACATCCTGCAACCCTGTCTCAAAAAGATGATAGAATTGATGTGACTATTGGGGGTAAGTTTTTCGCCACCTATAATTTCAATAAACTTTCCCAGCCTATTATTTGGCCGTTACATGGACCCGATTCTATCCGCATGCTTCGCGACTACCCGATGAAAAAAGACACCCCCGGGGAGGCCCATGACCATCCCCACCATCGTGGTATTTTTATTGGGCATCAGGGAATGAACGGAGCGAATTTCTGGCACAATCAGAATAAAAATGCAGGATCCGTCGAACATCTAAAAGTAATTGAAACAAGATCCGGAGAAGACCGTGCCCTTATCAAAACCTTAAATGCATGGAAGGACAGCGAAGGAAAGATCATTGGTGCAGATACCCGCACACTTACTTTTAGTGGAGACGAAGCGGCCCACATTCTTGATCTGGAAATAAATCTTCATGCCACTAATAAGGATTTAATCTTTGAAGAATTTAAGGATGGATTTGTAGGCATTCGTACTCATCCTGACTTACGACTCAACGCCAGCCCGAAACATGGCGTTAACAAAGTCTTCGGAAACGCCCGAAACAGTCAGGGGATCGAAGGAAAAGAAATCTGGGGTAAACGGGCAGACTGGGTGCATTACCACGGAACAGTCGCTGGTAAAGCGGCTGGGATTGCATTCATGAGTCACCCCTCAAACCTTATCCGAAAGGAGGAAAAATCATGGTGGCATGCCCGTGACTACGGGCTGATTTCCGCGAATCCCTTTGCCCCAGAAAGAATTGGCGGGGATGGAGAGTATCGGCTCCCGCGGGGGCAAAGCCTCAAACTTCGATACCGATTTATTTTTCACAGCGGTTTGGCTAAGGATGCAAAGATTGGCCAAAGATTTACGGAGTATGCCAAAGATAGCGGACACCCAGTTTCGCTAATGCCCGACCACCCAGGATATCCTCAAGACTATCTTTCCAAAAATTCGAAATAAACCTTAGCCCTCTATTTAATGAAATTTGCCCTCTGCAATGAAGTCCTCCAGCACTTAGCGATTGAAGAAGCTTTTTCCAAGATCGCTGAAATCGGATACCAAGGCGTGGAAATCGCTCCCTTTACTTTGCAGGAAAACCCTCTTGATTTGAAAGAATCAGACGCCGATCGGTGCATGAAAGCGGCCAATGACAACGGCCTTGAGATCGCAGGATTACATTGGTTAATGGCCAAGACAGAGGGCTTACACCTCACTCACTCCGACGATGATATGCGCCATGCCGCCTGCGAATACTTAAAAAAACTGACATTGATCACAGCTTATATGGGGGGCACGATCATGGTACTTGGCAGCCCCCAACAGCGTAATTTGGAACACGGTACTTTATATGAAAATGCTTTTTCCCGGGCCCGTGACATTATCATAGAAGTTTCGGAATTGGCCGGCGAACACGGAATCACCCTCGCCATAGAACCTCTTTCACCTGTAGAAACCAGCTTTCTCAGTTCCTGTCAGGAAGCCCGACGTTTTATTGCCGCCGTTAACCACCCAGCCTGCCGTTTGCATCTAGATATGAAAGCCATGGCTCACGAGCCTGCCGGAACCATTGCAACCATCTACGAACATCGCTGGGAGGTCGCTCATTTTCATGGCAACGATGTTAACCATCGTGGTCCCGGGCAAGGCCCAACTAATTTGGATGCAGTCGCGGATACTCTTAAGGAAATCAATTATCAAGGCTGGATATCGGTCGAACCCTTTGATTACCACCCCACCCCCGAGGATTGTGCCCGAATAAGTTTGGAAAATCTAAATTCAAGCTTCGGAGTCTAAACTTCTTGGTAAAATCTACCTCGGGCTTAAGACAATTTTAAGGGCATTACTTCTGGGGATTTCCTTCCGCTTTCTTTCCTCCAATGTAAAGTAATCTAGGCTTATGCCCTGTAAGGGAAAGGTCTTTGCATAGGCTTTATCCATGTCCAACCTCATATCGCGGTGACTTACTGAGGTTATGCTAATTTTTAAGGGATCATAAGGTTTTCCGTATAAATCCATCGAATTTAAGTTGTTGGTGTTTACCTTCATCTTTTTTCTTACATCAGTCCACTTCATGTTCATAGGGACCTTGGCGGCTTTTCCACTAACCGGGCGAAAATCAAAAACCCCATTTCCCACTGCCGAGTTGATTTGCCCCATACTTAGATTAATTGCATTCGCAACAACTCCAGGGACCCCAATACTTATCTGATGTCTCGAAGGCCATTTTTCACCAGAAGGATCTTTTATCTTTGACCATAATTTCAGCTCTCTCTCTTTAAGGTCGATGTTGTATTCAAAAGTACCGCCATTAGTATATTTGCCCTTTAATGTCAGAAGCTCCCGGTCGGTTGAAGCATCTGGAAACTCATCGAAAGATTGAATGACTCGGGACCTTCTTCGATGCTTTCTGGGGTCCGAGTTGGATTTATCAGTGTAGTAGGTGGCAAAATTTACTCCGACACGCTTGACCCCAGGGGAATTAGACGAAGAGGTATCTTTCCCTTGTTTTACAAATATGTCTAGGCTTCTACCGGAACTCTGGACACCTACCATATGAGTTTCACGATCAATGATTGAATTATAACCCTTGTATTTACCGCTGGCAAAATACGAAAGTCGATTTTTTCTAGCGGGGACTACCTTGGGTTTTTGACTTTCCAACTTTGCTTGGAGTCTGCGTAGCGACTCAAGCAAAGTGATTGATTCATCCGAAAAAGAGCCCCAGGACAAATTCATTGGACTTGATTTACCACTGATCAGCAAGGTTACTTCACTTTCAGATGAACTGATAAACTTTGCCTTTATGGATTGCCCTTTTGAGTTGGTCAGCGAATGCTCCATAATCAAATCGCCTTCTTCCATATCTGGAACTTTCAGTGCCTTTCGCTTTTTAGCCAATGCGATAATTTCCTTTGCTTCCGAATTCTTTAATGCGGCAAGCCTCTTCGCCAAAGCCAAGGAATCCTTGGACAAAGTTTCTAAGGCAACTGTCACTTCCCTTCGACCATCATTCATACTGATAATCATATTCTCTTTATCTGACTCCAAGTATTTCCCCATCAATGTTTGACCTGCCTGATTTGTCCATGGATAGACCGATGAAAGGTTTAATTCTGTATTCAAGTCCACTTTTGGAACATTAACATTTGGATTAGAAGCCTGTTCTTCCCTGCGTTCTGAAGCAATTTTTTGCCCGCCAAGTTTTTCCGCCAAAGCTTGAGATGCGTCATTAAACATCGACAAGGGCAGGGTTGTCTGCCTGCCACTAACTTCAAGGGTTATACTCTTCTGTGTGGATTTTATAAAAGCCGCTTTGATCGTCCGCCCCGATGTATCCGTCCAGTCATATAGTTTCACCGAAGGTTTTGCCTGCTGAGCTTGCAACATGACCGCTAAGGCTTTGGATTCCGGACTCAAAGTAATTACGGGAATTTCAAAGGGCTGTCCATTAACCTCAATGGTAAGTGTATCCTGATCCGCTTGCAGAAATTTTGCCTGCAAAGTTCGGCCACTTGAATCCGTCCATGGATAAAGATTTGCCCAAATATTCTGCAGAGCCAACAAGGAAAAAGTAAAAATTATGAAGGAGATTTTCGGAAGGATTTTCATTTTTCTATTAGTAATGACTTCTAAGGCCGAATTATTTCCAAAAGATTCCATTAAAATTCTATCACTTTTTAAAGAATTGTTGGAAAAAATTAACATTTTAAAAATGCAAGGACTTAGAGCTTTAGGTATCGTTTTCATCATAAAAACCAGAAAATAAACTCTGCAAGTTCAGAATGCTCTGCTTTTAAATCTATTTATAATGTTAGAAGCATTTTTTCTTGGTACCGGGCCGGGGACTCGAACCCCGAACCAATTGATTAAGAGTCAACTGCTCTACCAATTGAGCTAGCCCGGCACGCAAGTAAAGTTTGAAAGTAAGCGATTTCACACTAGGGTCAAGGCGAATGAAAATCGTATCTTTGATCATTTTTGCAACCTTACCATTCTTACTGGCAGCAGAAAAAGCCTCACCGATCTCTACCTTTTCAATTGTAGCTCATGACCCCCAAACTGGTGAACTTGGGGTGGCGGTTCAGTCCAAGCTCGTTGCCGTCGGAGCGATTGTTCCATATGCTCAGGCAAGCATAGGTGCAATTGCCACCCAAGCATGGGGAAACACCCGATTCGGCCCAATCGGACTGGAACTCCTAAGAAATGGGGCCAATGCGGAAAAAACACTTAGTATAATGATCAAGGCAGACCCTAACCGTGCTCATAGGCAGTTGGCGATTATTGATATAAATGGGAATGTATCCGTTCATACCGGGAAGGATTGTATGGATTGGGCTGGTCATAAAACTGGGAAGGGATATTCCGTTCAAGGAAACCTCTTGGTCGGACCAGAAGTAATCAATTCGATGGCCCATACATTCGAAAATTCAAACGGTTCGCTTGCCCAAAGGATGATTGATTCCCTGCGTTCCGCACAAAAACAAGGAGGAGATCGAAGAGGTCGCCAATCTGCCGCACTTTTAGTGGTGAGAAAAGGTTGGGGATACGGTGGACTCAATGATCGATTTCGGGATATTCGAGTGGATGATCATGTCAAACCGATTGAGGAGCTTCAACGTATCTACCATATTCATAAAAAGACCTTTCCCAGACCTGATGAAAAATAACTTTCTCAATCGACCTTCGATCTTCAATGCTTATCTCTAATTGATAAACTCATTAATCTGTTGATTTTTATAACATGAAAGCGGTAGTTCTTTTTTCCGGTGGACTTGATTCCACCGTTCTGGTTCAGCAGTTGATTCACGATCAAGCATCGGTTCGACTGTTATCGATTAATTACGGGCAAAGGCACAAAAAGGAACTCTCACATAGTTCAAGGATTGCAACATCGATGAACCTACCCCACCGAATACTGGACTTGCCCGACTTGGCAGAATTACTGTCCGGAAGTTCCCTTACGGATTCTTCGGTAGAGTTACCGGAGGGACATTACGCCGAAGAATCAATGAAATCCACCGTGGTGCCCAACCGCAATATGATCCTTCTTGCCATGGCTGCTGGCTATGCCTTGTCCATTGACTTTGATACCGTCGCATATGCTGCTCATGCCGGGGACCACACGATCTATCCGGACTGTCGACCTGTTTTTGCTGATGCGATGCAAAATGCTCTTCAATTAGCCGACTGGAAGGACTTGAGACTTCATCGCCCTTTTGTAAATCTGACCAAAGCTGAACTGGTTCGGATTGGTGCTAAATTAGGAGCACCACTGCACCTAACTTGGTCCTGTTATGCTGGAGAGGAATCGCATTGTGGAAAATGCGGAACTTGTGTGGAAAGAAAAGAAGCTTTTGAAGTCGCCAAAATAACGGATCCCACAGAATATGTTTATTAAATTCTTACAGCGTTTATGATTACCTGCACCAAGACTTATCGCGATATTCCGCTCTCTCACCGGCAGCCCATACATTCCGGAAGATGCTCCAGACTGCACGGGCATAGCTGGTCTATCTCTATCACCTTTGAATCCAAAAACTTGGATGAAAACGGTTTTGTAATCGACTTCGGTGACCTACATTTCATTGAAGACTGGATCGACCTCAACTTAGATCATGGAATCGTTCTTTGTTCCGATGACCCCCAGAAAGATACCTTGCAGTCCCTTGAGGATTCAGGCTTGCTGCGTATCACTTGGGTCGAAAGTGCTTCTTGTGAAGGGATCGCAAAATTTCTCTTCGAGATTTTCCAACCAATGGTGGAGAAAAAAACCCAAGGGCGGGTGAAGATTCAATCCATACTTTTGGAGGAAGACAGCAAGAATTCTGCTCGATACCTACCCTAATCAAGATGAATGACCTACCCGTCTATGAACGCTTTCACTCTTGGCAAGGTGAGGGATTCCATCTTGGGAAATCGGCATTCTTTATTCGCCTTCATGGTTGCCCGGTGCATTGCCCATGGTGCGATTCTGCGGGCACTTGGCATCCGGATCATAAACCCGACAATATTGAAAGAATAAACGCAATTGATTTGGCAGATGAGGCCTTTATGGCTTGCCCGGAGATCGTAGTCATCACCGGTGGTGAGCCTGCCGTTCATGACCTGATTGGACTGTCCCATCAGTTAAGGAGCAGAAATTTACCAATCCATCTGGAAACTTGTGGTGCCTATCCTATTATGGGAGAAATGGACTGGATTACGATCAGTCCAAAATGGGCAGTTCTTCCAATCGAGGAAAATCTTGAAAGAGTCGATGAGTGGAAAGTTATCGTGGAAAATGAAGATAGCATTGAAAAATGGTGCGATGCCCTTCCTCTAAAAGAAATGGGGTTACCAGTTTGGTTACACCCGGAGTGGTCTAAGAGTCAGGATACTCAAATTCTAAAAATCATCAATGAATGGGTTAAGGACAATGGAGCTCCCTTTCGAGCCGGTTTTCAAATGCACAAGCTTTTCCAAGTCGACGAACAGGACGAAAGAAGTAAGCCTACTGCTAGCCTAAGTCATTTGCCCGGATCATAATGATCTACTAGCTTGGCGTGGATTATGTGCGGTCGTTATACTCTAACGAAAAAAAATCCTAGCGAATTTCTTGATCATTTCGGACCTTTTGAAGGACTGGAAAAAGCCAGCTTCAATCGTGCACCCGGACAAGCTCATCCAGTGGTGATCAAACGGGAAAACCAGTTTTCTTGGACTTCCATTCAATGGGGGGAGTATCAGAGAAAAAATGGGCATGAAACCGGTTTCTTTCCGATTAATGCCCGGAGTGAAACGATTGGGGAAAAAGCAATCTTTGCCAGCTCTTTTCGAGAAAGAAGATGTCTGATCCCCGCAGATGGGTGGTTCGAATGGCAAAAAATTGAATCTCAAAAGTATCCTTTCTTTCATCGACTCCCCAATTTTCTCCCCTTTGCTATTGCCGGAATCTGGAAACCGAAAGAAAAGCGGAGAGAGTCAGCTTTTTCCATATTAACCACCTCTGCCCCTTCGAATCTTTCTCACATTCACTCCAGAGTACCAGTAATTTTGCATCAGAAGATTTGGAATCATTGGATGGATCCTGAAAGCAGTGAACCCGAACTGCAGGAAATCCTGAAATTAAAACCGCCCGAGATTTACGCTTATCAAGTAAATTTCAGTGTAAATTCCAGTAGAAATGATGGCCCGGATCTTTTACTTCCCGGTTCCGGGAAGCAAGCTCTGCTTTTCTAGTTTTCGTCTGATGAAGCATTCGGATGGTCAGAATCGAGTTGAAGCTTTCTTTGGGACTAGAACTTGGAAACCATTTACCTTTCAAAAGAGCACCTGGAAAGCTTATGAGAATGGGAAAAGTGGCTTGGTTCATGCCCCGACAGGAACCGGGAAGACTTATGCCGTATGGGCACCTGCATTGATTGAGTGGATCAACGAACAAAAGAAGGGAGAACTCCCCAAGCGAGCTCCAGCCTTACGGGTTCTTTGGCTAACCCCACTAAGAGCACTGGTAAAGGATACCACTCGTACTCTTGAAGAGTTAAGCAATGGGATTGATCTTCCTTGGACCATCCAATCAAGAACCGGGGACACCACTGGGTCGGTGAAGGCAAAGCAAAGAAAAAAATATCCTAGCTGCCTGGTAACCACCCCGGAAAGTCTTTCCCTTCTTCTGTCTTATCCCGAAACCAAAGATGCATTTTCCGATTTGCGTGCGGTTGTGGTCGATGAATGGCATGAATTGCTTTCAAGCAAAAGAGGAACTCAAACCGAACTTTGCCTTGCAAGACTTCGTAAATGGAATCCAAATTTAAGAACTTGGGGGTTATCCGCAACTTTGGGCAATTTAGAAAATGCTTTGTCTGCTCTAGTCGGTACAAGCCAGAGTGGCGTTCTTGTAAATGGAGACTTAAAAAAGAAATTCGTAGTTCGGACTTTGATTCCCAAAGATATGGAAAAATTTCCGTGGGCCGGACACTTGGGGGGCAAATTGGTAAAAGATGTTGCCCGGCAGATCGAAAAAGCAAATACCACATTGGTTTTCACTAATGTAAGATCTCAAACAGAATACTGGTTTCACGCCCTTCTCTCGGTTCGTCCGGAATGGGAGGGAGAATTGGGCATTCACCACGGGTCTCTGGACCGGAAAGATCGAACGCTTGTAGAAGACCGTTTGCGGTCTGGTGAGATCAAAGCGGTTGTTTGCACAAGTAGTCTGGACCTTGGGGTTGATTTCTCACCCGTTGAACAGGTCATCCAGATAGGCGGACCAAAAGGTGTGGCCCGACTTCTGCAACGGGCTGGAAGATGCGGTCACCAACCAGGTGCCGTTAGCAGGGTATTTTGCGTTCCTACTCAAGCGATGGAACTGGTGGAATACGCTGCGGCAAGGGACGCAATGGCCGCTCGAAAAATCGAGAAAAGGGAACCCTTGCGTGCACCTCTTGATCTACTAGCCCAACATTTAATTACTCTGGCACTGGGGGGTGGATTTAAGGAAAAGGATACCTTGGAAGAAGTTCGAACTGCTTGGTCCTATCGGGACCTAACTCTGGAAGAATGGGGATGGACACTGGATTTTGTAATTCGTGGCGGAAGCACTCTAAAGGCTTACGATCAGTTCAAAAGAGTTGTAGTTAAGAACGGCTATCACACTGTAGAATCGAAATTGATTGGTCGGTTTCATCGGATGTCCATCGGAACAATTACCAGTGATCAAGCAATCACGGTCAAATTCAAAACTGGAAAGAACCTTGGAACAATTGAGGAATCGTTCATTTCCCGCATTAAGCCAAAGTCCAACTTTTTCTTTTCAGGTAAACTTTTACGGCTTGAAAGAGTCAGGGATTTGACCGCAGTTGTCTCCATAGCTAAGTCAGGTAAGGGAGCAATTCCTGTTTGGGGCGGAGGTAAGTCTCCTTTATCTTCCGAGCTTTCCATCGCGGTTCGGGAAAAACTGAAGCAGGCAAAAAGAGGAAAGTTAAGGGATCCGGAAATGAAAGCCATTTCCCCTACCCTTTCCATTCAGGAAAAAACCTCCTCCCTACCCGAAGATAATCAGTTCCTCATCGAAAAGACCCAGACGAAAGAGGGCACGAACTGGTTTCTTTTTCCCTTTGCTGGCAGGCTTGCCAATGAAGGCCTGGCTGCAGTAGTCAGTTATCGGATTTCCAAGATTGTTCCAATGAGTCTTTCCGTATCATTCAATGATTATGGCTTTCACCTTTGCTCAAATGCAAATCTTGAGCTTAAAGAAAAGGAGTGGCGCAACCTGCTCAACCCTGAAAATCTGATCGAAGAACTACTTGATTGTATGAATTTAAGCGAGATGGCAAAAAGACAATTTAGGGAAGTTGCCCGGGTGGCAGGTTTAATTTTCCAAGGATATCCCGGATCCCAAAAATCAGCTCGGCAAGTACAGGCATCAGGTGGACTTTTCTTTGATGTGTTTTCTAAATACGACCCTGAAAATTTACTGCTCACCCAGTCCAGGAGAGAAGTATTGGAAAGGCAGCTTGAGGTCGAACGAATCGTCTCCAAATTAAAAGAAATCCAAAAGCAGGATTTGGTAATTAATCATCCGGAAAGACTGAGTCCATTCGCCTTTCCCCTGTGGGCAGAGTCTCTTCGTACCCAAGTCAGTACCGAATCTTGGAGCGATCGGGTAAGTAGAATGGCTGAAGAATTGGAACAAAAGAGCTGAGATTTTGCCATGCTTATACATTGGCAAAATGAAATCTTTCACCTCTTTCCGCAAAAAGCTATTTTTTGGGAAGAACAAAAGACTCTTTTCGTGGCTGACCCACACTTTGGCAAAGCAACCGTATTTAGAAAAGCCGGTATCCCGGTAACTGAAAAAACCACTCAAGACGACTTAAATAAATTGTCTGAAATTATTCGTCTCAGTGGTTCCAAGCGAATTATTTTCCTTGGAGATTTTCTACATGCCAGACAATCCAGAACGCAAGTACTAAGAAACTTGCTCTATTTATGGCGCGAAGATTTTCCCGATCTCGAAGTGCACTTGATTCGAGGCAATCACGATAAAAGCTCAGGAGACCCATGGCCAGAGCTTAAAATCGCATGCCACAATGAACCCTGGTCTTTGCCAAAATGGGACTGCAGGCATCACCCATTGGAGAATTTCAAAGTTCCTTATTTCGCCGGCCATATTCATCCTGGATATTCACTGAAAGGAAAAGGAGGCCTACGGGAGCGTACTGCATGCTTTCAAATTTCTAAAAATCGAATTGTACTGCCAGCATTTGGCTCTTTCACGGGTCTCAAAAATATTCCTCTTCGAAAAGATGAACAAATTTTTCTTACAAATGGTGAGAAGGTCATCGGATTACCCTCTCAACAGTGCTTCATTTTGAATAAATAACCCATCAAGCAGGGTTCTAATTTCCACTTGACTTAAATTTTGGATATGAAACCCTATTGAGAAGTCACACTAAGACTAAATAAACTACAATATTATATTACAAATTGCTTAACATCATGAAAAACTTGCTTTTCATCCTCGGATTACTTTCCATCGGATTATTTGCCTCTTGTGGCGGTGGTGCTGCAGAAGCCGAATGCTGCGGAGCAGACGGTGAGTGCTGCAAAGAAGGAGATCACTCCCACGAAGGTAACGCATCGGAATAAGTTTCGAGACTTTACTTAAAAAAAAGCCCATGTCGCTACAGACATGGGCTTTTTTTTGTCTGAATTTAAAATATCAATAGAAATGCAAATATAAAAAGATACATTCAAGTCTTTGAACCAACCAAACCCAATTTTGGGGCAGAGGTAACTTACTCCACAAATAAAGGAAGAAAATCCTTTCGCCTAGCTCGTCCGTTGAAAAATCAAATATCAGAACCTCCTGTTGCAGTAGAATCTTTTGCTCTCGATCAAGATTACTACTTTGAGTTGATGAAGAGAGTGGAAAACATCCACAAGAAGTGACCACTCTGGAATCCTTGCCAAAAGGCATGGATATTTTACTCTTGTTGAAATGCTACGTTTTTTCAAAAGCATTTGTCTTTTGGCTGATTCTTCATCACCAAAAGATAAACACACTTTCTTTGCAGCCCATTGGATCTTCGGTCGCTGTTTAGGCCTGGTCTCTTTTTTTGCCTTCTTATCCTATTGGCTTCAGGCAGATGCTCTAATTGGTCCAGACGGCTTAAATCCTTGGCAGGCAGACCTTCAAGCCATCGAAAATCTATGCCATGATCAAGGAAAGGAAAGTAGAAAATGGATTTTGCGACCCACAATATTATGGTTGGACTCGATCGGTAATCATCATTTTATTTTTCTAATTGGAAGCGTCTCGGCACTGCTTCTTTCCATTGGCATCCTTCCTTTTTTCACCGGATTCATTTGTTATTTGTCTTACCTATCTCTGATAGTGGTTGGTGAACCCTTCTTAAGTTTTCAGTGGGATGTTCTGCTAACTGAAACATTATTTCTTTCCCTCTTCTTTCTTCCACAATGCGGCTTACATCGTTTCTCCAAGTCTAATGGATTTCCTCGAATTAGTCGTCTCCTTCTGGTTGCTTTATTGGCAAAGTTAATGATCGAATCTGGAGTAGTAAAATTCACCTACTTTGCCCCTGACGGAACCAATACCTGGAAAGATCTTACCGCTTTAAATTTTCACTACTGGTCCCAACCTTTACCCCATCCGCTTAGTCCTTTGATCGATTCTCTCCCAAGCTGGTTCGATCGCATATCGCTTTTTATTATGTATGCAATCGAACTGATTCTTCCTTTGCTCTTTTTTCTACCTGGAAGATGGAGACGATTTGCCTTGCTTGGACAAGTTTCACTTCAGTTGATGATTCTAGTAAGCGGAAACTATGGTTTTTTCAACTTCCTCACCCTTTGTCTCTGTATTCCTTTGATAGATGATCAAATGCTACCCAACCGACTTACAAACCGGATAATCTCAACAGAATCTAAATCAACCCCTGCAGTA
The DNA here is from genome assembly GCA_036127675.1 of Verrucomicrobiota bacterium. GTDB lineage: Bacteria > Verrucomicrobiota > Verrucomicrobiia > Opitutales > Seribacteraceae > Seribacter. Next base: position 134,047 of record JAYYRA010000036.1, read on the forward strand.
TTTTATTTTCGAAACATTTGCCTGCTACCAGTCATCTTTGTGTTCGCTTCTTCAACCTATGGGCATTTATTGAATGATCTAAGAGGAAATCGAGTGCAAAAAACCGAATCTTGGAAAGTTCCTCGGTGGATCGATGATTTGCAGAATCAAAGCAGAATTCTTCGCTGCTTTAACTCATACGGTCTGTTTCGAGTAATGACCACAACCCGACCAGAAATCATTATCGAAGCAAGTAAAGATGGAAAAACATGGCATACTTGTGAATTTGAATGGAAACCGAGTCACTCAAATCAAAAACTAAAATTTACTGGTCCTCATATGCCCCGACTCGACTGGCAGATGTGGTTTGAAGGATTAAATTTTGAAAATTATGCAAAGCATACTTTCTCTCGATTTCTCTATGGTCGATTCTTACAGATCAAAATGAAAAATCCTCAAAACTCAGTTTTTTTGGATCTTAAAAAAGTTCTGGGAGAAAAAGAATTCCAAGCTTTAAACCAAGCACCTCCTCAAGTCCAACGCCAAGCCATCGCGAACTATAATCAACTCATTCAGTCTTTTCTTTCCCGATCCAGTTGGTTTGCTAATCTCCTTGTGGCAATTGCGGAAAATCGGCCCAGCGTGATGGATAGGTTATCGGCTTCCAAACCACTGAAATTCAAGCCAAGCTTCTTGCGGGTATCTCTTCGTCACTTTTCATTTTCAGACAAAGAGGATCAGATTTGGGAAATTGAAAAGATTCCCAATGCATCCTATGTTTTGAAAATAGAATAATGTTTTAAGGATTCATTTCGAAAAAACTTGTGCTGATTATTTTTCCTGCACTAATGTATTTTGAATGAAAAGTGCCTATGAACTAGCAATGGAGAGAATGGGAGGAGATGATGTCCCCCTTACCGAAGACCAGAAACGAAAAATTTCCGAAATAGAAACAAAATACAAAGCTAAGATTGCTGAAAGAAAAATCTTTTTGGAAAAAAATCTTCAAGACGCCCTAGCCCAAGGTAATCAGGAAGAAGTGGAAGAAACTCGGAAACTTTTGGCCCAGGAAACTTTAAAGCTTGAAGAAAAAGCCGAATTAGAAAAGGAAAAAATCCGGCAATCCTAAAATGCCTGAAATGGTTAAGTGAATTACTGAATCTCTTGCCCGATCTTTTCAATGTTGAGAGACTGAAATTGCATTGAAAATATAGAATTCGTTTTCCCAACGGTCAAAAATCATCAGGCTTCCCTGCCGTTTTGTAACTCAAAATGTAAAGCATGGCTAAGGGGATACCGTAATCTCCCCAACGCTCGATCCATTCAAAAATATTTACAATTCCCATACCTGCAACCGTATCGGCCGGAACATAAAGAAACTCTGTAAATAATTTCCAAAAGAGGGCGAATAGAATCAACGGCTTGATCGGAGCAATAAAAATCAATATTCCCAGAACCAGTTCTCCATAACCAACCTGTGTGATAAAATTGACATCGGCATTTACCCCAATCGACTGCCAGTGATTGATCAGCATCTGTTTCTCAACCACAAAGCCAAATCCCGCATGACCAATCAGCAAGAGAGCAAGGCAGGTCTTACAGAGAAAGAAAATCGTATCGATAGTGGACTCCTTGATTTCTGGTTGCTGATAATTTGAAAACAGATCTTTTCGGGTTATCGCAAACGCCCCGCCCATTACCAGGAGCATAAAAGGAGGTCCACAATTTCCTGCTCTTTCCCAAAATTCCCAAGTCTGCATTTTTGCAACACGCATCGAATCAGTTGCTAACTGAACCACCCATTCTCCTTCAATCTGAATTTTTTCCAGGTTACCAGCGAGGGGACGAAGAATTGCGGTCCACAATGCCCAAAGAAACATCCAAATTAGAATCGCACGGTTTGCACCTTTTAAGAGCAGGATTGCCATAAGAATGTCGAAAGCACCAACCAAAGGTTGAAGTTTCCAGGCCATCTCCGGTTCAATCCCTTGCGATGCAAAAAAAGGCAACCATCCAGACTTGGTAATAAGACCCCAAGTTCCGTGACCGATAAAGCACAAAGCGGCAGTTATTCGCAGGGTCCAATGCAATTGCGTTTGCAATGTTTTTTTATCTCCGGAATGAGGTTCCATTAAGCCGTGCTTAAAATATTCTGTAATTGACATTCTATCATGCTGATTGACCAGACTATCCAAGGCAATTAGGAAATATTCATGCATCGAAGAAAAAAACTTTATTTATCGATCTGTGCCCTTTTCCATTTCCTTCTACTGACTCCGACTTACGGCGAATTGTCGGATGAAATTTGTAAGGGATTCAAGGACATCGGACGCTTTTATGAAAACCCCGATTCGGAGTTTCTTCAAAGTGCCAACCTTTTCTTATCTTATCAGCATCAAATAGGACATATCGACGGGTCAGATAGGACAGGTAATCCATTTGATGACTCGTTTGAGGAATTCCGTCGATTCTGGATGGGGTTGAATGGCAAATTTGGCACTTACTGGAAGTTTAAAGTGGTTAGTCAATTATCCAACGACAGAAATGCTTTCCCAAATGACTACCGCCAATGGGGACATGAAACCTTTCGGGCTGCCAATTTGATATTTAACGCCGATCAATTCTGGAATTTTGAACAGGTTGACTCACTGGAAATTGGCTACGGCCGGCGAACCGGAAGGATGGCGGATGAATGGCAGCGTTCCTCTACGGTAATTAATTGCCTGGAACGGTCTTCTTTTGCTAATAAATTATGGCTTTACGACAAAGAAAAAGGTAATCCACTAGCAGTCTGGATAAAATGGTCATCCGGCAAACATACCTTTGATACTGCGGTTTTTTCCGGTACATACGATGATTACCTTGGAGGTTGGAAAGATAGTAAGGTTTACTATGGATCTTGGCTGGCCGATTATTCCAAAACAAGTTCCTATGATACATTGGAATATTGGATCTCATACTACAAGCAGGCGGGTGATGTTTCGGAAGATCGCCTTGCAGGAGGGAACGATTGGGCACTTTCATTTGTCAACCGTACTGGAAACGATTCGTTTGTACTCCATTCAACTTTGGCATTAGGAAACAATGGGGATCAAACAAACCCTAATCGAGAAGGGGATTTTGGAGGTATTGTTTTAATGCCTATGTATTGGTTAGCTCAAGATAAGCTAAAATTGGTTGGAAGATATTTACATCAAAAAGCTGACCAACCCGAAGGACTTAAACTAAATAGTAGGTATGCCCCTCTTGCAGATATTAGAGATTCTTCCATCGACTTGAACAATGGTCGCGGTGATGAACACCAAGGGCTTTACCTTGGGCTCAATTATTATTTTTGTGATGAAAATCTAAAATTAATTAGCGGAATTCAACACGACGAACTAAAATCCCAAGGTACCACTCAATTTCGAGGTTGGACAGTGGGTACCAGTTTTCGGCTTTGGTTTTAAATTCATTGAATTTAGTTATCAGAAAAAAACTTTTGCTAAATACCCGAATAAAAATCATTGAATTCCTCTCTCTTTATATGAGATTCTTTATTGAGTCATGCTAGATGAACCAACAGATAGTTCTTCGGTTCAGAATTCTCCTACCAAAGAAGTTGATTCTGAAAATTCTGGTAGTTTCGATGAAATCAGATCTTTCAAACAAGCAAAATGGAAATCATACCGGGACCAATATATTCTAATCATCACTCTGTTGTTTATTGGGGTCGCGATACTGAGTTACACTTGTTACTACTTGATGCAATTCAAAGTTGATCAAGTGAATCAATTTCTCAATGCAGGTATTGAACAATTAGAACAAAAAAAAGAGATACATTTGCCAATAGAGGCAAAGATTCAGCTTTCGGAGAACTACAACTCTAATCCCATTTTTTGGGATTCGAGAAGCAAAAATTGGATGGTTCAAATTGGTGATCAACGAAGTTCATTATTCAATTTCAAGATAATTCCAGTAAGTGCTCTGAAGGACTTAGAAGATTTGGGCTTCTATTGGGAAGATGGCGAATGGATTAAAAAACAACCGGCTACAGGAATTTAAAAATATTTGAGTATTCGGCTACTTCGATTGATGAATCAAGACTTCAAAGATAAAGAGTTTAAAATAGCGATAGACTCCTTGGATACAAAGGTAAGCAAATGGAACAAACTTTTCAATTTTACTTCCTTTGCCTTAATTCTATTCGGTTTGGGGATTTTATTCTACACCCTTAATTATTTACTCCGTTTCGACCCGGATGAAATTCATTCTTTCATTCACTCAATTAAGCATGAGAATCAGAAAAAAAATAAATATTCACTACCACCTTTAGCCTTGTCGTTATTACATAATCACCCACAGCAAATTCGTTGGAAATGGAAGGGCGATGTTTGGTATTTTGTGAATCAAAATGGAAAAGAGGTTCCATTCGATGAAAAATATTTTCTCATCGAAAGAAAAAAACTAGATCGATTGTATGAAGACCATGGTGTCCATTGGAATGGAAACGAGTGGGTTAACACTGCAAAACCTTCAAGGCACAAAGCCGAATAAGAAAAGAAACTTTTCTCTATTTAATAGGTCCCGGTAGATTTTAGTTTCTGCTCAAGGATTCCCTTCATATCATCAAAGGAATCAAGCATAGATTGAACCAGTGCAAATTGAGCTCGGGCACGATGTTTATTATGATTCTCCCGAGTAATCTTAAAATATACATCACCTTCCAGAAAATCAGTAAGAAAGCGCACTCCCAACTCATAGGTAATCACAATAGGAGCCATTGGTAAGGCATTCAATTCTTCCTTAAGCAACATCTCACCCGATCCGTCAAGATATCCATCTAAAATAGCGGCAAATCGGTTTGGTAAAAACTTCATTTTGGAAACATCCACTTCATCCTCCAAAGCGGAGCTTGCTGCGGTTCTTACTAAGTCCCCAAAGTCATGCAAGGCGCATCCTGGCATCACCGTGTCCAAATCCACCACGCACATTCCCTCACCCGTAGATTTATGAAGTAAGACATTATTCAGTTTGGTATCATTATGAACGATTCGGGTTGGAAAGTCAGATGAATTAATCGTAAAGGCAATCTTCTGGTTTTGAATCGCAAAATCTGCAAGTTCACTTACCTCTCTCAATCGATTGACTGGATCTTCTTCACAAATTTCTTTCAATCGCTCCAACCTTTTTTTCGTATTGTGAAAATCCGGAATGGTTTCAACCAGACTGGATGCATCCAGATCGGCCAGATCAGCTTGAAAACTCCCAAATGATTTCGCCGCCTCATACGCGTGCCGATCATTTTCCGGAACCTCAAATGATCTTCCACCGGGAATAAATTTTGTCATCCTCCAGAAATTCCCCTGCCCGTCCAAATGAAAAGTGAGGCCTTTTTTTGTGGGAATCAGACACAAAACTTCTTTTCCGTGATTCTGTTCAATTGATTTTTTTAGTAGGTGCGAGGTAACCTTTTCAAAGTTCTGCATCAATCCTTCAGGATCCGAAAAAACATGATGATTTATTCTCTGCAAGGTGTAACGATCCTGCTCTCCATCCACAGAACAGGTTATGAGGTAGGTGTCATTAACATTTCCGTTTCCATGCCTTTCACAAGACAGAATAACCCCATTTATCAAGAAACTGGAAGCAACTTCTTCCAAGGACTTTTTTACATTTACCGTCAAGACTCGACTCTTTTAAATTTTGCCTACTTGGTCAACTCAGTAAGAAGCTATTTTGGCAAAACCAAAGATTGCTTTGTTCTAAAAGCATTCTGAAAAATTTTCGGGCTACTCACTTTAACGGCAACAAGACAGAGCCCGCTAAGCTCAATATTAATCCGAAAACCGAGATAACGGTTAACAAAACAGACCAGGTCTTCAACATTTCATTTTCCGTAAGTCCGCTTAATTTTTGAACGACCCAAAAACCGCTATCATTCATCCACGAAAGGGTAATCGAACCAAATCCGATCGCTAAAAATAAATACCCTGTATGATAGCCCAAATCATTTCCATTGCCCACAATCGATGCCATCAGACCCGCACCAGTGATCATTGCCACAGTTGCCGAACCTTGAGCAACTCGAATGAAGGCAGTTACGGACCAGGCCAACAATATGTAGGATAATTCCATCCGGGTTGCGAAGGTTCCGATAACCTCCCCTACTCCACTTAATCGAATCATTCCCCCATAAGCTCCACCAGCTCCGGTGATTAAAATAATTGATGCAGCCGTTAAAAGAGGAGCTTCCAGAATCTTTGAAGTCGATGCCGGTTTATCTTCTTTGCTAAGGTCATTTTTTCCATAGCCAATCAGTAAAAAAATCGAAATAAGTGCAGCAATTGACATTGCAATATTTGGGTCTCCACAGAAACTGAGAATTCTGAAGAAAAAGCTGTCTAACTCTAGTTCTAGCCCTTGTGAATAAAGGACTTTAATGATCGATACCGAGGAGATCAATAGCACCGGTAAAACAATCGGAAGGTAGGATTGAAAAAGAGGTGGTAATTGATTAAGATCTTTTTCCAGAGTACGCTTTAAATCTTCATTGCGAATTCCGGCAACGGGACGCATCGGAAAATTAAACTTTCGGTCAAACCAACCGGACACCCATAGAACCAAAAAGGCTAAGGGGATACTGGCTATCAATCCAGCAAGCATCGCATGACCAATTTCGATCGAAAGAAATTCTGCAATCATTAGAGGACCAGGAGTCGGAGGCACCATGGAATGGGTAATCGCCCCTGCCCCTGCCATAGTCATTACAAAATAGAGATATCGACTTCCCAAACGAAAAGACATTGCCCGGGCCAGAGGAATCAAAAGGAAAAAAACCGTGTCAAAAAAAACCGGAATGGAAAGCAAAAAGCCACTAATCAGCAGAACCAATCCAGCCCGCTCTAGTCCAAAGACTCCAAGCAAGTGCCTTACCACTCTTTCCGCTGCTCCGCTCTTCATCATACAAGTTCCAACGATCGCTGCCAGCGCAATCACCAAGCCCACTCCTCCGGCAGTATTTCCAAAACCATACAAGCTCCACTTAATTGCCAAAGTAGGCTCAGAGTAACTAGTTTCTGATGGATTGAGTTCGACCCGGCTATGAAAAAGACCCTTATTTTCAATGGTTGTTTCAGGTAATGGTCCGGATAATAAACCAACAATTAACGCACCAACCATCAAAGACAGAAAAGGATGAATCTTGAATTTCGCAATGGATAGAACCACCCATGCGACTGAGATTAGTAAAACCCAAATCGGACGCATCGATTCACCCTCCACTGCTGCAATCGTTTCCAAGGACATATTTATTTTATTGAGATTTACTGGCGTTGAATGGCAAGCAGTAATTTTATTCTGAATGATTCTTCAATAAATTGATTTGTTGCATTTTCATCTTTTTTTTAAATTAAAACAAATTTTGATTATTCCAGCTGATTTTCAAAGTAAGGTTTGCAGGATCACGAAACTATGCCTATTCAATGAACCTTTTGCAGATTTAACTCTTTGCCATGCCAACAACTTCTACAATAGCTTACACCAAGACGGACGAAGCACCTGCTCTTGCCACTCATTCCCTACTTCCGATCTTACGGGCTTTTACCCATAGTTCAGGGATCGATTATGAATTAAAGGATATCTCCCTAGCCGGCCGTATCCTTGCCCATTTCCCCCATTGCTTAACACCAGAGCAGCAAATCCCCGATGCTCTTGCGGAACTAGGTGAACTGGCAACCCGTTCCGAGGCAAATATTATTAAACTCCCAAACATCAGCGCTTCCATCCCGCAGCTTCAGAATGCAATCATGGAACTGCAATCCAAGGGTTTTGCTATTCCTGATTTTCCTGCCACGCCCAAGACTGAAGAGGAAAAGAAGATTCGTTCCACCTATGCGAAGGTTTTGGGTTCAGCCGTCAATCCGGTTTTGCGAGAGGGAAACTCTGATCGCAGGGTAGCCAAACCGGTTAAGGAATATGCCCAGAAGAATCCCCACTCCATGGGAACTTGGAAAACGGAATCAAAATCACATGTAGCTCATATGAGTACAGGCGATTTTTACGGCAGTGAGAAATCGATCATTTTTCAGCAAGCAGGAGAAGTAAACATCGAATTTATTGATCAGTCGGGTAAGATAAAATTATTGAAGCAAAATCTTTCCCTTCTCGAAGGCGAAGTGATCGATTCCTCCGTTATGAGCCGTAAGGAATTGCGTTCTTTCTTATCCGCTCAATTGAATCAAGCTATTGACGAAGAGGTCTTGTTTTCCCTCCACATGAAGGCGACCATGATGAAGGTTTCCGACCCCATCATTTTTGGACACTGTGTGGAGGCTTATTTGGGTGAGGTTATGGATAAACATGGAGAGGTTCTACATTCGGCAGGCTTCAACCCAAACAACGGACTGTCCGCATTTTATTCCACTCTGGAAAGTCTTCCCCAAGATTCGAAGCAGGAGATACAGTCCAGTCTCGAAAAGGTTATGGCTAACCGCCCCCCCCTTGCCATGGTTAACTCCGACAAAGGAATCACCAATCTTCATGTCCCGAGTGATGTGATTATTGACGCATCGATGCCCGCAATGATTCGCACCTCCGGACAAATGTGGGGACCAGACGGAAACCCAAAAGATACCAAGGCGGTCATTCCAGACCGAAACTACGCTGGTGTATATCAGGCAACAATTGAATTTTGTAAAGAGAATGGTGCCTTTGATGTAACATCCATGGGCAATGTGGCAAATGTTGGACTGATGGCAAAGAAAGCGGAAGAATACGGTTCTCACGACAAGACTTTTGAAATTGAGACCAACGGTACGGTTCGAGTTGTCGATTCAAATGGTTCTGTTTTGTTAAGCCATGAGGTTGAGGAGGGTGATATCTGGAGAATGTGCCAGACCAAAAAAGTATCGATCATCGATTGGGTAAAACTGGCGGTAAGACGCTCGAAACTTAGCGGAACACCTGTGATCTTCTGGCTGGACGAGAATCGACCTCACGACGCCAACCTGATCAAATATGTCAATGCCAAGCTCACCACTCTGGATACCGAAGGTTTGGATATCCGCATACTTGCACCCATTGAGGCAACCAGAGTTACTTGTCAGCGTTGCAAGGATGGTCTGGACACCATTTCGGCAACCGGCAATGTTCTTCGGGATTATCTCACCGATCTGTTCCCAATTCTTGAATTAGGTACCAGTGCGAAAATGCTCTCCATTGTTCCCTTGCTCGCTGGCGGCGGACTTTTTGAAACCGGTGCGGGTGGGTCGGCCCCAAAACATGTTCAACAATTCATCGAGGAAGGTCACCTACGTTGGGATTCACTTGGTGAATTCCTTGCTATCGCAGTTTCCCTTGAAGATTTGGCTAACAAGACGGAAAATCCAAAAGCTCAGATTTTAGCGGATACATTAAACCAAGCCATTGGCACCTTCTTGGAGGAAAACAAATCTCCTTCCCGTAAGGTAAACGAGTTAGACAATCGGGGAAGTCATTTCTATCTCGCTCTTTTTTGGGCCGAGGCATTAGCCCAGCAAGATCAAGACTCTGATCTGCAATCTCAATTCCTGCCCCTGTCCAAAAATCTGCGGGAGAAAGAGGTAGCGATCGTAGAGGAGTTGAATGCAGTTCAAGGAAACCCGGTTGAGCTAAACGGTTATTATTATCCGGATGATCAAAAGGCATCTCAGGCAATGCGACCAAGCGAGACATTCAATCAGACCCTTGCTCTTTTGAATTAATCCGGCTTGTTCCAAACCTATTCTCCTGGATTCCAGATTTTTGGGTTGCAAATTCCGAGTTTCGGAAATTTTGATTTCCAGGTGTTCAAATTGAAAACTTTTCTCTCTGTTGCCATTTTATGCATAGTCTCCTATGGCTTTGCACTCTCGAATAAACCGAATATTCTTTTCATTCTGGTGGATGATCTTGGGGCAAAAGATCTGAGCAATGAAGGCTCCACTTTTTACGAAACGCCCAATATCGACCAAATTGCAATAGGCGGCATGAAATTCACCCGTGGCTATGCCAGTTGTCAGGTTTGCAGTCCCTCCAGGGCAAGTATTCTTACCGGAAAATATCCAACCAATCATGGGATCACTCAATACATTGGTGGCCCTACCGGTGCCGATCATCGAAAACGCGGTCGTTTCGACAGCCATCTTCCTCCAGTCTACGAGAAAAATCTTCGTGCTTCAGAGATCACCCTAGCCGAAGCGATGAAAAAAAATGGATACAAAACCTTTTTCGCCGGCAAATGGCATCTTGGGAGCGAAGGATCATGGCCAACAGACCATGGATTTGACATTAATAAAGGTGGTTGGGATGTCGGTGGTCCACGCGGAGGATTCTTCTCGCCCTACACCAATCCTAATCTTGAATCTGGTCCGGACGGAGAGTCGCTGACTCTTCGGCTCGGGCAGGAAACCGCTGATTTCATTGAGACTCACAAGGACCAACCCTTTTTGGCCTACCTTTCCTACTACACTGTTCATGCTCCCATCCAAAGTACTCAGGCACTCTGGAAAAAATACCGGGACAAAGCCGAAAAAATGGGACTTACAAATGAAAAGGAACGCTTTCTTTTCGACCGACGACTCAATGTCCGTCAGGTACAAGACTGTCCAATCTATGCCGGCATGATTGAGTTACTGGATGACTCCATTGGACTCGTTCTGGAAAAGCTCAAAGAGCATAATTTGGAAGATCGCACCATAATTTGTTTCACTTCAGATAATGGCGGAGTTTCATCCGGGGATGCGTATGCCACCTCCAATCTTCCATTACGCGGAGGGAAAGGGAGACAATGGGAAGGTGGCATCCGTGAGCCTTTTTACTTAAAAGTTCCCGGAGTCGTTCAAGCCGGCTCGCAAAATGCCACTCCCGTAAATGGGATCGATTGGTACCCTACTCTTCTGGAACTTTGCGGAATTGAACTTCCAAAAAAACAAAAAGTGGATGGAGTTAGTTTGGTTCCCTTACTTAAAGGAAAAGAGCTTCAGGATCGTCCGCTCTATTGGCACTATCCCCATTATGGAAATCAAGGAGGAGAGCCCAGTTCGATTATTATGGAAGGGAAATGGAAACTGATTCACTATCACGAAGATGGTCGCGATGAATTGTATGACTTAAATGAGGACATTGGAGAGCAGGTAAATTTGATCAATAAGGAATCCGATCAAGCCAAAGAAATGAAAAAAAGATTAAGTTCTTGGCTTGAGGAAACCAAGGCGACTTTCCCCGTCCCCGATCCGCAATTTGATTCAGTCAAACGGAATCTACGGTGGGAAAACATGAAATCCTCCAGAAAAATTAGCCTAGAAAAACAGCATGCCCGATTCTTAGACCCAAACTACCAACCGAATAAGAACTGGTGGGGAAGTTTGGTGGATTAAGTGCTCGCTTCGATTAAAGAAGTAAAATGATTAAAAACGATGACTTGCACTTAATGAAAGTCCGAAATCCGTAGCACTAAAATCTGGGATTGAATTAGAGGACATCGAAGCGTTGGTCAGGAAAGTCTGTGCACTCAACCAATCCGTCCATTGATACATCAAGCTTGCACCAATTGAAAAAAGCTTATCGTCCCGGTCTTTACTGGGACTCTTCAAATATTCCGTAAGGGTGTAAGCCATTCTTGGCATGAAGGTGAATTTCCCATCGGCTCCCATCACCTTTACATAAGTAAGGGAAAGAGTATACTGACGGTTGTCTCCACTATCGGCAAAAATTCCCGCTGCGGGAAAGGTAACCGTTTGCTCAGTAGATGATTGGCGAATCATCAGATCCCCCATGACAAAGGAAGAATCAGATAGAGGATGAAGTTTTTGCAGGGAGATTGCCGGTGACCAAGCGTCGAAAGTTTTATCTCCCGTTTTTTGATTGTGAAGTACATTATAATCTAAAGTGATTCCAGCACTCCAGTCATTGGGAAAACCAAATGCCAGACCACCTTTCACCAACCCGAAACGATAATTAAGCAAATCGGATTGCTCGCCGTAATTTGCCCATTGCATCATCAGATCCAGTCTCGGAATTAAGGTGACATAAGGACTTAATTTTTTCGCTTCGGTTGAAATTCCCAGACCAATATTCGATTCAAATACCCCTGATCCTTTCTCCATACCCTTTGCTGCCCGAAGGACATTGGAGGTTCGATAGGTTCTGATCCCTACTTGCGGAGTGAATGAAATTTCATCTTTCTCAGAAGTTTCAAGCGCAGGTGCACTCGCAGGTTCAGCATCTGCAATCGAAGACCTTAACGGGACGGATGATTCCAGACTGCCAGAAGCAACAGGATCAACCGGACGCAATTCTGAAGGTGCGGCCTTCCTCTTTTTGGATAGTGGAACCCCCACCTCAACAATTTCCTGAATCCCCAGATTGGAATGAAATCCGGAGTAGCCAGGCAGGGAAGGCTCTGGAATCTTACCACTTTGACCGGACAGACAAATGGTTAAGGCGAGCGACCAAAGGATCGCAAAAAAAAGTCGTGGGGCAATGAAACGGTTCATCGATTGAATCTAACCATTAAATCCAATCAAGGATTTGCCAGTTTGCCAATGGAAATATTCCCTCCGAACTGATCAAAACTGGTTCGATTATACATCAAGTTTCCACCCGATCTTACATTTTCGATAAAGTTTACTCTGCCCAGTTGTTGCTCCAGTGAAACCCCTGAACCAAAGTTTGGATACCTCCCATCAATCGCCCCCTTCAAGCTATTCAACTGAACCGAGGTGGCACTTGGAAAATCGATATTGCTCAAGCGGATGGTAGTGGCCTCCATAATCAGTCTTGGCAGAGACTGGCTCAATTCCAGTCCGTTAACATCAAGGTTCCGACTGGCCCGCAGGTGGACCCGGTCCGGAGCATTGATCGTGAGCTGTTCAATTTGCAAGTCCCTCAAGCTACGAACCGCCACTTCCCGAACACTTTCCAGAGTGGTTTCGTTTAGCAGCACATCTTCCCTCGCGGAAACGATCATGTCCGAAAGCGTGCTTTTGAGATTCGTTCCGGTCGACACCTCAATGGCTCCGCCACTAACTAATCCAACCGATGAACCGCTGGAAGATTCGGCTCCAATCTCAATCACTCCACGAATTTTTAATTTCTCGGTAGCTCCAATCAACAGACCCATACTGTCCCCAAGCATCTCAGAGAAGTTATAGCTTTCCGGCCCGATCTCGATGGATTTCCCACCAACTACTGCAGGACTCATTCCCACATCCATCGAATCCAGCATCAACTGATCATATAGACTGGAAACCTCATCAAAGAACGGATTGTTCAATGCCTGACTCGCCTCGAATGCCTGTAAGCTATTCCAGTCAGACAAAAAATAATAACTTTTACTAAGCTCGTTGCCTACCTCGGCGATGGCAACCCATTCATCATTCCAGCTTCCACCGTTCAATTCCTCAACCTCTTCAAAAACCGCCAGATTACCGGACTCTCTTAGTTTGTCTCCGAGGACGAGAATTTCCTGGTCTAATGGACTGGTTTCGATTGGATCCGGCAAGTTTTCCACACTGGCATTTTGAATACTTCCCGCACTCAAGACATCCAGGATAATTTCCTCCTCAACCTGATCCTCCAAGAGGCTGACCAGCATGGGATCATCCAGTGCCAGTAACTTACCCCTGGCACGCTTGGAATAACTCATAAAATTCTCGGCCAAGACGGGAGTAAGCTCTTCCATTTCCAATAATCTTCGAACCACGCTAGTTGGCTCCTTGGCCATCGCGGCCTGAACCGAATCCGGGAAGGTGTAAAACTTTTCCAATTCGGACTCATCCATTCCAAAGCGGGCAAGTTGGGAAGCTGAAGCCGCTGCTTTCTTTCCACTCTTCCGAGTCTGCTTTGCATCCTGATCCGCTTCTAGAATTTCATCAATTTTTGGCTTTTCCGACCCCCGCTTCATTTCGGTTCTTGGTTGATTACTTTTCTTGGAGCCTTGTTCAGACCCTCCGGAATTCTTCTCACTGGAAGTTTCTTTTTTCTCGTTGGAGGATTCAATCAATTCAGCCTCTTTTTCCGGGGCTTGCTCTTCGGTTTCTGCTTCCTTGGTTTCCTGCTCTTGCTTTCTGGACTTGTTTGAACTCTTCCGTGCTTCTCTTCTCTTTTTCGCCTTCACCGTACTTGTTTTCATTGCTCTGGAAACGCTTTCCAATTTTACTTTTCCACTGGCTTTAGTGGCAGAATCATTCGTAACGGTAATCTTTTGAGCCACTACCGGAGCCACCGGTCGGGTAGACATGGCCCCGGCTCTGGAAACATCCAGACCTTGTCCTTGACTAATTGGAACCGGTGATCCTCCAGGCGGGGTGAATGCCACGGTTGATTCGGTCACATCTAATTGCATACCCTTACTCGGATCGACTCCCAATTGAAACTCCGTCCCTCGAATTCCTGCAGTACCGACTGGTGAATTGATGTCGAAGCTTGAATTCCTAGAGAGCTTTTTCGTCTTCACAATCAATGAGCCGATTTCCAAATCAATTTCTACATTCGAAACGCTTGGTTCTTCTTTCAAATCCTCGACCTCTCCCTCTCCAAGCTCGAACGGAACCTGATCAAATCGACCAATAATCATCTTTGTTTCTTGCTCCACTGTCAAAAGAGTACCATTCGATAGTAACAGGGTTACCTGTCCACCCGTCATTACTTCGAGCGAATCTCCCTCACTTAAGACACTTCCAGGTATGACTCGACTGGTTAATCCCTCATCTTCCGGTTCCTTGGTCTGGGCAGTACCATTTACGGAAACTACAATTACCGCACCTTTGCTCGGGTCCTGCTCATCACTTAATCTTTCCTGTCCGTATGCGACCACAGACAGCAAACAACTGCAAAGCAGTAAAAAATGATAGAGATTAAATTTTGAGTATCTTTTCAATATAAATTTTTCGTGATTCTTAATTTTCGTCCTTTCGTGGTTTTACCATCCATCGACTATCCGAGTAGCGGAAGAACAGGATTTGATCTTTGGACTTTCCGTAAAAATACAGCCAGGACTGGGAATCGTGTGAATGCAGGAAGGGATAGATTCCCTCATCCGTCCAGGCCCATCCGGTTGCTTCGGTCCAGAGCCAGACTCCACCCCCGCTGGCCGGCATTGCGTAGGCCCATCCCATGGATAGGTGATGAATCCAACCACTGTCATCCTGCAGATGAAACATTCCAAACCATGGACTGCTCCACCAGTCCTCTCCAAAGTTTGCCTTTTTCGCATTGGACCAACCGGGTGCCAACTCATAAGCCATCGATTCGATCCTCAGGCTCGATCCGTACGCCGTCCCCTCCGCATTGGTGGCATAGGCCCGAACATAATATTCTTTGTTGGGTTGCAAACCATTGACCCGTTGGGTGTAGGCACCGGGCCCCTTGCCGGATATCACCCGAATGGTTCCGGTATCTTCCAATTTTACCTCGGCAAAGGAACTGACCAGGAATCCCCGCACGGACACACCGGTACTGCCCCCCTCGTCCATTACCCGACCCGCAGCCACCAAGTGCCTCGCTCCAACCATTACCGGATCCTCGGTGTAAACAATCGGCAGGAAGGCATCGATCACTTCAATGACAAAGCTTTGCTCCAGACTCCCCCCGTAGGCATCCGCTACCCGAATGACTACCGAATGACTGGAGTTGGACTCATAATCCAGCGGAACACGGTTCAGCAGGGTGTGATTATCATCGATTCTGAAGAGTTCCTTGGCTTCCTCATTGATGATTTGAATGGTGTATTCTCCCCTGCCCTCCGGATCATTCGGATCGCTCCACGAAAAGCGTCCAACCGCCGTGCCCTTCGGTAGGTTCTCTTCCGCTTTGTTGGCACTCAAGGTCAGGCTGTTCGGATCATCATTGACCACCGTCACGGTACGGGTGACCCGCTCCGAACGATTGCCCGCCTGATCTGTCTTTCGATAAGTTAAGCTGTAAACTCCCGGTACCCGGTGCTTGACTGTTCCCTTTGCATCCACGGTTCCGGTACCATCCACAAGATCGGACCAACTTGCACCCTCGTCTTGGTACTCGGTTCCCGCCTCGATGGATACTTCCGCTGATCCATTCAAGCTAATCACCGGCGGCGTGGTATCCTTTACCATTACCGTGCGGGTTATCGTCTCCGACTGGTTCCCCGCTTCATCGGTATAGTCGTAGCGTAAAACATATAGTCCGGGAACCAAACTCCTTACCTCTCCCTGTGCCAGCAAGGTACCATTGCCATCCACGGCATCCGTCCAAGTTGCTCCACCGTCCAGATAGTCCGTACCCGCTTCGATGCGTACTATTGCTTCACCGGTCAGAGTCAGTGCGGGGGGAGTCAGATCAATGACATAAATTGTCCGGCTAACCGGCTGAGCCGGGTTGCCGGCGGTGTCGGAAAATTCATAGATTATGGAATAAATTCCAGGAGTGCCGGAATCAAAACTGGTCTGGGAATCCACCTCTCCGGAACCATCCCGGTCGTCCGACCAAGTGGCACCGGGATCAATGAACAAGGTACCCGCCTCGTGAATCAGTTCGGCTTCGCCAATCAGCACAAGTTGGGGAGCGGTCCGGTCTGAAGTAAGATCGGACCAACCATGCATCCAATTCGGATTCGTTGAAAAACTTTCATGAATCAATCCCTTATTTTCATCAGACAATGCAGTAGCTCCATTAAAAAGAAGTCCAAATCCGGTAACCGAAGAAACATTCCAGTCGCTGATGTCCTGATCGAAGGAAGATGCATTGGCAAATGCGACATTCATCTCCTTCACTGATGAGGTATCCCAATTTCCGATTGCTCCGTTGAAAGAGCTAGCTCCGTCAAACATCCGCTTCATTTGCTTAACCCTCGAAACATTCCAGTCATTCAAATCCTGATTAAAGGAACTGGCATTAGCAAATGCCTGAGTCATGGTATTGACCGACGAAACATCCCAACCCCCGATGTCTTGATTAAAGGAAATAGCATGTGCAAATGTTTGAAATAGTTGGGTCACCGATGAAGTATCCCAGGAACCTATGGGTTGATTGAAAGAAGAAGCCCCGAAGAAAAGATTGGTCAGATTGGTGACCGAAGAAATATCCCAATTGCCTATTGGTTGGTTGAAGGAAGTGGCGTTCATGAACATCCCGTTGACATCTACGACCGAAGAAAGATCCCATTCTCCAATAGGTTGATTAAAGCTTGCCGCTCCCCGGAAGACGGTGCCCATGTTAGTAACCGAGGAAGTATCCCAGCCCCCGATGTCCTGATCGAAATTAACCGCACCGTCAAAAATTCCTCCCATATTCGTTACTGAAGATACATTCCAGCCTCCAATATTTTGGTTGAAGGAGGTGGCATTTTTGAAGGCTTGCATCAGGGTGTTCACCGAAGAAACGTTCCAGTCCCCAATGTCTTGATTGAAAGCGGAGGCCCCGTTGAAGGTATTCTTCATGCTCGTCACCGAAGAAGTGTCCCATGCGCTGATATCCTCATTGAATTCTTCCTTAAATTGAAAGATTCCATCCAGGTTGGTAACCGCGGAAATATTCCAGTCACGGATATGTCCGTAAGTGGCATTGGCCTCCGCCTCGTTATCGAACCACAGATTGATCGCAGACCCGAAATTTTCATCAGTTAAGGCAACCAGATCATCACTTGGGTCGTTTATCAACGAAACCGTAAAGTTTCCTTCGATTGTCTCGTTACCTTCATCCGTGGCTCTTACTCGGATGGTGTAAGTCGAGGCGTTGCTCTCATAATCAAAAGTCGACGCGGTCTTGAGCGTGCCATTGGAATCGATAGTGAAGAGGGAATTGTGCGTATCTCCCTCACCGCTTACCAATGAGTAAGTAATTACATCCCCATCCGGATCGGTGGCATTCAAGCTACCAACCAGCGTGCCAATCGCTTGGTTCTCCACAGTGGAAAGATCAGTGATTGAAGCAAGTGCGATAGGGGCTTGATTGGCAAAATCACCCCAATCATACGCCCAGCTATTGCTCACCGAAAATGCAGTGTGAATCCTACCCTTATTGAAGTCTGAAAGTGCGGGTGTATCGTCAAAGATTTCGGTAGTATTTGTATCCGTGGTAATATTCCAGTTACCCAAATCCTGATCAAAAAGACCTGAACCTTCGAACATCTTATAGATATTGCGGACGGATGAAAGATCCCAATTTCCAATTGCTTGGTTAAAGGAAGTGGCACCTTGGAACATCTGAGCCATACTGGTAACATTCGAGACATCCCAATTCTCGATTGAATGGTTGAAAGAAACAGCTCCTTGAAACATTCTCAACATGAAAGTCACCGAAGAAGTATTCCAGTCACCAATGGGTTGATTGAAGGATTGAGCATTGCGAAAAATCTCGCCAGCAAGGATAACGGATGACATGTCCCAATTGCTTAAATCTTGGTTAAAAGAGGTGGCTGAATAAAACATTGATGTCATAATCGTGACCCCAGACACATTCCAATCTCCAATGGGTTGATTAAATGAACTCGCTCCTCTGAAGATCGAACCCATATTGGTGACTGAAGAAACATCCCAACCTCCAATGGGCTGATTGAATGAACTCGCTCCCCTAAACAGTTGTTGCATACTGATCACATTGCCCACATCCCATCCACTAATATCCTCGTTAAAATCGGTTCGTCCCATAAAAGCCTGATACATATCCGTCACCGCCGAAGTATTCCAGTCACTGATGTGGCCGTAAGTCATGGTCGCGTTTGCTTCGTCGCTAAACCACAGGTTCACTGCAGTCTGGAAGTTTGCATCGGTCAATGCTTCCTTGGGCTTTTCCAAATTGTACAGAGATAGCACTTCGGAAGCGGATAGTACACGATCATAAATACGGACTTCGTCAACTAAACCATGGAAATGAACTGCAGGAAAACTAGTGAAATATTCAAAAGACTCAGATCCAATATACAGAAGGTTCCCACCAAATATCGGGAAAGAATCAACTGCTTGTT